>NZ_PNMA01000040.1 GCF_013823385.1 Hyphomonas sp.
TAAGGATTGGGGGAATTTTTTGTAAGGGGTTGAGGGAATTGGGGATTTTGGGGGCGGAGGGGGCGGGATGTGTTGGACAGGCGCCGCTTTGCGGAGAGGTGCCCCACCCTATCCCTCCCCACCTTCGTGGGGAGGGGACCTGTTGCGCTATGGGGAGAGGTTGCGTTTCAGCGGAGAGTGACCTGCCCCCTCCCCGCCCGCGGGGAGGGTTGGGGTGGGGTGGTTAGCGGCTTGAGCGCCTCAGCCCGCAAAGCCGCGCTGGGACATGGCGTCGTACCAGCGGCCGAGATGGGGGAGTTCCTTGTGGGGCGCCCATTTCATCACGCGGCAGAAGCCGCAGGTGATGAAGAGGGTGATGTCGGCGATGGAGAAGCGGCCGGCGGCGACGAATTCGTTGTTCGCCAGGTGCTCGTTGAGGCGTTCGGCCATCTTGCGGGCCGCCTTCTCGCTCTTGGCGGCCGCTTCAGCGCTCTGGGGGACTTCCAGAGGGGCCATCATCGGATGGGCGTTGCGGAACCAGCCGGCGAACTGGATGAAGAACATGAGCTCGATGCGGCGGTCCCACATTTCGATGAGCGCTTTCTCTTTCGGGTCATTGCCCATCAGGTTGGGCTCGGGAAAGATGCCTTCGAAATAGGTGCAGATGGCGCGGCTTTCGGTGAGCTTGGTGCCATCGTCCAGCACGAGCGCGGGAACCTGCGAGAAGGGCGAGACGTCGCGGTATTCGGGCTTTTTATGGTCCTGCTGCATGATCGAGACTTCCTGCAGCTCGACCGCGTCGAGCTTGCCCTTGGCGCGCAGGAAAAACACGACGCGGTCCGGGTTTGGCGCCATCGGGCTGTGATAGAGTTTCATTGCTTCCTCCTAGAATTTTTTGGTTAGCCCGAAGGCCGCATTGACGGGCTCTCCGGGGAAATAGCGGGGTTGGCCGAAGCCGACATCGGCGCGGTCGGCATATTTCTCATCCGTCAGGTTACGGAGGATGACATAGCCTTCAAGACCGTCCGTGAACACATAGCCGGCGCGGGCGCCGAGGACCGTGTGGCCGGGATAGGTGACGGTGTTGGCGGGATCCATGAAATATTCGCCGACATGATCGAGCGTCAGGGAGAGTTTCAGGGCGGGGCTTGCCTGCCAGTCGAGCCGGGCATTGCCGAGCCATTCAGGCGCGGTGTCGATTCTGTTGCCGGAGACGATGCGTTCCTGGGCGGCGACGACCGGACGGTTGAAGGTGTAGGTCTGGTCGCTCCAGGCGAGATTGCCGGTGGCCGAAAGCGTGGGCGAGAATTTCAGCGTGGCTTCCGCGTCGATGCCGACATGGCGCGTGGAGCCCTCGGTGACGTTGAGGCCATCGGAATCGCGGAAGAAGAAGTTTTCCTTCTCCATCCACCAGGCGGCGACATCGAAGGTGAGATGGCCGTAGAGGAGCGCGCCGCGCGCGCCGATTTCGAGGCTGTCGAGGGTTTCGGTGTCGATTTCGCCGGCGATCTGGCGGTTCTGGAGGCGGTAGAGATCCGACACCTGCGGGGCGCGGGCGCCGCGGGCGTAGTTGGCATAGAGGGCGCCCCAGGACTGGTCCCAGACGAGGCCGAGCTTGGGGGTGAGGAAGGTGAAATCGTCCGTGCGGTCCGGCGTGACATTGAAGCGGCCATTGATGCCGGTGGGCGCGCGGGTGGTGTAGTCGTAGCTATGGGTTTCCCCGCGCAGGCCGGCGAGGAGGCGGAGACTGCCGGTGAGCTGCCAGTCCGCCTCGGCCCAGAGGGCGAAGACGGCGGTGTCGACAGTGTAGTCGTAATGGATGCCTTGCGGGAAAGCGGGGTTGGCATTGGGCTGGGGCTGGATTTCGCGCAGGTAGCCGGTGGCGAAATCGGTGTCGGCCCCGAGGCGCCACTGGACGGGGCCGGTGGAGGCAAATTCGTAACGGGCGAGGACGCCGCCGCCGGTATGGGCGTTCTTCTCCACGCCGCCATAGGGCAGGAAATGCTGGGAGAAGATCATCGCCTGGGAGTGGAGGTTTGGCAGCAGCGTCAGCGTGCCGGGGCCAAGCTCGCGGGAGAGACGGCCGCCAAGGCGGGCCGACCAGGCATCGCGGAAGGCTTCGGGGTTGGGGTTGGTCTCGGAAAGGTCGCGGTCCTTGTAGGCGCCGGGGCCCTGGATGAAGCTGGCGGTTTCCTGGTTGAGGCTTGAGGCGGCGAGCCAGAAGGAGGCGTCCCAGCCGGCGAGGTCTGCCTGCGTCACGAGGGAGAGTTTCTGCTGCTGGCTGCCAGTGTCGTCGCGCCAGCCTTCGTCTTCCATCAGGGAGAGGTTGAGGCGGGTGGCGGCGCCGAGATTGACCGAGGCGTCGCCGCGCAGGCGGCCGAGGGTGGAATAGCTGAGCCGGGCGCTCTGCGGGCTGCCGGCGTCTGGCAGGATGAAGTTCAGGAGGCCGTGGACGGCGTTGGAGCCATATTTGGCGCTGCCCGGTCCCCGGACGATCTCGATGGCATCGGCCACTTCATGGTGGGGCTCGATCAGGGAATTGACGTTGCCGAAGGCGGGCGAGCGGATGGGGACGCCATTCTCAAGGATGAGGAAGCTGCCCTGCCCTGCCCCGCCCGTGAGCACCGGCGAGCGGATGGCGATCAGATGTTCCTGGCCGGAATTCATCTGGATGTTGACGGCGGGGGCCTGGTTGAGGATTTCGGCGGGGCGGTCGGCGGCGGTGTCGGCGATCAGCTGGGCGTCGAGCACGGCGCGGGAGCCGGGCGCTTGTTGCGGGCGGTCGGCATAGACCTCCACCGGTTCAAGGCGCTGGGGCAGCTCTGCGAAGGCAGCGGGCGCGGCCAGCAGCGCGGTGAGGGCGAGAAGTCCGGTCCGGTTTGGCAAGGCAGCCCTCCCATGAGATTTGGGCGCGGCGTATGCCGCCGCCCGCGTTCCATCTAGGGCCTGGCGGGGGCGAAAGCGACCCCGGCCGCTGCGTCAGCCAGCCGCGAACAGGGCGAAGGGCAGCGCTGCCACAACCGCGCCGGAGAGGCAGGTGGCGAGCGTGCCCGCCAGCAGCGTGCGCCAGGCGAGGCTGAGGAAATCTTCCCGCCGTTCCGGCTCGACGATGGAGAGGCCGCCGATCAGGATGCCCATGGAGCCGAAGTTGGCAAAGCCGCAGATGGCGTGGGCGGTGATCATGCGCGTGCGCGGGTCCATCGCCTCGACCGGCACTTCGGCGAGCTGGAGGAAGGCGACGAATTCGGTGAGGACCGTTTTGACGCCCATCAGCGAGCCGGACTGGGAGGCCTCGCTCCAGGGCACGCCGATCATGTACATCAGGGGCGCGAAGATCCAGCCGAGGATCCGCTCGATGGAGAGCGGGCTGCCGTTCACATCCGGGAAGACGCCGAGGCCGGCATTGACCAGCCAGAGCAGCGCGAGGGCCGCGATCAGCATGGTGGCGATGTTGAAGACGATCTTCAGGCCATCGGTGGCGCCAGTGGAGAAGGCGTCCATGGTGGAGGCGTATTTGAAATCGGGGTCTTTCATCCGCTCCGACACGGGCGTCGTTTCCGGGATCATGGCGAGGGCAACGCCCACGGCGGCGGGCGCGGCGATGATCGAGGCGGCGAGCAGCTGGGGTAGCGGATTGGCCATCTTGCCTTCCAGGAAGGCGCCGTAAACGACGAGGACCGAGCCCGCGATGGTGGCGAAACCGGCGGTCATCATAATCAGCAGCTCAGAGCGCGTCATGCCTTTGATGTAAGGGCGGATGAGGACGGGAGCCTCTGTCATGCCCATGAAGACGTTGGCGGAGACGGCCAGAGACGTTGCCCCGCCAAGGCCCATGCCGCGCCGGAAGACGAAGGCAAAGCCGTTGGTGATCCAGCGCAGGATATGCCAGTGCCAGAGGATGGCCGAGAGGGCGGCCACCACGATGATGATGGGCAGGATCTGGAAGAAGAAGAGCGGCGGCGCCGAGCCGCCGATCAGCTCGCTGGCGGCGACATTATCCCCGACATAGCCGAAGACGAAACTGGTGCCGGCGCGGGTGGCGTTCTGCAGGCCATCGACGAGGCCGTTGGCCGCCAGGAGGATGTCCTTGATGAAGGGAATGCCGAAGAGGATGAGGGCAAAGGCAAACTGCATGGCCGTGGCGCCGAGCACGATCTTCCAGGGGAAGAGCTTGCGTTTCTCTGACAAGACCCAGCACAGGCCATAGATCAGGACGATCCCGATCAGCGCGCGGGCGTTATCCCAACCCCATTCAAATCCTGCCGGCATGTTGCCTCAGCCCTCCCGCAAATCAGACCCAAGCTTTGAGACTTAACGGGCACGGAAAGGCTTGGAAAGCGGCAATGGCAATGGCGGGGCTCGCGCCGCCTGCTTGCGGCAGCTATCCACCGCGATGCGCCGGAACACCGAGCTGCGCGCCTGGGTGGCGAACGGCTATTTCGACATGATCACGCCCTTCTTCGATGCGGAGATCACCTTTGCCCGCTATGGCATCCCGCAGGAGCGCGTGGCCATGACGTATTATCAGGCCGGGCATATGATGTATCTGAATGACGGGGCGCTGGACGCGCTGGCCGCCGATTTGCGCGCGTTTTATGCGGGGCGGCTGGAGGATCAGCGGCCGGATTAGGATTTAGCATGTGAGGGCTGTCCAACGAACTGGGCGCTCAAGCGGACGACCGCCTTTGGCCCTTATTTGCCAACGGCGCCTTCACACAATGCGTTTTGGCGGTAAGTTGAACTACCTAACGGAGTGTCGTGGAATGCCCCAACTTGATCGAGCTGCGCCGCTTCCAGACGCAATGCAAGGACGTTGGATCGATGTGGACAGTCAGACCATCGCTTTGGTCGTGGCTGATGGCGAAATCACCTGCTTCGGAAGCGTCGTCGAGTATGATTTTAAGGACATTGAAGACGTAGATGGAGCGCTGACCGTAAGTCTCCGCATTCACGATCCGGCAGATGAGGACGCGTTTCAACGTGCTAACATCACCGAATTGGTCATCACGCCAGAGGGCGAATTTCACGCCTACAATGTTAAGTTTGCGAGCCAGTTTACGCGTTGGGTTGACGCCTAGCGGCCAGGAGCCCTAACGGCTGCCTTCGGCGATTAGTTGCCATACAAAAAGCCCCCGGCCGCATGACCGGGGGCTTTCTTGTTGCAGTGCTGACAGAGGCCTAGCCCAGCTTGCAGACGCAGATCTTGTTGCCGTCCGGGTCGCGGAAGTAAGCGCCGTAGAAGGTGGGCATGCGGTTGCCGGGCTCGCCTTCGCAGGCGGCGCCGAGTTCGCGGGCCTTGTTATAGACGCGGTCGACGGTTTCCTTGTCGGCCACGGCGATGGCGGGCATCACGCCATTGCCGGCGGTGGCGGCGCCTTCATAGGGCGTGCCGATGGCGAACATCGGCTGGCCGGGGGCGACGCCGTAGAATTGCAGGCGGTCGTTCGCAAAGAAGCGCTTGGCGCCCATTTCGCCGAGCACGGCGTCATAAAAGGCGAAGGCCTTTTCCTTGTCATTGGTTCCGAGGGTCAGGTAAGCGAGCATGGTTTCCTCCCTAATCGCAAGGCGCCAGCAATCATGCCGCAGCCCCTGCGGCAAGGGGTGACGCAGCGGACATGCTTGACGTTGACGTGAACGTCTGATGTGACACCGGCCATACAAATCCACCGTTTGAGGGAGATACCCATGTCCGACATCCGTTTTGACGGCCGCGTCGCCATTGTAACCGGCGCTGGCGGCGGCCTTGGCCGCGCCCACGCGCTTGAACTCGCCCGCCGCGGCGCAAAGGTCGTGGTCAACGATCTCGGCGGCTCGCGCGATGGCTCGGGCGGCAGCTCGGACGCGGCACACGCCGTGGTGAAGGAAATCGAAGCGCTCGGCGGCGAAGCCATCGCCAATGGCTCCTCGGTGTCCGACGTTGACGGCGTCAAGCGCATGATCGACGACACGATGGCCAAATGGGGCCGGATCGACATCATCATCGCGAACGCCGGCATCCTGCGCGACCGCTCCTTCTCCAAGATGAGCGTGGAAGACATCGACCTCGTTCTGGCCGTTCACCTGCGCGGCACCTTCCTGCCCGTGCACGCGGCCTGGGACATCATGAAGGCCCAGAATTATGGCCGGATCGTCGTCACCACCTCTTCCACCGGCCTTTATGGCAACTTTGGCCAGGCCAATTATGGCGCGGCGAAGCTCGGCGTGGTCGGCATGATGAACACGCTGAAGATCGAAGGCGCGAAGAACGACATCAAGATCAACGCCGTCTGCCCGATTGCCGCAACGCGGATGACCGAGGACATCATGTCTGAAGCGATGCTCGAAGCGCTGAAGCCGGAATATGTGACGCCGGGCGTGATCAACCTCGTCAAGGAAGACGCCCCGACCGGCATGATCCTGTCGGCGGGCGCAGGCGCCTTCTCGATGGCGCGCATCGTGGAAACGGCCGGCGTGTTCGTGGGCCAGGGCGAGGCGCTGACGGCGGAAGCCGTTGCCGCCAAATGGGACCAGATCACCGATGTGAACACCACCCGCCCGGCCTTCAAGGCTGGCGGTGAGCATGGTCAGAACATCTTCTCCGCTGTGGCAGCCGCCGCCGCGAAATAAGCCCAGCAAGGCTTGCCAAACTGAATGATTGAGGCGCAGGTTGGCCTCCGGAAACGGAGACAGCCATGCGCCTCTTTCTTTTTGCCGCCGCCCTTGCCCTGCTGACGGGGTGCGCCGCGCCCGCCAAGACAGACACCCCAGACCTGGCCGTGCCCGAGCCGCCGCCGGTCAGCCGCCCGCTGGCCGAAGCAGGCGGGATGTGCGGCGGCATTGCCGGCATCGCCTGCGCCGAGGGGCTGAGCTGTTTCTATGAAGACGGCGCCTGCCGGACGATTGCCGACGCCGCCGGCACCTGCCTGCCCCGCCCGCAGATGTGTACGTATGAATATGCCCCGGTCTGCGGCTGTGATGGGGAGACCTATGGCAACAAATGCGCCGCGCAAGCCGCCGGGGTCAGCGTCGACACGCCCGGCGAATGTGCGCCCGCCGAAGAGGGCTGAGGCCCCGCTTCAGCCGCCCTTGAAATCATCGTCTGCGCCGGCCGTCTCGCGCGGGCGGGGAGCCTTATCCGTATCCGGATGTTTTTCCTGTGGCAGGCCGAGGCGGCGGCCGGGCGGGCCGCCTGGCCCATCGCCCGCATCGTCATCATCGCGCCGCCAGTCGCCCGGCGGGCGGCGGTTTACCCAGTTGAAGAAGTAGATGACGGCCAGCAGCAGCGCCGCGAGAATGAGGAGTTTCAGCATGGCCGCCTTCTGTTGCCTATTCCTGGGGTTTGCGCAGATACATCGAGTTTTTCGGCC
Source organism: Hyphomonas sp. (assembly GCF_013823385.1). Taxonomy (GTDB): domain Bacteria; phylum Pseudomonadota; class Alphaproteobacteria; order Caulobacterales; family Hyphomonadaceae; genus Hyphomonas. The sequence continues at coordinate 7,326 of NZ_PNMA01000040.1, forward strand.
TTGAGAACACGCGCTCCACCATGGGCACGAAGAATTCCAGCGGCTCGCTCTGATATTCGGGGTCGAAGGCGGACTGGTCGTAAAGGTGGCAGAACTGGGCGGTATACTCAAAATACGGATGATCGCGGAACTGGTCTCGCATGTTCCGGTCGAGCCCCAGATGGTGGAAGAAATAATAGCCCTGAAACATGCCGTGATTGGCGACCATCCAGTGGTTGGCCTCCGACACGAAGGGCTTGAGGATTGCGGCGGCGACATCGGGGTGGTTGAAGCTGCCGAGCGTATCGCCAATGTCGTGCAGGAGCGCGCAGACGACATATTCCTCGTCCCGCCCGTCGCGGTGGGCGCGGGTGGCGGTCTGCAGGGAATGGGTCAGCCTGTCGACCGGGAAGCCGCCGAAATCGCCGTCCAGCAGCTTGAGATGGTCGATGACGCGCCCAGCCAGCCCCTTGTTGAAGTGGCGCGAATGCTCGGCGATGATGTCCCAGTCATCCTTCGAGCCTTCCAGCATTTCGCGGAATTTTGCGCGGGTTTCTGCTTCCTGTCCGTCGGCCATGATGTTTCCTCCTTTTTCCCTGCACGAAGACTAACCCGGATCGGCGCGGCTGCAAAGCAAGGCGCCCCCTGGACGCAGGGTCAGGGGGCGCCTGGCGATGTGCGGCCTAGTCCCAGAGATAGCCGAGATAGAGCCGCTGGCGGGTGCTGGCGGCGGGACTGGCGCTGCCCGCCATCTCTTGAGCCTTGTGGACCTGATCGGTCAGCTGGCTGCGCAGCAGGTGCCAGGGCGCCCCGGCGCGGATGCCCGCCTGCCGCAGGACCGGGAGGATCTCGCGCAGAACCTCCTCGGGCACATCGGCATTATCCTGCCCGAGCGCTTCGGCGAGGCGCCAGCCGCCGGTATCCCGCCAGAGCGCGACGGCCACCGGGCCGCCGGCCCCCTGCCAGATCCAGAGCGCCATCCGGCCGGAGGCAAGAGGCGGCGCATAGTCCCTCAGGCAGTTGCGCATTTCAAGCGCCACGGCCTGGAGATGCTCCACCCGGCGCACCGGCAAGAACGGCGCCGGAAGGCTGGGCACGGCCGTCGTCTCACCGAAGGCGGGCGGCTGGATGGCCGAGAGCGCCATGCCGAACAGGGCTGCTGCGTCCTTCGCCCGGCCGAATTGCCGGGCGAGACCGTCTCCGGCCGCCTCACCCCGGACATGCAGCGCCATGTTCCAGGCAGACACCAGACAGCGGGCCGCCTCCATGTCCGCGCCGAGGGCCGCAACGATGGACGGGCGGCGGAGCGGAGACGGGAGCGCGGCGATCACCGAAAGCACCGCAGGCTGAATATCCGTCATATGACGGATAAGCTGGCGCGCGGCCTCTTCGCGGAAGAGGCTGAAGAATTCGGCATAGGCCACCTCGGCCCACAGCACTTCGCCCATGCGGCCGAGGGCTTTCATCACGCCGCCGGGCGGATGATCGCCGAAAAGTTCAGCCGCCAGCTCGCCATCGCGGGCCCGGCTGGCGAGCCATTGCACGCGCTGGAGGGCGCCGCCCCGCAGGGCGAGGATGGCCGCGGCATGGCGCCGGGCCGTGGGCAGCATGAGAAAATCCTCATGCGGGGCGGGCCAGAGGCGCGCGATGGTCTCGGCATGCGGACCGGCCAGGAACGCCACGAGCGGCGTGACCGGCAATACCGGGCGATCGGCGACACGCGCCGGCAGGGTCATGGGAGCGCCCATGATCACCTCCTTCTGAATATGCCCGCGCGCTCATCTGGCGCGCTGGGCAGGGTCAGATCAATTATGCGAGGGTCAGCCAGCCACCGGCAAATGCACGGGGGGCGGCGGACGGCGCTCCCCGGCAAGGCGAGGAGCAGGTATGGACTTCAATACGCTGCTTCATGGGTGTTTTCCGTTACCGAGGCGGCGCCATCCAATCCTTTTACGGATCATCTCTTGCGCCGGGATGTGCGTCATGCCAAGGGCGCGACAATCTGTCAATGGGCTTTCTTGAAAAATATAATTCCGCCTAGAGACTATTTTAAAAGATGAGCCGCGGGAGGCTGAAGCGCTGGCGCGCCTCAGCCCTTTACGCAGACGACCTGCTTGAGCGTGTGGACCACCTCCACCAGATCAGACTGCGCCGCCATCACCGCGTCGATGTCCTTGTAGGCCATCGGCGTTTCGTCGATCACGCCGGCATCCTTGCGGCACTCCACGCCGGCGGTTGCGGCGAGGTGGTCGTCAAGGGTGAAACGGCGCTTGGCCTCGGCGCGGCTCATGCTGCGCCCTGCCCCGTGGGAGCAGGAACAGAAGGACTCCGCATTGCCCTTCCCGCGCACGATGAAGGATTTTGCCCCCATCGAGCCCGGAATAATACCCAGCTCATCCTTCCGGGCGCGCACGGCGCCCTTGCGGGTGACCCAGACATCGGCGCCGAAATGGTGTTCCCGCTCCACATAATTGTGGTGGCAGTTCACCGCCGACTTTTCCAGCGTGAAGGCCGGCAGGCAATCACGCATGGCCATCAGCACACGGTCCATCATCACTTCGCGGTTGAGGCGCGCATAGTCCTGCGCCCAGCCGACGGCTTCGATATAGTCCTCGAACAGGGGCTCTCCCTCCATGAAGAAGGCGAGATCCTTGTCCGGAACATGATAGCCGAGCACCCGTTTCTCCAGCGCCTCGCGGGCTTCCTGGATGAAATAGGTGCCGAGGATGTTGCCCGTGCCGCGCGAGCCCGAATGCAGCATCACCCAGACGCGGGCCGCTTCATCAAGGCAGAGCTCGACGAAATGATTGCCGCCGCCGAGCGTGCCGAGCTGCCTGGCAAACATCGTGCGCTGGATGCGCCTGTGTTTGGCCAGCACCTTGTCCAACCGCTCGGGCAGGCCTGAATTGCGCAGGGCCGTGGCCGCGCGCGCAGGCGCATCCTTGTGATTGCCGCCGGGGCCATTGCCGACCGGGACTTTCCGTTCGATCTGACTACGGACGGCTGCAAGGCTGTCTGGCAGATCATTCGCGGTGAGGCTGGTGCGGATCGCCATCATGCCGCAGCCGATGTCGACGCCCACCGCCGCCGGAATGATCGCGCCTTTGGTCGGGATGACCGAGCCAACGGTGGCGCCGCGCCCGAAATGCACGTCCGGCATCACGGCCAGATGCGAATGCACGAAGGGCAGACCGGCCACATTCTCCAGCTGCGCGCGCGCTTCAGGCTCCACTTCAACGCCTTTCACCCAGGCCTTGATGCGGCCAGCGGCATAGGTTTCGAAGACTTCAAACTCACTCATCGTCTTTCCAGCTTCCTTCCGGAAGCCCCTCCTTTTCAAGCCCTCCGCGCGGCCCCTTCGGATTTGAGACAAGAAAAAACCCTCCGGGCGTAACGCGCGGAGGGCGGCATAAAGGCCCGTTCGGGGCCCCGGGACTGATCGTCAGCCCCTATCCAGCAACCTCCATGCAGGTACGATCGTCCGCCCGTTCCAGGGCGGCGTCTTTCCTTGGTTGAGTTAAGGGCCGATACGACATCGGGCACTCCGTTGCTGAATGGAGGCGCCGTATGATGGAGGCGGAAGAAACCGTCAAGCAGAAAATGAAAGGCTCCGGGCGGTTTTTCCCGGAGCCTTTTGATCTGTTTACAGAAAATAATTTTCTGAAGGGATCAGTTTGCCGTCCGCGCGGCGCCATCAAACCGTGCACGGAAGTCTTCCAGGGTGAGGGTATAGTCGTCCGTATTGTGGAAGGCTTCATCGCTGAGATGGGGCTGTTCGCCCGGCTTGTACCAGGCGGCGTAATCGGCCACTTCGCGGCTCAGCTGGTCATAAAAGGTCGAGTAGGTCTGCACTTTCAGGACCGGCGTGTCTGCGCCGAAATCAAATGTCATCAGGCGCATCCAGCCATCGCCGATGCCGACGGGCCAATCAGATTTGAAGCCGATGGCCTTGAGCGTCTGGTTGCGGTCCTGATAGTCGGCCAGCACCTGCCAGACCTTGTTGCCGGCGGCGTTCTCGTCAACGCGCCAGGCCTGGCCATGCTGGTGGCCGCAGAGGACGAGGAAGATCTGGTCGTGCTGGCTGATCAGTTTTTCCCAGACCATTTCGGGCGTGTTGTGGATGGGATCAACCGCGTTGCCATCGATGATGGCGTTGGGGACGCGCTTGCCCTCCTTGCTGAGATAGTCATGCGTAGAGATGATCGTCGGCAGGCCCTTATGCGCCTCGATGACGGAGGCGGCCCAGGTGAGCGTGTCATTCGGCGGATCGAATTGCAGGCCGATATGCAGGAAGCGGTAGCCGCCGGCCTCGAAGATCTGGGCGCTGTCTGCCCCGCCATCATGGGAGGCGACATACCAGGGCTGGCCCTTGAAGAAGGCGGTCTCGGCGCCGAAGACGGAGCGGAAATTGTCGAGCCCGCCGGGATGCAGCACGCCGAGGGAGGTGAGGTCATTCGGATCGACATCGGCCGGCTTCAGGGCGCGCGGCGGGAACTGCGAGTCTGACCACATCGCGTCATAGTCGTGATTGCCGGGCACCACCGAGAACGGCGTCTTGCCGGCGATGAGGGAGAAGCCCTCATGGGCCTTCGGCATCTCGACCGTCTTCACCTTTTCGGTGGGGGCAAAATGCGCGTCGAGAATCGGATTGGGCACCTTGCGGAAGCCGCGGGCGGCGTGCTCGGCGTCGATCTCCAGGCTCTGATGCTGCCAGACATCCCCCAGAGAGGTGACGAAGGCGATCTCGCCGCCGGCGCTTTCGAGATTCTCGGCGATATAGGCCATCTGCTCCATGAAGAGCTCGCTGGCATCGAAGGGGAAGCCTTCGGCGGTCTGGTGGGTGAAATCGAGATAGTTCTGGGTGTCGGGGATGACCGCGATGGTGAAGACGGTGTCAGCGGGCGCGGAGGCTTCCGGGGCCGGCGCCGTGAGGGCAGCGGGCTGGGGCGGCGCGGCGGCGCAGGCGGCAAAGAGGCCGAGCGCGGCGAGGAGTGCCGTCGCCGGCAAGAGGTGGGGGCGTTTCATCAGGCTGTCTCCAGAGGGTGGCCCTCTGCGCCTAGCGCGCATGGATGACAGTTTTTACAGGGAGCGCGCCCCCTGCCCGGCCTGAGGGGAGCAAAAAGCAAGACGCCCCGGAGCGGGGCTCCAGGGCGTCATGAATTCGATCCGGAAAGATCCAGCTAAAGACTAGTCTTCTGCAGCTTCCAGCTCAGCGGCGTGGCGGGCCTTGTCAGCAGCGCCCTTGGCCGATTCGTCACGGTCCACGAGTTCGAGGACGGCGATCGGGGCGTTGTCGCCCGGACGGAAGCCGGCTTTCAGAACGCGGGTGTAGCCGCCATTGCGGTCCTTGTAACGCTCACCGAAGACTTCGAAGAGCTTGCGGACAGCCGTTTCATTGCGGACCTGCGACAGCGCCGCGCGGCGGGCAGCAAGGTCGCCCTTCTTTGCGAGGCTGACGAGCTTGTCCATGATCGGGGCCATTTCCTTGGCCTTCGGCAGGGTGGTGACGATCTGCTCGTGCTCGATCAGGCTGGCAGCCATGTTGGCAAACATCGCCTTGCGGTGCGAGGTCGTCTTGTTGAGCTTGCGGTGGGCAATCTGGTGGCGCATGGCTACATTCCTTCCGAGGTGGTCAGGCCCCGGTCATTCCTGGGCTAGATGTGATCGTCGTATTTCTTGGCGAGACCTTCGATGTCCTCCGGCGGCCAATCCGGCACTTCCATGCCAAGATGCAGGCCCATACCGGCGAGAACTTCCTTGATCTCGTTCAGCGACTTGCGGCCGAAGTTCGGAGTGCGGAGCATTTCCGCCTCGGACTTCTGGATGAGGTCGCCGATGTAAACGATGTTGTCGTTCTTGAGGCAGTTGGCCGAGCGAACGGAGAGTTCGAGCTCGTCGACTTTCTTGAGCAGGACCGGGTTGAAGCCCAGATCCGTCTCGTCTGCCGAGCCGCCGGTTTCCAGCGTGGGCTCTTCAAAGTTGATGAAGAGCTGGAGCTGGTCCTGAAGGATGCGGGCGGCATAAGCGACCGAATCTTCCGGCGACAGCGAACCATCGGTTTCGACGTCGAGGGTCAGCTTGTCATAGTCGAGGACGGTGCCTTCACGGGTGTCTTCGACCTGATAGCCAACGCGGCGGACCGGCGAATAGATGGCATCAATCGGAATATAGCCGATCGGGGCGTCTTCCGGGCGGTGGCCTTCGGCAGCAACATAGCCCTTGCCGGTGGCAACGGTGAATTCCATGCGGACTTCCGAGCCGCCATCGAGCGTGCAGATGACGAGATCCGGGTTGAGGATCTTCACATCGCCGGGCGTTTCGATCTGGCCAGCCTTGACTTCGCCGGGGCCCTTGGCGCGCAGAACCATGCGCTTGGGCGTGTCGGATTCCATGAAGATCGCGACCTGTTTCAGGTTCAGCACGATCGTCGTGACATCCTCACGCACGCCGGGGATGGCGGAGAATTCGTGGACAACGCCGTCGATCTGGACGCCGATGATGGCAGCGCCTTGCAGCGACGACAGAAGCACGCGGCGCAGGGCGTTGCCGAGCGTCGTGCCGTAGCCGCGCTCCAGAGGCTCGACCACGAGCTTTGCTTTGCGCTTGGCGTCGTATCCGGCCTGGACGACAGGACGGTTCGGACGGATCAGCACTTTCCAGTTACGGTCATTCACAGTGGTCATTCAGGGTTCCTCGAAAAGGACAGCAGCGCCGGAGAGGCGCTGCCGGAGAGTATTCGTCAGACGCGGCGGCGCTTGGGCGGGCGGCACCCGTTGTGCGGGATCGGCGTCGTATCGTTGATGGCGGTCACGGTGAGGCCAGCGGCCTGGAGGGCACGCAGGGCGCTCTCACGGCCCGAACCCGGACCCCGCACGCGCACTTCAACCGTCTGCAGGCCATGCTCTTTCGCCTTCTTGGCGGCGTCTTCAGCAGCCATCTGAGCGGCATAAGGCGTCGACTTGCGCGAGCCTTTGAAGTTCATCACGCCCGAGGACGACCAAGAGATGGTGTTGCCCTGGGCGTCGGTGATGGTGACCATCGTGTTGTTGAAGCTCGAGTTCACGTGAACAATACCAGAGGTAATGTTCTTGCGTTCCCGGCGGCGGATACGAGTAGCTTCGCGGGCCATGGGGCGTCAGTCCTATTATTTCTTCTTGCCGGCGATCGGCTTGGCCGGGCCCTTGCGGGTCCGTGCGTTCGTGTGGGTACGCTGACCGCGCACCGGGAGTTTCTTGCGGTGGCGCAGGCCCCGATAGCAACCAAGGTCCATCAGACGCTTGATGTTCATCGAGGTGTCACGGCGCAGATCACCCTCAACCAGGTAACCGGCATCGATGGTTTCGCGGATCTTGATGACCTCAGCGTCCGTCAGCTGGTTCACGCGGCGCGACGGCTCAACGCCAACCTTCTCGCAAATCTCTTTGGAGAAAGCCGGGCCGATGCCATGAATATAGCGCAGCGCGATTTCAACGCGCTTGTTGGTCGGAATGTTTACGCCTGCAATACGGGCCAATGCCGTTTCTCCTCAAGCGGGTGTCAAAACATGAAATGCGCGCCAAGCGGGAAGAACACCCGTCGCGCGCACCGGCGGTTAAGCCTGAAGCTAAGTTTCGAGGCTTATAGCCACGGTTTTCTCCCCGTCAACAGCAGAACTGCGCCGTTCACGCGGATTGTTTCAGAGCCGCATCGATTTCCCCGGACACAGCATCAATCGTGCCCATTCCATCGATCTCGGTCAGCACGCCCCGCTCGGCATAAAGGGGAACCAGCGGCGCTGTGTCTTCGTAATAACGCTCCAGACGGCGGGAGAAGGTGGCCGGATTGTCGTCCGCCCTTCCCTGCTCCTCGAAGCGCCGGGTGACCCGTTCCAGCAGCCTGGTATCGTCGACGATCATGCGGATCACCAGATCCACCTTCGCGCCGCGCGATTCCAGCAGCCTGTCGAGGGCCTCGGCCTGGCCCATCGTGCGGGGGAAGCCATCAAAGATGAACCCCGGCGCGCCGGCCTGGACGGTTAATTGTTCGTCAATCAGGGCAATCACGATCTCATCGGAGACGAGGCCGCCTTCATCCATGATCTTTGCCACCCGCTGGCCCAGCTCGGACCCGGAGGCCCGGGCGGCGCGCAGCATGTCGCCAGTCGAAAGCTGCACAAAGCCGCGCTGCTCAACGAGTCGCTTGGCTTGCGTGCCCTTGCCCGCAGCCGGCGGACCAAACAGAATCAGGTTCACTTCTTCTTGCCCCCGAGTTTCGATTTCTTGATCATCCCCTCATACTGGTGGGCGATCAGGTGCGACTGGATCTGTGTGACAGTGTCCATAGTCACCGAAACGACAATGAGCAGAGACGTACCCCCGATGTAAAACGGAATCTGAGGGAAATATCGCCGCAGGAGCTCGGGCAGGATGCAGATGAAGACCAGGTAGAGCGAGCCGATCGTGGTCAGGCGGGTCAGCACATAGTCGATATAGGCGGCCGTGTTGGAGCCCGGACGGATGCCCGGAATGAAGCCGCCATACTTGCGCAGATTGTCCGCCGTTTCCTGCGGATTGAACATGATCGAGGTGTAGAAGAAGGCAAAGAAGGCCACCAGCACCGCATAGGTGAAGATGTAGGTCCAGGAACCTGGCGCGAAATTGGTCGCCAGCCAGCCCAGAACGCCCGTCAGGCCCGTGGTTTCCGGATCGGCGGCATTGCCCCCCAGGAAGCCAACGGCCGTCAGCGGCAGCATCAGCAGCGCTGTGGCGAAGATGGCCGGGATGACGCCGGCCGTGTTGATCTTCAGCGGCAGGAAGCTTTTCTGGCCCTGGGCAAAGCCCTGCGCCTGCTGGCGCTTGGGATAGTGGATGATCAGGCGGCGCTGCGAGCGTTCCACGAAGACGATGAACACGACCAGCGCGAGCACCATCACCACAATGGCCAGGATGAAGCCGATATCCACCGAGGTGGTGCGGGCCTGGGCCACGAGGTTGTAGATGGCCCGCGGCAGCTCTGCCACGATGCCGGCAAAGATGATCAGCGAGATGCCGTTGCCGATGCCGCGCGCGGTAATCTGTTCACCCATCCACATCAGCAGCATGGTGCCGCCGGTCAGCGTGACCACGCCGGTGAGGATGAAGAACCAGGACGCGATGCCATCCAGGCGCACAGCCACAAGGCCGCCGGTGATGGCGAAAGCCTGAACCAGGGCAAAGCCGAGCGTCAGATAGCGCGTATACTGGTTGATCTGCTTGCGGCCCGCCTCCCCTTCCTTCTTGAGTTTCTCAAGCGAGGGGGACACCGAGGTCATCATCTGGATGATGATCGAGGCGGTGATGTAGGGCATGACGTTGAGGGCGAAGACGCCCATCCGCTCGACGGCGCCGCCGGCGAACATGTTCATCGAGCCGAGAATGCCGCTCGATTGGGCATTGAAGAGATCGGCATACTGAGCCGGGTCCAGGCCGGGGATCGGGATGAACGTCCCTAGCCGGTAAAGGACGAGAATACCGAGCGTGAAGAGGATCCGCGCCTGTAGGTCTTTGGCTTTCGCAAAGGTCGCAAAGTTAAGGTTGCGAGCCATTTGTTCCGCAGCATTCGCCATCGGCTGCACGAGCCTCCCTGAAAAGCGTTCGCCGCCAAGATCGGCGGCGACACGGGATTTGTGAAGAGGGGTTAAGCAAGAACCCCGGATTATTCCTCAGCGGCGTCTTTCGCTTTACCGGTCACGGTGACCGACCCGCCAGCCTTTTCAACGGCTTCCACGGCAGCCTTCGAGGCCCCGGTGACCGTGATGTTCAGCTTCTTGGGAGCGTCGCCCTTGGCCAGCAGGCGGATGCCGTCGCGTGCATTGCGAACGACACCGGAAGCCACCAGGGTCTCTTCGGTCACATTGGACGCGTCCAGCGTGCCGGCTTCGACAGCCTTGGCGATACGGCCGAGATTGACCCAGGACATGGTCTTGGCGCCCGGCGCTTTGAAGCCGCGCTTGGGCAGACGCATGTAGATCGGCATCTGGCCGCCTTCGAAGCCGTTCACAGCAACGCCCGAACGTGCCTTCTGGCCTTTCACACCGCGGCCAGCCGTCTTGCCCTTGCCCGAGCCAACGCCGCGACCAACGCGCATGCGCTTCTTGGTGGAGCCATCGGCGGGAGAAAGTTCATTGAGTTTCATGGCAGTAACTTTCGAATAAGCGAAGGAAACGGCCGGCGGGCTTTTGAGAGCCTTATTCGCCGACCACTTCCACGAGATGCGAGACCGTGCGGATCATGCCGCGGACTTCCGGCGTATCGACCAGCTCACGCGTGCGGCCGACCTTGTTGAGGCCGAGACCGATCAGCGTCTGACGCTGGTTCGGCTTGCGTGCGATCGGGCTGCCGATCTGACGGACGGTGACTTTCTTCTGGGACATAGAGGTCTCCTATCAGTTCACCGAATCGGCCATGCCGGCTTCGGAGGCGCCATCGGTACGGCGGCCAACGATATCCTGGACTTTGAGGCCGCGCTTGGAGGCAACCGTACGCGGGTTGGCCTGACCTTTCAGGGCATCAAAGGTGGCACGCACCATGTTGTACGGGTTGGACGAGCCGAGCGACTTGCCGACGACGTCCTGGACGCCGAGGACTTCCATCACGGCACGCATCGGACCACCGGCGATCACGCCGGTACCCGGAGGGGCTGCGCGGAGCACGACCTTGCCGGCGCCGTGACGGCCATTGCCATCATGGTGCAGCGTGCGGCCTTCGCGAAGCGGAATGCGAACCATGTTGCGCTTGGCTTCTTCAGTCGCCTTGCGGATGGCTTCGGGAACCTCACGGGCCTTGCCCTTGCCGAAGCCGGCACGGCCCTTCTGGTCGCCGACAACGACGAGCGCGGCGAAACCGAAGTTCTTACCGCCCTTCACCGTTTTCGCGACGCGGTTGATGCCAACCAGCTTGTCGACGAGTTCAGAGCCTTCCTCCTCACGATCACGCGGTTGCTCGCGGTCGCGGCGGCGGCCCCTTTTCTCACCTCTTTCCTCAGCCATCAGGCAGACTCCTTCAGAATTTCAGGCCGCCCTCGCGGGCAGCATCTGCCAGGGCTTTCACCCGGCCGTGGAACATGTAACCACCGCGGTCGAAGACAACATCCTCGACGCCAGCCTTCTTCGCGCGCTCGGCGATTGCCTTGCCCACGAGTGCGGCCGCCTCGACGTTGCCGCCGGTTTTCGCGCTGCCGATAACTTCCTTCTCGAGCGTCGAAGCCGAGGCGAGCGTGATGCCCTTCTCGTCGTCGATGATCTGCACCGAGATGTTCTTGTGGCTGCGCGACACCGAAAGGCGCGGACGGCCTTCGGCGACCCGGCGGAGCTTGGTGCGGACGCGCTGTGCGCGGCGTTGCAACTTTTCGCGTGACGTCTTCATGGCGTTACTTCTTCTTGCCTTCCTTGCGGCGGACATATTCGCCCTGCAGGCGGATACCCTTGCCTTTGTACGGCTCCGGCGGACGGAACTTCTTGATCTCGGCAGCCACCTGACCAACGGTCTGTTTGTCAGCGCCCGAGATGATGATCTCGGTCGGCTTCGGCGTTTCGAGCTTGATGCCCTGCGGCGCCTTGTAGATCACGTCATGCGAGTAGCCGAGGGCCAGCTTCAGGTCCGTGCCCTGCATCTGGGCGCGGTAACCGACGCCGACGAGTTCGAGCGTCTTGGAGTACCCCTTCGTGACACCTTCCACCAGGTTGGCGGCGCGGGCACGGGCGGTTCCCCACTGGGTACGAGCGTCCTGCGTGAGAGACTGAGCCAGCGTCGGCGGACGCTTGCCTTTCGCCTTCTCCGCTTCGATCGCGTCGTTCGCAGCCTTCATCAGGTCAGCGCGCGGAGCAACCAGAAGCTCGTTATTCTCGAGTTTCGGCGTGATGACTTCCGGCAGGACAAGCTCAAGCTCGCCTTTCGGACCTTTAGCCTTGATCGTCTGGCCGGCGACGGTGACAGTCGCACCTGCCGGAACCGGGATCGCAAGCTTACCAATACGGGACATGGAACCTGCCTCCTAGAATACGCGGCAAAGCACTTCGCCGCCGACATTCTTGGCGCGCGCGGCATTGTCCGACATCACACCCTGCGAAGTAGACAGGATGGAAATGCCGAGGCCGTTACGCACCAGCGGAATGTCCGAAACGGACGAATAGACACGGCGGCCAGGCTTCGAGACACGTTTGATCTCGGAGATGACCGGCTGGCCTTCATAATATTTGAGTTCGATTTCGAGGGTCTTGTGACCGCTCTTTTCGATCTCGGCGTAACCCCGGATGTATCCCTCGTCCGTGAGGACGTCGAGAACACGAGCACGCAGCTTCGATGCCGGCGACGTCACTTTAGACATGCCGCGCATCTGCGCGTTGCGGATCCGGGTGAGCATATCGCCGAGGGGATCGGAAATGTTCATCTGCTTCCCTCCTCTCTTACCAGCTGGACTTTACAAGGCCGGGGACCTGGCCACGCGAGCCAAGCTCACGAAGCGCGATACGCGACATTTTGAGTTTACGATAGAATGCACGCGGACGGCCGGTGACTTCGCAACGGTTGCGAACACGGTTCTGAGCCGAGTTGCGCGGCAGTTCGGCGAGCTTGAGACGCGCCTTGAAGCGCTCCTCCAGCGACAGATTCTCATCCATCGCAGCTGCCTTGAGCTGGGCGCGCTTTGCCGCGTAGCGGGCGGCCAGAGCCTTCCGCTTGTTGTTCTTCTCGATTGCGCTCTTCTTTGCCATATCAGCAGATCTCCTGGCGCTAGTTCCGGAACGGGAAGCCACACTCGGCGAGGAGTGCTTTGGCTTCTTCGTTCGTTTCGGCAGTGGTGCAGACGATGATATCCATGCCGCGCACCTCTTCGACCTCGTCATAGTTGATCTCAGGGAACACGATGTGCTCCTTGATACCCATGGCGTAGTTGCCGCGGCCGTCGAAGCTCTTGCCGTTCAGACCACGGAAGTCTTTCACGCGCGGCAGGGCAATCGTCGTCAGACGGTCGAGGAACTCGTACATCTGGTCGCGGCGCAGGGTAACCTTTGCACCGATCAGCATGCCTTCGCGAACCTTGAAGCCGGCGATCGACTTGCGAGCCTTGGTGGCAACGGGTTTCTGGCCAGCGATACGCTCCAGCTCAGCCAGGGCCGCCTTGATCTTCTTGGAGTCGTTGACGGCTTCGCCAACACCCATGTTGATCACGACCTTGTCGAGCTTCGGAACCTTCATCGGGTTCGAATAATTGAACTGCTCTTGCAGTTTCGTCCGGATCTCTTCCCGGTATTTCCGCTTGAGGCGGGGTTCATATGCCTCAGACATCGATCGATTCCCCTGAGCGTTTCGCAAAGCGCGTCTTGCGGCCATGCTGGTCAATCTTGAAGCCAACGCGAACGGCCTTGCCATCGCGCGGATCTGCAAGGGCGACGTTGGAAACGTGCACCGGTGCCTCAAAGGTCTTGAGGCCGCCCGGATCCATCTGGCTCGGCTTCTGGTGACGTTTCACCAGGTTCACACCGCGCACGACAACCCGGCTCTCGTCCGGAATCACCTTCAGGACTTCGCCCTTGGTGCCCTTGTCCTTGCCGGCGATCACGATGACCGTGTCACCTTTTTTGATCTTTGCAGCCATGACTACAGGACCTCCGGCGCCATGTTAGCGATCTTGACCTGGTTCTTGCCGCGCAGTTCGCGCGGAACGGGGCCAAAGACGCGCGTGCCAATCGGCTCGCCATTGTTGTTGATCAGAACGGCAGCGTTGCTGTCGAAGCGGATCGTCGAGCCGTCAGGACGGTTGATGTCCTTGGCGACGCGAACGACGACGGCCTTGCGGACGTCCCCCTTCTTCACGCGGCCCGTCGGGATCGCTTCCTTGATCGAGACGACGATCACGTCGCCCACCGAGGCGTAGCGGCGGCCTGCGCCACCGAGCACCTTGATGCACATCACGCGGCGTGCGCCAGAGTTATCGGCGACCCGCAGGTGGGTTTGCATCTGGATCATGCCTCACTCCCTTCATCGGTAACGAGTTCCCAGCGCTTCAGTTTGGACTTCGGCGCGCACTCGCGAATCGCAACAGTCTGGCCCTCGACCGCGACGTTGTTCTCGTCATGGGCGTGGTACTTGTTCGTTTTCCGGACGATCTTCTTCAGCATCGGGTGCGTGAAGGTACGTTCGACACGGACAATGGCGGTCTTGTCCTGCTTCGCGGAGACAACAACGCCTTTCATAATACGTTTTGGCATCTCAGTCTCCTTACTTGCCTGCCTGGGCCTTCTCGCGCAGGACCGTCTTGATCCTGGCGATGTCGCGACGAACCTCGGTAACGCGGCCCGTCTTCTCCAGCTGGCCCGTGGCTGCCTGGAAGCGCAGATTGAACTGTTCTTTCTTGAGCTTCACCAGCTCGTCATTGAGCTGATCGACGCTCTTGGCTCTTACATCGGCGGCCTTCATGATCAGATCCCCTCGATACGCTTGACGACTTTGGTCTTGATCGGGAGTTTCGCCGCGCCGAGAGCAAGAGCCTGGCGGGCGACCTCTTCCGGGACACCGTCGATTTCGAACAGGATACGGCCAGGCGCAACGCGCGCGACCCAGCGGTCAACGCCGCCCTTACCCTTACCCATACGAACCTCGATCGGCTTCGCGGTCACCGGAACATCCGGGAACACGCGGATCCAGACCTTGCCCTGACGCTTCATCTCACGCGTGATGGCACGGCGGGTGGCTTCGATCTGGCGCGCGGTGACGCGCTCCGGCTCGAGAGCCTTGAGGCCAAACTGGCCGAAAGCCAGCGTGAAGCCGCCTTTCGACTGTCCGCTGATCTGGCCCTTGAAGGCCTTGCGGAATTTGGTGCGTTTCGGTTGCAGCATGAATTAAGCTCCTGCAGCCTGGGCGCCCGAAGCCGGGCCGCGCTGGTTGGCGTTGGCGCGAGCGCGCGACTGGCCAGACGTCTCAAGGCGCTTGTCCTGAGCCATCGGGTCATGTTCGAGGATCTCGCCTTTGTAGACCCACACCTTCACGCCGATGATGCCGTAGGTGGTTTCCGCTTCGGCCGTACCATAGTCGATGTCGGCGCGCAGCGTGTGCAGCGGAACCGAACCTTCGGCATACTTCTCGGTACGGGCGATCTCTGCGCCGCCGAGACGGCCGGAGACAACCACTTTCACACCTTCAGCGCCGAGGCGCATGGCGGACTGGATCGACCGCTTCATCGCGCGGCGGAACGAAGCGCGGCGCTCAAGCTGGCGGGCGATGTCGTCGGCGATCAGCGTGGCGTCGATTTCCGGCTTGCGGATTTCAACGAGGTTCACGCGGACTTCGTCCGAGGTCATCTTCGCAAGCTCTTTGCGGAGGACTTCGATGTCCCCGCCCTTCTTGCCGATCACCAGGCCCGGACGGGCCGTGTGGATCGTGATGAGGCATTTCTTGTGCGGACGCTCGATGATGATGCGCGAGATACCGGCCTGTTTCAGCTTCTCGCGGATCGCTTTGCGGATCGCGAGGTCTTCGTGCAGCAGGCGGCCAAAGTCGGCGCTATCAGCGTACCAGCGGCTGTCCGAGGTACGGTTGATGCCGAGGCGCAGGCCAATCGGATTGACTTTCTGACCCATTATGCGGCCTCCGCAGTCTGGCTGTTGTCCCGCAGGACGATGGTGAGTTGCGAGAACGGCTTCATGATGCGGGCAGCGCGGCCGCGGGCGCGGGCGCGGATGCGCTTCATGACAAGGTTCTTGCCGACATGTGCTTCGGCAACCACCAGGCTGTCGATGTCGAGGCCGTGATTGTTCTCGGCGTTCGCAACAGCGGACTGAAGGAGCTTGTACACATCCTTTGCAGGGCGCTTGGGCGAGAACTTCATCTCGTTGAGCGCGCGCTGGATCGGCATGCCACGGATCTGCTGAGCCAGAAGGTTCAGCTTCTGCGGGCTCGAGCGGTACATGCGCAGCACGGCGCGCGATTCATTCGCTGCCTGCTTGGGAGGATTCTTGGCCTTTGCCATGACTACTTCCTCTTCGCTTTCTTGTCGGCGCCGTGACCATAATAGGTCCGCGTCGGCGCGAACTCGCCGAACTTGTGGCCGACCATCTCGTCGGTCACCGTGACCGGGATGAACTTGTTGCCATTGTGAACCTGAAAGTTCAGACCGACGAATTGCGGCAGGATCGTCGAGCGGCGCGACCAGGTCTTGATCACAGCGCGTTTTTCCGACGAGCGGGCCTCTTCAGCCTTCTTCAGGAGGTAGCCGTCGACGAACGGGCCTTTCCAGACAGAACGGGACATGTCTCTCGGGCTCCCTGATTAGCGTTTAGCGTTACGGCGACGGATGATGAGACGATCCGTTGCCTTGTTGTTGCGAGTTTTCGGACCGCGGGTTTTCTTACCCCACGGCGAGACCGGGTGACGGCCGCCCGAAGATTTACCTTCACCACCACCGTGCGGGTGGTCGACCGGGTTCATGACGACACCGCGGACGGTCGGGCGCTTGCCCAGGTGACGGTTACGGCCAGCCTTGGAGCTGACTTCGTTCATCTTGTCCGGGTTCGACACGGCGCCGATCGTGGCCAGGCAGCTGTCGAGCACCATGCGGAGCTCGCCGGAAGCCAGCTTGATCTGGGCGTAGCCGGAGTCGCGGCCAACCAGCTGAGCATAGGTGCCGGCGGAGCGGACCATCTGCGCGCCCTTCTGGGGCTTCAGCTCGATATTGTGAATGATCGTACCGACCGGAATGGACTTCAGCGGCAGCGTGTTGCCCGGCTTGATATCAGCCGTGGCAGACGTGACGACGGTGTCCCCTACTTCAAGGCGCTGCGGCGCGATGATGTAGGCCATTTCGCCGTCCTGATACTTGATCAGGGCGATGAAGGCCGTGCGGTTGGGATCGTATTCGAGACGCTCGACAACAGCCGGGATGTCCCAGCGGTTACGCTTGAAATCGATTTTCCGGTACAGGCGCTTCACGCCGCCGCCCTGGTGGCGGACGGTGATGCGGCCCTGGTTGTTGCGACCACCCTTGGAGCTGATGCCCTCGGTGAGCGCCTTGACCGGCTTGCCCTTGTGGAGACCCGTGCGGTCCACCAGCACGAGCTGGCGGCGGCCGGGAGAGGTCGGATTGAATGTCTTCAGTGCCATGAGCTTCGTCCTTCTCCCTTAGAGGCCCGTCGAGATGTCGACCGACTGGCCTTCAGCGAGCGTAACGATGGCTTTCTTCACGTCGGAACGGCGGCCTTCAAAGCCACGAAAGCGTTTCGTCTTGCCCTTCTGGGTCAGGGTGTTGACCTTCGTGACGCTCACTTTGAACAGGGCTTCGACAGCCTCCTTGATCGCCTTCTTGTCGGCGCCAGGCGCCACTTCGAAGATGATCTTGTTCTGCTCGGAAACGAGCGTCGACTTTTCGGTGATCAGCGGACGGCGGATCACGTCATAATGGTGGGGTTTCACTTCGGCCATTATTCAGCCTCCGCTTTGGCGCCATCGAAGCGGGCTTTGATACCCTCGGCGGCTTCCTTGGTGATGACGAGCGTGCGGCGGCGCAGGATGTCATAGACGTTCAGGCCGGCAACCGGCAGCACGTCGATGTTCGGGATGTTGCGTGCCGCGCGGGCGAAGTTCTCATTCACTTCCGTGCCCGAGATGATCAGAGCGTTCTCGATGCCGAGGCCTTTGAACGATTCCAGCAGAGCCTTGGTCTTGGGCGAGTCGAGCTCGGCCTTGTCGAGGACCAGGATCGAGCTTTCTTTCGCTTTCGACGACAGGGCGTGCGCCAGAGCCATCTTGCGGATCTTCTTCGGCAGGTCGTGCGCATGGCTGCGAACACGCGGGCCATGAGCCACACCGCCGCCCACGAAGATCGGCGCGTTGCGCGACCCGTGACGGGCGCCGCCCGAGCCTTTTTGCTTGATCGACTTCTTCGTCGTCCGGTTCACTTCCGAACGCGATTTTGCCTTGTGCGTACCGGCCTGACGGCGGGCGAGCTGCCAGCGCACGGTGCGCTGCAGGATGTCGCCACGGATTTCGTCAATGCCGAAAATCGCGTCGTCGAGATCGATCTTGCCAGCGGCGTCGCCAGCGAGGGTTTTAACTGCGAGTTCCATTAGCCTTCACCCCCGGCGGAGAGCTTTTCCGGAGCCTTGAAGGAACCAGCCGCAGGCGCAGTCGCCGGCAGGGCTTTCTTCACAGCATCACGGATTTCAACGAAAGTCCCGTCATGGCCCGGAACCGAACCCTTGACGAGGATGAGGCCGCGCTCGACGTCAGTGCGCACGACAACCAGGTTCTGGGTCGTGACGCGCTCGTCACCGAGGTGACCGGCCATCTTCTTGTTCTTGAACACGCGGCCCGGATCCTGGCGCATACCGGTCGAACCATGCGAACGGTGCGAGATCGAGACGCCGTGCGTGGCGCGCAGACCGCCGAAGTTCCAGCGCTTCATGGCGCCGGCAAAACCTTTACCGATGGTCAGAGCCGAAACGTCAACCATCTGGCCTTCGACGAAATGGTCGGCCTGAACGGTCGAGCCGACTTCCGGAAGTTCACCGCGGACGCGGAACTCTTTCAGTTTCGCCTTGGGCGCAACACCGGCTTTGGCGAACTGGCCGCGCTGAGCCTTGGTGGTGTTCTTGGCCTTCTTCTCGCCGGCACCCATGATAACAGCCTTGTAGCCGTCAGTGCGGGTAACTTCCCCGCCCTTCTTGGTGGTGACGGTGCGTTCGTCTTCGGTGCGGACGCCAACAACCTGGCAGCCATCGAGCGACAGAACGGTGACGGGCACATGGCGGCCGTCTTCAGCGAAGATGCGTGTCATGCCGACTTTGCGGGCAAGAACGCCGGTACGGGCAGCAGGAAGCGTCATTAGCGGGCTCCCTCGAGCTTGATCTCGATGCCAACGCCCGAAGACAGGTCGAGCTTCATCAGCGCGTCCACGGTCTGCGGGGTGGGATCGACGATGTCGAGAATACGTGTGTGCGTGCGGATTTCGAACTGCTCACGCGACTTCTTGTCGATGTGGGGCGACCGGTTCACCGTGAAGCGCTCGATACGGGTCGGGAGCGGAACCGGGCCACGAACTTCAGCGCCAGTGCGCTTCGCCGTGTTCACGATTTCCTTCGCCGACATGTCGAGCGCGCGGTGATCAAAGGCCTTCAGCCTGATCCGGATATTTTGTCGTTCCATCGTTTGGTCCGTCCGCGCAAAACACTTTGACCCAAGGCGCGATGGCTCGTCAGCATCGAGCGCCCGGGTGGGGGTGTGGATTAATTGTCAGTTTCGAGGGAGCGTTCGCTGTTAAAGAAGCGCAGCCATCCCGGCGAAGTGCGGCTTCTATGCCAGAGAATCGGGTGCGTCAACAGCTGGTTTAGATGAATCTGCAGGCCAGCTGACCCCGATTGACGCATCCCCTGCCCCGCCCCCGCCCGCCACGGGTCCAGCCAGGGCCCGGACCGGCAGATTCGCCCGTTTTCAGCCTCTCGCCCAGCAAAAAGGCCGCCCTTGCGGGGCGGCCTTCTCGATTCGGGACTTCCCTGAAGGGGAAAGTCTTATTTCTTGATTTCT
>NZ_PNMA01000041.1 GCF_013823385.1 Hyphomonas sp.
CCATAGCCGGGACATAACCGACCTCAGCCTCCACACGGCGCCGCCGCCAACGCCGCCTCGTAATCCTCCAGTATCCATGGTTGCATCCCGCCCACCTTCATCGCGTCCACCGCCGGCGCCAGCATCGCTCGCCCTGCCGCGCAGTTACCCAGCCGGATCAACGCGATGCCTCTCAGCCCCGCCACCCGCGTATCCCAGCCATCCCCCGGGCTGCCCGCTGCCAGCTTGCCTGCGTCCAGCCCCTCTGCCAGCGCCATCGCCTTGCTTGCCTGCCCCAGCTCAAGCTGCGCCATGGCCAGATAATACGCCATCACATGCACCGCCGGAGAGTCCGGCCCCAGCTGCGCCCGGAACGTGTCCACCACCGGCCCAAGATTTGCTACCGCCCCTTCCGCGTCGCCCAGGAACCACTGGAACACCGCTTCATTGCCCCGTGTCATAAGACAGGTGAGATGGTCTTCGCCATGCAGCGCGCACATTTTGGCGCGCACATCGGTCACCAGCGGCAACGCCGGCTCCCAATTGCCGGACGTGGCATAGAGATTGGCCAGCGCGCTCTGTGCCTCCACCACCTGCGCCGCGTCCGCCCCGAACACATCCGTCAGACGGCGGATCGCATCCTGAAGCACAGGCTCGGCGTCGTCATACCGCCCCGCGTAGAACAGCGACGCGCCAAGGAACATCGTCGCCCGCGCCCGCGTTGCCTCACTCACGCCGGCCGCCGCATGAGAGGGATCTTGCAACCCCGCCAGCAGATCCACCGCGTCCTCATGCCGCCCCACCCGGCTGTAGATCTGCGAAAGATCCATCTTCAGGCGATAGGCCGTCTCCGGATCATCCGGCATTGCTTCTGGCAGCAGGCGAACGGCCTCCTCCAGCAACGGGGCAGACCGCTCCATATCCGCCTGCACCAGATAATACCGCCCCCGCGTCTGCGCCGCCGCAAAGGCCAGCTGCGCGTCGCCCTCGCGGCGCAGCATCAGCGTCTTGTCCGCCATGTCCAGCACGGCGCCCGCTTCTGAAATCCTGGACGCATTCGCCAGCGCTTCGGCCTGCCGGTAGCGTGCCAGCAGCGTGCGCCGATCGCCCTCCCCGTAAAATTCCGCCAGCAGGTCTGCCGCCCGCCCCTTGCGCTCGGCAGCGGCGTCATACACCGCCAGGCTCGAATAGATCTCCCCCGCCGTTTGCTGAATCGAAGCCTCCGTAAGCGGATCATCTGCAAAGCGGGGCCCAATCCCGCCCACCGCCTTGTCCAGCGCCGCGCGCACGGTCACGTCCCCCGCTCCACCCGGCCGGTAAGGATCGGCATTCACCAGCAGATCACGGAGGAACCCGCCGGTCGCTTCGGCCCGCGCCGCTTCCATCTCCGCCACCGCCCTGGCATCGGCTGCCTGCAGGTAGAGCCACACGCTCGCCGCAAAGCCTGCCACCAGCGCCGCAAAGGTCGCCGTCACCCAGGGCCGCCGCGTCTTCACCCGCTCCAACTCGGCTCGCGCCGCGTCCGCCTCCGCCGCCAGCGCCGCTTCCCGCGCGCGCGCCGCCCGCCGTGCCTCCAGCGCCCGCAGCCGCGCCGCCAGTTCCCCCGCCGACGCTATCCGGCGCAGCGGATCGCCATGCGTCGCCTCGGCAATATCCTCCCGTAGCAGCGGGTCGCCGATGTCCTGCTCCCAGCCCGTCGCCAGCGGCTTCCTCATGTTCCCGGTGAGGATCTGATACAGCATCACCCCCAGCGCATAGACATCACACCGCGCCGACGGCGCCTGCCCATCAAGTATCTCCGGCGCGATGTATAGCGGCGTCCCCATGCTCGAACTGCCCGATCCGCCCTCACCGATTGTCATGCCCATCGGCGTGATGCCCAGGTCTTCCAGCCGCCCCTGCTCAACCAGCCCACCCGCGCCGAAATCGGTCACGCGCACCTGCCAGCCCCCGCCCTTGCGGGGCGCCACCAGGAAGTTGGCCGGCTTCAGATCCTTGTGCAGTACGCCGGCCTCATGCGCGGCGGCCACCACATCAATCGTCTGCAGCGCCAGCCCCAGCCGCTCCTCCGCCGGCATCGCCGCGAGCCGCCCCTCCTGCTCGGCCCAGGCCAGCAGGTTCTCCCCGCCATATTCGCATTCCAGGAAGAAGGGCGGGGTCTCGAAGTTCCAGTCGATCACGCGGGCAATGTCGTCCCGCTCGCCCAGGCTCTCGCGCAGCACGCGGGCCAGCGTCGCCTCCCGCTTCAGCGAGGCCAGCCGCGCCCCGTCCGGGCTGAACTTGTAGACGCGCAGCTCCCCGGTCTTGTCATGCCGCGCCAGCCACACTTCGCTGCCCCGCGTGCCCGATAGCTGTTCGCGCAGCATGAAATGACTACGCCCCGGCACCGGCTGCCCGGCTCTCAGGTCCAGCCGGTTGACCAGCCGCCGCCCGGCCGCCACCCGCTCCACCTGACCGGTAAACCGGTAGCCGATGCGCGCCTGTGTCCGGATTTGTCCGGAAAGTGTCTCGCCCAGCCCCTTGCGCAACTTGGTGATGGCATTGGCCAGCACATTCTCGACCGTGATCCGCCCCTGCCAGACCGTGTCGAGCAGTTCCTCCTTGGTGACGACCTCGCCCGCATGGCGCAGCAGCAGGCTCAGCACTTCCAGCGGGCGCCGCTCCAGCTCCACCACCAACCCGCCCACGCGCAACTCGAAACTCGCCTCGTCAAATTCCGCCGCGCCAAACCGGTAGCGGTAGAGCGGGACTTCTTCACGCTTCAGATCGTCCATCATCCGCCCCGCGTACCCACGCCGCACGCCACCAGAAAAACCAGTGAAATCAAAGATCCTATCACGGCGTTAGAAATCCGTGATGCCTCAGTGAAGATTATTGCCCGCGCGCGCCTCAGATTTCAAACGAATCTCAAGGTTCCCGCACCGGCCGCTTCCGGGCGGTCGATTGAAAGGCATCACAGTCATGAAATTCGGAAAGCTCGGCCTCGCCCTGGCAATCTCCTCAGCCCTCCTCCTTGCCGCATGCGGGGGTGGCAGCGAAGCCTCAGGCGGCTTTGACGAGAACGGGTATGATGGCGGCGGCGACCTGAGCGCCCCGGCCGCCGCTTCAGCCGATGGCGGCAAGGCCAAAAAGCCCAAATGCCCTGTCAAGCTCAGCAAGGACCTCCCCGGCCCGGACATCGCCGGCTTCAGGCTCGGCATGACCTTCGCCGAGGCCGAAAATGCTATCGCCTGTCAGATGCCCGATGGCCTCGTCACCTATGACAACGAATTCTTCAGCCCCTACAGCCTCAAAACCGGCACGATGCGTCTCGAAAAGCAGAGGATTACCGCCCAGACCGGCGAGAACAAGGAATGCAGCTATGGCTCGTATGACGCCATGCAGAAATGCGGCGCGGGCAATCGCCAGTGGGATTTCATCGCCGAGAAGATCACCCTGGCCACCCCCGGCGTGCCCGGCAAACAGAAAGTCCACGGCGTCTGGCGCACCCAGAACTGGAAGGAAGGCGAAATGCCCGCCAAGGCCGCCGTCCTGGCTGCCCTCACCGAAAAATACGGCCCTTACCAGCAATATGAAGGCCGCGACGCGAACTATTTCGGCTACGTCAACGAGTACAACTGGGTCACCGATTCTGCCGGCAACGTCCTCAGCGAAGCCCACCCCATGCTGAACCAGTGCGCCAATGGCGTGAATGGCCGGGGCGATGAACACCAGTCCTGGAGCAGTGGCTGCGGCATGTCCGTCACTGCCATGATCCGCACCTTCCGCTCAAACCCGGACGTGGTGGAAGAACTCAGCGTCGGCATGTTCGACCAGACCGCCCTCTACGAGTTTGGCGACCAGTTCCAGAACGAGCTCAACGAGATCGAGAACAAGCGCCGCACCGACGAGCTTGAGAAAGCCCAGAACACCAAGGTGGATCTCTGATCATGCGCTGGATCAACACTCGATCATTCTGTCTTCCGGCATTGGCCGCTCTGGCTGCTGCCGTCCTGATCGCAGGCTGTGGGGGCCCGGCCGGAGGTTCCGGCGAAGAAGGCGCGGAGGCTGGCGCGGCCAGCGCCCCCGCTGCCGTCTCTGAGACCGGCGTCACGCCCGCCAAGCCCGCTTGGGCGCCCAAGGAAGATGCCAAGGCAAAGGGCGATACCCCGAAAGCCGCTGCCGCGCCGGGCCCCAGCCCCTTTGGCACGGCCACGCTCGCCTATCCCGATGACTTCCAGATGACACTGCTGGCCTATCGCCTCACAGACCGGGAGCCCCCGCTCGCGGCCTGGGCCAGTGAAGTCTACGAAGTGAAGTATGCGGACGAATTCAGCAAGGCGGCAAAACTCGAAGCGGAAACCGCGCGCCTGGCCGACATCTACGCCTCCACCGAAGGCGTCGGCGTCCTTCATATCCGCCTCAATTCCCAGCTCAGCCAGTATGACGCCGGCCGGGGCGGCTACTACCTAACCGCCTTCTCGCCTGGCAACCAGGTGAATTTCGGTGGCAGGGAACAGGTCAGCCTGCAGCTCGACAATATGGCCAGCGCCTTCTTCTGGCCGGTCGAGGCAAGCCGCGCCCAGGAAATCCTCCAGCACACAAGCCGCCAGGTGGACCTCGACACAAAGATCGAGCTCACCGGCATCCAGCGGCGCAGCAACGGTCTCGTTATCCAGGGCCGCATCACCGAATACGGCATCTACAGCAAACGCTATAACGACGAACGCCAGTTCGAGTTCATTCAGCTCGACTAAACCCTCAGGCGCTGACTGGACTTGGACTTCCCCCGGTTTGATGGACAATTTTTTCTTCATCGAACAGGATGTTTCTCATACCGAGAACAAGGAGCCCGTACCCGACGGAATTTCGGGAACATATCATTGCGCTGGCCCGGTCTGGGCGCAGTGTCGAGAGCCTCGCGCGGGAGTTTGAGCCGTGTGCAGCGACCATCCACCTTTGGTTTAAGGAAGCCCAGCAGGACAGCGGTGAACGCGATGATGGCGTGACGAGCGCCGAACGCGAGGAGCTGAAGTGGTCTGCCTCAAGAAAACTGGTCCAATATTTGATTTAGAGTTGGCTTCGATACGGAGCTGAGAATGAGCAAGAGAGCCAAGCCAGAAGAGATTATAGCGAAGCTGCGGGAGGTCGAGGTTCGTCTTTCCCGTGGCGAGACGGCCGGGCAAGCAGCGCGCGCGATCGGTGTGACGGAGCAGACCTACTACCGCTGGCGCAAGGAGTATGGCGGTCTTCAGGTGGATCAGGCGAAGCGGATGAAGGACATTGAGACGGAGAACCGTCGGCTTCGCAAGGCGGTCTCTGATCTGACTCTGGACAACCAGATCCTGAAGGAAGTCCTTTCGGGAAAGTACTGAGCCCTTCCCGCAAGCGAGACGCGGTCGATCATGTGGTGGAAACGCTTGGCGTATCAGAGCGCCGGGCCTGCCATGTGATCGGCCAGCACCGCGCCACCCAGCGCAGGGTACCGACACCTCGCCACGATGAAGCCGACCTTACGCGGGCCATCGTCGCTCTTGCCGAGCGCTTTGGCCGGTACGGCTACCGGCGTATGACCGCGCTGCTGAGAGCAGGCGGATGGCGGGTGAGTGCGGGCCGGGTGTATCGCATCTGGCGTCGGGAAGGGCTGAAAGTGCCGATGAAACAGCCTAAACGCGGTCGTTTATGGCTGAATGACGGCTCTTGCGTTCGGTTGCGGCCCGCGCACAAGGGGCATGTCTGGTCTTACGACTTTGTGCAGGACCGAACCCATGACGGGAAGGTATTCCGTATGCTATGCGTGATCGATGAGTATACGCGGGAATGCCTTGCCATCCGGGTTGAGCGCAAGCTTCGTTCAAGCGATGTGCTTGATGTCCTTGGGGAGTTGTTCGTCCGGCATGGGCCACCCGAGCACATACGCTCTGACAATGGACCGGAGTTTATCGCCACCGCCCTACGAGATTGGCTGGGACGGATTGGTGTGAAGACACTCTATATCGAACCGGGCAGCCCATGGGAAAATGGCTACTGCGAGAGCTTCAACTCGAAACTCCGAGATGAGCTGCTGGCTCGGGAGATCTTCTACGATCTGCGCGAGGCTCAGATCCTGATCGAAGCCTGGCGCCGCCACTTTAACACTCGCAGAACGCACTCCTCGCTGGGCTACCACCCGCCTGCGCCGAAAGCCATCTTGCCCGCGGCGTTCATGCCGCCTTACTATGTGGAAGCGGCAGCATGAACGCCGCTTCAATACCAACCGCCAACTCTAACTTTACGGTTGGACTAGCCGTATTGGGCAGGCCAGCCGGTTTATCAATCGTATTATCAGCCAAATTGACCAACATCAGACATTCCGTCGCGACACCCCAGATGAAGTGGTGATGGCTGTAACCAAGCGCAAGGGGTAGTGCTTGTACTTTTTTTGTTCTACGATTGGACGCCTGGAGAATTTGGAATTCTAACGTCTGGCCATAATCGTTACTTACAGCAGGTTCTGCAACAAAGTGAGTATGTGCTCACCGTACTCGTTCAGACACGGAATCGATGAACTCGGTACTTCAAAAGAGCAAACTTGCCTGCCATGGGAGAAGCCGGAAGACGAACTGCTCAAGCCTTGCTGCCGAAGAAGGCGCGGGCTTCTCCTCCTCTAATCGAATGTACCGGGTTCCATACGTCTCCTCCTGCGCCCTCAACAGACGCAATAGATACCTCAGGTGCCCCTCCCATTTGGCAGCATTCAGACTAGTGGTTCGCACCTCTGGAATTCAGCTTGAACAAATATCGAAGCACTCGGCCAGCAACGTGGACTTCTGCTTCGACCTAAGCCCAAGTGCTCCGTATGGACAATCTCGATAGAATTCGCGGGAACTTGATCAAGACCCTAGAGGCACTTGAGGACGCCTGCGAGCAAGCAACTGAAGCGCAACTGCCAGATTTGCCAAACGAAACGCGACTCCAGGAAATACGAGCCCTCAACCGCCTCATCGACACTGCAAAATCGCAATGCGCCGAAGCGGAAGCATTTATGCTCGAATATATCCGCCTACAGAGCGATTAGGCTGGACTACGGCCCTATTCCAAGCATTGCTATCTCTGTCGCGGCAGCCTCCGCGACAGCCCGCCAGATAGTCGGGCCTTTGGGTCGTGGAAGCGCTGATCGCTTCCTCAACCCGAAAGGAACTGCATGACCAAACGCAAATCGACACGAGCCGACAAGAAACCACAACCTAAGTCCTCGAAAACGGATCAGCTCAAAAGTCTTCTTAGCAAACCCGAGGGCATGACAATCGAGGCGCTCTCCGCAAAACTCGGCTGGCAGACCCACACAACGCGGGCCGCCCTCACCCGCCTGAAACAGGCCGGTGTCAGTCTGGAGAAGCTCACCCCAACTGACGGATCGCGCCATTCCTGCTACCGTATCGCCGGAGCGAAAAAATGACGTCCACAGTAAAACTTGAAGGTATGCCTCGCTCCAGCCTTGTCGATCAATATCAGAAGCTGCTCAGCGCGCCTCCGCCAAAAGGGATGAGCACGCCCCTGCTCTGCCGCATCGTTGCATATGAAGTACAATCCGCTCTGTATGGCGGCCTGCCTCTCAGGACCCGGAACAAGCTGCAGGCGATTGCCAGTGACCTGGCCGTCGCTCCGGCAGGGCCTTCCCTTCGATCTGGCTCAAGGCTTGTCCGCGATTGGAACGGCATTACCCATATAGTTGATGTTGTGAAAGGCGGGTACCGATATCGGGGGCGCGTCTACCGATCCCTGTCTGCCATCGCGAGAGAGATCACGGGAGCCCGTTGGTCGGGGCCCCGCTTCTTCGGCTTGAAAGGTGCATCGTGATGACAGCGGCCGGATCAGGCCGACGGATTGTCCGCTGCGCCATCTACACGCGCAAATCCAGCGAGGAAGGTCTCGACCAGGCCTTCAACTCGCTCGACGCGCAGAGGGAGGCCTGCGAGGCGTATGTCTCCAGCCAACGCCATGAAGGCTGGAAGCTGATCCCCGCGCATTATGATGATGGCGGGCTTTCCGGCGGAACGCTCGAGCGCCCAGCTCTAACCCGGCTCCTGGAAGACATCGACGCGGGCAAGATTGACCTTGTAGTCGTCTACAAGATCGACCGACTGACGCGCTCGCTCGCTGACTTCGCCAAGCTGGTGGATAGATTCGATGCAGCCGGCTGCTCTTTCGTTTCGGTCACGCAAGCGTTTAACACCTCCACCAGCATGGGAAGGCTGACCCTCAACGTGCTGCTCTCCTTTGCCCAGTTCGAACGGGAGGTGACTGCCGAGCGGATTCGGGACAAGATTTCAGCATCCAAGAAAAAGGGCTACTGGATGGGCGGCCTACCACCGCTCGGCTACGAACCTCATCCTGATCCTCAGACCCGCAGCCTGGTGATCAATGCTCCTGAAGCGGAAATCGTCCGGGAATTGTTCCAGCTTTATGATACGATTGGCTGCGTCCGGCTGGTCGAGGCGGAAGCGGCGCGCCGAGGCTACCGAACCAAATCACGGACCTTCAGCAATGACCGAAAAGTCGGCGGCAAACCGCTCAGGCGTGGCCACATTCATTTCCTACTGCGCAATCCAATTTATGTGGGCCGCATTCGCCACAAGCGCGAAGTCCACGACGGTTTGCATGAGCCGCTCATCGATGAGGCGTTGTGGGACCGGGTTCAGGCAAAGCTCGGCGCGCAGGATAAGCCTGGCCGGCGAAGCGCATCTGGCAGTCGCCCCTTCCTGACTGGCAAGCTGATCGATGAAACCGGCGATCGGCTGACGCCGTCTCATGCGAGCAAAGGCCCGCGGCGTTATCGCTACTATGTGTCGTCTCGCCTTCTCGATGGCAGAGGCAAGCGCGCCGGTGGCTGGCGCCTGCCCGCCAAGCAGCTCGAAACCCAGCTTGCCCAGGCTGTCAGCGAGTATCTCATCACCGCCGGTCCTCAGATATTCCAAAGCCCCACTGCGACACTCATTGAACAAAGTATGCCCCAGTTGGCGTCAATCTCGAACCTCGAGTCCCTGGAGCTCATCGCGCAATGCAAAATTTCAGAGGGGCAAGTCGAACTGGAAATCGCCGCAAAACCTCTGGCCGAAAAGTTGAGGGTAAAGGATACCGAATTGGCTGCTCCCTTGCTGAGCTTCACCTCGCCCTTTCAGATTAAGCGCCGAGGTATCGAAGCCCGTCTCATCATCGGCGGCGTTGCACGCCGGACGGATGAAACATTGATCCGCGCAATTGCGCTGGCGCATGCCTGGGCAACAGAGCTTCGCGCCGGCACTTCTATGACCACCCTCGCCGAGCGCCGCAGCTGCACGCTCGCCTTCATCCGTCAGCGTTTGCCGCTGGCGTTTCTCTCGCCCAAGGTCATCGAGGCTATCCTCGCAGGTCGCCAGCCTCACGACCTGACGCTCACCAAGCTGATCACCCATCCTATTCCGCTCGACTGGGATGATCAGTGGGCAGAACTCGGCTTTTCAGCCAGCGCCTGATAACGTCAAATCATTCCCTGCTTTTGCAATGGCCGTCCCTGTTTGGGCCGGGAAAATTCCCTGTTTCGCGTTTAGGGAATTTGCGCGCATCGCCCTGAAATGACGGGCGATTTATCGGGCCTATCAGAGGCATTCCCTGATCTTTTGAGGAAATTCCCTGTAAATCGGCCTGGAGCAGGGAAAATGGCGATAAGGGAACTGCTGCAAAAGCCGAATAGAGACGGGGCGCCAAAAAGCGCCAAAAAATTCGCTGATACGGAAAACGGAGACCGCAGCCTCGCGCCAAACCCCGCCTGTTTGCGGGGTTTTGGAGCCGCCTAACGGAACTGTCTCAAAATCTGAAAATGGCTGGCGGAGAGGGAGGGATTCGAACCCTCGATACCCTTGCGAGTATATCGGTTTTCGAGACCGACGCGATCGACCACTCCGCCACCTCTCCGCGCCGGGGTCTTTGAAGGGCGGTGAACTATCGCGGTGCGGGCCAAAGCGCAAGCGCCCGATTGGTAAATCCTTGCCCCCGGCCCGCTTTTTTACAGCCGCCCTGCTCCGCGCGCCCGGCGCCCGCGCTGCCCGCCCGCGGCAGGCGGCGCCCCGCCAGAGGGCCGCTGAGACCTTCCGCTCCAAGCCCTGGCGCGCCCTGCCCGGTGGCGTCGCCGAGGGGCGCGCGGCGCCTGAAGCCCCCTCGCCCCGGTCCGCGAGCCCTGCCGCCCAGCAGAATAAAGCCCCCTTCCGGCAGGGCCGGAAGCGCGCCCCGGCAGGCCGTCTTTCGCCCGCTCGCCCGCCCAAACGCAGCAATCGATGAAATTTGCCAGACCCGCTAAAGCTGACCTTATCCCAAATGCGGCAAAGAAAGAGGCTGGACAACAAGGACTGCTTGCCCGCCCCCATGAGCGCTGAATTCTTCATAATGCTGCTGAATCCCGGGATCGGCGCGCTGCTCTCGGGCGCGTTCGGCCTGCTATGGCTCAGCCAGCGGGGCAAGACCTACATCCTCTATGCCGCCGCCGGCTATGGCCTCAACGCGGCGGCCTTCTTTATTCAGGACATCGTCTTCCAGTATCTGGTCACGCCCCTGCCTGACAGCGGCGAGCGGCTCGTCACGAACCTGATGTTCCTGTTTTCCGGCTGGCTGCTGGCGGCGGCCGTTCTGGGCCGGTATGGCCGCCGGCCGCATTTTCCCGTCATGGCGATCACCACCGCAGCGGCCGCCCTT
Source organism: Hyphomonas sp. (assembly GCF_013823385.1). Lineage (GTDB taxonomy): Bacteria > Pseudomonadota > Alphaproteobacteria > Caulobacterales > Hyphomonadaceae > Hyphomonas. The sequence goes on from NZ_PNMA01000041.1 coordinate 10,666, forward strand.
GCCCTCGTCTGGTTCCTGCTGGTCCAGCCCAGCGTCGTCGGCCGCATCCTGTCGATGAATGCCGCCCTCGGCGTGGTCACGCTGATGATCGTGGTGAAGCTCTTCCCGGTCCGCAAGAAACACCTGATCGACCGGCTGATCTTCGCCGTGGCGATCCTGTCGGTTGCCAATTACGTGGCGCGCCCCCTCATCATCCTGGCGCTGGCCGGCGGGTTTGGCAGCGGCGCCAATTTCCAGCACTCCCTCTACTGGACGACCGTCCAGTTCACCCAGCCGCTGATCGCCATTGCCCTGGCGCTGACGCTGATGGTCGCCATCGCCATCGACCTGATCGAGCAGCTGCGCCAGGAAGCGCGCACCGACAAGCTCTCCGGCCTGCTCAATCGCGGCGGCTTCGAGGCGGCCGCCACCGCCGCCCTCCGGCGCTGCCAGACCGGCAACGGCCTGCCCGCCTGCCTGATCATTGCCGATCTCGACCATTTCAAGCAGATCAACGACACCTTCGGCCATTCGGTGGGCGACGCGGTGATTGGCCTCTTCGGGCGCCATATCGGGGCGATGTGCGGCGAGGAGATGGTGGCCGGGCGGATCGGCGGGGAAGAGTTTGCCGTGCTGCTGCCGGGGCATGAGATCCAGGCCGCGCGCCTGTTTGCCGAATCCCTGCGGGCCTGCCCATGGGACTATTGGAGCGGCATGCTGCCGCCCAAGGTCGCCCCCAGCGTCAGCATCGGCGTCTGCGCCGCCTGGCCGGGCGCCGACCTGCACGCGCTGATGAACCAGGCCGATGAAGCCCTCTATGATGCCAAGAAGGCCGGGCGCGACCAGGTCCGCCTGTTCGGAACCCGCGCGGCTGCCACCCGCGCGCTGGACCTTATCTGGACCAAATCCTGAGCCTTCGGGCCGCTTCTACAGCCATTCCAGGCCTGTTCAGGCGTTGATCGGGCGCCGTTTAGGCCGGTGACCGGGGCGTGACAGGGCCGGGGGTCTGGCCCGGCTGCAGATACCCCCACTTTTCCCGCAATCAGCGTGAAGTTGGGGTTTGACAGGCGCATCGCTTTGGTGTTTACCCCCGACCTTCGGGCGCGGCGCCTTCTGGTGCGGCGCCCTCACACATTTTCACTATTCCATGCCGGAAGGATTGGCCCCATGTTCGCGGTCATTAAAACAGGTGGCAAGCAGTACAAGGTTGCCGAAGGCGATACCATCGTCATCGAGCGTCTGGCAGCTGCTGCCGGCGAGACGGTCACGTTTGACTCCGTTCTCATGGTTGGCGCAGGCGCCGGTGTCACTGTGGGCGCGCCCACGGTTGCAGGCGCCACGGTCACCGGCGAAGTCGCCGCTGAAGTGCGCGGCCCCAAGCTGATCACCCGCAAGAAGCGTCAGCGCCAGACCTACCGCCGCACCATCGGCCACCGTCAGGACCTGATGGAAGTGACGATCACCTCCATCAACACCGATGGCAAGGCGCCGGCCAAGAAAGCCGCTGCCAAGAAGGAAGACGCCCCGAAAGCTGAAGCGGCTGCCGCTGACGCCCCGGCTGGCGACAACCTCAAGAAACTCACCGGCGTTGGCCCGGCCCTCGAGAAAAAGCTGAACGGCGCAGGCATCACCACCTTCGCTCAGATCGCTGCCCTCACAGAGGCCGACATCGCCAAGCTCGAAGAAGAGCTGAGCCTGGCTGGCCGTTTCGCCAAGGATGGCTGGGTCGAGCAGGCCAAAGAACTCGCTAAGGAAGCATAAGGCGAAAGCCTTCCGCTAAAGGATCAGGAGCAGACGATGGCTCATAAGAAATCAGGTGGTTCGTCCCGCAACGGTCGCGATTCGAACCCTAAATATCTCGGCGTGAAGAAGTTCGGCGGCGAAGTCGTCGTTCCGGGCAACATCATCGTGCGTCAGCGCGGCACTCAGAAGTGGCCGGGCAAAGGCGTCGGCATGGGCAAGGATCACACCCTCTTTGCGCTTAAGGGCGGCAAGGTTGAGTACGCCCACAAGTCCGGTGGCCGCATTTATGTGAACATCGTACCGATGGCGGACGCAGCCGAATAAGCGGCCTGGAAAGCATCCGGCCGCACGTCAGAGTGGTGGCCGGGTCGCATTCAGGACGACCAGTTTCCGGGGGGAGGCAGGCCACTGTCTCCCCCTTTTAATTTGCCCTCCCCCGCCAGGCCCCGCACATAGGAGGCGGCCATGACGGAAGCGATCGAGATAGAAACACAGCGGCTGGGCCTCCGGCGCCTTTCCCCCCGCGATGCGGGGGCGGTGACCGAGGCCGTCAACGATCCGCGCATTTACCTCATGCTTGCCAGCGTCGCCCCCGCCCAGTCGAAAGCCGAAACCCTCGCCTGGTTCGCGACGCATGATACGGCGCGCCAGAACGATACCGGCCACATCTTCGCGGTCGTCTCGAAGGAAACCGGCGCCCTCGCCGGGCTGATCTCGGCCAACCGCCAGCGCACGGACGATCCCTTCAATATCGGCTACTGGATGACGCCGGCCTTTTGGGGCAAGGGCTACTGCACTGAAGCCGGCGCAGCCCTCGTCGGCTGGCTGGAAAACACCCGCGCCGCCGCCGCCCTCGTCTCGGGCTATTTCGCGGATAACCCGGCCTCCGGCAAGGTGCTCCGCAAGCTCGGCTTCCTCCCCTGCGGGCGCGGGCCGATGTTCTCCAAAGGTCGCGGCGCCCCCGCCGACCACATCATGATGGCAAGGATCGCCTGACCCGGAAATCCACCGCTAAAACGCTCCGCTCTCTGTCTCGTCACCCCGGAATTTGCGCAGCAAATGTCCGGGGCCCAGAGAAGCACAGGACTGGGTCCCGGTCTTCGCCTGCGGCGAAACCGGGATGACGGTTCTTCGAGCCGGAAACACCCCCACCCCTTCCCCAAATCCCCAATCTACGGCAAACCCACCCCATGAAGTTCCTCGATCAGGCCAAGGTATATATCCGCTCCGGCGGCGGCGGCGCAGGCTGCGTCTCGTTCCGGCGCGAGAAGTTCATCGAATATGGCGGCCCCGATGGCGGCGATGGCGGGCGCGGGGGCGATGTCTGGATCGAGGCCGTCGAAGGGCTCAACACCCTGATCGACTTCCGCTACCAGCAGCATTTCAAGGCCAAGCGCGGCGGCCATGGCATGGGCAAGCAGCGCACCGGCGCGCGCGGCGAAGATGTCGTGCTGAAGGTGCCCGTCGGCACCCAGGTCTATGAAGAAGACCAGGAAACCATGATCGCAGACCTCACAGAGGTCGGCCAGCGCGTCCTGCTCGCCGCCGGCGGCAATGGCGGCTGGGGAAACCTGCGCTTCAAGACGTCCACCAACCAGGCCCCGCGCCGCTCCAATCCGGGCGAAGAGGGCGAGGAGCGCTGGCTGTGGCTGCGCCTCAAACTGATCGCCGACGCTGGCCTCGTCGGCCTGCCGAACGCCGGCAAGTCCACCTTCCTGTCAGCGGCCACCGCCGCCACGCCGAAGATCGCCGATTATCCGTTCACAACGCTTCATCCCGGCCTCGGCGTCGTCGATCTGGGCACCTCCACGCGCTTCGTGCTGGCTGATATTCCCGGCCTCATCGAAGGGGCCGCCGATGGCGCAGGCCTCGGCCACCGCTTCCTCGGCCATGTCGAGCGCTGCAAGGTCCTCCTCCATCTGATCGATGTGACGCAGGACAATCCCGCCGCCGCCTACCGCACCATCCGCGCAGAACTGGAAGCCTATGATCCAGAGCTTGCCCAGCGCCCGGAAATCGTCGCCCTCAACAAGATCGACGCCCTGACGCCCGAACTTGTCAAAGAGCAGATGAAACAGCTGAAAAAGGCCTATAAGGGCAAGCCCCTGCTCCTCTCCGGCGTCACCGGCGAAGGCGTCAAGGACGCCCTCTACGCCATCGCCCGCCATCTCGGCCTCAAGGACGAAGACGCCCCCAGGGCCCCGGCCTCCGCCGAAGACGACGATCCGGACACAGACACTTCCTGGAGCCCGCTCTAGCGCGGCCGCTCATCCCCGCGCAGGCGGGGACCTCGCAAGGCAATGCACAACACCCCTTACCCCTCTCCCTCTGGGAGAGGAGGGGCCCATTGCGCAGCAATGGGAGGTGAGGGCAGCAACGCCCGCCATCCTTCGACTTCGCTCAGGATGAGCTTCTAAAGCGCAACATCAGAGTAGCTCATCCTGAGCGAAGTCGAAGGATCGAGCGGGCACGCCCTATCCCCCACACCCACCCCCAAAAAACCCAATCCCCTCAACCCCTTCGCCCAAAAACACCCCCGCCTTGTCCACCCCCCTCCGGCCCCATGCTATATTCTCCGCATGGAAAACGCCGCCCCTCAGCCTACGGATGATACCGTCTACGCCCTGCTCGAGCGCGCGCGCCTGTTCATCCTCGACATGGTGGCCTTCATCGATGGCATCTTTGGCCGCCTCGGCGATGTCCCGCTCACCGCAAGGCTCGCCCGCCATCTCACCCGCCACGCCCTCGTGCCCGCCGAGCTCGCCCTGCGCCGCGCCATCCTGATCATTGCCGCAGACCTGCCCGTGCCGGTCCTCAAGACCCGTCCCCGCGCCGCATTGGACTCGCCAGCGCCGCGCGCCGCGGCCGCCGCGCCCGCGCAGGCAAAGCCGCCCCGTCCGCCCCGCTTCAACATGAACGAACCCCCGCCACGCAAGGCAAAGGCGGCCATCCTTCATCCGGAGACGGACTATCTGACCGAAGACCATCCCCCCCGCATCCTCGTCCTCACCGACGACATCCTTGCCGCCCGGTCCGCCCCGCCAGCGCCTGCCCCGCCCCCGCGCGACCCCACGGCCAGCTTCCGCCGCCGCTTCGCCGCCCTTCAGACCGCCCTGAACGACCCCCGGGGCGAAGCCGAACGCTGGGCCCGCCGCCGCATCCGCGAAATGGCCCGCCCCGGCGCCGTCCAGCGCTCGCTCCCCGTCCCCCTTGCGCTCCCCCGCCTCGCCCGCGCCATCCAGCGCAACGTCCACGACCTGATCCGTGATCTGACGGACCTCACCAACACCTGCTTCTGCCACGACACGTCCTGAAGGCTGGCGCGAAGCCCTCACCCAGCCCCACCCCAGCCCTCCCCATAGCCATGGGGAGGGGGCACGTCGTGCATTCGGAAAGCCAACCTATCCCCGCAACGCAACAGGTCCCCTCCCCCAGACATGGGGGAGGGACAGGGCGGGGGCGCTCTCAGTAAGAACACAACACCGGCCCCCCCTAAGCCCCAGCACTCTCCCGCCCGCTCACCCGCCCATGCCACGCTTTCACATGTGCCGCCCCCTCCGGCACCGGCAGCCCGATCCAGGCGGCAAAATCCACCGTCGACAGCGCGCAGATATCGGCCACCGTGAACCGGTCGCCCGCGATAAAATCCCGCCCCGCCAGCTCCCCGTCGAGCCACATCAGCGCCCGCTCATAATGGCCGCGGTTGGACGCGCCAAACTCCTGATACTGAGGAACCACCACCTTGGCCGTGAACGGATGGGCATGGCGCCAGAACATGCCCGCCGGGCTCATCAGCTGAAACTCCACCCGCCGCACCCACATGTCGATCTGCGCCTCTTCCAGAGGCGTCTCTCCAAAAAGGTTCGGCTCCGGATAAAGGCTTTCCAGATAGCGGCAGATAGACACCGTCTCGCTGAGGCAGGTGCCATCGTCCAGCTCCAGCACCGGCGTCTGCCCCAGCGAATTGCGGGCAATATGCTCGGCGCCCTTGTGCTCCCCCTTGACGAGCGCCACATCCACCAGCGGGATCGACACGCCCTTTTCCGCCAGGAACATGCGCACCCGGCGCGGATTGGGCGCCGGCATCGGCGTGTTGTAAAGCTTCAAGACATTTCCCCGTCTTCTGGCCGTTTCTATCTGGCGCCAGCTTGCGATCAGCCGGCCCAGCCGTCAACCGGACGCACACTCCCCCTACGGAGCATTCCCCTGAGGGAACTATCCGTTCCACCAGACGTTCTGTTGGCGGGATCAGGCGTCCCCGCATGCCCCGGCCTGCACAGATACGCCGCCCCGAACCATAAGGAGAAGACGTATGCAGTATGAAACCAGCAAGCCAGAGCCGCATGAAGAGGTCGCCCCCGTCGAGGCCCGCCAGGCCCGCCGTGTCGGCCTCTGGAAGATCCTTGCCGCCTCGCTGGTGCTCGTGGTCGTCGGCTTCCTGATCATGGGCGGCCTCTTCGACTCCAGCCAGGTCGCCGCGCCGCAATAACCCCGCCTGGCGATAGCCCCGCCTGCCAATAACCTGCCTGCCAATAACCTGCCTGCCAATAACCCGACGGACTGGCAAATCTCACCCGTCACGCGGCTTTCGGGCCGCCTGAGGGGGAGATTTTGCCGCTATGAGCGCCAGATCACGGCGTCCCCTCTCGCCTTTGCCGCCCGGCCCGTGTATCGCCCTCTGCCATGACCGCAGACACTCTGGCCCGCGCCCGCCGCATCGTCGTGAAAACCGGCTCCGCCCTCATCGCCGAGGCCGGGATGCCGCGTCATGCTTGGCTCGCTGCGCTGGCCGCTGACATCGCCGCCCTGCGCCAGCGGGGGAAGGAAGTGATCCTCGTCTCCTCCGGCGCCGTCGCCCTCGGCAAGGCCGCCCTCGGCGCGCCCTATCAGGGCCGGCTTGAGCAGAAACAGGCCGCCGCCGCGATCGGCCAGCCCCGCCTGATGGCCGCCCTCGGTGACGCCCTCGCGCCCCATGGCATCGCCGCCGGCCAGGCCCTCCTCACCCCCGGCGACACCGAGAATCGCCGCCGCTGGCTCAATGCCCGCGCCACGCTGGAAACCCTGCTGGAAGCCGGCATCATCCCCGTCATCAACGAGAACGACACCGTCGCCACCGAAGAAATCCGCTATGGCGACAATGACCGCCTCGCCGCCCGCGTCGCCCAGATGATGGCCGCAGATGTCCTGATCCTCCTCTCAGACATCGACGGCCTCTACACCGCCGACCCGCGCTCCAATCCCGGCGCCACCCACATCCCCTTCCTCGAAGCGCTCACACCTGAGCATGACGCCATGGCCACCGGCGCCAACGCCGCCGCCGGTGTCGGCTCAGGCGGCATGGCCACCAAGCTCGCCGCCGCTCGCATCGCCCATGCGGCGGGCTGCTCCACCCTCATCACGCTCGGCAATCGCCCCCATCCCCTCGGCGCCATCGAGGCGGGCGAACGCGCCACCCTCATCGCCTCCCGCATCAGCCCGGCCAAGGCCCGCGCCGCCTGGCTCGAAGGCCACCTGAAGCCCGAAGGCGAGATCACCGTGGACGCTGGCGCCGCCGCCGCTCTGGAAAAAGGCGCCAGCCTCCTGGCCGTCGGCGTGCGCGAGGTCACCGGCCAGTTCGAGCGCGGCGCCGCCGTCGCTGTCCGGGCGCCTGATGGCCGCCTCCTCGCCAAGGGCGTCACCGCCTACGGCGCCGAAGACATCCGCCGCATCGCCGGCCGCCGCACCGAAGAGGCCGAAGCCCTCCTCGGCTATAAGGGCCGCCCCGCCATCATCCACCGCGACGACATGGTCCGCCTTTGATCATCCGGCCTGCCACCCAAGCCGACATTGACGCGCTGGTGGCCCTGGAAGCCAGCTTCCCCGAAGAAGACCGGTTTGACCGGCGCACCTGGCGCCGCCTCCTCTCCGGCCATGCCAGCCTCCTCGTCTGCGACACCCCGAAAGACGGCCTGCTGGCGGCCGCCGTGATGCTCTACCGCAAGGGCGCCGCTATCGCCCGCCTCTACTCCATCACTGTCGCGCCAGAGGCTCGCGGCCAGGGTCTCGCCCGCGCGCTGATGGCGGCCTGTGAAGCGGATGCAGCAGGCCGCGGCGCCCGGGCCGTCCGCCTGGAAGTACGCGTCACAAATAGTTCAGCCATCCGGCTTTACGAGGCAGGCGGTTATCGCGTAATTGCGACCCTTGAGTCCTACTATCCGGACGGAGAAGCGGCGCTGCGGATGGAGAAGTCTCTAGAAGCGCCCTCTAATGGAGTCCCATGACCGATTGGGTCGTGCTTGTTGAATCGGCAAGCGACATATCTCAGGCAGAGACACCGCACAAAGTCCTGCGTATCTCCGACTATATCTCCAAGCCCGCCCTGTTCACCGGCCGGCGGCCCTATATCCTCAATCTCGCCCGCTCCTATGCCTACCAGTCGGAGGGCTATTACGCCTCCCTGCTGGCCGAGGCGCGCGGCCACCGCGTCAGCCCCAGCGTCCAGACGATGGTCGAGCTCTCCAAGAAGACGCTCTACAACCATGCCCTGCCAGACCTTGGCGAAACCCTCCAGGAAGCCCTCGCCAAGGGCGCCCCGAAGGTGGACACCCTGTTCGTCGCCTTCTCCCGCACCGAGCTGCCCGCCTATGAGCGCCTCGCCCGCGAAGCGATGGACTGGTTCCGCACGCCCGCCCTCGAGATCGAGTTCGACGAGGAAGCCCCCCATGGCATCGGCCGCATCCGCGCCGTCCCGCCCCACAAGCTGAAAGACGCCCGCCGGAAATTCTTCCTCGACGCGATGGAGGCCTACACCAAGGGCCGCGTCAAGAATGAGAAGACCCGCGCGCCCGCCAAATGGGCCCTCGCCGTGCTGGTCGATCCGCAGGAAAAAACCGCGCCGTCCAAGCCCTCGTCCCTCAAACGCCTCGCCGATGTGGCCGAGAAGATGGGCGTCGAGGTCGAGCTGATCGACCCGACCGACCTTCCCTCCCTCGCCGAATTCGACGCCCTTTTCATCCGCGCCACCACCTCGATCGACAACTTCACCTACCGCTTCGCCCGCCGCGCCGAGCAGGAAGGCATGCCCGTCATCGATGACACCCATTCGATGATCCGCTGCACCAACAAGGTCTATCTGAAGGAAATCCTCGAAAAGGCCGGCCTTCCCATTCCGCGTACGGAGATTGTCGACGAGAAGACAGACCTTGCCGGCGTCTTCCAGCGCCTCGGCAGCCCGGTGATCCTGAAAACCCCCGATGGCAGCTTCGGCGTCAACATGGTCAAGGCCCAGTCCCTCGATGAGCTGAAAACCGGCGCCAAGAAGATGTTCGAGGACACCGCGCTGATCATTGCCCAGGAATTCCGCCCGACGAAATTCGACTGGCGCATCGGCGTCCTCAATGGCGAGCCGCTCTACGCCTGCCAATACCGCATGGCCCGCGGCCACTGGCAGACCGTGAAATATGGTGAGGGCGGAAAATCCACCGAAGGCGGCTTCACCACCATGCCGGTGGAAGACGCCCCTCCCGAAGTCGTCAACGTCGCCGTCCGCGCCGCCAGCCTGATCGGCGACGGCCTCTACGGCGTCGACCTTAAAGAAACCGAACAGGGCGTCATCATCATCGAAATCAACGACAACCCGTCGATCGACCACGATGTCGAAGGCGCCGTCCTGAAAGATGAAATCTGGAGACGGATCATCTCCTGGTTCTCCACCCGCCTCGAACGCCGCATGGGCCGGGCTGGCTGATTTTCGCTGCGAGCTTGCACAAGCCGGAGAGCCGCCCCACCCCATCCCTCCCCATAGCCATGGGGAGGGGGCCTATCCCTCTGTGGCGCAAACTTAGCTCTCTACCCGCACAACCTGTCCCCTCCCCCAGACATGGGGGAGGGCTAGGGTGGGGGCGCTCTCAGCAAGGCAATCCGTATCTGAAGCACAACGCCAAACCCCTCTCCCGCGAAGCGGGAGGTGAGGGCCTACGACCTCTGATCCTGTATAAACCGCGCCGCCTCTTCAATCTGCTGCAACACGCCCTCAAGACTGTCCATCACATCGACATTCCAGAACCGGATCACCCGCCACCCTTCCCGCTCCAGATAGGCCGTACGCGAAGCATCCCGCTTTATCTGCGCGTCCTGCCCATGCGTATCCCCGTCGAGTTCAATCAACAGCTTCAGATCGAAACAGGCAAAATCGGCAATATACGGACCAACCGGATGCTGCCGCCGGAATTTCAGGCCGGCCAGCTGACCATTCCGCAACTTGTTCCAGAGCAGACGCTCAGGGAACGTCGCTTCCCGCCGCAAACGGCGGGCACGCTTGATTGGAAGCCCTGTCATGGGAAAATTCTGTAAGGAGAACGAAGGAATTGCAAGCGGCGTCGCAGCCCTCACCTCCCATTGCTGCGCAATGGGCCCCTCCTCTCCCGGAGGGAGAGGGGTTAAAACCTCACCCCGAGCACAACGCCAAACCCCTCTCCCGCGAAGTGGGAGAGGAGGGGCCCGCGCCCGGAGGGCGTGGGAGGTGAGGGCCGCCCGAAGGGCGCAAAACCCCTAAAACTTGAATCCGCCCGCCAGCAGCTTCGCATACCGCTCCGCCGTCACCGGCGCGTAGCCGCCTTCGGCCGGATCATACATCCACAGCGCGTCACCTTCGACCTTGGCCGGGTCAAAGCCCTCGGCCACCAGCTCCACCTTGCGGTATTTGAACGTGCCGGTGGTTTCCGCTTCCGGCTGTACCCGGATGAAAATCGGCACGGCATAGGCTGGCAGCAGCGCCGTCAGGCGCTTGTAAACGCCTGGCATATCCACCGCGCCGTCCAGCGTCACGGCCGCCATGCCGGCCTTGCCGTCCGCCCCCGGAACAGGCACGCCGTAAACGTTGGCCGTCGCAATGCCGTCGATCTTCGACAGCGCCTCGCCCACCTCATTGGTCGAGACATTCTCGCCCTTCCAGCGGAAGGTGTCGCCGATCCGGTCGATGAAGTAGATATAGCCTTCCTTGTCCATCTTCAGCAGGTCGCCGGTGCGGAACCAGAGATCGCCCTTCTCGAACACGTCGCGTAAGAGCTTCTTCTCGGTCGCCTTCTGGTCGTTATAGCCCTCGAAGCGCTGGCGCACATCCTCACCGATCTTGCCGATGGCCTCGCCCGGTTCGTCGCGCGCCGCCGGAATGCAGAAGCCATCCGGCCCGCGCACGGGCTCCTCGGTCTCGATGTCGAACTTGACGAAGCCGACATGCGCAAACTGACTTTTCAGCCAGCCGGGAATGCGCCCGATGGCGCCCGGCTTGCCGTCAAAATTGATGAAGCTGACATTGCCCTCGGTCGAGCCATAGAACTCGGCCAGATGCGGAATGTTGAACCGCTCCAGAAACTCTTCCCACACTTCCGGGCGCAGGCCGTTGCCAAAGCCGGTTCGGATCTTGTGTGCGCGCTCCTTGGGATGGGGCGGAGAGTTGACGAGATACCGGCACAGCTCGCCGATATACACAATCGCGGTGGCGCCTTCGTCCGTCGCGTCGTCCCAGAAGGCGCTTGCAGAGAATTTCTTCCGTAGGATGATCGTCGCCCCGGTCATCAGGCCCTGCCCGATGCCGCAAAGCCCGCCCGTGCCATGATAGAGCGGCAGGGTGATATAGATCCGGTCCTTCGGCGTGATGCGGCAGGGCGCGATGAAACTCTTCATCATGCCCTGCGTGCGGGCATGGGTCAGGCGCGCGGCCTTGGGCAGGCCGGTGGTGCCGGAGGTGTAGACATAGAGGCAGAGATCCTTGCCCAGAAGGCCCGCGCGATGGGCGCGGTCTGGCCGCTGCGGCGAGGCCGCCGCCAGCGCGGCGCCAAGGTCTTCGCCCGTCTGCCCGCCCAGCGTCCACACTTTCGGCGCGTTCCTGAACAGCGCGGTGGCCCCGGCAATGGCGGCGTCCTGCTCGGCGCCGGTCACGATCAGCCTCGCCTCGGAGATATTGACGCAATGGGCCAGCGCCTCGCCTTCCAGATTGTGGTTGATCAGTGCCGTGACGACCCCGATCTTGGCAAAGCCCGCCCAGGCGGCCACATAATCGGGCCGGTTTTCCATGAACAGGGCGATACAGTCCCCCGCCTTCAGGCCCTGGCCCAGCGCCCAGTTGGCAAACCGGCTCGCCTGCGCGTCAAACTCGGCATAGGTGGTCGATTGGCCCTCGAAGCGGAAGGCGATATTGCCGGCAAACTGGTCGGCCGCGCGTTCATAATCGTCGGCAACGAGGTTCTCGGAGTCGGGGGAAATATCCCCGGTCCATTTCTTGACGAGCAGGATATCCTGGAACAGCCGGTATTCGCGGCCAATCTTGGCAAAAAGGTTCATTTGCGGCGCCTCCCAACGCAGAGGGTCGGATCAGATGTTTTGGGTTTTTGTTGAAATTAACAGATGGGATTATTGCAGGGATTGTCAAAGAATTCGCTAACCATATCAGGGAATTTCCGGCAGGTTTGCGTTCCGTGTCAGGTCTGGTACATGCTGCGCCGCACAAGAAACTCATAAGGAACATGGCTCATGGCGAAGGACCCGGTTGGAGACCTGCTCACCCTGCTCGACATCGAGCGTCTCGAACATGACCTCTTCCGTGGCCAGAGCCCGGATGAAGAAGAGAGCCAGCGCGTCTTCGGCGGCCAGGTGATCGCCCAGTCCCTCGTCGCTGCCTACCGCACCGTGCCGGAAGACCGGCTCTGCCATTCGCTGCACGCCTATTTCATCCGCCCCGGCGATCCGTCCGTGCCGATCATCTACCAGGTCGACCATTCCCGCGATGGCGGCTCCTTCACCACCCGCCGGGTCGTCGCCATCCAGCATGGCAAGCAGATTTTCAACCTCGCCGCCTCCTTCCAGGTGCAGGAAGAAAGCTGGCACCACCAGCACGACATGCCGGACGTGCCGCCGCCTGAGGGCCTCGACGACCGGATCGAATGGCGCCGCAAGTTCGCCGAGAATGTGCCCGAGCGCCATCGCGGCCACTTCCTGCGCGAACGCCCGATCGAGATGCGCGAGATTGACCCGCTCGACCCCCTCAATCCTGCCAAGGCGTCGGATGTCCACGCCCTCTGGTTCCGGGTGGCCCGCCCCATCGATGAGGCGCCCTGGATCCATCACTGCCTGATGGCCTATGCCTCCGACATGGCCCTCCTGGGCACCGGCTCGCGCCCCCATGGCGTCTCCTGGATGAACCGCGAACTGATGTCGGCCAGCCTTGACCATGCCATGTGGTTCCACGCGCCGACCAAGTTCGATGAATGGCACCTCTATTCGATGGACAGCCCCTATGCTGGCGGCGCGCGCAGCTTCAACCGGGGCTCGATCTATGATGCCTCCGGCCGGCTGGTCGCTTCCGTCGCCCAGGAAGGCCTGATGCGCCGCGTGACGCCGAAACCGCGCCAGGGCTGACCGCGCGCGGACCGGTTTTGTCCGGAAATGTCCGGATTTGTCACGCATTTGCCGGGAAATGCCGCCCTCTGGCGCGATCCTCACAGCTGCGGCGCCCCGGCACAGCGAAAAGCGCTTGCGCCCCGGCCCCATCTGATTACACCGGGACTCCGGAGCGTAGCGCAGTCTGGTAGCGCATCTGGTTTGGGACCAGAGGGTCGTAGGTTCGAATCCTATCGCTCCGACCAGTCATTTTTAGGTGCCTCGGGAGGCTCTGGGATGGAAGCGCGAATCTACAAGCCGGCGAAAAGCGCCATGCAGTCGGGCCGTGGCAACACGAAGGCCTGGGTGCTCGAATTCGTGAACCCCAGCGCCCACCGCAGACCTGACCCGCTGATGGGCTGGACCAGCATCGACGACACGTCGGGCCAGGTCCGCCTGCATTTCGACACCCGCGAACAGGCCATCGCCTATGCCGAGCGCGAGGGCCTGAACTTCACCGTGACCGAGCCGCGCGAGCGCAAGCGCCTCGTCAAATCCTATGCCGACAACTTCTCGGCAGACCGCAAACAGCCGTGGACTCACTGAGGCCGGCTGCGTAAACCCCGCAGGCCATGGCCCCGTAGCTCAGCTGGATAGAGCACTCGCCTTCTAAGCGAATGGTCGCAGGTTCAAGTCCTGCCGGGGTCACCATCCCTTCCGCGCCCACCCGCCGGAGGGAGAAGCGCGCGCCCTATCCCCCAATTTCAAGGCTCTCCCTCCGTCATCCCCGAGTTTGCGAAGCAAACGTCCGGAACCCAGAAAGTCCTGTGTCATCCCGGCCAAGGCCGCGCAGCGGCCGCAGAGCCGGGACCTTTTCTACGCTCTTGCGCAGCCCTCCAGAAGGTCCCGGCAAGTGCACCAAGGCAACATATACCGCGTAACTAGGGCCGGCTCAGCGGTCGCGATTCTGCGGTCCTGTTTTTTCGAAATGAAGGGGGCCAGACCGTCCCCTTTGCCCGTATCTAAACCAGCCAGTTATGACGAGAATGGACGGATTGCTTCGGTCCCTCTGATCAAAGACGGTATAGTAGTGGATTTCCACTCTCGCCGCGATGGCCACCTCATAACGGCGGATACGCTCAGAGTCATTATCATTGAGAATGAAGGGATCGGTATTAGCCCTAGCACCTTGCGCCAAAATCATCTCGGGTTTGATAGGTCTTACAGAGGCTTCAAAGTGAGGCATCGGAGCGTCATATTCCGTGAGAATAAAATCGGCGCGCTCAGCGACCAAGAACGCTGGGGATTGCCCAAAGTTCTTGAAAGATATTCTGACGTTAAAGCCGTTTTCTACTGGCACCCCCAAAACCTCGGTGTTCATTACGGGTCCAGAACCGGCCCCATCAAAAAGCACCCAAGCCCTTGTTTGGCTCTCTCCGATTTCTCGCGTCGCGACCGTCATTGCACGAGTTTCGTGAAGCGTAGCGTAAATCAAAACTATTCCGGCCAGGCTGACCACAATACCAATTACGCTAGCCCAAAGTAACGCGACCGCCCAAGTCGCCATATCCTGTTGGGCATTCAGATCGGCGCGGCCGCGCTCTTGCTCTTGCTCGGCGGTCGCCTGCTCTACAAGACACGCGATCCGCTCGAAATCATTGCCCAGTTCCGCGCACCGAGAATAGCGGTCTTCGCCATGTACTTCGTAGCCGGCGGCTCGTTCGCGATGTTCGCGTTGATGATGGTTATAACTGGACACATGCCATAGTCCGCCAATCAAAAGCAAAAGTATCAGGCACCCAAAGCCGATGACGATAAGTCTATCGACTTTAGGCATTGCAACAAACCGGCAGCAGTAAACTTGCCCCTCGGCAGCTTGTTGCCAGAGTTTCGCTAGTCTTCCGAGACGCTGATGTTAGCGAGGTTTTCTGCCATCCGGGCATAGATCAAATCCCTGCATAGAATTTCATCCTTAGGCAGATTCGCAGATTATATCTTCAAATCGTTGCCTGAAAACGGTGGGTACAAAGAGCCTTATCCAACACGCCCTTCCCTCTCGCCGCGTCATCCCGGAATTTGCAAAGCAAATGTCCGGGACCCAGGAAGCCAAACAAAACAACGTGGAAACTTGGATCCCGGTCTTTGCCTCCGGCAAAACCGGGAAGACGAACCGAGAGATTTTCAGGCCAACTTATCCGCCCGGGTCCCTCCCTCGCGCAAACTCACACGCATCCT
>NZ_PNMA01000042.1 GCF_013823385.1 Hyphomonas sp.
CGGCAAGGCTCAACGCCAGCATGGCCAAGTCGAGGTCTTGTAAGGGGAAGGCCAACAATTCGCGATCAATCTACATCCAAGAACTTCCAGTCCGCAGAGCAGTTTGGCGGCTTGTACCACACCGGCCTATTGTCACCCATAAGATTTTCGAAGTTCGCCAAATCCAATCCCGGCACCTGCACGTTCGACAGAAGCTCCTTGATAAACACCTCAAAGTCAGCCTGCTTGTCCGCGTCTACACCAACAAGAATTACTGGCCTAAGGACTGGGTTTTTGTTCAATTTCGTCTCTCGGGAAGCGCCGGTGTATCGCCCAATGTCCAAACCGAGCCCCATTACCGGCAGCTTGTTGACAAACATATTGTGAAGATTTGTACAAAGAGTACTCGCTCTTGGCCCTGAGTACCCCATGTCACCGGGACCGCTATTAGATTCTAAGCCGATACCAACTACGAAGCTGAACTCAGTAAACTTCTCCATTGCATCATCGGACTGAAGATGTCGCCAGAGATTGAAGTCTGTTTTGTCGTCTTGCGAAACAAAGAGGTTAGGTTTCGCAAAATCCCAGTAAGCGAGTCCCTCAAAAATATGCACCACCAGCATCAAAACTTGAACACCGGTTTCTTGATCAAAGACGTGAACCTCGCGCGTCTCTGTCTTAAGGTCGCCGATCTGATCTGTACTCGAACCAAATACAGCGATTTCACCTGTGCTTAGAACTCGTGTCTCAACATCAGCAAGGCGAGCGCTGAGTTTTCTGATGTCAGACTTCAAATTTCCCCTTATGAGCCCCGCATCCAGGGACGCGATCTTGCTTTTATAGTGGGTCAGCTTCTGCCGAATGGCGACTTCCATTCTAGCAGCCAAGTCGTCCAACTTGGTCTTCGCTTCGCGCCGTACTTCAACCGTGGCGGCAACCTGACGGTCAACAGCGGAAAGCGAGCGATAAAGAAAAATTGGAGTTGCGATCGTGATGACGACCAAAACGAGGATCTTGATCTGTTGCCAGCGGTCAAGATTGTAGTCTCCTAATCCATCCTGAAGTTTGAGCTTTCCATTTACAGCTAACAATATTGCCTGATGGTTGGCGCCAATAATCGCCCCTAACAGGCTGAATGCTGCTATTGCTGTGATAAGCAAAAACAACTCTTCTCTCGTCATCGACATTCAGGTTCTGACCGCCCCTAGTTCTATTCTGTTCGAGCGAACAGAATTCAACTCCGCATGGCGAGAGCATACCGCAACACGCCAAATTGCAACAGTTAGTTGGTTTGGAGCCAGAGCGGAGAACCGATTGGACTTACTTGGAACTTACCCGGCACAAACACAGGACTCGCCCGGCCCGAAGGCCGCTCGTAACACCTTGTTTTCAGGGAGTTCTGTCTGGAGCGGGCGAAGAGATTCGAACTCTCGACCCCAACCTTGGCAAGGTTGTGCTCTACCCCTGAGCTACGCCCGCATCCGACAGTTGTGTCCGCCTTGTCAGCGGAGCGGACGGAATATGCGGGAAGCGGCGCCTTTGCAAGAGCCAAATGAGCCGCAATCTGCACAAATTGTGAGATCAAGCGGCGCGCGCAAAAGTGTATGCGGTTTTGCGCGAAAGCGCCGCGACCATCAAAAGAGAGCGCAAGCGTCTTGATCGCGGATCAAGGCGCGCAGCGCTAGCCCCGCAGCACCGCCCGGATCTGATCGGGCCGCACCTCGCGCCCCTCCGCATCCACGAAGGCGGCGCGGATGGCGCCCTTCGATCCGGCCTTGGTGAAGCTGATCGGCGGCGGCTCGCCCTGGCCAAGCCACACGTCCCCCCACTGGGTCAGGCCGATCAGGATCGGCCGCAGCGAAATGCCCATGGCCGAGAGCACATATTCCGGCCGCGCCCGCTTCCCCGGCACCTTGTAGGCCCGCTTGGTCAGGAGGCCGGCATCCACCAGCGTCTTCAGCCGGCCGGACAAGACCGTGCGCGGGCATTTCAGCTCGGACTGGAAATCGTCAAACCGGCGCACGCCATAAAGCGCCGCCCGCAGAATCAGCATCGTCCAGCGATCCCCGATCAGCTCGATGGCGCGCGCCAGGTTGCAGTTTTCCGGCGGAATGGGGGAGCGGCGGGCAAGCGGTATCTGACTCATGCCGGTAAACCTGAAAGGGTTCGCTTTCTAAATCCAGAGGGGGCCGCACACCTTTTCACGAAATGGTCAGACCTTTGTCATCCCGTGGTCGGCATTGGCCGCGATAGCCGCCCGTGAAGCATCCCTCTGGAGTCCGCCCATGCGTTTCCGCGCCCCCCTGACTGCCCTGATCGCCGCCGGCTTCCTGGTCACCTGCGCGGGGCCCGAAGAGGTGGTCGTCAATGGCGCCCCGGTGGTCGCGGATGTCCGGCAGAGTCCGGAATTGTCCGAAACTGTCCATGATTTGTCACCCGAAGGCGCCGTCCGGGACGGTCTCTGGCGCGCGTCTGACCATGCCGGGGCGCTGGCCGCCGCCTCCTGCCCGCCCGGCACAAAGCGTGAGGCGCCCCTGCCGGTCGACCTCACGGCCACCCCGGTTTCGGTGGGCGAGGCCGCTCAAATTGCCCGCCGCATCCCGGAAACCGTAAGCATTTCAGGGGCATGGGAACTTGCCTCGCCCAACTCCAATGTCGGCGGGCTTTCCGGCCTCGCCCTGTTGCCGGCCTCTGAAGGCGGCGGCCTGCTCAGCGTGTCCGATGCCGGCGCCTTCGTCTGGATCGACCTCGAAAACGGCGCCCCTTCCGGAGCAAAAATCTCATATATGCAAGGCAGTGACGGCGCGATGCTGACCGGCAAGACAGAGGGCGACGCCGAAGGCCTCGTCTGGTCGGAAGGCCTCGCCCTGGTCAGCTTCGAGCGCAGCTTCCGCATTGAAGCCTTCGCCCTCAGCACCTGTGGATCGGCCGCCCGCGCGGCCCGCGTCGCCAATCTGCCCGGCCAGCACAATGGCCGGAATATCGATGAAAATCAGGGCCCTGAAGCCCTCTATCTGGAGGCCGATGGCGCTCTCGGCTTTGGCTATGAGGGTATGCTTGGCACCTCGCCCCTGGGCCGCGTCCTCGCCGATGGCACCGCCGAATGGACCGGCAATACCGCTCCCGCGCCCAGCCTGCACGGCCTCGTCGGCCGCGAAATCGTCCCCCTGCCCGATGGCCCCGCGCGCACCGTCGAGATGTTCCGCGCCTGGGATCCCCTCCAGGGCAACCGCATCCGCCTCACCTGGGGCACAGGCGCGGACGAAACCCTCACCCTCAGCCGCCCCCTGCTGGTGGATAATTTCGAGGGGATCGCCGCAGAAGCCCTGTCAGATCAGCTGATCCGCGTCTGGATCGTGTCGGACAACAATTTCTCGGCCAGCCAGAAAACCCTGCTGTATGCGCTCGATATCAGAATCACACAGAACTGAACGCTGCCTGCCGCTTTCCAAACCGGGTGAGAGCCATTAGATTTGCAAAGCACAAGGGCTGCTACGCTCGCGTGGGACTGATCTCCGGCGACCTTACTTTCCGTCAGGGGGCTGGCATTCTGGCTGGGGCCGTGGCCCTGGCTCATCTGGCGCCCACCTAGTCTCTAGGTCGACGGGAGTGAAATGTGCCCTGCGGCGGTGTGGTTCTTGTGCGCTATTGCCCTTTCTGCAGGGCCCACCGGGCACTAGGAGGGCTTGCATGAGTATTGAATCCGACAAGACCGCCCTGCGCCACCGGATGCGCACGATCCGCGCCGAAGCGGCTGCGCGCGATCCCGACGCGGCCGAAAAGCTCGCCGATATTTTTCCGATGAAACTGCTGGACCGGTATGGCCCGGTCGTTTCGGGCTATGTTGCCGTCAATGAGGAGCTTGATCCCTTCCCGCTGATGGAGCGCCTCGCCCGTTCGGGCGCAGAGCTGTGCCTGCCGCGGATGGAAGAAACCGGCATCAGCTGGCGGCTCTGGTCGCCCGGCGAGCCGCTGGAGCGCCGCCCTTTCGGCCTGTCGGAACCCCCGGCTGACGCCCCCGAAGTCACCCCCACCCTCGTGCTCACGCCGCTGCTGGCCTATGACACGATGGGCAACCGGCTCGGCTATGGCCGCGGCCATTATGACGCCGCGCTGGAAAAGCTGCGCGCCAAGGGCCGCGCCTTTGCCTGCGCCGTCGCCTACGCCGCCCAGCAGATCGACAAGGTGCCTGCCGAGCCGCATGACCAGCCGCTCGACTGGGCCATCACGCCGATCGGCTCGGTGCCCCTTTTCATGATGCGCAACCGCAGCGCCCTGACGGCCCCGGCGGATGGCGGCCAAGACGCTTCCTGACGCGCCCGGCTGGGGCGAAGGGGTTTTGCTTAACAAATAGTTGGCGCATAACTTGCTCTTCACGAAGGATTAACCTTCGGAGGCAGTCATGGCCCACATCGGCAACGCTCAGTCCGCAATCTGGACGCGGTTTTCCAGAAACATCGATCTGGCCGTGGTGGCTTGCATTGCGGTTGTCGCGGCAACCGGCGCGATGGCGCTGTCGCCTCCCGCGCCCGCCAGGCAAGCAACTGTAATTGTTGCAGAAATCGCTGCGCCTCCTGCCCCGAAAGCCCCCGCCGTCCGCCAGCGCACGGCGCAGCTTCAGCCTCAATACTTCCCCTGGAAAGGCCCGGAAACCTATACGCCGGTGCTCCCCGAAGCGGCCAAACCCGTGCTCCCGAACCGACCGCAGGACGCCTTCCTGACGCGCATGCGCGGCCAGACGCCCTTCCGGGCGTCCACTCATGATAACCATGCGACCCATTATGGCGGCAACTGGCGCGAGGAAAACGTCACCGAAACCTCCAGCGGCACCCTGCTCTCGATCCACCGCGTGAAGGGCGAAAGCATGCCCTATACGATCGCAGAGCTGCAGAGCCCCCAGAAATACGGTTATGGCCGCTATGAGGTGGTCATGCGCCCGGCCCGCGGGTCGGGCACCGTGTCGGCCTTCTTCACCTTCACCGGCTCGCCCTTTGGCGACCCGCATGATGAAATCGACATCGAATTCCTCGGCCAGGACACGACCAAGGTGCATTTCAACTATTTCCGTAAGGGCAAGCGCGGCGCCTTCGAGGGCTTTGACCTGCCCTTCGATGCGGCAGACGCTGACCGCCTCTATGCCTTTGAATGGACCCCGGAGCGCATCACCTGGTTCATCGAGGGACAGCCGATCTACACCACGCCCACCGGGGATACAGGCCTTCCGGCCGCCCCCGGCAAGATCATGATGAGCGCCTGGGTCGGCAAGCCCTTCATCGAGGGCTGGACCGGAAGGCCAACCTTCAACTCCGGCACCGGCGCCCACTATAGCTGCGTGTCATTTGTCCCGATGGGCGCAGAAGGCCCCAGCTGCGGCGATAAGTATACGCCGCCAGTGGTCCTTAGCCCTTGATATCGTTGATGACCTGCTCGCGCGCGACGGGCAGCAGGCGGGCCATTTCCTCGCGGATCTGAACATCCGTGCGGACAATGCCAGCCTTTTCGAGGTCGCCGCGCACCTTGCGCACCACATCATCATCGCCGGCTTCTTCCAGGTCCGCGATCACCACGGCCTTGGCATAAGCCTCCGCATCGGCGTCTTTCAGGCCCAGCAGGTCTGCCGTCCAGAGGCCCAGCAGCTTGTTGCGGCGGGCGTTGATCTTGAACTGCGTTTCCTGATCCAGGGCGTAACGGGCTTCCTCTGCGCGTTCACGATCATCGAATGTGCTCATGGAGGTGGCCCTTTCACATCTGCCGGTATCTATCGGCGCTGATATAGGGTGGATGATCAGGTGTTCGCAATAATTGTTTCTGTCGCGGGTTTGGCGTAACAGTCCGCGCTTCAGGGGAGCGGGGTGAATGATTCCCGTTGGCAACGCATTCCCCTGCGAACGCGCAGGAAAGGCCGGTTGAGATGAACAAGCGCCGCGTCATCTACGAAGGAAAAGCGAAAATCCTCTATGAGGGCCCCGAACCGGGCACGCTGATCCAGTATTTCAAGGACGACACCACTGCGTTCGACGCGACCAAGAAGGCCGTGCTGGATGGTAAAGGGGTTCTGAACAACCGCATCAGCGAGTTCGTGATGACCCATCTGACCAGCGTGGGCATCCCGAACCACTTCATCCGCCGCCTCAACATGCGTGAGCAGCTGGTGCGGAAAGTGGAAATCATTCCGCTGGAAGTCGTCGTGCGCAACATCGCCGCAGGCTCGCTGTCCAAGCGCCTCGGCATTCCGGAGGGACAGTCCCTGCCCCGCCCGCTGGTCGAGTTCTACTTCAAGAACGACGCCCTGCACGACCCCATGGTCTCCGAGGAGCATATCGCCGCCTTCGGCTGGGCCACCGCCCAGGAATATGACGACATCATCGCGCTTGCCCTGCGCGTGAATGATTTCATGTCGGGCCTCTTTGCCGGCGCCGGCATCCGCCTGGTCGACTTCAAGATCGAGTTCGGCCGCTGGTTCGAGAATGATCACGACATGCCCCGCATCCTGCTGGCCGACGAGATCAGCCCGGACAGCTGCCGCCTGTGGGACGCCAAGACCGGCGAGAAGATGGACAAGGACCGCTTCCGCCGTGACATGGGCGGCGTGACTGAAGCCTATGCCGAAGTCGCCCGCCGTCTCGGCATCATCCGGGAATCGGGCGAAGAGACCGACAACGTCATCCACTTCACCGGGGGCAGCAAATAATGAAAGCGGTCGTACACGTATCCCTCAAATCCGGCGTGCTGGACCCCCAGGGCAAAGCCGTTGCCGATACTCTGGCCCGCATGGGCTACAAGGAAGTCGGCGGCGCGCGCGTGGGCAAGGTCATCGAGCTGGACCTGACCGGCCAGACGGACAAGTCGGCTGCCGAAGCCCGCGTCAAGGAGATGTGCGAGAAGCTGCTGGCCAATACCGTCATCGAAAGCTACCGCATCGAGCTGGTCTGAGCCTTCACCGGCCAGAATGTTTCAGGGGGCCTTCTGGCCCCCTTTTTCGTTCCGGAACTGGTCAAACCGCATTTTGTGAGCGATTGATCACTTGCAATCTTCGCAAAGCTGTGGCATATGGGCGAGGAAGATCAGAGGAGCGTTCTCTCCATGGCCCGTAAAGCCACCCCCGCTGCCGCGTCCGGCAAACCGTCCCGCCGCGCCCCTGCCAAGGGCGCGCGCCCCAAGACAGCCGCCAAACCGGTCGTCACGAAAGCGGATGAAGCCGGCCGGCGCCCCCGTGTGCGCGATGCTAGGCCGAAGATTGAGCGCGCCGCGCTTGAACTGTTCGTGAATGTCGGCGTCGATGCGGCCACCACGCGGGAAATCGCCGAAAGCGCCCAGGTCTCCGAAGGCGCGCTCTACCGCCACTATAAAGGCAAGGAAGAGCTTGCCCTTGCCCTGTTCATGGAAACGCATAACCGTCTCTCGGTGATGCTTGCAGAGGCTCTGGGCGGCCCCGGCAATCTGGAGGAGAAGGTGCATGCCGCCGTCGCCGCCTATTGCGCGCTGGCGGATGAAGACTTCCTGCTCTTTTCCTTCCACCTCGTCTCCCTGCACAAATACCTGCCCTATGACCGGCGCCGCGAGGATGATCCGGTCTCGGTCACCGAACAGATCATTTCCGGCCTGATGGATGCCGGCGCCATTCCGAAAGGAGATCCGGCCCTGAAGGCGGCGATGGCCCTCGGCGTGGTGATGCAGGCGGGTCAGAACAAGATCTACAACCGCCTGCCCGGCCCGCTTTCCCGCCATGCGCCTGCGCTGGCGCGCGCCGTACTGGCCGTCCTCAAATCCTGACACCCCCCTGATCGTTCCCTCTACGGAGCATTCCCATGCGCGCCACCCTCTTCCAGCTGGCCTATTGGATCCTTTCGATTGGCTATGTGCTGGTCTCGCTGCCCTTCCTCGCCTGGCCCGGCCATGGCCCGGTGCGCGCCATCATCCGCAGCTATACGCGGGCGATGAACTTCGCCCTGCGCCACATCGCCGGCATCCGCAAGGAAGTGCGCGGGCGTGAGCGCCTGCCTGAAGGTGCGTTCGTGATCGGCGCCAAGCATCAGAGCTGGGGCGACGGCTTCCTGATCTATCCGGAGATCAAGGATCTGGCTTTCGTTACCGGTGACCATCTGGAGCGCTTTCCGCTCGTCGGCGGCATCCTGAAGAAGCTCGGCGCCATCGTCATCGATACGTGCGGCGGCGGCGAGAAGAAGGCCTCTTCGCTGGCCAATGGCATGCACAAGGCAAAGACCGATGGCCGCCGTGTGCTGATCTATCCGGAAGGCCACCTTGCCCCGGTCGGCTATCACTTCCGCTACAAATCCGGCGTCTGGCATATGGCCGAGGCCATGGGCGTGCCCGTCGTGCCGGTCGCCACCAATATCGGCGTCTTCTGGCAGCAGCAGGAAAGCCCGCGCCGCCAGGGCACGGCCGTCATCGAATTTCTCGAACCGATCCCGCCCGGCCTGCCGAAGGACGAGTTCATCGCCCGCCTGACCGAAGCGGTTGAAGCCCGCACGGCGGAACTGGTCGCCGAAGCTACGGGCGAGCCCGTCCGACGCGCGCGCCTCATCCCGGACCCGCCCAACGGCTTTGAAGCCGCCCCGACCCTGGACGACCTGGCCGCCTACAAGAAGGCTTGAGCCGCGCCGCGGAATGCCTATCTAGGCAGTACAGGCAGGAGGACGGCCTCCCCCATACCGGGAACGCTTCGGGACGGCCCGTAATTACGGGAGTTTCCCATGCCCTGGGGCCTTCTTGTCATCGCCGGTCTTCTGGAAATCGTCTGGGCCGCCGCGATGAAGCAATCGGCCGGTTTCACCCGGCCCATTCCTACCCTCATCATGATCGCCGCCATGCCGGCAAGCTTTGCGCTGCTGGCGATGGCGATGAAATCGCTGCCGCTGGGCACCGCCTATATGGTGTGGACCGGCATCGGGGCGGCGGGCGCCTTCATCTTCGGCGTCATCTGGCTGGGCGAGGCGGCGACCCCGATGCGCCTTCTGGCCGCCGCGATGATCGTGGGCGGGATCGCGCTGATGAAGCTGGCGAACTGACAGTTCAAGCCTTGCCCAGCAGGCCTGATCGCCAGAGGGCGAGCTTGTCCTCGAAGCGGCGCGCGGCATGGGCGGGGCTGGTAGAGGGCAGAACCACGGCCTCTGCGCCGGGCGACATGTGGGCCGCCGCATACTTCCGGAAGCTGGCCGCCGCCTTGCCGCCATTGAGGCCGATGCGGCGGATATGGGGATGGGCCGCGAAGAAGGCGGCGAAATCATTGGGCACTTCCTCGCGGATGGCCGCGTCGAGGCTGCCTTCGCGCAGGCAGAGCTGCAGCACATCCCACACAGCCACCTTCTGCTCCCTCAGGCGCTGGGCGCGGCCGGGATAGGCAAGGTTCGGGCCCGCGCCGAAAAGATGGCCCATGATCGGCCAGAAGGCGTTGCGGGCATGGGCGTAATACTGCCCCGCCTCCAGCGAGGCGATGCCGGGCATGCTGCCGAGAATGAGGAGTTCAGCGTCCGGCGCCGAGAGAGGGGGAAATCCGCGAACCTGCATCAGCCCGGCGGGCAGATCACTCCGCCGCGGCCGGCACGATGGTCACGCTCTCGCCGCAGCCGCAGGCATCGGTCTGGTTGGGATTGCGGAACACGAATTTCTCGTGGAGCAGCGTGGTTTCGTAATCGACTTCGCTGCCGAGCAGGAACAACACGGCCTTGGCGTCGATCAGGATGGTGACGCCATTGTCCTCCACCACCTCGTCGAGCGGGGCCGGTTCAGAGGCGTAATCCATGACATATTCCATGCCCGCGCAGCCGCCATTGGTAACGCCGACGCGCAGATAGCCCATGCCGCGCTCGGCCATGATCTCCTTGACGCGCGCAGCGGCGGCGTCAGTCAGGCGGACGGGTTTGGGGCGGGGTCTGCGGGCCATGGTCTTTAGATAGGGGCGCGTGGCCCCTCCTTCAATCAAAGCATGTTCAGCGCGAGGCGGGCTTCGTCCGACATCCGCGAGGGGTCCCAGGGCGGATCGAAAGTCAGGCTGACTTCCACATCCTTGACGCCCTCGACGCCGCGGGCGGCGTTTTCGACCCATCCGGGCATGTCGCCGGCCACCGGGCAGCCCGGCGCGGTGAGTGTCATTTCGATATCCACCTTGCGGTCGTCATCGATATCCACCTTGTAGATCAGGCCCAGCTCGTAAATGTCGACCGGGATTTCCGGGTCGAAAACGGTCTTGAAGGCGGTGATCAGCTCATCGGTCAGCCGGTCGAGTTCCTCCTGCGGAATCGCAGAGACGGCCGCAGGATCGCGGACACCGAGCAGGTCTTGGGAGGTCATATCATCGGCCATATACGTATTTATACCAGCATTTTGCGCGCTTTGGCGAGCGCTTCGCCCAGCGCGTCCACCTCAGCCTCGGTATTATATAGGGCAAAGCTCGCCCGGGCCGTAGCCGCCACACCTAAATGCTGCATTAAGGGCTGCGCGCAGTGATGGCCCGCGCGGATGGCAACGCCGTAGCGGTCGAGGATCTGGGCGAGGTCGTGAGGGTGGGCGCCCTCCAGGCTGAAGGCCAGAACGGCCCCCTTGCCGGGGGCCTCGCCATGGATGCGGATGCCGTTGACCTGGCGCAGCACGCCGGCAGCGCGCTCATAGAGGGCGTGTTCGTGGGCGGCGATCTCCGCCTTGTCGAACTGCGAGAGCCAGCGCAGGGCCGCGCCGAAACCGATGGCCTCGAGAATCGGCGGGGTGCCCGCCTCGAACTTGTGGGGGGCGGTGTTGTAGGTGACCCGCTCTGTCTCGACGATCTCGATCATCTCGCCGCCGCCCTGGTAGGGCCGGGCACGGTCAAGCGCGGCGGCGGTGCCATAGAGCGCGCCGATGCCGGTGGGCCCGTAGATCTTGTGGCCGGTGATGACATACCAGTCGCAGCCGATGGCCTGCACATCGACGGGCAGGTGAACGGCCGCCTGGCTGCCATCGATCAGGATCTCGGCGCCCGCGGCATGGGCAAGCTGGGTGATGGCGGCCACGTCTACAACCGTGCCGAGCACATTGCTCATATGGGTGATGGCAACCATCTTCGTTTTCGGGCCGATGGCGGCGGCCATCGCGTCCATGTCGAGCGATCCGTCTTCCGTCAGTCCCACCCAGCGCAGCACGGCGCCGTGACGCTCGCGCAGGAAATGCCAGGGCACGATATTGGAATGGTGTTCCATGATCGACAGCACGATCTCGTCGCCCGGCCGGATGCGCGCGGCGAGCGCGGAGGCGACGAGGTTGATGCCTTCGGTGGAGCCCTTGGTGAAGACGATATTGTCCGTAGACGGTGCGTTCAGGAAAGCGCGCACGGTTTCGCGGGCGGCCTCGAACGCTTCGGTTGTCTCATTCGCCAGCGTGTGCAGGCCGCGATGGACGTTGGCATAGGCGGTGCGCATCTGGCCGGCGAGGGCGTCGATCACGGCGTCCGGTTTCTGCGCGCTGGCCGCGTTGTCGAGGTACACCAGCGGATGGCCGTTCACCTCGCGCGCGAGGATCGGGAATTCGGCGCGGATGGCGGCGATGTCGAGCTTACGGGGCATAAGAGCCTCCGTTCACGGATGCAAAAGCCCCCTCGCCCTCTCTGAAGGAGAGGGGGTTGGGGGTGAGGGTGGCGACGGCGCGGACAATTGATACGGCAAGGCTTGGGGCAGCCCCCTCACCCCTGCCCCTCTCCCCGAGGGGAGAGGGCTTCAAGGTTGCGTATTGCCTGTTCATATCGCCAACCATTGGCTCGCCTCTGCCCGCAAGGCGTCTTCATGCGGGCCAGCTTGCTCGAGGGCCTCAGCAATGAAGGCTTCGGTCAGCAGGGCGCGGGCTTTTTCCAGAGGAATGCCGCGCTGGCGCAGATAGAACAGCTGGTTCTGGTCGAGCGCGCCGGAGGTATTTCCGTGCGCACACTGAACATCGTCCGCGAGGATTTCAAGTTCCGGCTTGGCAAAGACTTCGGCGCCCTCTTCCAGCAGCAGCGCGTTGTGCTGCATCGAGGCGTCGGTCTGCTGGCCGGCATTGCGCGGCACATGGAACTTGCCCTGGAACACGCCGCGCCCGCCATCGAGCACAGCGCCCTTGGTCACCTGCCGCGTTGTGCAGGCGCGCGCGCCATGGCGCACATGGCTGGTGAAATCGATGTGATAGCCATCCCCCGCCAGATAGGCGGCGTTCAGCGTGGCGTGGGAGCCCGTTTCCTGATGCACGAGGCGCGTTTCGATACGCGCGACCTTGGCGCCGAAGGCCAGCACGGTCTGTTTCGTTTCCGCGCCGGCATCCTGATGGATGAGCGCGGTGATCGCCTGGGCTTCAGTCTTGCCGCCGCGCTGGTAGACGATGCGGGAGAGTTTGGCGCGTTCCTGCAGCGTGTATTCGACCAGCGCCGTAGAGAGGGCCGCGCCGCCCAGATGGCTTTCAGAAACTTCAAGCCGGGCGCCGGGGCGCAGCAGGAACACGACGCGCGCGGCATTGATGGCGCCGGGGCCGGAGAAGACCATGTGCAGCCGCACAGGCGCCTCGCCGGTCACTTCGGCGAGCAGGGTTGCCGGGGAATTCTTTGCGCCCGAAAGCGCAGCGGCCAGCGCGCCGAGAGGGGCGTCTTCTGCCCCGCTCATCGCCTGAACCTCCTCCTTCGCCAGAAGGCGCAGGCCGGGCGGAAGGCTGGCAGGCGCGGTATAGCCCTGCGGGGTGAATTTCAGCGTGGCGACACCCTCCGTTGCCAGAGGGTCTGCTGCCGGCGGCGTGGCGGGTGTGTCCAGCGCGGTGACAGCGGCCTTGAAATCGCTCCAGCGCCATTCCTCATGGCGGCGGTGCGGCAGGCCGGTCTGGGCAAAGGCTTCGAACAGGCGCTCGCGGCGCGGGTCTGCCTTCAGGGCGGCGTAGCGCGCGACCAGTTCGAGTTCCGCAACCGTCGGGTTACGGATCATATCCTTGAGGGCGGCGCTCACACAGCCTCCGCCAGCACGCCGTCATAGCCTTCTTTTTCAAGGCGCAGGGCAAGCTCCGGGCCGCCGGTCTTGATGATGCGGCCCTTTGCGAGGACGTGCACCTTGTCCGGTTTGATATGGTCGAGCAGGCGCTGATAGTGGGTGATGACGAGCATGCCGCGCTCTGGCGCGCGCAGGGCGTTGACGCCTTCGGCCACGGTGCGCAGGGCGTCGATGTCGAGGCCGGAATCGGTCTCGTCCAGCACCATGAAGCGGGGCTCCAGCATCAGCATCTGGTAGATTTCCAGCCGCTTCTTCTCCCCGCCGGAGAAGCCGACATTGACCGGGCGCTTCAGCATGTCCGCGTCCAGATTCAGCATCTTGGCGACTTCGCGGGACTTCTTCAGATAGTCCGGCGCGGAGATTTCCGGCTCGCCGCGCGCCTTGCGCTGGGCGTTCATCGCGGTGCGCACGAAGGTCATCACCGGCACGCCGGGGATCTCCACCGGATACTGGAAGGAGAGGAAAAGGCCGGCTGTGGCGCGCGCTTCGGGCTCCATGGCGAGGATGTCCTGCCCATCGAGCGTAGCGGCCCCGCCGGTGACCGCGTAACCGTCCCGGCCGGTGAGCACATAGGACAGGGTGGACTTGCCCGCCCCGTTCGGCCCCATGATGGCATGGACTTCGCCCGCAGGCACTTCCAGCGACAGACCATTGATGATGGTCTTGGCCGCTTCGCCTTCGCCAACTGTGGCGCTCAGATTCTGGATCTTCAACATGGCGGGGATTTAGGGCGCCCTGCGAGGATTTGAAAGCGCAAAGCGCCGAAAAGCCGCTGCCGCAGCCCTAGCCGATGACCGCCGCCAGCAGCGGGGCGGCAAAAATCGCCAGCGCCAGCAGCACATAGCCGCCAATTTCCTTGATCAGTCCTGACATGGGTGATGCTCCCTTAAGGGGCCCCACCGGCCCCAGCCAGGCCTCAATCAGCAAGAATTGTGCCCGATTGGCGCGGGTCAGCGGGCCGCGCAGAAGCGGCCAGGCTCAAGGCCGGGGGCGAGGCGGAGGATGTCGCAGCGCCCGCCGCGCCGGGGCGGCTGGCTGCCCTCGGCCCGGACCAGGGCGAGTTCCTGAAGCGTAGCGCCGGTGACCCGGTAATAGGCCGTTTCCCAGTCTGACGCGCCGGCGCGGCTGGCTGCGGCGATCATGCCGCCGGCAGTCCAGGATATCTCGGCGCCGGTCACCTGCCCGGCATGGGCAAAGTCGCCATTCTCCTGCTGTATCCACAGGGCGTAGACCCGGTTTACCGCGTCTGTGGAGCGGGGGATGATGATGTCCGCGCGGCGATCGCCGTTCACGTCCAGCACCAGCGGATAGACATAGAGCCCGTGGGTGACTTCCGAAAACTCGCCGAGGGGGCGCCCCTGGCGATCGATCACGGAGAGGGTGAGAAAGCCCGAAGGGCCGAGCATGCCCCAGTCCAGAGGGTCGGACTTGAGGATAAGGTGAAGCCCCCTGGCGCTGCTGAGGCGGCAATCGGGGAGGTGTTCGGTCCGGTCACCGGTGACCGCTTCGGCGGCGGCGCAATCGGGCAGCAGCGAGACCGCTGCCAGCCGGGCACGGCGCGCGGCCATCTCTTCGGGGGACACGTCCGGGCCCGTTGCGCAGGCAGCCGTCAGCAGCAGGGCGGCCAGGCCGAGGCCCGCAGCGATCTTAACCAGGTTTTTCATGGCATGTCCCTGCAAGCCGGCCAGATGTCTCCCCCCGCCCAGCAAGTTCCGTGCCTGCACGGGCTTAATCGGCGGGCGTTTCAGCATCCGGCTGGCAGAAAGGCGCAATATCTACCCCTTCAGCCGAGCGGATGACTTCGCAGGCGGGCTGATCGGAAGCCGGCTCGCCATCCTCAAAGTCCGCCCGGGTAACCACGACCGCGATCTCCTTCAGGGCGCCGTTCTGGAAGGAGTAATAGCCCGTTTCCCATTCGGCCGCAGAGGAGCGCCCGGAAGCGGCGATCAGGCCGTCGCTGCCCAGCGTGATGTCAAAGCCCCCAAGCTCACCCGCGCGGCTGAACAGGCCATCCTCCCCCTGAACCCAAAGGGCGTAGCTGGTGTTCACCATGCCGGTGAATTGCGGCAGCATCAGATCGGCCAGGCCATCGCCGGTCAGGTCTTCCAGATAGGGGTAGTTGTAGACGCCGGTGGCGTCTTCCTCGATCACCTGGAGGGAGGCGCCATCGGGGCCGGTGATCTCGGCGCGCAGGAGGCCGTCGCCCTCGGACATGTCGGCGGAGCTGATCACGGCGCTGCGTCCCTCGCCCAGATCGAACCGGCAGGGGGTGAGCATGGCCAGCTGGCCGCCGCTGGCGGCTTCGGCCTCGGCGCAGGTGGGCAGGCTGGCGGCAGCCTCTTCGGCAGCGGCGGGCATTTCGGCGGGCGCCTCGGCTTTCGGCGTGCAGGCGATCAGCGCAGCGAGCGGCAGGGCCGCGAGCAGTTGGAATTTCATGGGTCTCTCCTCCGCCGCCGATCCTATCGCGCGCCGGGGGAAAAACGCAATCTGACTGCGCTTTATTCGCTGTAGCTGGCGATGAGGCGGATTGGGCCGACTATTGCGGCGTTGAACGCCTCCAGCTCTTCCGCTGGAACCCAGAGTTCCTCGTGCTCGCGCCCGCCGACAATCTTTCGCTCATAGCTGTTGGCCACTTCGATGCGCACATCAAATGCGGTGACATAACCTCGCCGGTCATCATTGTAGCGGACATTCCAGTTCCGCGCGATCTGCCGGGCGTAATCTTCGTTAGTCACAGGATAGAATATCGGCTGTTCCGGCAGCCGCGGCGGAAAAGCCCTCCACCCGCTCGCCTCGATCAATTCAAGCTCAGCGGTTCCGACCGGGCGAAACAAGGTGACGAGGGTATCAGCCAACGCTGCCCTCAAGGCTGACTTCCAGGAGTTTCTGCGCCTCGACGGCAAATTCCATCGGCAATTCCTGCAGCACTTCGCGGACGAAGCCGTTGACCAGAAGCGCCACGGCCTGTTCCTCGCCGATGCCGCGCTGGCGGACATAGAAGAGCTGGTCTTCCGACAGCTTGGTCGTCGTTGCCTCATGCTCCAGCTGGGCGTCGGCGCGGCGGTTTTCGATATAGGGCACAGTGTGGGCCCCGCAGCGGTCGCCGATCAGCAGGCTGTCGCACTGGGTGAAGTTGCGGGCGCCTTCGGCCTTCTTGTGGATCGAGACGAGGCCACGATAGGTGTTGTCGGACTTGCCGGCCGAAATGCCCTTGGAGATGATCCGGCTCTTGGTGCGCTTGCCCAGATGGATCATCTTGGTGCCGGTATCGGCCTGCTGGCGGCCATTGGTGACGGCGATGGAATAGAATTCGCCCACGCTGTCGTCGCCGCGCAGAACGCAGGAGGGGTATTTCCAGGTGACGGCCGAGCCGGTTTCCACCTGCGTCCAGGAAATCTTGGAGCGCGCGCCCCGGCAATCGCCGCGCTTGGTGACGAAGTTGAAGATGCCGCCCTTGCCGTCTTCGTCGCCGGGCCACCAGTTCTGGACCGTGGAGTATTTGATCTCGGCGTCATCCAGCGCCACGAGTTCGACCACGGCGGCGTGGAGCTGGTTCTCGTCGCGCATCGGCGCGGTGCAGCCTTCAAGGTAAGACACGTAGGCGGCTTCATCGGCGATGATCAGTGTACGCTCGAACTGTCCGGTATTCTCGGCATTCATGCGGAAATAGGTGGAGAGCTCCATCGGGCAGCGCACGCCCTTGGGGATGTAGACGAAGGAGCCATCGGAGAAGACGGCGGAATTGAGCGTGGCGTAGAAATTGTCTGAGGTGGGGACCACCGAGCCGAGATATTTCTTCACCAGCTCGGGATGCTCGTGCACAGCCTCGGAGATCGACATGAAGATCACGCCGGCTTTCTTCAGCTCCTCGCGGAAGGTGGTGGCAACCGAGACGGAGTCGAACACGGCATCGACCGCAACGCGCGGCTTCTCGCGGGCGGCGGCGGCTGTGTCGGCTGCGCCTTCCACGCCGAGCAGCACTTCGGCCTCGCGCAGGGGGATGCCGAGCTTCTCGTAAGTCTCGAGAATTTCCTTGGGCACTTCATCGAGCGACTTGTATTTCGCCCCAGCCTTGGGGGCGGCGTAGTAGTAATAGGCCTGGAAGTCGATCTTGGGATAATGGACGCGGGCCCAGGCGGGCTCCTCCATCGTCAGCCAGCGGCGATAGGCTTCGAGGCGCCATTCGAGCAGCCATTCGGGCTCGTTTTTCCTGGCGGAGATGAAGCGGACGGTATCTTCGGAGAGGCCCTTGGGGGCCATGTCCATTTCGATCTCGGTGATGAAACCGGCAGAATAGTTCTCCGATTCAAGGCGCTTTGCTGCCTCGACCGTCTTTGCATCAATGCCGTCCTTCACCTTGACCTCGGTGCAGTCGTCATCATGCTCTTCAATTCCGCCGCAGCATTCCATATCGGTCCATCCGTCTGCGCCTAGCGCGAGCCCTAGACATGGCTGTCATCGGGCCAGCTTCAAGGTTGGCGCGCCGTTCTTTCGGCAGCATTAGCCGGAGACATCTTGCGGCGGAACCCCGCAAAAACGCAGCACTCGGCCAAGCTGAACGCCGGCCGCCAGACAAAAGCATCAAGAAAGTGACGAGCATCCAAGCAATTTATGGTTGGCATATTGACAACAAATAGCTGGCCAATAAGCGTTCTCCCTGCAATCGGGGGTAAATCATGAATCGTCACTCTATTGCGGCGTGTGCCGCAGTGCTTTGTTTTGCGTTCTCTTCTCAGGCGATCGCGCAGTCGGATAAAGATCCCGTGCTGGCGCTGGATGCCGAACAGATTCAACTGAACCGTGTAATCCTCATGTCTACGGGCATGCCCGAGCGGGCAACCGGAGAGGACATGCCCATAGACATGTCGGTAGGCAACTCTACCGCCCAGTCGATGGTCAATTCGGGTCAGGTCTCGCCAGCCGCCGGGGCGGCCGGCGGTATTCTGGGCGCGCTGGTTGTTGCCGCCATCGATGCTGGCATAGACTCCAACCGGAACGGCAAGATCGAGCGGATGCTGACCGAGCAAGGCTTCGATGCCCGCGCCGTTTTTGAGGAGGCTCTTGTGAGCGCCCTCTCAGCAGGCCGGATCGAAGCCAGCCACAAGCCGGTCTCGCGCGCGAAGGGGACATTCGTTCCCGTAACGGCCGACCCTGACGCCAAGCATGATGCGTCAGTGGATGTCCTGATCCGCCAGTATGGGTTCACGATCGACAATATGGTCTGGTATCCCTCCGTCTTCGCCCAGGTGAAGATCCACGACGCCAAGACCGGCAAGCTGCTGATGAACGACGCGCTTAGCTATGGCCGCCCTGGCCTTCAGGCGCCCGTCCAGATGAGTCCGTACCTGCCCGCAGACCCGAATGTTGGCTCCACGACAATCGTCGTGCCCTATGTTCTGGACAGCGCCTTCAAGACTGTTGACGCCTACACCCAGGATGAGCCCGAACGCGCCGTGGCCGCGCTGACCCATGCCTTGCAACGCACCGCGAAGGCAACGGCCGCCCTTATTCTCGCAGCAGCGCCCTCCTCGGCCATTACGATAGCGGACGGACCTGTGGGGGGCGTTGAGGCGGAAACCCCGGCCGCGCCTTCCGGGGCGCCCGACGCAGACGCGGTAACCGAAACGCTGTGATCGCAACTTTCCAGAAGGCTTTGTTCCAGATGAAACAGTCCCCCTTGAAGGCCGCCTCGGCGGCCACCGCCCTCTGCCTGGTTGCCGCCTGCGCGACGCCGCCGCCACCGCCGCCTCCGGCCAGCCTGTCATTTGATGGGACGGGGGCCTGCACCCAGAACATCGAGGCGCACACCGCCCAGACGGTGACCATCAAGAAGCGCCAGCGCTCCGGCACCCTGTCGATCATTGCGGGTCCGGAAACGGCCTGTCAGGTCGTCAATGATGCCAAGCTTCCCTACGTGCTGTACAAGCTGCCCGGCTCGGTCAAGGTTTCCACCATTCAGGCCGGAGGCGTGTTCGAGGCCAAGCGCCTGTTTGCCGCTGAAGTCGTCACGCTCGATGCGGACCTGGCGCCCGTGCGCACATTCGGGCCGGAAGCCTTCCTGCAGCGGGGCGGCACATGGTCCGTGTTCTTTCCGTCCCGCGCCAACGAGCGGTATGTATTGATCCGCGCGAATCCCGATCTCATCGGCAAGGCTTATCTTTTCACGGAACAGCCCGACAACTCTGCCGGAACCCAGATAGGCACTGCCGCAGATGCTGGCCCCAAGACGGATTATTCCTATGGCGGCTACGTGTTTGCCAGGGTCTTCCTGGAAGAGGCCGCTGCCGTTGGTCCCAAGGAACAGTAAGCGCTGCGGGCACTGTGAACGGCGGGTCAGGCGCCCAGTTTCGAGCTGGCCCGCTGGTGCGCCTGAAGCCAGGCGTCGGCGACGTGGCGGAAGTCTTCCGGCTGGGTGTTCCAGCCGAAGCTGGTACGGATGGCCGATTCGGCAAGGGCGTCATCTGCGCCCATGGCCATCAAGACAAGGGATCTTTTCACCTTTCCTGACGAGCAGGCCGAGCCTGCCGAGACGCAAATCCCTGCCAGATCAAGGGCCATGACCTGGGTTTCGGCGCGGAAGCCGGGCCGAGCGAAGTTTGAAACGCCGGCGAGGCGGGGGCTCGCTTCCCCGATCACGGTGACGCCGCCTTCGGCCTTCAGCCGGGCCTCCATCGCGTCCCGGTGGGGACCGAGCGCGGCATAGCGGGGCAATTCCCGGACACTTTCGGACACGGCAGCGCCAAAACCGGCAATACCGGCGACATTCTCGGTGCCCGAGCGCAGGCCGCGTTCCTGCCCGCCGCCATACTGGACGGCTTTCAGCGGAGCGCCCGCCCGGTGCCAAAGGGCGCCCACGCCTTGCGGCCCGCCGATCTTGTGGGCGGAGAGGGCGATATAGTCGACGCCCAGCAGGGCGGCATTGACGGGCACCTTGCCGAGGGCCTGGACGGCGTCGCAGATGGTGAGCCCGCCGGCCTCGCGCAGGAGGGCAGCGGCTTCCTGAACGGGCTGGAGGATGCCGGTTTCGTTGTTGGCCAGCATCAGCACGAGGATGGGCGTGCCCTTGAGGCCCCGGTCCCAGGCGGCAAGGCGGGCGCGCAGATCATCCAGGTCCACCTGTCCTGTGGGGAGGACATAGGCGGTCTCAACCGGCACGCCGGCATGGGCGGCGGCCTTGCTGGCGGCTTCATGCTCGATGGCCGAGACGATGAGGGTGGCGGCCCCATCGAGGGCGGCGACGGCGCCCTGGATGGCGAGGGCGAGGGATTCGGTGCCCCCGCTGGTGAACACGATGTCTTCCGCCCGGCTGCCGATGGCGGCGCCGGCCTCGGCGCGGGCCTTCTCCACCACAGCGCGGGCCGCCCGCCCGGCCCGGTGGACGGAGGAGGGGTTCGCTGGGCCCAGATCGAGCGCGGCGAGCATGGCCGCCCTTGCCTGCGGCCGCAGCGGGGCGGTGGCGTTGTAATCGGCGTATATCATGGTCCCTTTTATATAGTCTTTTCCGGGCAATCCCGCACCCTGCAGAAAAATTTGCATTTCGGCAGCGACTTGGCCTATCTACGCGCCCTTCTGTGGAAAAAACGCCGAGGTTGCGATGGCCGAGATCATCATTCCGGGGCCCCAGGGCCGAATTGAAGCGCGCTATACCGAGCCGCCATACCCGGGCGCGCCCATCGCCCTGATCCTGCACCCCCACCCGAAAGCGGGCGGGACGATGCAGGACCCGATCACGATCATGCTCTACCAGCTGTTCGAAAAGCATGGCTTCGGCGTGCTGCGCTACAACTCCCGCGGCGTGGGCCGCAGCCAGGGCGCCTATGACCAGGGCATCGGGGAGCTGGAAGACGCCGCCTATGTGCTCGACTATCTGGAGAACCTGTCGGAGAGCCCCCGCTTTGTCTGGTGCGCAGGCTATTCCTTCGGCGCGTGGATCACGCTGCAGCTCTTGATGCGCCGGCCGGAGATTGACGGCTTCCTCGCCATCTCCCCGCCGGCCAACCATTACGACCTCTCCTTCCTCGCGCCCTGCCCGGCTTCCGGCCTGATCGTGGCGGGCGACAAGGACACCATCGCCTCTCCCGAAGACGTGGAACGCGCGCTGACGAAAGTGCGTGTACAGAAGGGCCAGAAGGTGGACCGCGCCAAGGTGGCCGGGGCCAACCACTTCTATCAGGACAAGCGCGAAGAGCTGATCGCCGTGTGCGAAGAATACCTGCTGCGGCGCCTGGCCGAAGCCGAACAGGAACTGCGCGCCGAAGCCGACGAGGATAGCGGCGCCGATGTCGTCGTCGAGGACGAAGACTTCGAGGATTGATCCTGACCGCAAAGGCCCGCCCCAAAGGCGGGCCTTTTTGTATCTGACATGAGGTTTCAAGACATGCACCGCATCCGTTTTGCGCAGGCGGCTGATACGCCTGTGATACTGGGGTTCATTCGCGCGCTGGCCGTGTATGAAAAGCTGGAGGCCGATTGTGTGGCTACGGAGGAAAGCCTGCGGGCGAGCCTGTTCGGGCCGCGCCCCTATGCTGAAGTGCTGCTGATCGAGGAAGGCGGGAAGGCGCATGGGTTTGCCCTGTTCTTCCATAACTATTCCACCTTCCTGGCGAGGCCCGGCATCTATCTGGAAGACCTGTTCGTAGACCCCGCCGCGCGCGGCAAGGGCTATGGCAAGGCGCTGCTGGCAAAGCTGGCAGAGATTGCCGTGGAACGCGGCTGCGGGCGGCTGGAATGGTCCGTCCTCGACTGGAACCGGCCGGCGATCGATTTCTATCTCTCGCTGGGCGCGCGGCCGATGGATGAGTGGACGGTCTACCGCGTGGACGGGGCAGCGCTGGGCGCGCTGGCGGCGCAGGCGGGGTAAGCTGGCGGCGGCTCTTTTTGCCTTGCGCGGCCCCACCCCGTCATTCGGGCAATCGC
>NZ_PNMA01000043.1 GCF_013823385.1 Hyphomonas sp.
TGGGCGTTGTCCGGCCGGCCGCCCCGCAGGTGGGCGGGGGAGGGGCCAGGCAAGGGTGCGGCAGTGCCTGGCCGGCTGTCGCCAGCGCGCGGTTTTGAACGCGTTTGTGTCTCAGCCGGCGCGCCAGCGGGCGTAGAGCGCGGTGGGCAGCAGGCGGTCGGAGCCTTGCTGGGGCAGGGCCATTTCGCCCATTTCCATCACGCCGCCATAGGGCTTCAGCCGGTCGCCGAGGGCCTGGGCCACGGCGAGATAGGAAAGGCGCACGGCATAGGCCGTGGCGATGACGAAGCGCGGCTCGTCGCTGAGGAGGTCTCGCACGCCGTCGAGCAGCTCGGGCAGGCTCTCCTCGAAACGCCAGGTCTCGTTCTTCGGGCCGCGGCCGAATTTGGGCGGGTCGAGCACGATGCCGTCATACCTGCTGCCCCGGCGGATTTCGCGGGCGACGAACTTCATCGCGTCATCGGCAATCCAGCGGATGGTGCGGTCATCAAGGCCCGACAGGGTCTGGTTGTCCTTGCCATAGCCATTGGATTTCGGGCTGGCATCGAGGTGGACCACCTCGGCCCCGGCGGCCGCGCAGGCGAGCGACATCATGCCGGTATAGCCAAAGAGGTTCAGCACCTTGAGCGGGCGCCCTGCGGCGCGGATCTGCTCCTGCGCAAACCGCCAGTGGACGGAGTGTTCCTGGAAGACGCCCATATGCCGGAAGGCGGTGCGCCGCGCCGTGAAGGTGAGGCCATTCCAGCGCATTGGCCAGCTTTCGGCGGCGCGGGGGGAGAGCACTTCCCATTGCCCGGCGCCGTCTTCATCCTGCGCCTTGGTGACGAAGCGGGCGTCCGCTTTCCAGCTCTGCACCGGCCGGGCGGGTTCCCAGAAGGCCTGCGGGTCGGGCCGGATCACGGTCTGGCTGCCGAAGCGTTCCAGCTTCTGCAGGTGGCCGCTGTCGAGCAGGGCATAGTCTTCCCAGTCGTCAGCGATCAGCAGGCGGGTTTCGGTTTTCATGGTCATGCATAGCCTCGCTGGCGCCAGGCCTCGTAGATCATGATGGCGCTGGCCTGGGCAAGGTTCAGGCTGTCGGCGCCCCCGCGCATTGGAATGAGGCAGAGCGTGTCGCACGCCGCTTCGGCCCAGCCGGGCAGGCCGGCCTGTTCATTGCCCATGAGGATGATCGATCCGCCGGTGAAATCGGCCCCGTCATGGCGCACGGTCCCATTTACGGATGCAGCGGAAAGGCGTATTCCGGCAGCCTTGCGCCAGGTGTTGAAACTGTCGAAATCGGCATGGGCAAAGGGCACGTCAAACACCGATCCCATGGACGCGCGTACGGCCTCGAAACTGTAGGGATCACAGCAGGTACCGACGAGAATGACGCCGCTCACCCCGGCGCAGTCTGCGGTGCGCAGGATGGTGCCGAGATTGCCGGGATCGCGCACTTCATAGAGGGCGATGTAGAGTGGTGTGCCGACCGGTTTGGGCAACGCTTCCAGGCTCAGATGGCGCTGGCGGAAGGCGGCGACGACGCTCTGGGCGTTGTCCTTCTGGGTGATCTTGGTCATCAGCCGGTCAGGCGCCGTCACGACACGCGCGCCCGCCTTCAAGGCGTCGCGCGCCAGGTCACGGATCTGTGGCCGTTCTGCCATATCGGCGGCAATAATCACGGTTTCCGGCTGCCAGCCGCGCGCGAGGCCTTCGCTGACAATCCGGGCGCCTTCGGCCAGGAACAGGCCGGTTTCGGCACGCTCCTTCTTGCGCTCAAGGCCTTTCAGGGTCTTGATCAGCGGATTGGAGGGGCTGGTGATCAGTTCTAGGGGCTGTTTCATCGCCGGGTGGGGTCTGTCTGGTTCATCTTGCGATCAGTTAAGGGTTAGGGCATGCCTCGCCCGAGTGAGTGCTGTGGGGGTACTGGTTTTGGGAGGTCAGCGACGTCATGCGCCTGCTTGACTACCTTTGGGGGGGGCTCGCCCTCCTGGCCCTGCCTTTCCTTATGTGGTGGGGCATCTACCAATCCCCACAGAGCGCTGTAAACCTCCAAGCACGGCTGGAGGCGCGGGCCAATGCGGCGCTGGCCGAAGGCGGGGCCGATTGGGCCAGCGTCCGGATGGACGGCCAGCGGGCCGTGATCACCGGCGCGGCGCCCTCCCATGATGCGGTGACCGAGGCCGCCCGCCTCGTGCGGCGCAGCAGCGGCCCTGGCGGGCTGATCTTCGGCGGCGTGACCCTGGTGGAGAACCGCGCGGACGCGGCGCCTCCGGTCTCGCCCTATGTCTGGCG
Source organism: Hyphomonas sp. (assembly GCF_013823385.1). Lineage (GTDB taxonomy): Bacteria > Pseudomonadota > Alphaproteobacteria > Caulobacterales > Hyphomonadaceae > Hyphomonas. The sequence goes on from NZ_PNMA01000043.1 coordinate 2,272, forward strand.
CGCCACCAAGACAGCCGAAGGCCGGATCATCCTCTCGGGCCTTGTGCCCTCCAAGGGCATCCAGGCCACGCTGGTGGAGGATGTCCGCCTTGTAGGGCGCGCGGCGGTGGACAATGAGATGCAGCTGGCGGCAGGCGCGCCGGCCGGCAACTTCCAGGGGGTTGCGCGGCTGGCGCTGAAACAGCTCGCGCAGATGGAGGAAGGGGAGGCGACCCTGACCGATTATCGCCTGGTGCTGCGCGGCGAGGTGGCCGATCCGGCGCTGCGGGCGGAGATCGCCCGGGCGGTGTCGGGCGTGGCCGCGCCCTTCCGCGGAGAGCCGCTGCTGGCCGGAGACGTCCGCTGGCGCGCCCGCCTTGAAGGCAATGTGCTGACGCTGTCGGGCACAATTTCCAATGAGGGTGAGCGGCGCCAGCTGCTGGCGGCGGCTGAGGAGAGCTTTGACGGCGAGATTGCCGACGAGATGGCCCTCGGCGCGGCGATGCCGGAAGGCTGGCTTGCCGGCGCGCTGGCCGGGTTGCCCGAGTTTGCCAGGTTCAGCGCGGGCGAGATGGCCTTCGATGCGGCGGGCGGGGTGTTCATCTTCGAGGGTACGGCGCGGCCCAGCACGCTCTATTACCTGAAGGACGACATGGCGCGCGGCGGGGGCCGCTGGAAGACGGCGATTGGCGCCGAAATGTCCGAAAGTGTCCAGGAAGTGTCCGGAAATGTCCTGCCGATGTCTGCCGGTGGCGCGGGAATGGACTGCCAGGGAGAGCTTCGCGCGGCGCTCGCCTCGGGTCAGATCCGCTTCACGCAGGGCGGCGCGGTGCTGGCCCGGCAAAGCGGTCCGGTCCTCGACGAGATCGCCGGGGTCCTCCGCCGCTGCGACGCCTCCGAGCGGTTCGAGATTATCGCCGCCGGAAACGTGCAGGCCTCCGAACTGGCGGATTTCCTTGTTTCGGCAGGGGTGCCCCGCGCGCGGCTGGCTGCTATCAGCTATAGTCGCCCCAGCGGCGAGGGCGCTAATCAGGACGCTGACGCGGAAACGGCAGCAGCCCGGCCTGTAGACATCAGAATTTTGGAACGGAGCGGAGAATGACCTGGCTTGTGGCACATATGTGGATTGCACTGGCCGGGGCAGCGCTGGTGGCGCTGCTGCTGGGCTGGTCGCTCCGCGGCATGTTGCTGACCGGCCGCCTGCGCCGGGCGGAAGTCGACCGCGATGTGACGAAGGTGGAACTCAGCGAAGCGCGCGACGAGATCGAGCGCCTGTTTGCCGCCCAGCGCAAGCTGCTGGCAGGGCAGGGCGGCGCGCAGGCGTTTGAGGCCGCGCAGGTCTCGCCCCAGGCTGATCCGGCGCTGGAGCAACAGCTGGCCGAAACCCTCTCAGCCCTGCGCCTGGCGCGGGAAGAACTCGACGCCCTGAAGGCGGCTCCGCCCGTGCTGGCGCCTGCGCCGGAAATGGCAGCTTTGCCCGCCATTGACGGGGCCGCGATGCTGCGCACGAAGGAGCTGGAGGCGCAGGTTGCCGGGCTTGAGGCAGACCTCGCCGAAGCCCGCCGGGCGCTCACGGACGCCGAAGTGGCGCGCGCAGAGGCGGTCGCGGCGGCTGCCACCGTGCCCGCGCCTGTTCAGACCGAGGCTGCGCCCGCCGCCGAGGCGGACCCCAAGCTGACATGGAAAGTCTCTTACCTGGCGCTGCGGGTGAAGGCGCTGGAAAATGAAGTCGCGGCCCAGCCAGCCCTGGCAGCCGCCCCAGCGGTGGTCGAGGAGGCGGCGCCAGCCGCCGCGCCTTCCGCCCCCGCGGCGCCGAAGGCCGATGAGGAGTCGCCTGAGGAAGAACTCGCCCGCCTGCGCTGGCGCAACCGCTTTCTGGAAGGGCGCCTGGCCTATTTTGAAGGCGACCAGGAAAGCGTCGACGATGAAATCGCGGCAGAAGACGAAGAAGCCGCCAGCCTGGAGCGTGAGCGGCAGACCGAAGACGAAACGGGCGAGGCGCTGGAAGACTTCGCCGGCGATGACGATTTCGAAGACGAGGACGAGGACGAAGAGGAAGACGAGGGCGCCTTTGCCGCGGAAGCCATCCTCGGCCGGCTTGAGGAAGAAGATGCGCTGGCCGATGCCGGAGAGGCGGCAGATGTGATGCCCGCCCGCCCGCTGGCGCTGGAGCGGCCGGTGGAGGGCGCGCCGGACGACCTGACCCTGATCGGCGGGATCGGCCCACGCATTCAGGAAGTGCTGAACTCGCTGGGCATCTATCATTTCGACCAGATTGCCGACTGGAGCCCCGAAAACATCGCCTGGATTGACGATTATCTGCACTTCAATGGCCGCGTGAAGCGCGAAGGCTGGGTGGAGCAGGCCGCCATTCTGGTGGGCGAGGGCGCCGAGCCCTGAGACGGTTCACATTCAGCAGCGGTTCACGGGCAGGGGCCTAGGGATCGAAGGCTGGAATTGCATTTTGCCGCCGCGGAGTTAACCTTCCGATGGCCGGTTTCAGGGAGAGAAAAATGGTCGAACGCATTGATTTTGACGGCGAGATCCTCGCTGGCGCGCCCAAGATCCGGATGTCGCGCCGCGCGATCATCACCGGCATCGCTGCCGGCACCGTGCTGCCCTTCGTTTCGGGCTGCACGACTAATCCGGAAACCGGCCGCAGCCAGTTCCTGCTGATGGGCGACGCGGAAGTGGCCAGCATGGCCACGGCTGCCTGGTCGGACATGAAGACCCAGGTGCCCCAGACCTCCAATGCGGCGCTGCGCAACCGCGTGCTGAACGTGTGGAACCGCACCGCGAAGGGCGCCAAGCGCGATCATGAACAGTGGGATGTGGCGGTGTTCGACACCGATGACGTCAACGCGTTCGTGATGCCGGGCAACCGGGTCGGCGTGTATCGCGGGATTACCGAACTGACCGAGAATGATGACCAGCTGTCATCGGTTCTGGGGCATGAGACCGGGCATGTGACCGGCCGCCATGCGGCGGAGCGGATGTCGGTGGCGATGGCGGCGCAGGCCGGCATGATGGTTGGCCAGATCGCCGTGGCATCGTCCGAAGAGCTCAGCAAGTATGGCTCGGCCATCGGCGCGCTCGGCGGGGCGGCGGTGCAGTTCGGCGTGATCCTGCCCTACAGCCGCAATCATGAGCTGGAGGCCGACCGCCTCGGCGTCGATTACATGTATAATGCCGGATATGACGTGAAACAGTCGGTCCGCCTGTGGGAGCTGATGGACGCCCAGTCCAAGGGGCAGCGTCCGCCCGAATTCATGTCGACCCACCCTGATCCGACCCGCCGCGCCGCAGAATTGCGCCAGTACATCAACGCGCGCGGCTATGCGATGATGTAAGGGTCAGGCGGCCCAGCCCTGCCAGAAGGCCCGGACGCCAGGCGTTCCGGGCTTTTTCATGCCTGCGGCTTGACCGGGCAGGGGCTTTCCGTCATACGCGCCGCTTCTGCGGGAGGCTGCCAGCCGAACCGCGGAGCCTCGTATTCAACCGGGCGGATCGAAAGACCACCGCCCCTTCGCCAAAGTTGTGAGGACAAAATGGCTAAGAAACTTCTGGGGCAGATCAAGCTCCAGATCCCGGCCGGCAAGGCCAACCCGTCGCCGCCAGTGGGCCCCGCCCTCGGCCAGCGCGGTATCAACATCATGGAATTCTGCAAAGCCTTCAACGCCCGTACCCAGGGCATGGAAGAAGGCCTGCCGACCCCGGTTGTGATCCAGTATTATCAGGACAAGTCGTTCACCTTCGTCACCAAGACGCCGCCGGCAACGGTTCTGCTGAAGAAGGCCGCTGGCCTGAAACTCGGCAAGAAGCCCGCTTCTGGCGCGAAAAAGCCCGGCTATGACACCGTCGGCAAGGTGACCATGGACCAGGTTCGCGAGATCGCGAAGGTCAAGATGGACGACCTGAACGCCAACGACCTTGATGCAGCCACCAAGATCATCGCCGGCTCCGCCCGCGCGATGGGCCTGCAGATCGTGGAGTAATCATCATGGCGACCAAAGGTAAGCGCACCCGCGCAATCGAGCAGACCGTCGACAAGACGAAAGCTTACACGATCTCCGAGGCTGTGAAGCTCGTGAAATCGAACGCCAAGGCGAAGTTCGACGAGTCGATCGAAATCGCCATCAATCTCGGCGTTGACCCCAAATATGCCGACCAGCAGGTCCGCTCGGTGGTGAACCTGCCGGCAGGCACCGGCAAGGACGTCCGCGTGGCCGTGTTCGCCAAGGACAAGAAGGCTGAAGAAGCTCTTGCAGCCGGCGCAGACATCGTCGGCGCCGAAGACCTGTTCGAAAAGGTCAATGGCGGCTTCATGGACTTCGACCGTGTGATCGCGACCCCGGACATGATGGGCCTTGTCGGCCGTCTTGGTAAGGTGCTCGGCCCACGCGGCCTGATGCCGAACCCCAAGGTTGGCACCGTGACCCCGAACGTCACCCAGGCCGTCAAGGACGCCAAGGGCGGCGCCGTCGAGTTCAAGGTCGAGAAGGCCGGTATCGTTCATGCCGGTGTTGGCAAGGCCAGCTTCACCGATGCCGACATCGAGAAGAACGTCCAGGCGTTCATTTCGGCCGTCGTGAAAGCCCGCCCGTCGGGCGCGAAAGGCACATTTGTGCGCAAGGTCACCCTGTCTTCGACGATGGGCGCCGGCGTTACGATCGACCTGGCTGAAGCCAAGGGCTGATCGCCGCAAGCCCCTCGGGGCTGAAATTTCAGGAAGGCCCGGAGCTGCCCAGCGGCTCCGGGCTTTTTTGTGCCCCTGTGAAAAATTCAGGGAAGGGGCTTGCGAACCTCTGGAAAAACCGTTAACAGCCGCCGCTTGACGGGAGTTCTCCGATATGCATCGGCGGCCTCCCGTTTTCCTGTCCTAGACCATAGGTCATACCCTTCGGGGTTGCTAAGGGCCATCTGGCCGCCTGTGCAGACGGGGTGAGGCGTTGAAACGGTTCGGAATTTTCTGGAATCCCCAGGAAATGCAGACCGGGCAGGCCAATCCCTGGGCAGGCGCTGAGGCTCTTTCGGGAGTTTTGGCGATTACCAGGGCGGCCGGATGGTCCGGGCGCCTCAATGGAGACCCGCAATGGATAAAGCTGGAAAAAGCGCGGCTCTCGAGAACCTCAAAGGGGTTTTCGAAGGGGCGGGCGTGGTCGTCGTGACCCACTATACCGGTCTTACCGTGGCGGAAATGACGAAGCTGCGTGGCATGCTCCGCAAGGACGGCGCGCACTTCAAAGTGGTCAAGAACCGCCTCGCGAAAATCGCGCTGGGCGGGGCAGGTGGCGACAAGGCACAGGAGCTCTTCCAGGGCCCCGTGGCGATCGCCTACTCGCCGGATCCGGTGTCGGCTGCGAAAGCGGCCGATGAGTTCTCGAAGGAAAATTCGAAACTCGTCATCATCGGCGCCGTGATGGGTGAGCAGGTCCTCGATGCCAAAGGCGTCGAAGCCCTCGCGAAACTGCCGTCCCTCGACCAACTGCGTGGCAAGCTTATCGGCCTCATCCAGGCACCGGCAACGAAAGTTGCAGGCGTCATTCAGGCACCGGCTTCGCAACTTGCCCGCGTGGTGTCCGCGTATGCGTCGAAAGACGCCGCATAAGACACCCGTTTTCGCAACACCAAGACCTTAACAACCGAACCAAACAGGAATTGAAACCATGGCAAATCTCGAAAAGATTGTCGAAGATCTCTCGGCTCTGACCGTTCTGGAAGCTGCTGAGCTTGCAAAAATGCTCGAAGAAAAGTGGGGCGTTTCTGCTGCTGCTCCTGTGGCTGTTGCTGCTGCTGGCGGCGGCGCTGCTCCGGCCGCTGCTGTTGAAGAGAAGACCGAATTCGATGTCGTGCTGACCGACGCTGGCGCGAAGAAAATCGAAGTCATCAAGCTCGTCCGCGAAGTCGTTCCGGCCCTCGGCCTGAAAGAAGCCAAGGACCTCGTCGAAGGCGCTCCGAAGACCGTCAAGGAAGGCGTGTCCAAGGCTGACGCTGAAGAGATGAAGAAGAAATTCGAAGCTGCAGGCGCAAAAGTCGAGCTCAAGTAAGCTCTGCGGTTTCGCATCCGGGCGGCGTTCGCGCGAGGCGTCTCCCGTTCAAGGATCTGCGCGGCGGTCTCCATTGGGGATCGCCGCGTACTCGCGTTCTAATCACAGGCTGTCTGCGCGCGTGCGGACAAGCCGAAAGACTGGGAACCTGGGATGGCACTCTCCTTCACGGAAAAGAAACGTATCCGCAAAAACTTCGGCCGCATTCCCGAAGCCATCGAAATGCCAAACCTGATCGAGGTCCAGCGCGAGTCCTACGAAGCCTTCCTCCAGATGAACACGCCGCGCGAAAAGCGCACGGATGATGGCCTGGGCGGTGTCTTCAAATCGGTTTTCCCGATCACGGACTTCTCTGAGCGTGCGACCCTCGAATACGTCTCCTACGAGTTCGAACAGCCTAAGTTCGATGTCGAAGAGTGCATGCAGCGCGACCTGACCTACCAGGCCCCGCTGAAAGTGCGCCTCCAGCTCGTGGTGTTCGACGTTGATGAAGACACCGGCGCCCGCTCGGTCAAGGAAGTGAAAGAGCAGGAATGCTATCTCGGCGACATCCCGCTGATGACCGAGAAGGGCACCTTTGTCGTCAACGGCACCGAGCGCGTGATCGTCTCGCAGATGCACCGTTCGCCGGGCGTGTTCTTTGACCATGACAAGGGCAAGACCCATGCTTCGGGCAAGCTGCTGTTTGCCGCCCGGATCATTCCGTATCGCGGCTCCTGGCTCGACTTCGAGTTCGACGCGAAAGACATCCTGAACATCCGGATCGACCGCAAGCGCAAGCTGCCGGCGACGACGATGCTGTATGCGCTCGGCTATGACACCGAGCAGATCCTTGACCAGTTCTACACCCGCTCGATCTACCGCCTCGACAAAAAGGGCTGGATCACGAGCTTCCGCGCCGATGCCTGGAAGGGCGTGAAGCCGGAATTCGACCTGATCGACGCCAAGACCGGCAAGGTCGTCGCCGAGGCCGGCAAGAAGATCACCGCCCTCAAGGCGAAGCGTACGGCGGAAAGCGGCACCGACGAGATCCTCGTCACCTCGGAAGCCCTCGTCGGCAAGTTCCTGGCCCGCGATGTGGTCAACATGGAAACCGGGGAAATCTTCGGGGAAGCCGGCGACGCGCTGGAAGAGGCGACCATCGCCGAAATGCGCGATTACGGCATCGACCTGATCGAAGTGCTGGACATTGACGCCGGTGGCCGTGGCCCCTGGCTGCGCAACACGCTGAAGGCTGACAAGAACGAGACCCGCTTCGAAGCGCTCTCGGACATCTACCGCGTCATGCGCCCCGGCGAACCGCCGACGCAGGAAGCGGCTGAGGCTCTCTTCGGCCAGCTCTTCTTCGATTCCGAGCGTTACGACCTCTCGGCCGTTGGCCGGGTGAAGATGAACATGCGTCTCTCGGTGGCCGTGCGCGAGTACGAGTCGGCGGAAGACAGCATGCGCACCCTGCGCAATGAAGACATTATCGGCGTCATGAAGGTCATCCTCGACCTGAAGGACGGCAAGGGCGAAGTCGACGATATCGACAACCTCGGCAACCGCCGTGTCCGCTCGGTCGGCGAGCTGATGGAAAACAACTACCGGATCGGTCTCGTGCGCATGGAGCGCGCGATCAAGGAACGTATGGGCGCGGTCGATATCGACACCGTGATGCCGCACGACCTGATCAATGCCAAACCGGTTGTGGCGGCTGTCCGCGAATTCTTCGGCTCCTCGCAGCTGTCGCAGTTCATGGACCAGACCAACCCGCTCTCCGAGATCACCCACAAGCGCCGCCTCTCGGCGCTTGGCCCGGGCGGTCTGACGCGCGAGCGCGCCGGCTTTGAGGTCCGCGACGTTCACCCGACCCATTATGGCCGCATCTGCCCGATCGAGACGCCGGAAGGCCCGAACATCGGTCTGATCAACAGCCTGGCGACCCATGCCCGCGTCAACAAGTACGGCTTCATCGAGAGCCCTTACCGCCGCGTGCTGAATGGCAAGCTGACCGAAGAGGTCGTGTACCTCTCCGCGATGGAAGAGAGCATCTATTCGATCGCTCAGGCCAACGCGACCGTGAATGCCAAGGGCGAGCTCGTGAACGAGTTCGTCAACGCCCGTGTGGCTGGCGAAGCGACGATGGTTGCGCGCGAAGAAGTTCAGTATATGGACGTTTCGCCCAAGCAGGTCGTGTCGGTGGCTGCCTCGCTCATTCCATTCCTCGAGAATGACGACGCCAACCGCGCGCTGATGGGCTCCAACATGCAGCGCCAGGCGGTGCCGCTTGTGAAGTCCGAAGCGCCATTCGTCGGCACCGGCATGGAAGCGGTCGTTGCCCGCGACAGCCGCGCCGCCATCGTTGCCCGCCGGGCAGGGGTGGTCGAGCAGGTCGACGCGATGCGTATCGTTGTGCGCGCGACCGAAGATCTCGAAGGCTCCAAGTCGGGCGTCGACATCTACCGTCTCGCCAAGTTCCGCCGCTCGAACCAGAACTCGTGCATCAACCAGCGTCCGATCGTGAAGGTTGGCGACGTTGTGTCGAAGAACGACATCATCGCTGACGGTCCGTCCACGGATCTCGGTGAACTGGCGCTCGGCCGGAACGTGCTCGTCGCGTTCATGCCCTGGAACGGCTACAACTTCGAAGACTCCATCCTGATCTCCGAGCGCATCGTGCGCGACGACGTCTTCACCTCGATCCACATCGAGGAGTTCGAAGTTGCCGCCCGTGATACCAAGCTCGGCCCGGAAGAGATCACCCGCGACATCCCGAACGTCGGCGAGGAAGCGCTCCGCAACCTCGACGAAGCCGGGATCGTGGCGGTCGGCGCCGAAGTGAAGGCGGGCGACATCCTCGTCGGCAAGGTCACGCCGAAGGGCGAAAGCCCGATGACGCCGGAGGAGAAACTCCTGCGCGCCATCTTCGGTGAGAAGGCGTCGGACGTTCGTGATACCTCGCTGCGCGTGCCTCCGGGCGACGCCGGTACGGTTGTGGATGTGCGCATCTTCAACCGCCACGGCATCGACAAGGACCAGCGCGCGCTGCAGATCGAGCGTGAGCAGATCGAGAAGCTGCAGGAAGACAAGGAAGACGAACAGTCGATCCTTGAGCGCAACACCTATTCGCGCCTGCGCGACATTCTCGTCGGCAAGGAAGCGGCGGCAGGTCCCAAAGGCTTCAAAGCCGGCAAGATCGCTGAAGCTGCCCTTGAAGAGCTGAACCAGCGCCAGTGGTGGGATATCGAGCTGAAGTCTGAAAAGGCCCAGGCCGAACTCCAGGCCCTGCGCGAGCAGTTCGACGCCTCGATCCGGGAACTTGATGCCCGCTTCAACGACAAGGTCGAGAAGGTCCAGCGCGGCGACGATCTGCCTCCGGGCGTGATGAAGGTCGTGAAGGTCTTCCTGGCCGTGAAGCGCAAGCTGCAGCCGGGCGACAAGATGGCCGGCCGTCACGGCAACAAGGGGGTTATCTCCAAGATCAACCCGCTCGAAGACATGCCGTTCCTGGAAGATGGTACGCCGGTCGACATCGTGCTCAACCCGCTGGGCGTGCCTTCGCGGATGAACGTCGGTCAGATCCTCGAGACCCATTCGGGCTGGGCCTGCCGCGGCCTCGGCCACATCATCGACAAGGCGCTGGAAGAGTTCCACCAGAAGCATGACATCAAGGCGCTGAAAGCGTCGCTGACCCATGCTTATGGCGAAGCTCAGGACCTGCCGGAGACCGATGAGGAAATCATCGAGCTGGCAGGCAACCTCCGGAACGGTGTTCCGATTGCGACCCCGGTGTTCGATGGCGCCCGCGAGGACGACATCAACGACCTGCTGACCCGTGCCGGTCTGGACACGTCGGGTCAGGTCCGCCTGTTCGACGGCCGCACCGGTGTGGCGTTCACGCGCCCGGTCACGGTTGGCTACAAATACCTTCTGAAGCTGCACCACCTGGTCGACGAGAAGATCCACGCCCGCTCCACGGGTCCGTACTCGCTCGTCACCCAGCAGCCGCTGGGCGGCAAGGCCCAGTTCGGCGGCCAGCGCTTCGGCGAGATGGAGGTCTGGGCTCTGGAAGCCTATGGCGCTGCCTACACGCTGCAGGAAATGCTGACGGTGAAGTCGGACGATACGGCCGGCCGCGCCAAGGTCTACGAAGCGATCGTCCGTGGGGACGACACCTTCGAGGCCGGCATTCCGGAAAGCTTCAACGTGCTTATCAAGGAGATGCGCTCGCTCGGTCTCAATGTGGAGCTGCTTGAGGAAAATGGCCTCGAGCGGGACGCAGCTGAAGAGGCCCCGGTGGCCGCCGAGTAGACTTTCCGCAAAATAGGGCCCCGCTGAACAGGCGGGGCCTCGCCGACCCGGATTTATTCAGGGCAGGGGAGAGAGACCTCCCCGTAAATGCCCGCCCCAAGGAGCAGACACCCTATGCGCCAGGACGTCGCCAATATGTTCAACACCAATACGCCCGCCCCGAGCTTCGAGGCGATCCGTATTTCGATTGCGAGCCCGGAGAAGATCCGCTCGTGGTCGTCTGGTGAAATCAAGAAGCCCGAAACCATCAACTACCGCACGTTCAAGCCGGAGCGCGACGGCCTTTTCTGTGCGCGGATATTCGGCCCGACGAAGGACTATGAGTGCCTTTGCGGCAAGTATAAGCGCATCAAGTATCGCGGCATCGTCTGCGAGAAGTGCGGCGTTGAAGTGACCCTGGCGCGCGTTCGCCGCGAGCGCATGGGCCATATCGATCTGGCCGCGCCGGTGGCGCACATCTGGTTCCTGAAGTCGCTGCCGTCCCGGATCGCGACCCTGGTGGACATGCCGCTGAAAGACGTCGAGCGCGTGCTCTACTTCGAAAGCTATGTGGTCATCGAGCCCGGCCTGACCGAGCTTGAGCCGCTGCAGCTGCTCACCGAAGAAGAGTATATGGACGCGCAGGACCGCCTTGGCGAAGACGCGTTCACCGCGATGATCGGCGCCGAAGCGATCCGCGAAATCCTCAAGAGCCTCGACCTGCCGACGCTGGCCGAGACGCTGCGCGAGGAGCTGCGCGAGTCCAGTTCGGAACTGAAGACGAAGAAGTATTCCAAGCGCCTGAAGGTGGTGGATTCCTTCATCCAGTCGAAAGCGAAACCGGAATGGATGATCCTGACGGTCATCCCGGTCATCCCGCCGGATCTGCGCCCGCTGGTTCCGCTGGATGGCGGCCGCTTCGCCACCTCCGACCTCAACGACCTCTATCGCCGCGTGATCAACCGGAACAACCGCCTGAAGCGCCTGATGGAGCTTCGCGCGCCGGACATCATCATCCGGAACGAAAAGCGGATGCTGCAGGAGTCGGTGGACGCCCTGTTCGACAATGGCCGCCGCGGCCGCACGATCACGGGCACCAACAAGCGCCCGCTGAAGTCGATCTCCGACATGCTGAAAGGCAAGCAGGGCCGCTTCCGCCAGAACCTTCTGGGCAAGCGCGTCGACTATTCCGGCCGTTCGGTCATCGTGGTCGGCCCGAACCTCAAGCTGCACGAGTGCGGCCTGCCGAAGAAGATGGCGCTGGAGCTGTTCAAGCCGTTCATCTATGCGCGCCTCGACGCCAAAGGCCTCGCCGGCACGGTGAAGGCGGCCAAGAAGCTGGTGGAGAAAGAGAAGCCGGAAGTGTGGGATATCCTCGACGAGGTTATCCGTGAGCACCCGGTTCTGCTGAACCGCGCGCCGACGCTGCACCGTCTGGGCATCCAGGCATTCGAGCCGAAGCTGATCGAAGGCAAGGCCATCCAGCTGCACCCGCTCGTCTGCGCCGCGTTCAACGCGGACTTCGACGGCGACCAGATGGCTGTCCACGTTCCGCTGAGCCTCGAGGCCCAGCTGGAATGCCGCGTGCTGATGATGTCGACCAACAACATCCTCTCGCCCGCCAACGGCAAGCCAATCATCGTTCCGTCCCAGGACATCATCCTCGGCCTCTACTACCTCTCGCTCGACCGCAAGGGCGAGCCGGGGGAGGGCATGGTCTTCGCAGACCTCGCCGAGATCGAGCATGCGCTGGACGCGGGCCTTGTGTCGCTGCACTCCAAGGTCAAGGCGCTGTATGACGGCGTCGACGCTGACGGCAAGCCGCAGCGCCGCATCATCGATACGACGCCGGGCCGCTACATGGTGGCGAACATCCTGCCGCGCTCGAAAGCGATCGGTCCGGAACTCGTCAACACCGTGCTTTCCAAGAAAGCGATCGGCAAGATCATCGACGAAGTCTACCGCCTCTGCGGCCAGAAGGCGACGGTGATCTTCTGTGACAAGATGATGGAACTCGGCTTCCGCGAAGCCTGCAAGGCCGGCATCTCCTTCGGCAAGGATGACATGGTCATCCCGGAAGCGAAGAAGAAACTGGTCGACGCGACCAAGGATCTCGTCTCCGATTACGAGCGTCAGTATGCTGACGGTCTGATCACGCGCGGCGAGAAGTACAACAAGGTCGTTGATGCCTGGTCGAGCTGCACCGACAAGGTGGCTGACGCCATGATGGAGTCTGCCTCCAAGGCCCAGATCAAGAAGGGCAAGGAGCAGGTCAACTCGATCTTCATGATGGCTGACTCCGGGGCGCGTGGTTCGAAGAACCAGATGAAACAGCTCGCCGGTATGCGCGGCCTGATGGCCAAGCCGTCGGGCGAGATCATCGAGACGCCGATCATCTCGAACTTCAAGGAAGGCCTCACCGTTCTCGAGTACTTCAACTCGACCCACGGTGCCCGTAAGGGTCTGGCCGATACGGCTCTTAAGACTGCCAACTCCGGTTACCTGACCCGCCGCCTCGTCGACGTGGCCCAGGACTGCATCATCAACGAAGATGATTGCGGCACGGAGAAGGGCATCGACATCAACGCCGTCATGGAAGGCGCCGATGTCGTCGTCTCGCTCAACGAGCGTATCCTCGGCCGTGTCATCGCTGAAGACATCAAGAGCGCCGATGGCAAGCTCGTCGTTCCGGCCAATACCTATGTTGACGAGGACGTTGCCGCCCTCATCGACACCGCTTCGGTCGACCGCGTGAAAGTGCGTTCGCCGCTGACCTGCGAAACCAAGAACGGAATCTGTGCCCAGTGCTACGGGCGCGACCTTGCCCGCGGCACGCTGGTCAACCGGGGTGAGGCTGTCGGTGTGATCGCCGCCCAGTCCATCGGTGAGCCGGGTACCCAGCTGACGATGCGTACGTTCCACATCGGCGGCGCCGCCCAGGTGGCTGACCAGTCCTCGCTCGAAGCCAGCTTCGAGGGGACGGTGCGCTTCACCGATGCCGAGATCGTTACCCGCAAGGACAAGACGATCGTGGTTGTCGGCCGCCGCATGCAGGTGGAGATCGTGGACGCAGACGGGCGCACCCGCCAGTCGTTCCGCCCGGCCTATGGTACGCGCCTGATGGCCAAGGACGGCGACAAGGTCATGCCTGGCAAGCTGCTGGCTGACTGGGATCCGTTCGCCCAGCCGATCGTCTCGGAAGTGGGCGGTGAGGCACGCCTCATCGACCTCGTCGAGGGTGTGACGGTGCGCGAGGAAACCGATGAAGCGACGGGTATCTCCGCGCGCGTCGTCGTTGACCCGCGATCGAGTTCCAAATCGGCCGATCTCAAGCCGTCGATCCAGATCGTGGATGGCAACGGCAAGCCGGTGAAGCTGCCCAACGGGTCGCTCGCAACCTACGTGCTGTCGGTTGGCGCCATCCTCTCCGTCTCTGACGGTGACCGGATCGAGCCGGGCGACACGCTCTCCCGTGTCGCGACGGGCGGTGCCAAGACGAAGGACATCACGGGCGGTCTGCCGCGCGTGGCCGAACTCTTCGAAGCCCGCCGTCCGAAGGACCATGCGATCATCGCGGAAGTCGATGGCCGCGTCGAATACGGGCGCGACTACAAGAACAAGCGCAAGGTCACGATCGTTCCGACCGAGGAAGGCCGCGAACCCATCGACTATCTGGTGCCGAAGGGCAAACACCTCGCGGTCCAGGACGGCGACTTCATCAAGCGTGGTGAATACCTGATGGACGGTAACCCGGCCCCGCAGGACATTCTCTCGACGCTCGGCGTGGAAGCCCTGGCCAACTACCTCACGGACGAAGTGCAGAAGGTCTATCGCCTGCAGGGCGTGCCGATCAACGACAAGCATATCGAGGTGATCGTTCGCCAGATGCTGCAGAAGGTCGAGATCACCGATGGCGGCGATACGCCGTTCATCACCGGCGAGCACATCGATGCGATCGAGTTCGAGGAGGCCAATGAGGCCATCCGCCGCTCGCGCAAGAAAGACCTGCGCGAAGCCACGGCGACCCCGCTGCTGCTGGGTATCACCAAGGCCTCGCTGCAGACCAAGAGCTTCATCTCGGCCGCCTCCTTCCAGGAGACGACCCGCGTGCTCACCGAGGCCGCGATCCAGGGCAAGGTCGACACGCTCGACGGCCTCAAGGAGAACGTCATCGTGGGCCGCCTGATCCCGGCCGGTACGGGTGGCGGTATCCGCCAGTATCGCCGTGTGGCCGCCGAGCGCGACCTGAAGCTGAAGGCCAAGCGCGCTGCCGCCATGGCCAAGGCGGAGGAGGGGATCACCCTCGTCAGCCTGCCGGCTCCGGAGAAAGACACTGCCGGCGAATAGGCCAGGCTGCTGACTTGAACCAACCGGAAAAGCCTGCCAGCAATGGTAGGCTTTTTCACTTTTCGGGCGTGTATCATGAGGGCAGGGCGGACTGAGATTGCAGGCATGATCTGCGCGATTGCCGCTGTCGGGCTGATCGCCTGGATGTGCTTTGAAAGCTGGGGCGGGCTTTCCCCGTTCTGATTCGATACAAGAACGACATCCGGCCATGCGGAAAGCCGCGCCAGCGCCCTTGACGCGCCGCGCGCGCGAGTCTACACGCCCCGGATCGTCAGAGAGGCAAATGGGCGTTTCGTCCAGTGCCGCACCGGAACAGCAATGCTCCGGCGAAGCTGACCCCCAATTTCCGCTCGTCCCGGAAGCCTGATCAAGGGCTTTTGGGGCACACGTCATTATAGGCCCCCGGGCCGCAACGTACGAAGAGACAGTAGGCCCGAATGCCGACGATTCAGCAGCTGATCCGCAATCCGCGCGAGCCAAAGCGCACCCGTACCAAGACCCCCGCCCTGAAGGCTTGTCCTCAGCGCCGCGGCGTCTGCACCCGTGTTTACACCACGACCCCGAAGAAGCCGAACTCGGCGCTCCGGAAAGTGGCCAAGGTGCGCATGACCTCCGGATTTGAATCGCTGTGCTACATCCCCGGCGAAGGCCACAACCTTCAGGAGCACTCTGTTGTGCTCATCCGCGGCGGCCGCGTGAAAGACCTTCCGGGTGTGCGCTACCACATCGTGCGCGGCGCGCTCGACACCCAGCCCGTCAAGAACCGTAAACAGCGCCGCTCGCATTACGGCGCGAAGAAACCGAAGTAAGAGGCTAGAGGCCCATGTCCCGTCGTCACAGTGCCGAGAAGCGCCAAGTCCTGCCCGATCCGAAGTTCAAGGACATCGTCGTTACGAAATTCATGAACCAGATCATGCGCGACGGCAAAAAGTCCGTTGCCGAGCGTATCGTTTACGGTGCGTTCGATCTGGTCGAAACCCGTTCGAAAAAGAACCCGGTCGAAGTGTTCCACAATGCTCTGGAAGCTGTGGCGCCCGCCGTTGAGGTTCGTTCGCGCCGCGTCGGCGGTGCCACCTACCAGGTTCCGGTTGAAGTGCGCACCGAGCGCCGCCAGGCGCTCGCCATCCGCTGGCTGGCTTCTGCCGCTGCCGGCCGCAACGAAAACACGATGCGTGAGCGTCTTGCCGGCGAGCTGATGGATGCAAGCCAGGGCCGCGGCAACGCGGTCAAGAAGCGCGAAGACACCCACCGCATGGCGGATGCGAACAAGGCGTTCGCCCACTACCGCTGGTAACAAGTACAATCGCCGGGCGGCAGGGTTGCCTCGCCCGGCGAGTGCCCCACCCTTCCTTCCGGGAAGCAGAAACGAAGGTTTGATCTCATGGCCCGCGAATATCCGCTGGAGCGATACCGCAACTTCGGCATCATGGCCCACATTGATGCCGGCAAAACCACGACCACAGAGCGTATCCTCTACTACACCGGCAAGTCGCACAAGATCGGTGAAGTGCATGACGGCGCGGCCACCATGGACTGGATGGTCCAGGAGCAGGAGCGCGGCATCACGATCACTTCGGCTGCCACGACCACCTTCTGGGAACGCACCGAAGACGGCTCCACGGCGCTCTCGCCGAAATACCGTTTCAACATCATCGACACCCCCGGACACGTTGACTTCACCATCGAAGTCGAGCGTTCGCTGGCCGTGCTTGATGGCGCTGTCTGCGTTCTCGACGCAAACGCCGGTGTTGAGCCCCAGACCGAAACCGTCTGGCGCCAGGCAGACCGGTACAAGGTTCCGCGCATCGTGTTCGTCAACAAGATGGACAAGATCGGCGCTGACTTCTTCAACTGCGTCCGCATGATCAAGGACCGCACTGGCGCAACGCCGGCGCCGATCCAGCTGCCGATCGGTTCGGAAAACCAGCTTGAAGGCCATATCGACCTCATCACCATGAAAGAATGGGTGTGGGCCGGTGAAGACCTCGGCGCGACCTGGGAGCTTCGCGAAATCCGTGACAGCCTGCGTCCGCTGGCCGAAGAATGGCGCGGCAAGCTCATCGAGATCGCCGTCGAAATGGACGATGCGGCGATGGAAGGCTACCTCGAAGGTAAAGAGCCCGACATCGACACGCTGCGCAAGCTGATCCGCAAGGGCGTGCTGACGCTGTCCTTCATGCCGGTCCTCTGCGGTTCTGCGTTCAAGAACAAGGGCGTCCAGCCGATGCTGAACGCTGTGGTCGACTTCCTGCCGAGCCCGCTCGACGTGCCGCCTTACATGGGCTTTGCCCCGGGCGACGAGACCGAGACGCGTAACATCGAGCGTTCGGCCGATGATGCGCAGCCTTTCTCGGGCCTGGCGTTCAAGATCATGAACGACCCCTATATGGGCACGCTGACCTTCACCCGGATCTATTCGGGCACGCTGTCGAAGGGCGACTCCTTCCTCAACGCGACGAAGGGCAAACGCGAGCGCGTCGGCCGGATGGTCATGATGCACGCTAACAAGCAGGACGAGATCACCGAAGCCTTTGCAGGCGACATCGTGGCGCTCGCCGGCCTCAAGGAAACCACGACCGGCGATACGGTCTGCGATCCGAACAAGCCGGTTGTCCTCGAAACCATGACCTTCCCCGATCCGGTTATCGAGATCGCGGTTGAGCCGAAGTCGAAGGCTGACCAGGAAAAGATGTCGGTTGGTCTGCAGCGCCTTGCTGCGGAAGACCCGTCCTTCCGCGTCGAAACCAACTTCGAGTCGGGCCAGACGATCATGAAGGGCATGGGCGAGCTTCACCTCGACATCCTGATCGACCGTCTCCGCCGCGAGTTCAAGGTTGAGGCCAATATCGGCCAGCCGCAGGTGGCTTACCGTGAGAAGATCGGCCGTTCGGCCGAGATCGACTACACGCACAAGAAACAGTCCGGCGGTACCGGCCAGTTCGCCCGCATCAAGCTGCAGTTCGAGCCGCTTGAAGCTGGTTCGGGCTTCCAGTTCGTCAGCGCGATCGTTGGCGGCGCGGTTCCGAAGGAATACATCCCCGGCGTCCAGAAGGGCCTGGAAATGGCCAAGGAGAACGGTCTCCTGGCTGGCTATCCGGTCACCGACTTCAAGGCCACGCTGGTTGACGGCGCGTTCCACGATGTCGACTCCAGCGTTCTCGCCTTCGAGATTGCAGCCCGCGGCGCATTCCGCGAGCTGAAAGGGAAGGGTGATCCGCGCCTGATGGAGCCGATCATGAAAGTGGAAGTCGTCACGCCGGAAGACTATATGGGCGACGTGATTGGCGACCTGAACTCCCGCCGGGGCCAGATCCAGGGCTCCGAAGCCCGCGGTAATGCCACTGCAATCACGGCGATGGTGCCGCTGGTGAACATGTTCGGCTATGTGTCCACGCTGCGTGGCATGTCGCAGGGCCGCGCTCAGTTCACCATGCTCTTCGATCACTATGACGAAGTTCCGCGCGCTGAAGCACAGAAGATCATTCAGGAAGTCTCGGGCTCCTAATCGGGCCCCTTGTACAAGAACTAG
>NZ_PNMA01000044.1 GCF_013823385.1 Hyphomonas sp.
TCCTCCCCCAAAAAGAAAACGGCGGCCCCGAAGGACCGCCGTTCCTATTGTGGAGCAAGAATGGCCGGATCGCTCCGGCCAATCCCGATTAGAAGCGCAGGTTGATACCCACGAAGGCCGCGCGGCCAACCACGTCATACTGGGACGGGTCGGTGTTGGCCTGAACGTTCGGCGAGTACAGACGCGGCTCCTGGTCGAACAGGTTGTTCACACCAGCGCGGAGCGTCACGTAATCCGTCAGGTTGTACGTGCCGTTGAGGTCGAAGTACCAGGTTTCCGGTACGTTCGTGTTCGTCAGAACGCTACCACCCGTCACGCGGTTAGCGTGCGACATGTTCTGAATGTAACGCGTTGCGAGCGTCAGACGCAGATCTTCGTAGGTGTAGGTGGAGTTCAGCGTGAACTTCCATTCCGGAATAGCCGAACCCGTCGTGGAGCCGATCGTGCCGACATACTCGTACATCGGGTCGTTCGCGGTCACGGTGGTGCCCGACTTGTAGGACTCGATCCAGGTCGCAACCAGGTTCCAGTTCAGAGCGCCAAAGGTGTCGAGATCAACACCCCAACGGCCCGTGATGTCGACACCGGAAGTTTCCAGAGCGAGATCATTGGTGTTGGTCTGGGCCAGGTTGATGACGCCGCCATTGCTCGGGTCACGCTCGAAGAGCTGACACCAGGCGTTGGTCGGATCGAAGGTCGGGTTGGCACCATCGCGGTTGAAGCAGCGCTGAACAATCGTGTTCGCTGCGAACGCACCGATCTGCTTGTCGAGTTCGATGGACCAGTAGTCGACCGTCAGGCCAAGGCTTTCCACGAAAGAGTTGCCCGTGAACGGCGAGGTGAGAACGAAACCGACGGTGTAGGAGTCAGACTCTTCCGGCGACAGGTTGATGTTACCACCGGTGAGGCCCGTTGCCTGGCCCGAGGGCTGGTTGTACGTGGCGCCGCCTGCAACGCCCGACTGGATCGCACAAAGTGCGGCCACCTGAGGACCGTTGGCACCATTACGACCATATTCCGGGTTCGTATTGGTGGCGATCGTGTTGCAGGGGTCCTGGTTGGTGAAGGTCGGGAAGTTGTTCAGCACCGGAGCGAAGAGCTCGGTGATGGACGGCGAACGGATAGCTTTCTGATAACCGCCGCGGAAGCGGAGGTAGTCGTTGACTTTCCAGTCACCATTGATCTTCCAGGAGTCCGACGTGCCCGAACGGCTGTTGTCGGTCACGCGGTAACCAGCGGTCAGCGTCACTTCTTCAGCGAAAGGCATGTCTTTCACGACCGGGATCAGAGCCTCGGTGTAGAGGTCGTACCAGTCAAGATAGCCAGAGGTCGGGAGCTGCTGGTTGAAACCGGCAACGATGCCCGGCTGCAGGCCGGAGTCAGGCTGGAAGTCATAGTCCAGCTCGCGGTACTGGATACCGAAAGCGGTCTGGATCGGACCAGCGGGGAGCTGGAACATCTCGCCCTGAATCGAGCCCTCGATGATCTTCTGTTCGATCTCGGTGAGGTTTTTCGCCGTCAGCGAGATGTAGTCGATGCACGATTGGCTGATCGGAGCGTTACCAATCAGGTTCAGGCCACCAGCGCAGAGCGAAGCGCCGCCATCAGCTGCGTTGAGCAGCGTCTGGACGCGGTCACGGCGAACGTTACCCGTTTGGATTTCGTTCAGCGTGGAGCGGCCCTGCGACATGTACACGTCATAGGTCCAGGTCTCGGTGCCCATCAGCTTGCCGTCGAAGCCAACGGTCATCTGCCACACGTCATGCGTGGTGGAGCCGACGCGACCACCCAGAGCGTTGAAACGCTTGGAGAGGTTGAACGGCACAGTCGGGCCAGTACCGGGGACAACGCCGCCCACCAGAGCACCGTTGGTGGTCGGAGTGGTCAGCGGGTCAGCAGCGATACATGCCGGGTCGGTTGCCAGACAGTAGGTCTGGACCGGACGTGTGGCCAGCATGGCAGACAAGGTTGGGTTAGCCAGGACGAAGGGGTTGGTGACAGGAACGGTGAAGCCCGTGGTGCCGCCTGCCGGGGTCGGAGCAAGCTCCTGCTCGGCATTGTAGTTCGTGAAGATGAACTGGCCGTAGGCGCGGACATAGTCGTTGATGTCATAGTCAACCGAGGAATAGATGTTCCAGCGGTTGAGCGGCAGGATCAGGTTGTTGTCCGGCTCGAAGTTGTAGGAGAAAGCGTCCGGGGCAAAGTTGGTTGCAATAGCCGATTCCGGGCCAGTGTAGCCAACAATATTGCGGTTCGGGTTACCGGCGACACCGGTACAGAACAGCGAGCCATCCGGGTTGAAGCCGAAACCAGCATCCCCACCGTTCGCGGCACAGAGACCGCCGCCGAACAGGCCGTCAACAGAGCCCGGAAGCGGTTGGTTGATACCCGTAGCCCAGGAACCATCGGGGAAGATGGAGGTGGTGCTGGAAGCCTGAGCGGAGAAGTCGCGAGCGCCTTTGCCGAGCACTTCACGGGTGAAGTAGTTCATGGAGAGAACAGCGTTACCACGGCCGTCAGCAAAGTTGCTGCCCATGGTGATGCCCGAACCCCACTCGACAGCGTCGCCGTTTTCCATCGCGGCGCGGTACTGGCCGTCGACTTCAACGCCTTCGAAGTTGTCGCGCATGATGAAGTTGGCAACACCGGCCACAGCGTCAGCGCCGTAGGTCGAAGCTGCACCACCGGTGATGATTTCAACGCGCTCGACGAGTGCTGAAGGGATCGTGTTGATGTCGACAGAGCCACCCGCGAAGGAGGGCATGCCGCGGCGGCCGTTGACGAGCACGAGGTTGCGGCCCGAACCGAGACCGCGAAGGTCGAGAACCGCGCGGCCGTTGGAGCTCGGGTTGTTCGACTGGGACGACAGGTTCGGCGTGATCTGCGGCAGCGTGTTCAGGTACTGCTCGACAGTGGTGAGACCGGAAGTGACCAGCGCGTCCTGACCAACGGTGAGGATCGGGCTTTCGGCAACTTCGTCACGGCGCACCAGGCGCGAACCGGTGACGGTGATGCGCTGCTGGCGTGCTTCGGTTTCGTCGCCCTGAGCAGCAGTGGTTTCAACAACAGGTTCATCTGCTTCTTGCGCAACAGCCACAAACGGGCTGGTGGCAGCAAACAGCGCACCGGCAAACAGCGATGTCGTGAACAGTCGCTTTTTCCAAGTAGGTTCGTTCAACTTACCCTCCAAAAATATGTTAGCGCGCACGCGCGCTATAGCGGCACTCAGTATGAGTATGAGTGTTGGGTCCGACTCCCCGGACCTTAACGGTGAGTAATGAAGTCAAGAATTTGACAGTCAACCACAGTGTCGCAAAACCTTCGACAAATTCCGCGAGTGTGACTATTTGGCTTCAGGTTTATGTGAATCTCCACCCGGAATTACGCGAAACGCGAACTCAATGGGTGCACCAGCCCCGACTAGCGGGCATGATCGTGCCAGAATTATTGGATATGGAGCGAAATATCGTGGTCCTCAAATTAGCTTTCAGCACTGCCGGATTCCTGTCCGCCACGCTCTTGTATGGCGCGGCGGCACAGACTGCCCCCTCCAATCCCATCGATCCCCTCTATGCCTGCCAGACCATTCCGGCCGATGCCGACCGGCTTGCCTGCTTCGATCAGGCGGTCGCCTCGCTGAAGGCAAGGGAGTCTGCCGGTGAAATTCAGACCGTGGATGTGGCCGCCATCGAGAGCATAGAGAAGGAAGCCTTTGGCTTTTCTCTGCCCAGCCTCCCTTCCCTTTTCCGGAGCCAGTCAGGCGATACCGCGCAGCGGGAATCGGTGTCGGAAATCACCGTCCCGGTGAAATCTGCCCGGATACAGGGGGTCACCGGCAAGGTGATCGTCGTCCTGGAAAACGGCCAGACATGGGAGCAGACCGACACGGTCAAGGTGAATGCCTTTACCATCAAGAAGGCAAAGGAAGCCCGAATCCGGAAAGCCGCGCTGGGCAGCTACATGCTGAGCCTGGACGGCGCCAGCGGCTTCCGCGCCAAACGTATATCCTGACTTGGATGATACGGGCGCCGGCATTAAGGTTTGGCAATCCATCGCCTGAGTAGATCAGGGTCAGCATGAATACTGTGCCGGGGAAGCCCCACCGGCGCGGGAAGCACAAGAATTACAGGAGTGTGATCACATGATAGGTTCCCTGCCCGTACGCGGGCTGATTCTGGCGCTTGCAGCCAGCCTGGCAACCACCACCGCCCTGGCCAAACCGATCCCAATCGAGGATCTGGCCAGGCTGCCGGCAATGTCTTCCGTATCGGTGTCTTCGGACGGAAAAACCATGGTGGCGCTGGTCGGCCCGTCTGCCGGCAATGACCAGGACCGCGCCGTTGTGGCCGCCTGGGATCTGACAGACCTCTCCAAGCCGCCGGTTACGGTTGCGCCCGATGGCCGGGAATCGGAGTTCATCAGTGTTGCGGCCCTGAAGAACGGGAAAATCCAGACGGTCGTGCGCCAGCCCTTCACCGGGCGCCTTCAGGGCTGCGCCGAAGGGTCGGCCATCGGGTCGACGCGCACATGGTCGGTAAAGGTGCTTCTCACCGATACGAGCTTCAAGACCTTCGAGGAACCTTTCATCGATCTTGGCAGCACCCGGAACATCAGCAAGTCAACGGCAGACTGCGTCCGTATCACCGCGCGGGGCAGCGTTGTTTCCGCCCTGCCGCTGGATCCGGACAATGTTCTGATCAACCGGATTTCGGGCACCTCCTTCGCACGCGAGATCGGGCTGCTGAACGTCAACACCGGCGCCTTCCGCAGCACCTATCGCGCCACGGGCGACACGGGCGCAGGCTATATCGATCCCCGCGATGGCGAAGTGATGAGCCAGACCGGCACCGACGAGAAGCGCAACACCTTCGAGCAGTATACGCAACTGAAAACCACCAAGGGCGGCGCGTTCGAGCAACATGATGCCCTGACCGTGGACGCTGTGAACCGCCAGGTTCTCTCGGTCATCCACCGCGATGAAGCGACGGGGATCTATTATATCCTGACGAACAAGTTCTCGGACAAGTCTGCCATCTACACCTATGATCCGGTTGCCCGGAAACTGAGCGACGAGCCGGTCTTCCTCGCCACGGACTTTGACGCCTCCGGCGTTGTGACGTCCACCGCGGCACATGATTTCGGCAAGATCCTCGGCTACTCCTATGCCGCTGACATTCAGCGTACAGAGTGGATTGATCCGGAGTTCGGCGGCATTGTTCTGGGTCTGGAACAGCAGCTCGGCGCAGAAAGCGTCAACATCCTCTATCGCAACGACGATTTCAGCCTGATCATCTTCAGCGCGTCGGGCTCGCAGATGCCGGAACGCTATTTCCTGCTGCGCGACCGCAGCCAGCTTGAAGCGCTGGGCGGGGAGCGTCCCTGGATCGACACGGCCGAACTCTCCAAAACCGGGCTTGTCTATTACACTGCACGTGACGGCCGCAAACTCCCTGCCCTGCTCACGCCCCGCCAGGGCTGGAAGGAAGGGGACGCGCCCGGCAAAGCCATCATCCTGCCGCATGGTGGTCCGTGGGCACGGGATTTCGGCGGCTGGGACATGTCCGGCTGGGTGCCATTCCTGACCTCACGCGGGTTCACCGTCCTGCAACCGCAATATCGCGGCAGCGTCGGCTGGGGGCTTGATCTCTGGCGCGCGGGCGATGGCGAGTTCGGCTACAAGGCGCAGGACGACAAGGATGACGGCGCCGCATGGCTCGTTTCGGAGGGGTATGCCGCGCCCGGCAAGATGGCGATGTTTGGCTATTCCTATGGCGGCTACGCTGCCATGGCCGCCGCCACACGCAAGAACAGCCCCTACCAGTGCGCAATCGCGGGCGCGGGCTATGCCGAGTCGGCCAAGATCAATGTCGGCATCGACCGGGGCCGGTTCAGCCGCCTGGCATTCGGGAAAGGCCTCTCCGGCCGGGATGTGATCAAGGATGTCGCCCAGGCGGAAATCCCCATCCTGATCTATCATGGCGACCGCGACGTGCGCGTTCCCGACACCTTCGGCAAGGCCTTCTACAACGCCATCCGCAAGCATACGAAGGCCAAGTATCTGAACGTTCCGGACATGCCGCACAGCCTGCCCTGGACGCCGGCTCAGCAACGCCTGACCTTGACGGAAATCGAGAAGTTCCTGAGCAGTGATTGCGGGCTGTAGCGCCCGTTCGCACAGGGACTAAAACACAAAAGGCGCGCTGGCAGGCGCGCCTTTTTCTTTAGTGTGCTTAGAGCCGGGGAACAGGATTGACCGCCCCCCTTCCCCAAGGCGGTCAGGCGTAGCCCAGCAATGCCCGCATGCCAGGCATGGCGACGTCCACCAGACGCTTTTGTGTGTCCGGCAACTCGTCCGGGATCGAACTGTTGTCGACGCTGAGATTCTCGCGGGCCGTGGCGCTCTGTTCCCGGTCACTGCCGACCCGGATACGCTCCCGCCAGTCGGCTGGCATGTCGATCCCGCAATCATTCAGCAGACCCCGGAAAAACACTTCCGCCTCCGGCGTATCGATCGTCTTCACGGCGCGGACGATGTCCTCATACCGGTAGAGCTTGGCACCGGTTCCCATCCAGGCCGCTGCGTTGAACTGGTATATGTCCAGCATCGGCGGAGCTTTCCCGTGAATGCCGAAGATCATCATGTTGAGCAGCGCTTCCGTCGAAACGCCCGGGCCCTTCAGATGGCTGAGATTGGCCTCGAAATTCTCCGACACGAAGAAGCGCGCCCGGGCGAGAACCCAGGTGTAGGGATCGCGCACCAGGAGAATGTGGCGGGCCGCATGGGTGGCGATGGCAGAATCGTCGGTGAAAAGAAGATGCCCCCAGCTCAGCATCGGCTTGGCCGGGTTCAGCGCCGCGCCGGCATGGCCGCGCAGATTGGGGATCTGGATGAAGGTCGCATGATACTGCTGCTCCACCGGCACGAACATGCGCATGATATTGCGGATGAGGTGGGTCCCGGATTTGGGAACGGAGTTCAGGAACACCGGATGCTTCAGCGGTTGCTGGGCAAACTCGGCATTCCGCTCGTTGAGATTGTCCGTCTTCATGGTGATGCGAGGCATGGATCAGACCTTCCGTTCACAGGGCCACATAAAAGAAAGCGGCGGGTGAGGCACCCGCCGCTTTCGGTTTTTTCAGGCGTGAAGTCTAGAACTTTTTGCTCAGGTTCACGAAGAAGCGCCGGCCCATCCAGTCATACTGAGAATAGAACGCCGAGGTGCCCACGGTGTTGTATTCGCCCAGACCCAGCGTGGTGACCGCCGGCGGATGCTCGTCGAAGATGTTGGCAACACCCACCCGCACGTTGATGTCGTAGGGCAGTTCCCGGCCGACAGATGCGTTGTGGTAGGTCGTCTGCTCGGTTTCCAGCTTGAAGACAACCGGCACACCGAAATAGGTGCCCGTATTGCCACCATAGCTGGCAACGTTGGACGTCTTGCCGATGAAGTCCATGCCATAGAAGGCCGACCACGGGCCGCGCTCAAAGGCGAAGGAGATTTCGCCCACCCACTCCGGACGGCCGGCTTCGCCGGTGTAGTCCTGCGGAGTGCTGGTCGGGAGCAGCTGGAACTCGCTCTCGAGCGTGAAGGTGTGCGAGGTGTCGATCGTCAGCGTACCGAAGCTGAAGTCACGGCTGTAGGTTGCGGCGACATCGATACCGTTGACCGACTGTTTGGCAATGTTGATGAAGTTGTTGGTAACCGTTTCGATCAGATCGTTCTGAGTATTCCGGGTGAACAGATCGCAGAGCGGGTCCGTTCCGAAATTGTCGGAATTGTAGCACCCAGCGACGATCGTGCCCGCGCCGAGCTGGTCGATCTGACCATCAACCTTGATCTCGTAATAGTCGATCGACATCCGCAGGTCTGCGAAGTTCGGTGCCCAGACGAGACCGAGGTTGAAGGCGTCCGATGTCTCAGCCTGCAGGCCGCCCGTGGAGTTACCCGACGAGATGATGGTGGCCGAAGAGCCTGCACCCGAATGCGTCGGGCTGATGCCATCTGCGGCGCAGTTGTCTGCCAGACGCTGTGAGATGGTCCCGTTGGCCAGAGCCGAACCCCAGCTGATGCAGGGGTCGATGCTGCGCTGACCAAGGAAGCTCGTCTGACCAGCCAGGTACAGCTCGAACAGGGCCGGTGCGCGGAACGACGTGCCGTAGCTCGTGCGTGCCCGGACGGTCGGCGTGATCTGCCAGCCGAGGCCGGCCTTGTAGGTCGTGTCCGAACCATACACGTCCACATCCGTCAGGCGTGCCGAGAGCGACAGGTCGACCGCTTCAGCCAGCGGAAGATCTTTCACCACCGGGATCGAGACCTCACCGAAGACCGCGCGGGTCATCTTGCGGCCACGGGTGATGCCGGCGCTCGACGTGCCCCAGGCGTTGCCAATCCGGGTGTTTTCGCCCGGAATGTCGTTGATACGCTCATGGATACGGCTGAAGCCGATACCCCCGCGCACTTCGCCAGCCGGCAGCGTGAACAGCGGGCCGTCGAGGAAGAGCTCGAGCTGCGACTGCTCATAAATCGTCGTGCCAGTGTCGACCCCGAAGAGGAAGTCCCGGTCGGCCTGCGAGATGTTGCCCGCCAGGAACTGAGGGCTGTACCAATCCGGCGTGCGGCAGGCAACGCCGCGCACGGGGGTCACATCGCCCGGTCCGCAAGGCGTACCGATCCAGTAGCGATACGGCGCAATGGCATCATTGAAGATGATGTCATTCTGATATTCGCCATCCGAACGCGAGAACTGGAAGAAGGCATCCCAGTTCCAACCCGGAACTGCGAAGTCACCTTTGGCACCGACAACGGCGTTGATGTAGTCGACAGTGATCTTGTCCTTGTTGTGGTCGGTGATCGCCGTGGGGCTCATCCCGATCACATACACGTCGTCCGTCGCATACTGGAAGCCGTGGGCTTCGCCGGGCGCCGCACCCGGAGCATACTGCTCGTAGTAGTAGTTGTAGAGGTCGCCGAAGAGGTTCAGCACATAGTCATACTGCCAGAACTGGCGGTAGCCATTCACTTTCGTTTCGCGGCGGTTGACCAGCACTTCGCCATACAGCGTCATCGAGTCGGTCAGTTCATAGTCGCCATTGGCGTAGAAAGTCATCCGCTCGACTTCCGGAACCATCGTCTGGCGATCCTGGAACGGATGGTCGTAGTTCAGCAGTGCTTCGGAAAGCAGCGCCGTCGGGCCATAGAACGGGTCCGGGGTCGCGCCCGGCAGCGTCAGCTCGCCAAGACCCATCGGGTACCAGGGCGCATTCATGCCGAGACCGAAGGAGTTCGGGCCCCAGGGAGCAAGTCCGTTGGCAGCCAGCACACCATCATAGTCATACTGCAGAAGCTGCGGACGGCCCTGCCAAGGACGGCCGATGGCGCCGGGGCTGAGATAGTCGTACATCCAGATGTGGCCCCAGAGGAGGTCCTGGCACTTGTAGGTGCCGGTGGTGGGGTCAATGATGTCGGCGCGCGAGCCGTCCTGATTGTAGATATAGGGCTGGCCACAGCTGAAATAGCTGCGGTCGCCCTGCGTGAGTTCCTCGCGCTTGAAGTAGTCGAGCGAGACCAGCAGGTTGCCGCGGTCGGTGACCTTGCCGCTCCAGGTGCCGCTGGCACGCAGTTCTTCACCGCCGCCCTCTTCCGGGCCGCTGTAGAAGAAGTTCACTTCAGAGCCAGCCTCTTTCTTCGTGATGATGTTCACCACACCGGCCACGGCGTCAGAACCATAAATCGACGAAGCGCCGTCTTTCAGGATCTCGACGCTTTGAACGGCCGAGAGCGGAATGGCGTTGAGGTCGAATGCCGAAACACCGCCGCGCGTACCGGCCGGGCCTGCCCGGCGGCCGTTGATCAGCGTCAGCGTGCGGTTGGCACCCAGGCCGCGCAGCGAGACGGTTTCAGTCCCGATACCGCCGTTCTGAACAAAGGCAGCGGAGGTTGCTGCGGTGACCTGCGGCGCGCCGGCAGCCACGGTTGCGGTCTGCAGCAGCTTACCAACGTCTGCGATACCTTTCAGGCTCGCGCTATCCGCCGTGATGATGTCGAGCGGGGCAATACTCGTATAGGGGTTGTTGAGGCGCGAACCGGTGACCCGGACAACGTCCTGACGCGCTTCTGCTTCGGCAGCCGGCGCCTGGGTGGTCGTCACCGGCGCGTCTTCAGCCTCTTCGGCCGTTTGTGCCGCCGCCGTGAAGACGAGGCTCGAGCACAGCGCGGTGATGGCAGCCGTGCGATAGAGGAAACTATTGTAATTGGTTCTGGCCATGTCCGCCATAACTCCCCGTTAAAACCAAAAATAATCCGCCGGCACATAGTCAATGCGCCGAACGGTCGAACGCCCTAGGGGGGAACATTGCAGTTCTGTTACAAAACAATCAATCCGGAAATTTATGCTGTGTGGGCATCATCTGCCCCCTGTGTGGTTTTTGAGCACCACCGTTTGACGCAAAAATTACAGCGTTTTGGCCATTTCAGCGCAATAATTCGCAAAAGTTGCGGGGACGGCGCCAAATTCCTGTTCAGGTAGCGTTCAGATTGGCACAAGGTCGAAAGCGATCGTCAGGCGCGGCTCCGCGCCCGCAAAAACCTCGGTTCCGTGCCACATATAGGACGGGAAAAGCGCCACCAGGCCGGGCTCCGGGCGCACCCAATGTTCCGCTTCCTGCCCGCCCGCCACGGGAATCCCAGGCCTGCCGAATCGCAACCAGCCTTCCCGGCCCCCCGCAGTCACCGCCGGCGGCAATTCGATATAGCAGGCCGAGGACAGCCAGCCTTCCTGATGCACATGGTCGACATGATACCCGCCCGGCCGCAGCCAGACCGACCAGTTCCCGATCATCCCCACGCGGCCGGTATTCCGGCGGGTCAGAACATCGCTCCCCTGCCCTATCTGCTGCAGATGACGGCTCAGCGGCCCCTGCAGTGCCTCGAGGAAAGCGGCGATCGCGGGCGTGCGCAGCATCAACACATGCGGGCGCTGGCTGCCATATCGGACAGAGTGCCCGAACGGATGAGCCTGGAAGGGGTGGGCCTGTTTCAGCTCCGCTGCCAGATCCTGCACATAGGCGTCCAGGCTTGCCCAACCTTTGGGCACATCAAGGCGGCCGACAGATATGAATCGTCCATAATCGTAGAGGTCGCGGTAGCGGCTGTCGCCCAGCATCCGCCAGGCTGTCGCCTGCAGGCCAAGGGCGTGCTGATTCTCCGGCTGCCGGCTGATCAGCTGCGCCGCCGCCGCTGAGGCGCCCTTTCCATCTCCCGCCGCAAGCCGCGCCCGGATGAGGGCCTCCAGGGCGCCGGGATGGCCCGCCGCCTTGGCGAAGGCGCGCTCCGCCAATTCCACCGCCCTCTGCGGGCGGCCGAGGCGCGCCTCGATATCGGCGGCAAGCGCCAGTATCTCCGAAGGGCAGTCGGCCTGCCCCAGCGCCGGCTCGAGCGCTGCGCGGGCAGCGGCGGGGTCTTCCATGAACTCCAGGGCCTGCGCCTCGAGAAAGCGCAGCATCACCGGCGCGCCGGGCCGGGCCGCCGCCGCCCGGATGTCCGCCAGGGCCGCCTCGCGGTCCCCCGTCGACATCCACACCAGCTGCGCCGACTCGAACTGTGCCGGCAGCATGTCCGGCCGCCGCCGGATCACTTCGGCATAGCTCTTGCGGGCAGGGTCCAGCTTTCCCAGCCCCAGCTGCGCCCGCGCCAGCACCAGCCAGGTTTCCGGCGCGCCCAGCCCCGTCTTCAGCGCGGCGGCGGCCATTGTCTCCGCCTCGTCATGCGCGGCAACATCACCCAGCGCGCCCGCCAGGTTGTGGAGCGCAATCCCGTTGCCGGGATAAAGCGAAACGGCCCGGCGATAGGCGGTGATCGCCTCGTCGATCCGCCCTGCTGCTTTCAGGCGCTGGGCTTCCTGGGTCAGGCTCGAAAGGGTTGGCTGCATGTCGGTCAGATCACTTGCCGGTAAAGCGCGGCTTGAAGCGGACGAGCGAGGGGGCCGTAAAGCCCCCTCCCCGGTATCAGTCGGCTTTCAGGCCGTCGCGGCAGAGGAAGCGCGAGCGGTGGATGTCCTTGGCATTGTCTTCCCAGCCGGTCAGGGTGGGGTCGACGAGGTTTTGCGTCACCTGCACCCACATCGGCGTGATCGGATACTCCTCCAGCATCAGCGATTCGGCCCTGGCGAAGAGTTCGGCGCGCTTCTGCAGGTCCAGTTCCAGGTTCGACTGGGCCAGCAGCGCGTCATATTCGGCATTGGCGTAGCGGCCATAATTCTGCTGGCCGGTGGTTGATTGCAGCAGGTAGAGGAAATTGATCGGATCGTCGAAATCAGCGAGCCAGGCGGCGTCCGACACCTGGAAGTCGTTCTGGCGCAGGCGGGCATAGAGCACCTTGGTATCCTGGCGCACGATCGTGGGCTGCACCCAGTTGCCGATCTCCGCCCAGTTCTGCTGGGCCACAGGGGCAACCTTCGGATTGTCCCCGGTCGAGCGATGGGTGAATTCAAAGCGCAGCGGATTGGACGGGCCAAAGCCGGCTTCCTGCAGCAGGCTGCGCGCCTGGGCGAGGCGTTCCTCGCGCGGCAGATCCTTCCAGTAGACTGCCGGGCGGTCGACTTCGTAATTGCTCATTTCCGGCGGCACGAAGGAATAGGCTGCCTGGAAGCCCGGCGTCATCACATTGCGCACCATGAATTCCCGGTCGAGCGCCATGGAGAGCGCCTTGCGCACGCGCACATCATTGAAGGGCGCGCGCTGCTGGTTGAAGGTCCAGTAGGTGGTCAACAGACCCGGCCCGGTGCGCACCCAGCCGGGGAACTTCGCCTCGATTTCGCTCTGGCGCGGACCGGAGAAGGCGTTGTTGATGTCGAGTTCGCCGGCCGAGATCTTGTTCTCATAGGCCGCTTCATTCTCGATCTCGAAATACACGACCCGGTCAAAGCAGGCCTCTGCGGCGCCAAAACCGGTCGGGTTCTTTTCCGCCACCAGCTGGTCGCCGGTACGCCAGTAGACGAGCTTGTAGGGGCCGTTGACGACGATGTTCTGCGGCTGGATCCAGGCATCGCCATAGGCCTCCACCGCCTGACGCGGCACCGGGAAGGTCGTATAGTGGGACAAGAGGCCCGGCAGGTAAGGCGCGGGATATTCCAGGGTGATCTCGAAGGTCTTCTCGTCAATCGCCCGCACGCCCATTTCCTCGGGCGGCAGCTCGCCATTGTTCACCTTCTCGGCGTTCTTCACCAGCCACAGCATCGAGGCATACTGGGAAGCCACCGTCGGGTCCTGGATGCGGCGGAAGGCAAACACGAAGTCCTCTGCCGTCACCGGCGTGCCGTCTGACCAGGTGTAATCGCCGAGCTTGAAGGTCCAGACGGTGCCGGTTGCGTCGACGTCCCAGCTCTCCGCCATGCCGGGGACGGGCTTTCCGTCCGCATTATCGGTGGTCAGGCCGATCATCATGTCGCCGATGATGATGTTCTCCCAGGCGGCGGAGGATTTGTGCGGGTCCAGCGTGTCCACCTTGGCCGAGATGCCCCGGCGCAGCGTCGGGACATCTTCGCCCGAACGGCCACCGCCACAGGCGGCCAGCGCCACCACCATGATCGCACTGGCCGCGCCAGCCAGCAGGGATTTCATTTTCATCGGTTCATGCCTCCTCAAACACCACACCATCGACAATCTGTCGAACTTGTCAGGTTTGGTGCCAGACCCCGGCGGAAATGCAAAGTCCTACCGGCAGAGAACACGCGGCCTTGAATTTGCTGCACGGCTTTCCCGCAACGCCGCCATTCATGCCCCGCAAGCGGGGTTGGCGCGCAAATTACTGCTTTTCAGACCAGTTCGAAGCGCGAGCGTGTGGTCGGCGCGCTGTCGGGCGTTCTGACCACGCCGCGGCGCACCAGGTCGATCATGTGGCCGAGCACACTCATCGCCGCAGCCGGGTGCAGGCGCTTGTCGACATCGGCATAGAGCACCGAGACAATGTCCGGAATGCTGCCCTGGCCGGCCTTCATCTGGCCGAGGATTGCCGCTTCCCGCGCCCGGCGGTGGGCGGCATATTCACCGATGAAGGTGTCCACGAAATCCTTGCCGCGAACGCCGTCGCCATGCGTCGGCCACAGCGTTTCAAAACCCCGTGAACGGATCTTTTCCAGGCTCTCCATATAGGCGCCCATATCGCCGTCCGGCGGGGAGACCACCGTGGTGGACCAGCCCATGATATGGTCGCCGGTGAAGCAGGCATTCTCCTCGCGCAGGGCAAAGCAGATATGGTTGGCGGTGTGGCCGGGGGTCTCGATCGTCTCCAGCGTCCAGCCGGGACCGGAGACGACATCGCCGTCTGCCAGCTCCACATCCGGCACGAACACGGCCCCGCCCTCCCCGCCTTCATCGGCGGCGGTCTCGATCCCGCGATGCTTCGCATAGGTCTTGCAGCCGGCCCATTCCGCCAGCGGCCGCGCCAGCGGCGCATGATCTGAATGGCCATGCGTGACGAGAACATGCGTCACCGTTTCGCCGTCAAGGGCAGCCTTGAGCGCTTCAAAATGCTCGGCAAGGTCCGGGCCCGGATCAATCACCGCCACGTCGCCGCGGCCAATGATGAATACGCCGGTCCCGGTATAGGTGAAGGGCCCGGGATTGTTGGCGATCACGCGGCGCACCAGCGGCGAGACCTGATCCACACGTCCGTATTCGAACTTGATTTCGCGGACGAATGGAATGGGCATGTCGGCCTCCGGCAGAAAGGTCTGGGGTCGGATCAGCGCTTCTTGGAGGCAAACTTCTCGGCGAAGGCGCGGGCCATGCGGCGGGTGGCGCGCAGCTTGGCGCCCAGCTTCAGGGCCACCGGCGGGCCCATATCGGTCTTGTTGGCGTCGACGATGAAGATCTTGCCGCTCGCCCGGTCGCGCAGCACATCCACCCCGCCCCAGTCCAGGCCGATCTCGGCGGCGAAGCGTTCGATGATCTTGATCTCTTCCTGCGAATAGCAGTTGCGCGGCTCATCCAGCAGCACCTGCACATTCTCATTGAGGAAGCGGCGGTCCAGCGGGCGGCGCTTGCGGAACACAATCACCGGGCTGCCGCCCACCAGGCAGCAGCGCAGGTCTTCCACCAGCCCGCCGGGGATCTCGTTGTCGATCAGGCGCTGATAGGTCTTGCCTTCCACCGGCGCGTCCAGCGGCCCCTCCAGGATGCGGCCGTCATGGGCGGCATTCATCTCGGACTTCTCGACCATGCGGCCAGCAAATGTCGTCGGGTCCACCGCCAGCGACTCGCCGCTGGCTTTCTCGAAGGCGGCCGATACGCGCGACTTGGAAATGTCGGTACAGCCGAAATTCAGCACATGCGCGCCCGGCTTCACCGCCGGCACCTCATTGGCCGTCTCGGTGGAATCGTCAAACTGCATCACGATGTCGGCGGTAGAGATGTCATCCACCAGCCTGGCGCCCGACACATGCATCACCGACCAGATGAAATACCAGGGCCGCGGCTTGTCGGGATAGAACGCCATGGTCGGGCGTTTATGGCCGGTCAGAAGGCGCGAGGTGCGCCAGGTCTGAACAAAGAAATAGAAGCAGAACCAGGTGAAGATGCTGTGTGCCAGGGCCAGGTCTGGAACAATCCGGTGCCCCGTCTTCTTGACGAGGATGGCTCCCGCTTCGAGCTTGAAATCATCGGTCCAAAGGCGACCAGACATACGCTCTACTCCTGACACGCCCTGAGGGCGGATTCTTACCGGCAAGAGCCCTTGCACGGCTCACGCCCGGCATCAACACCCGGTTTGCGGCACAAGTGTGATCCAGCCTGCGCTTACAGCAGTTCCCGCAGGCTGGAGAGATCATACCCCGCCCCGGCCGCCGCCTCAATGATATCCTCACCCGCGCCCTGTCCGGAATGGACCAGCGCCCAGGCCGTCACGCTGCGCGTGCCCGTCCGGCAATAGGCCAGCACCGGCTGGGGCGCCTCATTAAGGATCTGCGCCATCCGCTCGACAATCTCAGGCGTCGGCGCCCCGGAAAACGGCAATGCGGCGAATGTCAGCCCCAGGGATTCGGCTTTGACGCGAATTGGGCCCATGCGCGGCTGATCCACCCCGCCTTCCCCATCCGGGCGATTGGCGACGATCGTCTTGAAACCGGCAGCGGCAATTTCTTCCACGTCCGCTTCGGAAATCTGCGGCGCCACGGCAAAATCGGGAGTGACCCGGCGGATGTCAGCCATACTCTAAATTCTCCTGCTCCTGCAGCCATCGCTTGATCGGTCTGCCCGACAAGCTAAGGAGTGTTGGGGGGCCTGCCAAGCTGGCTGATGGCCTGAGCCTTACAACCCACTGTGACAAGAGGCTTTTTTACTTGTGACGATGCTTCAGCGCGCTTTTGGACGTATCCCGTGGGGCTATACGCTCCGGCGCCTGCTGATCGCAATCCCCACGATGCTTGCGATCATCACGGTAGCTTTTCTCATGATGCGGGCCGCGCCGGGCGGGCCTTTCGATGGGGAGCGCAAGCTGCCCCCCGCCACCGAAGCCGCCATCGCCGCAAAATTCGGCCTCGATAAGCCGCTTCACGAGCAATATTTCAGCTATGTGGGCGGCGTCCTCCAGGGGGATTTCGGCCCCTCCTACAAGACCCTCGGCAAGAGCGTGAACGACCTCATCTCCGATGGCCTGCCCATCTCGATGACCATCGGCGCCCTCACCATGGTCTTCGCCCTCATCGTCGGCACCACGCTCGGCATCTTCGCCGGCCTCCGGCAGAACACGGCGGCCGATTACGGCGTCATGGGCTTTGCCATGTTCGGCATCTCCGTGCCCACCTTCGTCACCGGCCCGATCCTCATCCTGCTGCTCTCCCTCGGCGCGGGCCTCTTTGCCGTCGGCGGCCTCGGCGCCTACCCCAATATCGGCATGAGCTGGCATAACATGACCCTGCCGGTGCTGACCCTCGCTTTGCCCCAGATCGCCATCATCTCGCGCCTGATGCGCGCCTCGATGATCGAGACGATGCGCGCCAACCATATCCGCACCGCCCGCGCCAAGGGCCTGGCCGAGCGCGACGTGATCGTCCGCCACGCCCTGCCGTCTGCCCTCCTGCCGCTCGTCTCCTATGCCGGCCCGGCCATGGCCGGCGTGATGACAGGCTCGGTGGTGATCGAGAAGATCTTCAGCCTGCCCGGCCTCGGCAGCTATTTCGTCGATGGCGCCCTCAACCGGGACTACACGCTCGTGATGGGCGCGATCATCGTCTATGCCGGCCTGATCATCGTGCTCAACCTCGTCGCAGACATCCTCTACGCGATGCTCGATCCGAAAGTGAAATACGACTGATGGCCCATATCGACCCCATCCTCGACCCGACCGGCCGTGTCGAAGCGGTCCGCACCGCCATCACCGGCGGCCGCTCCCTCTGGGATGACGCCCGCGCCCGCCTCCTGCGCAACCGCGCCGCCGTCGTCTCGATGTGGATCATCGGCTTCCTCGTCCTCGTCGCCATCTTCGGCCCGATGGTCTGGGTGCATGATTACCGCACGATCTCCGACCTGCGCACGATCAACCCGACTTTCGAGAACTGGCACATCTTCGGCACAGACCTTCAGGGCCGCGATCTCTTCGCCCGCACGATGATCGGCCTGCGCATCTCGCTGCTGGTCGGCGTTGTCGCCACCGCCGTCTCCCTCGTCATCGGCGTCACCTGGGGCGCCACCGCCGGCTATCTTGGCGGCCGCATCGACAACTTCATGATGCGCTTCGTCGATGTCCTTTATGCCCTGCCCTTCATCTTCTTCGTCATCCTCCTGCTCACTGTGTTCGAGCGCAACATCGTGCTGATCTTTGCCGCCATCGGCGCCATCGAATGGCTGACGATGAGCCGCATCGTCCGGGGGCAGACGCTCGCCATCAAGGGCAAGGAGTTCATCGAGGCCGCGCGCGCCGCCGGCGTCTCCCGGCGCGGCATCATCTTCCGCCACATCCTGCCCAACGTCATCGGCCCGGTCGCCGTCTACGTCACCCTCACCATCCCGGTCGTGATCCTCGCAGAGAGCTTCCTATCCTTCCTCGGCCTCGGCGTGAACGAGCCGCTGACCTCGCTGGGCGTGCTGATCTCCGATGGCGCGAAGATGATGGAAGACAAGCCCTGGATGCTGCTCATCCCGGCCGGTGTCATGTCGGTCGCGCTCCTCTGCCTGAATTTCATCGGCGACGGCCTGCGCGACGCGCTCGACCCGAAAGAACGCTGAGGCGCGCGGGGCCATGTCCGGACCGGCTGCGCAAACCTTCACGTCCTTTGACGGCACGCAGATCAGCTACCAGACCCTCGGCGAAGGCCCGCCCGTTCTGATGCTGCATGGCTTCAGCGGCAATGCAGAGATCAACTGGTTCGGTCCCGGCATCGCGCAGAAGATCGCCGCCGCCGGCTACACCGTTATCGCGCCAGACCTGCGCGGCCATGGCGCCTCGCCGGTCGCAGACCCCGCCGCCCCCTGGCCCCGCGACGCCATCGCCCGCGACCAGATCGCCCTGAGGAAACATCTCGGGCAAAAGCCCTATGGCATCATTGGCTACTCGATGGGCGCGCTCAGCGCCCTGCGCTATCATCTCCTCTCCCGCGACGGCGAACGCCTCCTCCTCGGCGGCATCGGGGACGCAGCGGCCGATGAAACCAACACAGACCGCAACACCGCCTTCCGCGCCGCCCTGGACGCCGCCATCACCGGCGAGGACACCCCCGCCGCCAAGGCCATGCGGGCCCGCGCCAAAGCCACCGGCGGCACCCTCGAAGGCTTCCGCGCCGCCCTCGCCGCCCGCCTCTATACCGGCCGCGACCTGCTCGAAACCTTCACCCTCCCCACCCTCGTCCTCACCGGCAAGGACGACCTCGACAATGGCTCCGGCCCGAAGCTCGCCGAAATCATTCCTGGTGCGGAGTATGTCGAACTCAATGGCAACCACCTCACCGCCGTCGGCGACCCCGCCTTCCCGGAAGCGATCATCGCTTTCCTGAACGCGGGCCGCTGAGTCCCAGACACTTCCCCCCTCTCCCGCTTGCGGGAGAGGGGCCGGGGGTGAGGGCCTGCAACAGTGAGGATAAGCTGAGCCCTATCCAACACGCACCACCCCGTCATCCCGGAAATCGCGTAGCGATTGTCCGGGACCTCACCACCCCCCGTGTCATCCCGGCCAAGGCCGCGCAGCGGCCGCAGAGCCGGGACCTTCTCTCCGCTCTTGTTCCACCTCTAGAAGGTCCCGGATCACCGCTGCGCGGTGTCCGGGATGACACGGAAAATGAAAACTTATCCGCCCGGGTCCCCCACCCGCGCAAACTCTCAGGC
>NZ_PNMA01000045.1 GCF_013823385.1 Hyphomonas sp.
CAGCACCCACCAGAAGAAGGGATGCACGAGCGCGAAATACTCCGCGAGCGCTGGTTCCTTACTGAGGCGGGCGATGCTCATCATGGGACGGAGGATATACCCGGCGCGGGAGGGGGTGGACAAGGATTGGGGAGATTTTTTGTAAGGGGTTGTGGGGATTGGGGGTTTTGGGGGCGGAGGGGGCGGGATGTGTTGGACAGACGGCGCGTTGCGGAGAGGTGCCCCACCCTACCCCTCCCCACCTTCGTGGGGAGGGGACCTGTTGCGTTGTGGTGAAGGGTAGCGTTTCGGCGAAGAGCTACCTGCCCCCTCCCCATGACTATGGGGAGGGTTGGGGTGGGGCGCCTCTCAGGCTCAGGCGCGCTGGCGGCCTAACTCTTCCGCTCCGGGAGTTTCTTGCCCCTCGTGGAGGCCATCTCCTCAAGCTCTTTCTGGCTCATGGAGTCCGCCATCTTTTTCGACGCGCCCTGGAGCTTCGATTTGGGGGTGTCGCCGCGCTTGGCGGAGAGGGCCGCGCCGGCGGCTTTCTGCTGGGCTTCGGACTTGGCTTTCATGGCACGCTTCCTTTCGCTGGGTCGGCGTGCGTCCTCCCATGAGGAATTTAATGCGCGGCGGCAGGAAAGGTTGCGTGGCTTGCCGGGCAATCCTTCGTGAGAGCAAAAGAGATAAGGGCCGTCTTCCCGGTTTCGCCGCAGGCGAAGACCGGGATCCAGCGGGCCGGAAATCTGGGTCCCGGACATTTGCTGCGCAAATTCCGGGATGACGGCAGGGTGAGGAATAGCGCCCAGCCTATTCTGGCCGGGGGAAACCGTCAGACATCCACCTCGGCCTCAAGCGCAAACTCCTCGATGAACTCGCGGCGGGGTTCGACCACGTCGCCCATGAGCTTCGTGAAGAGTTCGTCGGCTTCGTCGGCGTGTTCGACCTTCACTTGCAGCAATGTGCGGGCGTTGGCGTCCAGCGTGGTTTCCCAGAGCTGGCTGGCGTTCATTTCGCCGAGGCCCTTATAGCGCTGGATCTTCAGCCCCTTGCGGCCGGATTCTAGCACCGCGCCGAGCAGGGTGGATGGTCCGTTCACGGCAATTTCGCCGCCCTTTTCATGGCGCAGGATGGCGGGCTCTGCATAAAGCTCGCGCAGGCCGTTGGCGCGCTCGGTGAGACGCATGGCGTCCTGGCTGGCGAGTAGGGCGGGGGGCAGGACGGCGGTTTCGTCCACGCCGCGCACGGTGCGCTGCAGGACGAGGGCGCCTTCCACGAAGCGGCCGACCCATGTGTCTTCGCCTTCTTCGGCGAGGCGGTTGAGGCGGGCGGCGGTCGCGTCGGCCTCGGCCTGGCCGGCGCCGGGCTTCATCGCGCCGGTCAGCGCGGCGTGCTCGATCAGGTCAGCGGGCGCGCGCAGGGCAAGGCGGCGCAGGCTGGCGCGGAAATTGGCCGCCTGGTGGACCTGCTCGCGCAGGTCCGCCCCGGCAATCTGGGTGCCATCGGCGAGGATCAGGGTTTCCCCGCTGGTGCCTTCCTCGATCAGGTAGGCTTCCAGCTCGCTGTCATCCTTCACATAGCGCTCGGAGCGCCCGCGCGTGACCTTGTAGAGCGGGGGCTGGGCGATATAGAGGAAGCCGCGCTCGATAATCTCCGGCATCTGACGATAGAAGAAGGTGAGCAGCAGGGTGCGGATGTGGGCGCCGTCGACGTCAGCATCGGTCATGATGATGATCTTGTGATAGCGCAGCTTGTTGATGTCGAACTCGTCGCGGCCGATGCCGGCGCCAAGCGCCATGATCAGTGTACCGACCTGATCGGAAGAGAGCATCTTGTCAAAGCGCGCGCGCTCGACGTTGAGGATCTTGCCGCGCAGGGGGAGGAT
Source organism: Hyphomonas sp. (assembly GCF_013823385.1). Taxonomy (GTDB): domain Bacteria; phylum Pseudomonadota; class Alphaproteobacteria; order Caulobacterales; family Hyphomonadaceae; genus Hyphomonas. The sequence goes on from NZ_PNMA01000045.1 coordinate 1,865, forward strand.
GGCCTGGTTGTCCCGGCTGCGGCCCTGCTTGGCAGAGCCACCGGCGGAGTCACCCTCGACGATGAAGAGTTCGGATTTGGCGGGGTCTTTTTCCTGGCAGTCGGCCAGTTTCCCCGGAAGGGAGGTGATGTCGAGCGCGGATTTGCGGCGGGTGAGCTCGCGCGCCTTGCGGGCGGCTTCGCGGGCGGCAGCAGCCTCGACGATCTTCTCCATGATGATCTGGGCTTTCTTGGGGTTTTCCTCAAACCACTCGCCCAGCTTCTCATTGATCAGGCTCTCGACGACCGGACGCACCTCGGAGGAGACGAGCTTGTCTTTCGTCTGTGAGCTGAATTTCGGGTCCGGCACCTTGACCGACAGAACGCAGGTCATGCCCTCGCGGGCGTCATCGCCGGAAATCTCGACCTTGGACTTCTTCGCCACGCCGGTTTCGTTGGCGTATTTGTTGATGATGCGCGTGAGCGCGCCGCGGAAGCCGGCAAGGTGGGTGCCGCCGTCGCGCTGGGGGATGTTGTTGGTGAAGCAGAGGACCGATTCGTGATAGCTGTCGGTCCATTCCAGCGCGGCTTCGACGGTGATGCCGTCCTTCTCGCCGATGACATAGATCGGCTCTCCGATCAGGGACTGTTTCTGGCGGTCCACATGCTGGACGAAGGCTTTCACGCCGCCTTCATATTCGAGGACAACCTCATAGGGCTCAGCCTCGCGCTCGTCACGGAAGATGATCCGTACACCGCTGTTGAGGAAAGCGAGCTCGCGCAGGCGGTGTTCCAGCGTCTTGCGGTCATAGTCCGTCATCGTGAAGGTGGAGGCGGAGGCGAGGAAGCGCAGGGCCGTGCCGGTATAGGGCTTGCCATTCTCGCGTTTCGGGGAAGGCCCGCGCGTTTCCAGCGGCGCTTCGACCCGGCCGCCCTCGATGAAGCGGACGAAGTGTTCCCTGCCTTCGCGGTGGATGGTCAGCTCCAGCCAGTCAGACAGGGCGTTGACGACCGAGACGCCGACGCCGTGGAGGCCGCCGGAGACCTTGTAGGAGTTGGAATCGAACTTACCGCCGGCATGCAGCTGGGTCATGATGACCTCGGCGGCGGAGACGCCCTCGGTGGGGTGGAGGCCGACGGGGATGCCGCGGCCATTATCGGTGATTTCGGCCGAGCCATCGGGGAAGAGGGTGACCGTGACCCGGTCGGCATGGCCGGCGAGGGCTTCGTCGATGGCGTTGTCGACGACCTCGTAGATCATGTGGTGGAGGCCGGAGCCGTCATCGGTGTCGCCGATATACATGCCGGGGCGCTTGCGCACGGCATCGAGGCCCTTGAGGACCTTGATGGAGCCCGCGCCATATTCGCCTTCGCCGCCCTCTTCGGGGGCTTCGGGATGGATGTCTTCGGCCATGGGAATTGCTTTCTCGATGATTCTTCGAAATTCCCCTTAAATATAGGGGATTTGCGCTCCGCTGGGAACCGGAACGCCAATCATTTTGCAGTGCCGCAGGGGCAATAAAAACGCCTTTGGAATCAGCGCATTACCGGGGGTTTTTGGGGCGGCGGGGCCGCCCCGGCAGACGCTTACGCGCGCGGCTTCTTCAGACCCTGGAAAGTCTTGGGTTTGGCGCCCTTGGGCGGGCCGGATTTACCGGGCGGTTTGCCCTTGCCGGCAGGCTTGCCGGACGGCTTTCCAGCGGGCTTTCCGGGGCCCTTGGTGAAGGACGGCTTGTCCTTGCTGCCAGCCCAGGCGGGCCTGGAGGGGCGCTCGCTGCGGCCTTCCTCGCGGGGGCTGTCGCTGCGGCTCTCATAGCGCTTGCCGGCGGGTTTTTCGGCGCGGCTGGGGCGGTCTTTCCAGTCCGGGCGCTCGGCGCGCTCAGGACGCGCGCTGCGGGCCGGGCGTTCGGCGGGGTTCCAGTCGGGCTTGCGCTCGCGGCGTTCGGGGCGCTCGGCCCGGTCGACGCGCTGCGGGCGGTCGTCAGAGCGGCTTTCAGACCGGTTTTCGGGGCGGCGCTCCCGGCGGGGCGGGGGGCCGGCATCCTCGATCTCGGGCACGCCATCGAGCGGGAAGGCCTGCAGGCTGCCTTCAAGGCGGCCATTCTCGGCATGCTCGAACAGGCGCTCGGCGCCTTCGGGAGTGAGCTCGACATGGGTGTTGCCCGAATTGATCCGGATCTGGCCGATCTGGTCGCGGTCAATGCCGCCGGCCTTGCACAGCATCGGCAGCAGCCATTTGGGATCGGCATTCTTCTTGCGGCCGACATTGATGGCGATCCAGACGGCGCCGTCGATGCTGGCGCGCTCGCGGCGGGCGCGGGGCTCACGCGGCTCACGCGGCTCACGCGGTTCGCGGTCGCCCCAGTCTCGGGCAGCGCGCTGCGGACGGTCCTGCCATTCCCGTTCGCCGCGTTCCTCGCGGGGCTTGCGGGCCGGGCGGTCGTCCACCTCGCGCAGGTCTTCCGGGGCAGAGCGCCCGGCGCGGGCCTTGCGGATGAAGGCGGTGGCGATCTGTTCGGGCGTATGCTCCGCCATCAGACGGGCAACAAGCTCGGCTTCCTTCTCTGCCATCGGATTGGTCAGTGCGGTATCGGCCAGCAGGCGGGCGTCATCCCGGGCGGTGACTTCATCGGCCGAAGGCGGGCGGCCCCAGCGGGCTTCGACCTTGGCGTCCTGAAGGAGGCGCTCGACCCGGCGGCGGGCCTTGGGCGCAACGATCAGTGTGCTGATGCCCTTTCGGCCGGCGCGGCCTGTGCGGCCAGACCGGTGGAGCAGGGTGGCCGGATCACGCGGCAGGTCTGCATGGATCACGAGGTCGAGCTTGGGCAGGTCCAGCCCGCGGGCGGCGACATCGGTGGCGATGCAGACGCGGGCCCGGCCTGAGCGCAGCGAGGAGAGGGCATTGGCGCGCTCTTTCTGGCTGAACTCGCCCGACAGGGCGACGACGCTGAACCCGCGATTGCCGAGGCGCGCCACGAGATGGTTCACCGAAGCGCGGGTGGAGCAGAAGACGATGGCGCTTTCGGTATCCGAATGGCGCACGATATTGACGATGGCGTTTTCCTCATCGCCCGGCGCAACGATCAGCGCTTCATAGGCGATGTCGGCATGGGCGGTGGTGTCGCTGGCCGTGGTGATGCGCAGGGCATCCTTCTGATAGCGGCTGGCGAGGGCGGCGATGCCCTTCGGTACGGTGGCCGAGAACATCAGGGTACGGCGATCCGCAGGCGTATCTTCGAGAATGTGCTCAAGCTCTTCGCGGAAGCCCATGTCGAGCATCTCGTCGGCCTCGTCGAGTACCACGGCGCGGATCTCGGAGGTGTCGAACGAGCCGCGATTGATATGGTCTGACAGGCGGCCCGGCGTGCCGACGACGATATGGGCGCCCCGTTCCAGCGCCCGGCGCTCGTCGCGCATGTCCATGCCGCCGACGCAGGTGGCGATTTCGGCATTGGTGTTGGCGTAGAGCCAGCGCAGTTCGCGGGCAACCTGCAGGGCAAGTTCGCGCGTGGGCGCGATGATCAGGCCAAGCGGGGCGGAGGCGCGGATGAGGAAGGTTTCTTCCCCGCCGAGAAGTTCATTCGCAATGGCGAGGCCGAAGGCCACGGTCTTGCCCGAGCCGGTGCGCGCGGAAACCAGCAGGTCGCGCCCTTCAAGCTCTGGCGCCGTGGCGGCGGCCTGGACTTCGGTGAGGTTTTCGTAACCACGTTCGTGAATGGCCGCGCGGAGGGCGGCGGGCAGGGATTCAGGCAGATTCATGGGGGAGACAAGACTTTCAGGCGTCACAATCGGTGCCCAATGACACAGAACAGGGGCGGGCGCCATGGCAGGACGCCACATAAGGGAGAATACTTACAGTGAACATCCTTAAGCGGTGGTATCTCCCCGGCCATGAAAGATGCCTGGATCCCCTACGCCACGCGCGCCGTGCCCCGCTATACCAGCTATCCGACGGCGGCGGATTTTACGCCTCAGACGGGCGTGGCCGCGGCCATGGCCTGGTCAGCCGCCACGCGCCCGGAGGAGGCGATCTCCGCCTACCTGCACATTCCCTTCTGCGACAAGCTTTGCTGGTATTGCGGCTGCGCCACCAGCGTGCCCAATGGTTACCGGCGTGTGGCCGACTATGTTGACCTGCTGCTGAAGGAAATTGCGCTGCGGGGCCGGGCGATGGGGCCGCATGGCGGGATCGGCCATCTGCACTTTGGCGGCGGCTCTCCGAATATTCTGAACCCGAATGATTTCCTGGAACTGATGGATGCGTTGCAGCGCCATTTTGGCATCCGCGAGGACGCGGAAATAGCCGTGGAACTGGACCCGCGCACGATGAAGCCGGGGCAGGTGCCCACCTATGCCCGCACCGGTGTCAACCGGGTGAGCCTGGGGGTGCAGACACTCGCGGAAGATGTGCAGCATGCGATCAACCGCATCCAGCCGCGCGAAATGGTTGTGGCGCTGATCGAGGAGCTGCGCGGGGCGGGCATCGGCGCGATCAATATGGACCTGATGTACGGCCTGCCTTACCAGACGACGCAGCATGTGGTGGAAGCCGCGCGCTTTGCCGCCGAGATGGGCGCGGCGCGCGTTTCGGTGTTCGGCTATGCGCATGTGCCGTGGTTTGCCAAGCATCAGCGCGCGATTGATGAGAACGCGCTGGCCGGCCTGCATGAGCGCTTCACGCAGGCCCGCGTGGCGGCGATGACCCTGGAAGGGGCAGGCTATGTGGCCATCGGGCTGGACCATTATGCCCGCGCCGATGACACGCTGGCGATTGCCGCGCGCGAGGGCCGGCTGCGCCGGAATTTTCAAGGGTATACGGATGATCCGTGCGAAACCCTGATCGGCATGGGCGCCACCGCCATTTCCCAGTTTCATGAGGGCTTCAGCCAGAACCTCAAGGACCGCAAGGCCTGGGGCGAGGCGATTGCGGCGGGCCATCTGCCGGCCGAACGGGGCATTGCGCTGACGCCGGACGACCGGCTGCGCGCCCGCGCGCTGGAGACGCTGATGTGCCGGCTGGAAGTGGACGCCGCCGAAGTCTGCGCCGAGATGGGCGTGCCCGACGACCGGCTGGACGACGCGCTGGACGCGGCGCGGGAGCTGGAACGGGCGGGGCTCTGCCATGTTTCCGGAACGGTGGTGACCGTGCCGGAAGAGGCGCGCATCCTGCTGCGCACGGTGGCGCAATGCTTTGATGCACGCTCGCCTGTGGCCGCGCAGCAGCGCCACGCCAAGGCGGTCTAGCCTTTCAGCGCCTTGGCATGATGGGCGATGTGTTCGTCCATGAAGGTGGCGATGAAATAATAGTCATGGCCATAGCCTTCGCGCAGGCGATAATCGAGCCGCTGGCCGTCTTTCTCGCAGGCCTGGATGAAGATTTCCGGTTTCAGCTGGGTTTCGAGGAAGCTGTCGGCTGTGCCGGTGTCGATCAGGATCAGGGCCTTTGATTGGCGTTCCTTCACCAGCTCTGTGGCGTCATAGGCTTCCCAGGCAATCGAGGGGGCCCCAAGATAGGCGGTGAAGGCTTTCTCGCCCCAGGGCACGCGGGCGGGCGAGGTGATCGGGGAGAAGGCCGAGCAGGATTTATAGGTGTCCTGATTTTTGAGGTGCAGCGTGATAGCGCCGTGGCCGCCCATGGAGTGGCCGAAGATGCCCTGGCGGGACATGTCCGCTGACGGAACATTGGCGGCGATGAGGGCGGGCAGTTCATCGGTGATGTACTGGTCCATCTTGTAATGCTTGGCCCAGGGGGCCTGCGTGGCGGTGAGATAGAAGCCTGCGCCTTGCCCCAGATCATAGGCTTCGTCATTGGGCACATGGTCGCCGCGGGGGGAGGTGTCGGGGGCGATGATGATCAGCCCATGCCGGGCGGCATGTTCCTGCACGCCGGACTTTTCCATCATGTTGGCCCAGGTGCATGTGAGCCCGGAGAGATACCAGAGCACCGGCACGGGGCCATGGGCGGCCTGGGGCGGGACATAGACGGCAAAGCGCATCGTGCAGCCCAGCAGGGCGCTTTCATGGTCATAGACCGACAGAGTGCCGCCGAAGGATTTCCAGGAGGAGACTTGGGTGAGCTGGGTCATGGGCGTACTCTCTGGCTGGCAGGCAAACGGGGATAGGGCCCTTCTGGCCTCTTGCCGCCTGTCTCGTCAAGGAAAGGGAGGCGGGGGCTTGCCTGATCTATTGGCATTTGAGATGGCAATAGAAAGCAAGAGACGTCAAAGGGACAGGCATGGGCGGGTATACGCTGTATGGGGCTGAGGTCAGCTATTTCACGGGCAAGGCGCGGGCCTATCTGCGCTGGCGGGGCGTGGACTTTTGCGAGGCACTGGCGACGCAGGCGGTTTACCGCGATGTGATCCTGCCGAAGGTCGGCTGGCCGGTGATCCCCGTGATGGTGACGCCTGAGGGGGAGGTGGTGCAGGACTCCGCCGACATCATCGAGACGGTGGAAGCGCGCGAGGGGCTTTTCCCGCCGGCGGTTCCGGAGGGGCCGCTGCAGCACTTCGTGGCGCAGCTGCTCCATCTTTATGCGGATGAGTGGCTGACCCTGCCGGCGATGCATTACCGGTGGAACTATAATGAGGACTGGGCCTATGCCGAGTTTGGCGCGATTTCTGCGCCGCAGGCGAGCCGGGGCGAGCAGTATGAGATCGGCAAGAAGAACGGCCAACGCTTCAAGGGCGCGCTGCCTATCCTGGGGGTGCATGCGGAAACCATTCCGGGGATTGAGGCATCTTATGAGGCGTTCCTGGGTGAGTTTTCGGCGCATCTTGAGCGGCATCCCTTCCTGCTGGGCGGGCGGCCATGCCTGGCGGACTTTGCTTTTATCGGGCCGCTCTATGCGCATCTCTACCGCGACCCGACCTCGGGCGAGCTGATGAGGCGGCTGGCGCCGCGCGTGGCAGACTGGGTGGAGCGCACACATGCCGGAGAGCGAGGGGCAGGTGATCTGATGGCGGAGGACGCGATTCCCGAAACGCTGGAGCCGCTCCTGGCGCGGCAGATGCGCGAGCAGTTTCCAGCGCTGGTGGAAACCGCGCGCCTGTTTGACGCATGGGCCGGGGAGGCGGCGGCAGGGGCCTTCGTGCCGCGCGGGCTGGGCGAGATCTGGATCGACATTGAAGACACGCGCGGGTCGGCGCAGGCGCGCACCTTTCCGCTCTACCGGCTGCAGGCGGTGACGGATGCATATGATGCGATGGACGGGGCCGCGAAGGCGCGGGCGGATGCGTTGCTGGCGCGGGTGCGCGGGGCGCCGCTGAAGGACTTCCGGCTGTCAAAGCGCCTTGTGCGGACGAATTACCGGCTGGCCCTGGCGTAAGGCGCCTCAGCGCGGGCGGGGGAAGGAGATTGCGAAGCCGTTTTCGATATAGCCTTCGTCGGGCTGGTTATGCGGGCTTCCGTTGTCGGAGTAATATTCCAGCGTTGGCCAGCGGGCTGCGATCTCTGCTTTGAGGGCGGGGGTGAGGCCGTCTCGCATATGGGCGACGAGGGCTTTCGACCATTGCGCCAGGGAGAGGGCTTCGTTGCCGCCGGCGATGGCCATTTCGGCGATGGCGCGGATGGCCTCTGATTTGATTTGCGACAGGTCGGGAGCATCCGGCTGATGATAGGTCATGGCCGGATACTCCCCGCTGTCATCAGCCGCGCATCATGGTGCAGAGCTTGTTGCCGTCCGGATCGCGCAGGTAGGCGAGGTAGAGCTTCATGCCGCCGCCTTCGCGCCAGCCCGGCGGGTCTTCGATGGCGGTGCCGCCCGCTTCCACGCCGGCCTTGTGCCAGGCATCGGCCTGCTCGGTAGCGGTGACCGCAAAGCCGATGGTGCCGCCATTGGCGTGGCAGGCGGGCTGGCCGTCGATCGGCGGGGAGACCAGGAACATGCTGCCATTGTGGATGTAAATCAGGCGGCCTTTGGGGTCCTGGATTCCCGGCTTGCCACCGAGCGCACCGAACAGCGCGTCATAGAATTTCTTGGATTTGCCGATGTCGTTAGACCCGACCATTACGTGACTGAACATGTTTGTGTTTCCTCCGTTGGGACCGATTTTTTTTACCGTGTTGAAAGTGCGTCATTGCATGACCTACTTCAACAACTCCATTGACGTGAGTCTTCATGAGACATTTTTCTACGTGACATCAATCGTGCTTGGATGACGTATTGAACCTGAGTCTAAGATAAATGATCGCGAACAGGGCCCCGTGTAATATAAGCGAAAACTCAAGCGTTTGGATAAAGTCATCATAGTCGAAGTTTCTGAGTGACCAGTACTCTGCATACTCTTCAGGCATCTGCATTGTTGTTGCAGTGGTTACTGTTGAGAGTAGCCAAAGCCAGACTTCAGCCCACCAAGGGATGTTCATGAACTTGCGATAGTGAAATCTTTCTCGCCGGATGGCTCCCCATATGGCTGCGATGGCGGAGCCCAGAAATACCAATGTGAAGAATGCCCCGGCAGCATTCGCCAGAACAAAGAGGTTTTCGACCAGCCATTCAGCCATTGCTATGCATCAAAACACCACCACACTCCGGATGCTCTTGCCTTCGTGCATCAGGTCGAAGGCGTCGTTGATCTTGTCCAGGGTCATCACATGCGTGATCATCGGGTCGATTTCGATTTTGCCGTTCATGTACCAGTCGACGATCTTGGGAACGTCCGTGCGGCCTTTGGCGCCGCCGAAGGCGGTGCCGCGCCAGTTGCGGCCCGTGACGAGCTGGAAGGGACGTGTGCTGATTTCCTTGCCGGCTTCCGCGACGCCGATGATCACAGAGGTGCCCCAGCCGCGATGGCAGCATTCCAGCGCCTGGCGCATGACGGTGGTGTTGCCGGTGCAGTCGAACGAATAGTCCGCCCCGCCGCCGGTCAGCTCGACGATATGGGCGACGACATCGGAGACGTTCTTCGGGTTGACGAAATGCGTCATGCCGAATTTGCGGCCCCATTCTTCCTTGCTGTCATTGATGTCGACGCCGACAATCATGTCTGCGCCCGCCATGCGCGCGCCCTGGATGACGTTGAGGCCGATGCCGCCGAGGCCGAAGACGACGACATTTTCGCCGACTTGAACCTTGGCCGTGTTGACAACCGCGCCAACGCCCGTGGTGACGCCGCAGCCGACATAGCAGGCTTTGTCAAACGGCGCGTCTTCGCGGATCTTGGCGACGGCGATCTCTGGCAGGACGGTGAAGTTCGAGAAGGTCGAGCAGCCCATATAGTGGAAGACCGTCTGGCCCTTATAGCTGAAGCGGCTGGTGCCGTCGGGCATCAGGCCTTTCCCTTGTGTGGCGCGAATGGCCGTACACAGATTGGTCTTGCCCGAGAGGCAGCTTTTGCACTGGCGGCATTCGGGCGTGTAGAGCGGGATGACGTGATCGCCGGGCTTCACGCTGGTGACGCCTGCGCCGACCTCGCGGACGATGCCGGCGCCTTCATGGCCCAAGACGCTCGGGAAGATGCCTTCGGAGTCGAGGCCGTCGAGCGTGTAGGCGTCGGTGTGGCAGATGCCCGTCGCCATGATCTCGACCAGCACTTCGCCGGCCTTGGGGCCTTCCAGGTCAAGCTCGACAATTTCGAGCGGTTTCTTGGCTTCAAAGGCGACGGCGGCGCGGGTTTTCATGGGGCAGGCTCCTTAATTCGAACCCTTACCTAATCTGCTGCGGGGCCCGGGTCCACTGCCTGCCTTGGCTCTATTCCGTGAGGGCGGCCGCGCCCTCGTCCACGCGGATGCGCTGGGCGCGGTCGCCGAAGGCTTCGAAGAGGAAGGCTTCCGTACCGGTGAGCCAGGCCTGGCCGCCGAGCGCCGAGAGCTCATCGAAGAGGGCGGCGCGCCGGTCTGGGTCGAGATGCGCGGCGGCTTCATCGAGCAGCAGCAGGGGCGAGGGGCCCGAGCCGCCCGCCGAGAGAGCAGTGGCCGAGGCAAGGATTAGCCCGATGAGAAGCGCCTTCTGCTGGCCGGTGGAGGCTTCGCCGGCGGGGGCGGCGGTCGGCCGGTGGATGACGGTGAGGTCTGTGCGGTGGGGGCCGGAGAGCGTGCGGCCGGCGGCAATGTCGCGGCGGCGGCCATTGCGGTAGGCATCGACCAGCAGGTCGAAGATGCTGCGGAAATCCTCTCCCTTGAGGGCGGCGGCTTCGGCTTCGCCTTCGAGGGTGAGGTCAGCTTTGGGGAAATGGCCTTCGGGGCGCGCGTCGATGGCGATCTGCAGGGCTTCCAGCACGATGGCGCGGTTGATGGCCATCTCGGTGCCCGCTTCGGCGAGGCGCGCCTCGATGGCGTCGGCCCAGGCGGGATCGACATGGCCGCGCTCGATCAGGGCGTTGCGTTCAGCGAGCGCCTTCTCATAGCGCGCGGAGGCTTTGCCATGGGCGGGCAGATGGGCGAGCACCAGCCGGTCGAAGAAGCGCCGCCGGTCGGACGCGCCGCCCCGGAACACGCCGTCCATCGCCGGGGTGAGCCAGACGATGCGGATGCGCTCGGCAAGATCGCCGGGGGAGGCAGGGGCGCCGTCGATGCGGACATTTCGCTTGGCGCTGCCCGCGCCTTCCAGATGGATCGAAATCTTCTGTTCGTCGTCCAGCGTGGCGGCGAGCGCCCAGCCGCCGGGCGCGTCGCGGCGGGTCATCTCGACAAGCTGCGCGGCGCGCAGGCCGCGGCCGGGGCCGAACTGGCTGACGGCTTCCAGAAGGTTCGTCTTGCCCGCGCCATTGGCGCCATAGAGGCAGACATGGCGCCCATCAAGGCGCAGGGTCAGGCTCGCATAATTGCGGAAGTCTGTCAGGCTGAGACGGGTGAGGGCGGTCATGAAACTCTCCCGCCGCCAAGCCGGACAGGGTGTCTCCGCGGGCGCGGTTACACCCGCAGCGGCATCACCACATAGCGCGCCGACCCGTCGGAGGGATCGAGCACGAGGGCGGGCGAGGCCGGGTCGTTGAACATGAATTCGACATCGGGCGATTCAATCTGGCTGGCGATGTCGAGCAGGTATTTGGCATTGAAGCCGATCTCCATCGGGTCGGCTTCATACTCGGCCTCAATCTCTTCATTGCCCGCGCCGGTCTCGGCATGGTTCACGGCCAGCGTCAGGCGGCCATTGCCGACCGACAGCTTCACCGAACGCGAGCGCTCTGCCGAGACGGTGGACACGCGGTCCACGGCGGCCTCGAAGGATTTGTTGTCGACGGTCATCTTCTTGTCGTTCCCCTTGGGGATGACGCGGGCATAGTCCGGGAAGGAGCCGTCGATCAGCTTGGAGGTCAGCACCGCGCGGCCGGCGCGCAGGATGATCTTGGTGTCGGAGACTTCGATCTCGACATCCTCGTCCAGCCCATCGACCAGGCGGCGGGCTTCGCCGACCGTCTTGCGCGGCACGATCACGCCGGTGAGTTTTTCTGCGCCCTTGGGGGCTTTCAGCTCGGCCAGGGCGAGGCGGTGGCCATCGGTGGCGACAGTGCGCAGCACGGCGCCGCCATCATCGGCCTTGGCGGCATGCAGGTAGATGCCGTTGAGATAGTAGCGCGTCTCCTCGGTGGAGATGGCGAAACGGGTCTTGTCGATCAGGCGCGCGAACTCCTTGGCCGGGAGCTTGAAGCTGACGGCGCCTTCATCCGGCGTCATCGTCTGGAAATCGGAAGCGGGCAGGGTGGGCAGCTCGAAGCGCGAGCGGCCGGCGGCAATCGTCAGGCGCTGGGATTCCGGGTTGAGCTCCAGCTCGACCTCGGCGCCCGAGGGCAGCTTGCGGACAACGTCGAACAGCGTGCCGGCCGGCGCGGTGATGGCGCCGGGCTTGGAGACTTTCGCATCGGCAGAGTCGACGGCTTCGATGTCGAGATCGGTCGCGGTGAGCTTCAGCGCGCCTTGCGAGGCTTCGAGCAGGACGTTGGAGAGGATCGGAATTGTCGTCCGGCGCTCGACAATGTTCTGGACATGGCTGAGGGCGTCCAGAAGGTCTCCGCGTTCGATCGTCAGTTTCATCGTGTCATCCGTCCATCAGGGAGCCGGCCAGGGCTCCGTTTCCTAGTCTTGCGCCGGGTTTTTGTTAATCGCTGTTCCGCCAGGCCGGCAAGAATCAGCCCGCTCCGGGCAGGAGCGGGCTGCAGAGCCTTAACGAAGTTCCGCGAAAAGCCAAGCGCTGGCGCTGAGCGGGCGCGGAAAAGGGGTCAGTTTTGACCGCTTTCCATCAGCTCGTGGATCACGGCCTGGACCTTGGCAATATCCGAGGCAAGCTCCTGATCTTTTCCGAGTTCCCCCTCCATGCGCCGGAACGCATAGAGAACAGTTGTGTGATCGCGTTTGCCGAAGGCGCGGCCGATCTGCGGGAAGGACTTCCGGGTCAGCGTACGGCAGAGATACATCGCAATCTGGCGCGGATAGACAAAGCCGCGCATCTTGCTGGGGCCTTCAAGGTCCGACTTCGCAATCGGGAAGACTTTCAGCGTCGCCCGCTTGATCACCTCGATCGACGGCTCGCGCTGCTCGCCCGCATGGCGGCGGATGATCTTCTCGAGCATCTCCATGGTCGGGGCGCGCTCGCCAAAGCCCGCCTCGGTGTAGAGGCTCCACACCGCGCCGGTCAGCTCGCGGCCGGGGCCACGGATGCCATTGTTGAGGCGCTGCATCATCTCGTCGGTCAGCACGAAAGCCGGGTGGTTCTCGGCAATGTGGCCGGCGAGGCGCTCGAGGATCTCGCGGCGCATGTCGGCGTCGGGCAGGGCGACCTCAACGGCGGTGGCGCCCTTGATTTCGCTGCGCATCCGCTGGCCAAAGCCATTGGCTTCACCCGGCGCGGAGTCGCCCACCAGAACAACCTGCCCGCCATTGGAGGTGACTTCGCGGATGTTCTGATAGAGCTCGGCCTCGGTGCCCGGCTTGCCGGCGATCCGGTGCAGATCGTCGATCAGCAGGATCGAGGCGGCGCGCAGGCGCTTCTTCAGGTCGCCCGTGTCCCGCGCTTTGACGCCATCGAGATAGGCCGACATGAATTCCTCAGCCGTCAGATAGACGATGCGGCGCCCGGTATCCCGGCGGGCGGTCTCCTGGCGGAGGGCCTGCATCAGGTGGGTCTTGCCGGTGCCCGGCGGGCCGTAGATCAGCGTGGTGGCCGTGCCGGCCGGAAGGCCAGCGGCGATGCGCTTGGCCAGCGTCACGGCGATCTCGTTCGACGGGCCGGTGACCAGCGTATCGAAGGTCATGGCCGGGCCAGCACCAGACGATGTGGCCGGCGCCTCCGGCTCAGCCGGAGCGGCGGGCGCTTCGACCGCCCACGGGTCGTCGACCAGATCGCGCAGATCCGCCGGAGCATTCCGCCAACAGATCAGTTTGAAGGCGCGCTCTGCCGGGTCAGCGGCAGCCCACAGCTTCTCGATCAGCCGCAGATACTGGCTGGTGACACGATCAAAGGCCAGCGGATCCCGCGCAGCCACGATCATTTCACCATTGAGGTCTGCCACCAGGCGCAGGTCTTCGATCCACCGGTCGTATTCAGATTCCGCGATCTTGTCCCGCAGGACATCGCGCACGCCGTTCCAGATCCTTTGGCCTGTCGCTTCAAAAGCATCGTTGTTATCGACCGCCTCCGATCCGAAAGGCGAGACAGTCATTCCGTTTCGGTCCATCACCGAGCCCCGTTTCTAATTATCTTCGCTCATCCCAGCGAGTACACGACACAATCCGGCAGGCCCCCGCCTGAAACACAAAAAACTCTGTACCGGGACTAAATTCGCTGGTGTGGAGAAATTATTCCCGGGGGATTTTACATGCAAGTACTAACTTTTTTTGACAGCCGCATTTCGCGTGTTGACACCCCGGTCGCGGAAAAAAAATCAGCAGAGATTCATGCGACTGACATCTGAAAAAAAGTTTGAAGTGATTGCTTGCTTACTTTTGTTCGCTTCTGTTCTGTCAATACGGAAAGCAATATCAGGCCTGTGGAATACAGTTTTTTTGACCTTGCCTTTGCTGGGGTGCAACATCGCCATGCAGCAACATTGATCCCATGGAAAAATTGCCCCCTGATCCATCAAGATGGAGGGGTTTTGGCACTGCCGGAGACATTTTCTGCGGCGGGCATGGGGAGGGGGGAGAAAAGGAAAACCCGCCGGGCGCTTACCTGGCGGGCCATCTTTTCAGCTACCGTTCAAAGGCTGGTAGCGAGCCTGCGCGCTAACCTCAGGCCATTGCCTTGACGCGGGCCGAAAGGCGCGAAACCTTGCGGGAAGCCGTGTTCTTGTGGGTCACGCCCTTGGTCACAGAGCGCATGATTTCCGGCTGGGCAGCTTTCAGGGCTTCCTGAGCGGCCGACTTGTCACCGGAGGCAATCGCTTCTTCGACCTTGCGGACATAGGTGCGCACGCGCGAGCGGCGGGCTTTGTTGACCTCGGTGCGCGCTTCGATCTTGCGCACCATTTTCTTGGCTGAGCGGGTATTCGCCATAACAAACTCCTGGCGCCCGGCGGGAACTCCCTCGGGCAGAAGGCGCGGAGATACATAAACGGCCCTGTGGCGTCAACCGCCATCGTGACGGAAAAGCAGCCTTTTCGCCGCTGGTGTCAGCGATCCCGGAAATGGGCGGACCGCTTCTCCACATAGGCTTTCATGCCTTCTTTCTGGTCATCGGTGGCAAAAAGCGACTGGAACAGGCGGCGTTCGAACTGGATTCCCTGCGAGAGCGGGGTTTCAAAGGCCGCATTGATGGCTTCCTTGGTCATCATGGCGGCGGCCCGCGGCATGGCGGCGATGGTGGCGGCGAGGCTGCGGGCCTCTTCCATCAGATCGTCGGCCGGCACAATCCGGGCCACCAGGCCGCAACGTTCGGCCTCATCGGCCTCCATCATGCGCCCGGTGAGGCAGAGTTCCATGGCCTTCGACTTGCCGATGGCGCGGGTGAGACGCTGGGTGGCCCCGGCGCCGGGCATCACGCCAAGGCGGATTTCAGGCTGGCCGAAACGGGCATTGTCGGCCGCCAGGATGATGTCGCACATCATGGCAAGCTCACACCCGCCGCCGATGGCATAGCCCCCGACCGCCGCGATGATCGGCTTGCGGGCGCGGGCGGCGCGTTCCCAGTTCCGGGTGATGAAGTCCTCGTAATAGGACTGGGGGAAGGTCTTGTTCTGGATTTCCCTGACATCAGCCCCGCCGGAGAAGGCGCGCTTGGAGCCGGTGAGGATCAGGCAGAGGATGGTGTCGTCCGCCTCGAACCGGTCGAGCGCCTGGGTCAGCTCCGACATCATCTCCTCGCTGAGGGCGTTGAGGCTCTCGGCGCGGTTCATCTGGATGACGGCGTATCCGTCTTCTGCGTTCACTTCGGTGATCAGGGTCTTGTAGGCCATGGGGGGTCCTTGAGGGGAGGGCGGGGCTCGGCCGCCGGGGTCTGTCTTGGGGGATGTGGGCGCTGCGGGGTCGCTTCGTTCTGGGTTCAGGTCAGGAGGGCTGATCAGGAAAACGTGCGTGGATGGTGCAGGGCGGGGCCTCAGCAATTGTGGCGATCTGGAGGCGGCGTATACGCCTACATGAACACTTTGTCACCCCGGCGCCCTGCTGCCTGTCCAAGCCCTGTGCATGCGCCTATATCCGGAGGCATGAGCCCGCCCCCTTCCGATACCTCCGATCCTGAACGCAACCGTCTTGCCGGGCGCATTGCCCGCACCGCCAAGGTGGGCGCCAATCTTTCCGGCGCGGGGCTGACCTTTGCCGCCCAGTCCCTCTTCGGCGGGGACAAGGGGGACGAGCGGGTGGCCAGGGCGATGGCGGCGGCGCTGGGCAAGTCCAAGGGGCCGCTGATGAAGGTGGCGCAGATGGTTTCCACTGTGCCGGACCTTTTGCCGCCCGAATACGCCGCCGAGTTTGCCAAGCTGCAGGCGGAGGCGCCGGCCATGGGCTGGCCCTTCGTGAAGCGGCGGATGCGGGCAGAGCTGGGCGGCGACTGGGAGGGAAGGTTTGCGAGCTTCGGCAAGGAGGCGAGCCATGCGGCCTCGCTGGGGCAGGTGCATGAAGCCACCCTTCATGATGGCCGCAAGGTTGCCTGCAAGTTGCAGTATCCGGACATGGCGAGCGCAGTGGAGTCCGATATCGGCCAGCTGCGGACGCTGCTCGGCCTGTTCAAGCGGATGGATGGCTCGATTGATGCCGACGAGATGGTCGAGGAGATCACCGACCGGCTGCGCGAGGAACTCGATTACGCCCGTGAGGCCAGGCACATGGCGCTCTACCGGGACATGCTGGCGGGCAAGGCGTTCATTACCTGTCCGGAGCCTGTGGGGGAGCTGTCGACCGCGCGCCTCATCACCATGAGCTGGATGGAGGGCGAGCGGCTCGACGCGTTTCAGGACGCGCCGCAGGAGACCTGCAACCAGATTGCCGAGATGCTGTTCTGGACCTGGTGGGCGCCGATGAACTCCTATGCCGTCATTCACGGCGATCCGCATCTGGGCAATTACCAGGTGACTGGCGGCGGGGCGGGGATCAACCTGCTCGACTTTGGCTGTGTGCGCATCTTCCCGCCGGCCTTCGTGGCGGGCGTGGTCGATCTCTACCGGGCGATGCTGCATGATGATTTTGACGCCGCTTATGCCGCCTATGAGGCGTGGGGGTTCCAGAACCTGTCGCGGGAGCTGGTCGAGGTGCTCAACGTCTGGGCCCGCTTCATCTATGGGCCGATCATTGACGACCGGGTGCGCACGGTGGCCGATGGCGTGTCGGCGGGCGAGTATGGCCGGAAGGAAGCTTTCCGCGTGCGCCAGCTGCTGAAGGAGAAGGGGCCGGTGAAGATCCCGCGCGAGTTCGTGTTCATGGACCGCGCTGCGATCGGGCTGGGCGCCGCCTATCTGCGGCTGGGGGCGGAGCTCAACTTCCACCAGCTGTTTGAGGAGAGCCTTGAGGGCTTTTCGGTGGAGAAGGTGGCCGCGCGGCAGGCTGAGGCGCTGGCGAAGGCGGGGCTGGCCTGAGCCGATGCGGTTTTACTCTTTTCCCTCTCCCGCTTGCGGGAGAGGGGTAGGGGTGAGGGCGCGAGTT
>NZ_PNMA01000046.1 GCF_013823385.1 Hyphomonas sp.
TTGCGCACGATCTTGAGGCTGATGCCGATCAAGAGGGCCCACCATTGCAGCGTCGGCAGATTGTCGAGCGGCACCGATTTGGCCAGCGGCACGCCGGGGAGAGTCGCCACCTGGTCGTCCCAGACGTAGGCCTGCTGGCTTGCCGCCAGCTGCGCCGCGCGTGCGGCCTTCTGGGCATGGGTGTCGTTCTGCGGCAGGCTGGGCGCAGCGGGCGGCACCGGCGCGCACAGGGTTTCGGCATGCGGGACGATAGGCGACTGAAAGCTCATGAAGGCGCTCCTCGGATCAGACCCGGGGGCGTAGCGCACTCTGGTTAACGCTCCGTCAGCCTTGCGGGGCTCTTGAGGGGCACAAGGTCGATTGTGATCCTCACATGACCCTTAATCAACAAATCGATCAAAAATCTGTCGCTGATCAGACCCGATTTCATCACGAGCGTTTCATCAAGCCCGCGCACACACGACCCGAATCGGGTCAAACCTACCGTGCTGGCCCTCCCGCCGGCTGACACAGCACCTGCCAACCTAATCGTGGAGCGCCGCGTGAGCGAAAGCCTGCTGATCTGTGACCTTACGCAAAGCTGGTCACCGACCGGGGGTGGCGGTATCTCCACCTATCTCAAGGAAAAGCGCCGGTACATTCAGGACCGCACAGCGCATCGCCTGATACAGATTGTGCCAGGCCCACACGACCGGATCACAGTCGAAGGGCGGACGATCCTTGCCGAGGTCGGTTCGGGACAGGTCTGGGGCAGCCCCAATTATCGCTGGATCAGCCGCAATGATGCGGTCTTCGCGCTGCTGCGGGAATACCAGCCCGATATCGTCGAAAGCCTGTGCCCATGGGTGTTGCCGTGGATCGCGATACGGCATCGCAGGCGCTTTCCCGATACCGCGCTGGTGGCGGGTTACCGCACCGACTTTCCCAATGCCCACGTCTATCGCGTGGTGAACGATCTGGCGGGCCATTATCCGGCCAGCTTCTTTCGCGGCATCGCCTATGCCTATGCCGCGCTGACCTATAACCGCTTTGACCGCGTGTATACGCTGGGCCGCGATGCCGAGCGCATGTTGCACCGGCTGGGCCAGACCAATACCGGCCAGCTTGGTCTCGGGGTCGACCTGACCCAGTTTTCGCCCGAACACCGCGATCCCGGCTTCCGCACCGCGCTCGGACTTCCGGAAACGGATGGCCCGCTGCTGATCTATGCCGGACGGATCGATAACGAGAAGCGCACCGACATGCTCGTGCGCATGTTCAAGGCCCTTCCGCCGGAATTGGGCGCGGTGATGGTGCTGCTGGGAGACGGGAAGCTGCGTCAGCAATTGCAGGAGGAAGCGCGCGGCCTGCCGATCGCCTTTCCCGGGTTTGAGACCGATCGGCTGGCGCTGGCCCGTGCGCTTGCCTCGAGCGACATCTATGTCTCCGGCATGGCCAACGAGACGTTCGGGATTTCGGTGCTGGAAGCGCAGGCCTCGGGGCTGCCCGTGGTCGGGGTGGCAAGCGGCGCGATGATCGACCGCGTGCCCGAAGGCACCGGCCGGCTTGGTCCGGTGGACGATGCGGCGGCGATGGCTGCCAATGTTGCAGACCTGTGGCGTGGCGACTATGCTGATGCGCGTCGTCGCAGCCTCGCCTTGGCCAATGCGAACAACCGCTGGGAGCAGACCTTCGAACAGCTGATCAAGGTAGAATACGCCGCCGCGCTTGCCGCCCGCGACGCACGCCGGGCCAAGGGCTGGGGCATTCCTGCAAGACGGGCGCTGGACATTACTTGACGCTGCCCGATCCCCCTCAATCCACACACGAGGCTGCGTCCCGGCGCGATGCGCTGGGGCTGCATCTTGGTGCATTGCCGCGCCGCACGCTCGGCCTTGCGCTGTGGCTGCTGCCGGTCCTTGCGCTGGTCAATATCGCCGTTCTGGTCTGGTCGCTCGGCGCGATCGATCTGGCCGAGCGGCTGGTCGCCCCCCACATGCTCGCGCTGGCCGGGGTGCTCGTGTTCGTGCCTATGCTGGCCAATGCCCTGCGGTTTGCGATCACGAGCCGCTTCCTCGGGCTCGACCTCGGGTTTGGCGGGTCCTTGCGGGTGATAACGGGCACCATCCTTGCCAATTCGGTCACGCCCTCGGCTGTGGGCGGCATGCCGATCAAGGTGCTGTTCCTGGTCGGCGAAGGGATTGAGATAAGGCGGGCCGTCTCCCTGATTTCGTTCCAGGCTGCCGAAGACGCGCTGAGCCTGTTTGGCCTCGCCGCGCTGGCAGCGACCCTGACCGGCTTCGCGATGCGCGACGTCCTTGCGGCCGACCCGGATTTCGCGCTCCACGCCGCACAGAGCCTGCAGGTCGGTGCCATTATTCTGGCCGGGGCCCTTGCCGTGTTCGTGGTGGTCGGCGCGCTCATACGGGCAGGGGTGCTGAGCCTGCGGGTTCGCGCCGCGCTGAGCGGGCTTTGGCGGCGCGTGCGGCTGTCGCTGACAATGGTGGCACGCGATTGGGGGGCACTGCTTCGCCGGGGCAAGGCGGTGGCCCTGCTCAGTATGGGCCTCGCCCTTGTGCAATGGAGCGTGCGTTTCTCGATTGCCGGGCTGGTGCTCGCGGCCTTTGGTACCTCATGGCAACCGGCGCTGTTCTGGCTGCTGCAATATCTGGTGCAGTCGATCAGTTCGGTCATACCTTCGCCGGGCGGCGTGGGCGGAGCGGAGGCCGGTTTCCTGCTGCTGTTCGCGCCCTTTGTGGAGCGCGCCGTGCTGCTGCCGGCGATGAGCATGTGGCGGCTGCTGTTCTTCTACCTCCCGCTGATCGGCGCAGCGGTGATCTTCTTTTCCCTGCGCCGCCGTCTGCGCGGCGGGCCCGCTCCGCGTCCGCACGGCGCGTGCCAGCCGGCCGAATAGCGCCGGCCCCTCTCAATCCCATCGTCGCCGGGAGATCCCGATTGGAGCCGGTAACCCCTGCCGCTGCCCTGACCGCCGATCGGTTCTGCCCATGGCCCGCGACTTTCTGGCTTGGCGCCATCTGCGGGTCCTGCGCGCCCGGACGACGCGCCATGTCCATCGGCTTGCCGCAAGGCTGCAACCAATGCAGAACCCGAGCGCGGTCGCCACGGCCTATGGCGTGCCGATGATCGCTCCCTGTTCCTCGACATCGGAGCCAATCAGGGCCTGTCCCCGCTGATTGCTGCCCGCCATCACGACGTGCTGGCGCTCCCGCTCGAACAGCGAACCAAGACCGCAGGTTGATGAGGCCTGCTATGGTTGATGCGGTCAAGGGGACAGGTTCCGCCTGAGCGGAAAGATTCGCGCTTCAAATAGGCCGGTGGCGGAGACGGAGTCCGCGAATGAGCCTGTTTCATATTGCACCAAATCCACCCAAAGGATCTCATTTTCTATAGCAACAATAATAAATTATTCCATTTTCGCGTTCCATGTCTTATCGTTTCATCCCGCTCAATCTCACACACAAAGTGGGACCGAAAGTGGGACCGGAAGTGGGACCGAGGAACGGCGATATGGGATCAAGAACACTGAACAAGCTGAGCGCCACACAGGTCGCGAAGCTCAAGGTGCCGGGACGGCATGCTGATGGCGGCGGACTTTATCTGTTCGTCGATGACAGCGGTCGTCGGCGCTGGATCTTCATGTACACGCGCGCGGGCAAGCGAACCGAGCTGGGGCTTGGCAGCGCACGTGATCTGTCACTGGCCAAGGCCCGCGCAGAAGCCGCAGCGCTGCGCGCGCTGCTCGCCAGCGGCGGCGATCCCAAAGCCGAACGCGCAAAAGATGAGAGCGTGCCGACCTTCGGCCAGAGCGCCGATGCCTATGTCGAAGCAATGCGTCCGTCATGGCGCAACGCCAAACATGCAGCGCAATGGACCATGACGCTGACCAAATACGCAGAGCCGATCCGTGCCATGCCCGTGGATGAGATCGCGACCAAGGATGTTCTCAAAGTGCTGCAGCCGCTGTGGCAGCGTACTCCAGAAACTGCCGAGCGGCTGCGCGGCCGGATCGAGAATGTTCTGGATGCTGCCAAGGCGCGCGGCCATCGATCGGGCGAGAACCCGGCACGATGGCGTGGGCACCTTGATCAGCTGCTACCCAAGCGCCAGCGACTATCGCGAGGACATCACAAAGCGCTAGCCTATGAAGAGCTACCCGCATTCTTTGCCGATTTGCTTGATCGGGAGGCGGTAGCCGCCAGAGCGCTTGAGTTTCTGATCCTAACCGCCGCCCGCTCAGGTGAGGTCCTCGGTGCCCAAGCTGACGAGGTCGATCTCGAAAAGAAGGTCTGGACCATCCCTGCCGCACGGATGAAGGCAGGCCGCGAACATCGCGTGCCATTGTCACCTCACGCAATCGAGATTGTGGAAGCGATGGCGGCTCTTGGCCGGGGCCCTTATCTTTTCCCGGGCCCCAAGCCCGAGGGTCCGTTGTCATCGATGGCCATGATGATGTTGCTGCGTCGCATGAAGTCGGATGTCACCGTCCACGGCTTTCGCTCGACCTTCCGCGACTGGGCGTCAGAGACAACCGGATTTTCACATGAGGTCTGTGAAATGGCGCTGGCGCATACGATCGCCAACAAGGCCGAAGCTGCTTATCGACGCGGGGACCTGTTCGAGAAGCGTCGCAAGCTTATGGAAGCATGGGCTGGCTATTGCGCCAGTTCCGGTAGTGGGAAGGTCGTCCAACTAAAGGCCAGCCGGCAAGCCTGAGCAGGCCGTTAGGACCGCTTCTCCTCGCCTTCAGGTCGCCAGCCGACTGGGTCGTCAATCCAGCGATTGATGGCAGACTCCCGCCAGCCTGCCCCGTGTACGCTGATCCTCACCTGACGCGGGAATGTACCCTCGGCAATCTTGCGGTAGACTGTCGAGCGCGACAGACCTGTGCGGTCGAGAACGGTCCTGAGGCGGATGATCCTGTCGGCTGCGTTTGTCACGAGACTGGCCTCCATCGGTTGGGCATGGGTGGCACCCTGTGACCGAGGTCAACGCAACAGCTCGCCATCAGGCAAGCTCAAAATCTCGTTCGGCAACTGTGGCGTAGCGAAGGCGGCAATTAGCGAGGCTGGGGCAAGGCAGCCTTTCCAAGATGCGAGGATAGGCCTCACCGTTGGCGTCCGAATCGCGACGCAGTTTCCTTGCCAGTACCCGGTCTCTTTTTTGATATTTGATCCTCGGAAGTTTAGCGCGGTTCGCCAACGCTTCATCGCAGACTTATTGTCAATTAAATCGATTGAGTTAAATTCATTGCTGTCGGGACGTATACCGAGTCGACCGGCTTATCCGAAGCACGGAGCTAGACGATGGCCAGATACGAACACATCATTTCTCTTGATCACGTCCACCTGCCGCAAGTTCTGCTGGTGCCGGGTCTCAACAACAGCGGCCCTGATCACTGGCAAACCCGCTGGGAGAGTGAATTGCCTGGCGCAAAGCGTGTACAGCTGGGGAAATGGGACGATCCTGTCCGCAATCACTGGGTCAATCAGCTCAACCTTGCCATCCACAAGGCAGGCAGACCCGTCATTCTTGTCGCCCATAGTCTCGGTTGCCACGCCGTCGCGTGGTGGGCGGAGTTTGAACAGACCGTCCGCAGTCACCCGGTGGTTGGTGCGTTGCTGGTTGCTCCACCCGACGTCGAAAGCGCGGAAGTTGATCCCCGACTGAGGCGCTTTGGACCACTGATCCAGGGCCACCTGCCATTTCGCAGCCTGTTGGTCGCCAGCGAGGACGACCCCTATGCCCAGTTAGGCCAGGCCAAGCGGATGGCGCGCAAATGGGGCAGCCAACTGATCAACGCAGGCCCCCTCGGCCATATCAACGCCGATTCGGGCATTGGCAGCTGGCCTTATGGCAAGTTCCTGTTGCGCCAGCTTCTGCGAACTGCGGCACCCGAAATCGAAGCGGCATGCAGCGGCTCGACCGCCCTTCACCGGCAACGCTGGGTCGACAGCGTCATGGCGAACCGCAAATCCTTTCCATGCCATGATTGGGGCCGGAGTAGCGCTTCCTGCTGCCACCGGCCGTACTCGGAATGCTGAGGCTTTTCCCGAAGTTGCCCTGGATCCTCGCACGCCGCTCGTTTCTGCAGTGCCTGCGAGCAAACGGACCAAGGCAGCGAGGCCACAATAGCTGGTCCAGAAGGTGCAAGTAATGAGAGAACAGATGTTTGTCCG
Source organism: Hyphomonas sp. (assembly GCF_013823385.1). Classification (GTDB taxonomy): domain Bacteria; phylum Pseudomonadota; class Alphaproteobacteria; order Caulobacterales; family Hyphomonadaceae; genus Hyphomonas. The sequence goes on from NZ_PNMA01000046.1 coordinate 6,177, forward strand.
CCTCGTGTGGAGCGCGCAGCTGACTGCCGGCCTCGCGTGTTGGGCCTTTGCGTCAATTGGCGTCGCGCATGTGCAGGGTCTATAGGCTTGATCCCCATCCGGCACGAAGCTAGATCGTGTGCGCGGGACCAAGCAACCTCCCGTCAAGGCCGCGTCGGCCCAAGCGTTGCCTCGCTTCCCTGTCCATGCGGCGGGGTTGTTGCACGAGGTAAGCATGGCTGAATTGGGCACCACTTCAATTTCTCTGGATCCGCAATCGGGGGCTTCCTCCACATTTCCTGACCTCTTGCGGGTCTTCACCCGGATCGGCCTGTTGAGCTTCGGCGGACCCGCGGGGCAGATTGCGCTGATGCACCGCGAGCTGGTGGATGAACGTAAGTGGATCGCGGAGGAAGATTTCCTCCACGCGCTCAACTTCTGCCACCTTCTGCCCGGGCCCGAAGCGCAGCAATTGGCCACCTGGATCGGGTGGCGGCTGCACGGCTGGCGCGGCGGGTTGGCGGCGGGGTTGCTGTTCGTCATTCCGGGCGCGGCGATCATTCTCGCGCTGTCGGTGCTTTATGCCTTCGCCGCCAATCTCGCGTGGGTGGAGGCGCTGTTTCTGGGCGTCAAGGCGGCGGTGCTGGCGATTGTCGTGCAGGCGCTGCTGCGGATTGCAGGCCGCGCGCTCGACACCGGATTGAAGCGGGCGTTGGCCGCTGCGGCGTTTGTGGGGCTGTTCCTGTTCGATCTGCCGTTTCCGCTGATCGTGCTGGGTTCCGGCGTGATTGGCATGGTGGTTGCGGCTTGGCGGCCTGACCTGCTCGCGCTGAAGCCCGGCAAGGCTGGTGACGTCCTGCCTGACCGCCCGTGGCGCAGCACCATCCTGTCGGTCGCGCTGTGGGGCGCAGTGTGGGCCGCGCCGATGCTACTGATCGCGCTGACGCTGGGGCAGGATCACGTGCTGTGGGAGATCGGCGTGTTCTTCTCGCAGCTCGCCATCGTCACGTTCGGCGGTGCCTATGCGGTGCTCGCTTATATGGCGCAGGAGGCGGTGCAGGGGTTTGGCTGGCTTCAGCCGGGCGAGATGGCCGACGGGCTGGGCCTTGCTGAGACGACGCCGGGGCCGCTGATCCTCGTGACGCAATTCGTCGGCTACCTCGCCGCCTTCCGCGCGCCGGAGCCGTTCACGCCGTTCGTCGCCGGATTGCTGGGGGCGGGCCTCACCACGTGGGTGACCTTTGCACCGTGCTTCCTATGGATTTTCGCCTTTGCACCGTGGATCGACCGGCTGGGCAACGCCGTGCGGCTGAAAGGCGGGCTGGCCGCAGTGACGGCAGCGGTGGTGGGTGTGATCGCCAACCTTACCGCATGGTTTGCGCTGCACGTGCTGTTTGCCGAGGTGGGGCAGCGCCAATTCGGCCCGCTGCGGCTCTATTGGCCTGATCTGGCGACTTTCGACTGGCGCGCGGGCGTCTTGGCGGCGCTGGCGGCGGTGCTGGCCTTTGGCCTGAAGTGGTCGGTGCTACGAGTGCTCAGTGTTGCGGCTGCGGCTGGTCTGATTATGGTTCTTGTTCTGGGTTTCTGAAGGGAAAGCGCAATGGCAATCATCACCCGGCGTCAGGCGATCGGCAGCGCGGCTTTGTCGGCAACTGGTATCGCCCTGGCGGGGACCAGCACCGCCGCGGCGGCACAGGCCGCCGTCCCTGCGGCTGCGCCCGCGTTCGCAGGCAAGCACAACCCAAAGCCCCTGCGCTTCGACCCGGCCAAGCTCACCGGCCTATCCGAAAGGTTGATCACCTCGCATTGGCAGAACAATTATCAAGGCTCGGTCCGCGGGCTCAACATCATCGAAACCCGGCTTGCTGCCGCCATGGCCGACCCCGACTTCCCCCCAGTCGCCTATGCCGGGCTAAAGCGCGAGGAATTGCACCGGACCGGATCGGTGGTGCTACACGAGTATTACTTCGATGCGCTGGGCGGAGACGGCAAGTCCGGCGGTTCGATCAAGGAGGCGCTCGATAGTTGGTTCGGCAGCTTTGCCGCATGGGAAGCCGAGTTCCGCCGCACCGCGATGTCGCTGGCGGGGGGATCGGGCTGGTGCATCCTCAGCTACAACCGCTACACCGGGTCGCTCCACAATTACTGGGCGGCCGATCATATGCACTCGCCCGTCACCGGCGCGCCGCTGATCACACTCGACATGTATGAGCACAGCTTTCACATGGATTATGGGTCGGCAGCAGCGAAGTATGTCGATGCGTTTATGACCAATCTCGATTGGGAGGTGGTGGATGCGCGGTACTTGGCTGCCATTGCATGACTGGCCGTTTTCTGCGGATTTTTGTGATCCTGATGTTGCTTACGCTTGCAACGGGCGGAGCCAGCTTGGCCATTCAGGGACCGCTGCCGGGTGATGTGACGATAACGCGGGGTGTGCAAGCGGCATTCGGCCTGCAGCCATCATGGGCGGAATGGCTGACTCAAACGGCCAGGCCGCCGCTGGTGGTCGCAACGATTGTGGTCGGCGCGGGGATGGCTTGGCTTGCTGCCAGCTGGCGCGTCGCACTCGCGGTCCCGGTGGCTTTCGGCTTGGCATGGCTGACCGACATGATCCTGCGCGCAGCTATCCTTGTGCCACGCCCCTCGCCAGACCTCGTCGCAGTGGTTAGCGCCAGCGGTTCAAGCGGCCTGCCCTCGACCTTTGGGTTGACCTATGGCAGCATTTTCGGGGTGGCCGTGATTGTGGTTGCGGGCAGTAGGCGTGCACTCTTTATGCGAGTATTGGCGCTCGCAGTGGTCGTCGCCGGGTCATCGGCGCGGGTGGTGCTGGGCGGACATTGGCCGAGTCAGATGCTCGCCTCTGTTCTGTTGGGACTGCTGGCGTCACTAGTGGCTTGCAAGGCAATTGGTTGGATGCCCGTGAAGCGGTCGGATCAATGACAGACGGAAGGACGGGCGATCGTCTTGAGCACTAAATCCAACCCGCCGCCCAAGCGATCAATACTGCCGCAGGGACTAGCATGACCTGCGCCATCAGGGTGCCGACGAAGCGGCTCACCGACACCCAGATCATCGCGCGGCGAAAGGTTGCCTCGCTCACGCTGCCATCGACCACATCGTCGGTCAGCGCCGAAATCTGCGGGTCGATCAGCGCGAATAACAGGATTGTCGCAAAGCCGTTCACAATGGCGGTCATCTGCGAGGCAGTGACCCTGAATTCGGGGACGAGAAATCCGGCGTAGAGCGAAGCCAGCACGCCCACCGCCAGCAAGCCTTGCGCGGCGGCGTTGGCGATCAGCACCGACCAGCTCACCCCGCGCGGGCCCTTAAGCGAGCGTAACGTGTCGGCAGAAGGTAGCGCGACTGAATCCCGGATTGTGCTGAGGCCCGCCGGTGTGACGCTGCGCAGCAGCAGCTTGGTGGTCGAGCGGTTTGCCTGAAAGAAGGTGATCGCCGCTGCGAACAGACGTTGTCCGGTTGGCACCAGCACGATGCCAAGCGCGACGGCGGCGGCGGCGGAGAACAGCACCAGCCGGAGATCGAACAGCAAGGCATCGCCCGCACCATTGGCCAGCCCGGTCTCGATCCGCTTGGCAAGGAACGGGGCGAGGAACCCGTTGGAGGTGCGCGACACCAGCAGCAGCACGTTGAACAGCGCAAAGCTGAGCGCGATGCGCCCGGTCCGCACTCCGGCAATCCGTGCGGCATAGGCCAGCGCACCGATCAGGTTGATGATCACGGTGAGGGCGCAGATGAGGATCAGCTCGGTGTCCACGTCAGGTCCTCAGAGGATCGGCCATGCCTTGTAGATGCTGTAGGAACTAGTGACGATCAAAACCAACGACACTCCGAACAGCAGCAGGCGCGGCTTGATCCGGCCGGCCAGCACCGCTCCGAAAGGCGCGGCGACCACCCCGCCGACGATCAGGCCGACTGTCGTCATGGTGAAGGCGGCAAGGCCGATCGTGGCGACGAAGGTGATCGAGATCGACAGCGCGAGCAGGAATTCGGCGGAATTCACTGTGCCGATCACCTTGCGCGGCTCGCCGCCCTGGATCAACAGGTTCGACGTAACGACCGGTCCCCACCCGCCCCCTCCTGCAGCATCAAGGAACCCCCCCGCTGCGGCGAGCGGCCGGGTGTAGCGCGGATCCTCGAAGCGCGGTTTGGCCATGCGGATAGCACGCCACAACAGGTAAAAGCCGATGCCGGTCAGATAGAGCATCACGAAGGGCCGCGCGGCGGAGGCGTCGATATTCGATAGCAAATAAGCCCCGGTGACCCCTCCGAGCACGCCGAAAGGGACGAGGCGCTTGAACAAGCCCCAGTCGACGTTGCGATGCCAGATGTGGCTGGCCCCCGATGCGCCGGTGGTGAACATCTCGACCAGATGGACGCTCGCCGAAGCGGTCGACGGAGCAACGCCGAGCATGCTCACGAGCAAGGTCTGACTAACGACCCCGAAAGCCATGCCAAGCGCCCCGTCGATCATCTGCGCCGCAAAGCCGATGGCGATGAACGGCGCGATGTCGATCAGGAGCGGGATTATGTCGGGCATGAGGCGGTCCTCTCTGCGCTTGGCAGGTCTAGAAGGTAATCGAGGCGGTCGCGCCCCAGGTGCGCGGGTCGCCTGGAAGCCCTGCGATCAGCCCGGTATTGCCGGGGCCGACGACGAATTGCTCGAAATAGTTCTCGTCGAAGGCGTTCCTGACCCAGGCGAAAAGGTTCAGCCCGTCGTCCGAGCGGAAGCCCACGCGGAAGTTGGACAGGTGGTACCCTTCGACATTGGTGAAGGCCGAGGGCGAGGGGTTGGAGGAAAAGCCCGACCGATAGCTGCCATCATATCCGAGGTAGACTTCGCCCGGCTTGCCAAGGAACTCAGTCGGCAGATTGCCCTCCGCCCCGAAGGAGAACGCCCACTTCGACACGCCCGGCAGTCGCTGGCCGGAAATGTCGCAATTGGCCGGGCTGATCCCGCCGGGCGTGCCGGGAGCGGATGGTGTCTGGCCGGGGCCTGCGATGGTGCCGCCCGCCAGTTCCGGAGGGCACGGCGCATCGGTGAAGCGCACATACTTCGCGTCGGTATAGGCTGCGTTGGTGTAGGCCGTGAAGCGCTGGCTCGGACGGATTGCAAAGTCCGCCTCGATCCCCTGCGAGCGCACCTTGCCCGCATTTGCGAGGAAGCCGCGCAGCACCCCGAACTCACCGTTGATTACAGTCGCTTGATAGTCGCGGATGTCTGTGCGGAAAGCAGCGAGGTTGAGCGTCGCACGGCGATCCCAGAACTGGCTCTTGAGACCGACCTCGAAGTGATCGACGTTCTCCGGCCGGATTGTCCCTGCTGCCGCAATCGGCTGGCCACTGGCATCGGTCGGCAGCCCGTTCTGGTTGATCCCGATGGTCTTGAAGCTCTTGGCATAGGTGCCATAGGCGAGCACATCCGGCGCAACCTCATAGCTCAGCGTCAGGTCATAGGTTAAGTTCCAGTCGGTATCCTCGGGCGCACTGACCTGCGGCTGGAAGATGGCAAGCTGCGCACGGCTGCGGGCGTCGGTTTCACGGCCTGTCAGCTCTGTCCCCGTGCCCGTGAACACCCGGCGCTGATAGAAACCCGATTTCTTGTCGTAGTTTAGCCGCGCGCCGGGCTGGATCGTGAAGGCATCAGAGACCTTCCAACTCAATTGCCCGAACAGCGCCAGACTGGTGCTTTCGAGGGACTGGGTGTTGCGCGCGGTCAAGCCGTTGAGGACAGTCGGATCAAGCGACAGCGGATTGTTCGGCGCGATGTTCCAGCGGCTCGCGGCGAGGCCCTGAGCTTCGGTTCCCTGCGTATCGATCCGCTGATCGAAGGCGAAAGCGCCGACCACGAAGTCGAACTTATCGCCCGAATAAGCGTAGCGGAATTCCTGCGTATACTGGTTCTGCTGCGAAGGGTTTTGCGACAGCGAGACAATTGGCAGGCCAGTGAAATCGCGGTCGTTCTCGGGCTTCCAGTCCCAGTAACGCCAGGCCGTGACCGAGGTGAAGGTGCCCGGACCGATGTCCCATACTGCCCGCAGCGCAGCGCCCGCGATAACATTGCCCGCATTGAGCCGGGAGTCGAGATCGGTCACGCGGTCAAACGGGTTGGTGCTTGGCGGCGCATAGTTCTGCGCATCGGCGAGCGCGGCGAATTGACGGTTGAGGGGGCGCTGCGTTGTGCCGGTGCGCACGAACACCGAACCGCAGCAATCGGCGTCCTGCTTGTTGTAGTCGCCGACCAGCGTGATCTTGAGGTTATCGGCTGCTTCCCACAAAACCTGCGTCCTCAGGCCGAGGTTGTCGAGGCTCTGGATGTCCTGCCCGGTTGTCACATTGCGGATCGTGCCCCGCCGCGAGGTTCCCGAGAAAGCGACCCGCGCCGCCACACGATCAGACAGCGGGCCCGAAATCGCAAGCCGCGCCTGCCGGAATTCGAAATTGCCAAGGCTCACCTCCGCCCGCCCCTCGAAATCGAAGCTCGGCTGATTGGTAGTGATGTTGATCGCGCCGGCAGTGGTGTTCTTTCCGTAGAGCGTGCCTTGCGGCCCACGCAGCACCTCGATCTGCGCCACATCAAGGAAGTCGAACGTGGCCGAGGCGACGCGCGAATAATAGACGTCGTCGACATAGATCCCGACGCCCTGCTCGAACCCGTCGCTGGTCAGACCGAAGGGCACACCGAGACCGCGGATGTTCACGGCCGTGTTGCGCGGGTTGGACGAATAAAATTGTAGCGTGGGCGCAAGCTGCTGAAGCCGGTTCACGTTGAACGCCCCCGTCTCGTCAAGCTGGCGGGCGTCGATCACCGACACGGCGAGCGGAATGTCCTGCGCGCTTTCGGAGCGGCGACGAGCGGTGACCATGATGTCATAGCTTTGCGGCTCCTCGGCGCTGTCGGGGGCTTCGGTAGGCGCTTCGTCCTGTGCGGCCAATGGGGTGGAGAACAGCGCAGTCAGGCCTGCGCCGAGCAGCAGGGCGCTGCGGATGGAAAACGGATACATGGTCTCGCCTTTGCAAGCGGGCATGCATCCGGTGGTCCGGTCTGCTCGTCCCTGATGTTGTGTGGTGGAGTTTGGTCACGGTGCCGATCAATCGGTCAGCCGCTTCCTTTCGGTTACGTCGATCTGCATGACCTTCCCGTCATGCACGGTCAGCTGGATTGCGCCGTAGCGCAGACGCCCAAGCGCCTCGCTCACCAGCGCCAGCGCGTCGGGCAGAATACCGCCTGCGCCAGATTGTTTCTCGTCACGGTCCATGAATGGGCCTTTCGTTACGCGGATTCGATCCGCAGCGACGGAACTAAACTCAAGTGAATTACTTGACAATAGGGCTTCTCAGCAGATTTTCTGTCTGGCGGAGAAAGGTGAGGTTTGTGCGCCGAGGCGAATTGTCGTGCCGGTTAGGACTCTTCGTCCGCAAAAGCGGGCACCGGCGTAATCGGATCGGACAGGCGGATGTCATCGAGGATCTGTGCTGTCCGGTCGCGCACGTCGAGCATCAAGGCGCGCGTGCGGCATTCGCCTTCTTCAACGCAGTTCTTGCACTTCTCATGCGCATAGCGGCTGGCGCAAGGCACAAGCGCAAGGCTGCCCCTCATATGGCGAATAAGATCGCCATAGGTGATATCGACTGGTGGGATCGCCAGCCAGTAACCCCCGTCACGCCCGCGCTGCGACTCGACAAGGCCCGCACGGGTCAGTTCGGACAGAATGACGGTAAGAAACTTTGCGGGGATGTTCTGCTTATCCGCGATCTCGGCCAGCTGAATCGGGCCCTCGCCACGGTGATCGGCAAGGTGCTGCATCGCGCGAATGGCATAGCGGGTCTTTTGAGACAGCATCGCGCATTGTCTATCTGCCAAGTAGGCAATGAGGTCAAGCGATCTGGCATTGAATTCCGTGGATTCCCTTCAATGACCAACACGCGGTCGGTAGCCTCTCGCGAGACTTGGCGAGGGGAGGGCGACAGCCCCTGAGCGCCTTTTGGGCACGCCGCCGAGCCGCATTGGGTAACGAAACTGGGTGGCACTATGATTGACAGCGTTGGATGGCTCGATCCGGTGCCTTCCGGGTTGCTTGCACAGTCAGGTCGTGCGCATTAACCCTTTGGCCATGCCATCGGACCCTTCGCTCAAGATCATCTTGCGGCTCTATTGCGGCAAGGAAATTGCCATGGGGCCGGGCAAGGCCGATCTGCTCGACGCCATCGCGCGGCATGGGTCGATCTCGGCGGCGGGGCGGAGTATGGGGATGAGCTACCGGCGAGCTTGGTTGCTGGTCGATACCATGAACCGCTGCTGGAAAGAGCCGCTGGTTGCAACCGTGCCCGGCAGCGCACATGGCGGCGGCGCCCGGTTGACGGACTTTGGTGCAACGGTGCTTGCGCATTTTCGTGCGCTCCAACGCGGGCTGATCGACGCTTCAGCCAACCCCGATCGCGCCGCCCTGGCAGAGGCAATGCTGTTAGAGCCCCGAGCAAGCCAGAAGGAATGACTTTGTCGTTGGTCTCGTGATGCGCCTGCCATATATGGCAAGACATAGCCGGGGAGACCAACACGTGACGCTGTTTCATAAGCTTGGACTACTGCTGTCGCTGCTGCTGCTTGGACTTTCGCCGGCACGGGCGGAAGAGCGCGGCCCGGTGGTGCTGGCGGCGGCAAGCTTGCAGGAGGCGCTCACCGATGCAGCCAATGCATGGGCCGCGAAAGGGCATTCCCGCCCGGTCATCTCTTTTGCCGGATCATCCGCACTCGCCCGCCAGATCGAAGCGGGAGCACCGGCCGACATGTTCATCTCGGCCGACAAGGAATGGATGGACTACGTTGCCGCCAAAGGCCTGGTACGCAAAGGCAGCCGCGCGGGCTTCCTGTCCAACCGCCTCGTGCTGATCGCACCGGCGAGCAGCAAGGCGCAGCTCGCGGTCAAGCGGGGGTTTCCCCTCGCCCGTGCGCTGGGCAGGGGGCGGCTCGCGATGGCTGATCCGGACAGCGTGCCCGCCGGACGATACGGCAAGGCGGCGCTGACAAGTTTGGGCGTCTGGAACTCGGTCGCGGGCAAGCTTGCGCGCGCCGAGAATGTGCGCGCCGCGCTGGCGCTGGTCGAGCGCGGGGAGGCACCCTTCGGGATCGTCTATGCCACCGATGCGCGCGCCTCGCGCAAAGTGCGGGTGGTTCGCACCTTTGCCGCCGACACCCACCCGCCGATCACCTATCCGCTGGCGCTGCTGCAGCGTTCGACCAACCGCGAGGCTGAAGGTTTCCGGGCTTTCCTGCTATCGCGCGAGGGCAAGGCGATCTTTGTGCGACGCGGTTTCGGCACCCGTTGAGGTCGGCGCGCGCATGAACCTGTCGCCGGAGGAATGGGAGATAATCGCCCTGTCGCTGAAGGTCAGCGGCGTTGCGGTGGCGACCAGCCTGCCGGTCGCCTTCGCGCTTGCCTGGGTGCTGGCGCGGGTCCGGTTTCCGGGACGTGTTCTGCTCGATGCAGCGGTGCATCTGCCGCTGGTGCTGCCCCCCGTCGTAACCGGCTGACTGCTGCTGATCGCCTTCGGCAACAATGGTCCTGCCGGGCGATGGTTGGCCGAGACGCTGGGGTTCACCTTTATGTTTCGCTGGACCGGCGCGGCACTGGCGGCGGCAATCATGGCGTTGCCGCTGATGGTGCGCGCGATGCGCCTGTCAATCGATGCGGTCGACCGCAGGCTGGAGCAAGCCGCCGAAACCCTTGGCGCGTCGCGGATGAGGGTGTTCGCCACGATCACCCTGCCGCTGGCGCTGCCAGGGTTGCTGGCGGGAGCGGTGCTGGGCTTTGCGCGGTCGCTTGGCGAGTTCGGGGCGACGATCACCTTCGTTTCGAACATCCCGGGGGAGACCCGCACGCTGCCGATTGCGATCTACAGCGCCTTGCAGGTGCCCGGCAGCGAGGACGCGGTGACGCGCCTGTCGCTGATCGCCGTGGCGCTGTCGCTAGCGGCGCTGATGGTATCGGAGGGCCTGACCCGCCGCTCGGCGCAAGGGAAGAGCAGCCATGTCGTTTGAAGTGCAGGCCGAGCGCAGGATTGGCGAGCGAATCATCGCTGCCGACTTTATGTCCGATAGCGGGCTCACGGCGCTGTTTGGGCCGTCGGGGGCGGGCAAGACCTCGCTGCTCAACATGGTGGCAGGCCTGCTGCGCCCGGATGCTGGGCGGATCGCGGTGGGCGGCGCGGTGCTGTTCGATGCTCGGACAGGCGTCAATCTTCCGGCTCGCCATCGTCGCGCTGGATATGTCTTCCAGGACGGAAGGCTGTTCCCGCACCGCCGCGTGCGCGACAATCTCCTCTATGGATGGAACCTGGCCCGCCCCGAAGATCGCTGGATGGATCTGGACGAAGCCACCAGTTTCCTCGGCATCGCCCACCTGCTCGACCGCTGGCCGCGCACGCTTTCGGGCGGGGAGGCACAGCGGGTCGCGATCGGGCGGGCGTTGCTGTCAGGCCCGCGATTCCTGTTGATGGACGAGCCGCTCGCTTCGCTCGACAGGGCGCGGCGCGAGGAGATCATGGCGGTGATCGAGCGACTACGTGACGAACTCCGGCTGCCGATCCTCTATGTCAGCCACGACCGTGACGAGGTGGCGCGATTGGCCAACCATGTCGTGCCGGTCGGCTAGGGCAGGCGCGCGACCAGCACCGCAGCGTCCGGCTCGGGGCTTCCTGCGATCTGGATCGTGTAGGTGCCGGGGGCGAGCGGAAAGTCGACCATTTTGCGAATGCCGGTGCATTCCGGGCCGTGGCCATGCGCGGTCGAGGTGATGGTGCTGCCCGCGCTCACCACATCGATCCAGCCTCTGCTGCCGAGCGCCACCCGATAGGTGCCGGGAGCGCTGACGGTGAGAGTGAACACCCCGCCGAAGCTGGCATCATCGGCGGGCCTTTCCGGCGGAACGGCATAGCGCACTTCGGGTGTTGGCAACAGTGTGAGGCGCGCCGCTTGGCCGATGGTGAGCTGCGTCCCCGACAGCGCCGCCGGGCTGTTCCATGGGGCCAGCACCCCCTCGGCCATGACCGGCGCGGTGCAACCATTAGGTGCCGTCTGCGCCATAACCGCGGTCGGCAGTGCTAGGCCGAGCAAACCCAGCACCATGCACATTCTCACCATTTCCAAACTTGCCCCCGCGATGATTGCCTATATTTGATCGAATATAGCGAGTCGCCCGCCACGGCAACTGGCAAAGCGACATAATCAAGAGGTTTTTTCATGCGTCGTATTGCTCTACTCGCCTCGGCGGCGTGTTTCGTAATGCCTGCCGCTGCGCTCGCCCAAAGCGCTGAGGAGGAACCCGAGAAGGACAGCACCTTCACCCTCGGCCAAATTATCGTCACCGCCGATCCGCCCGAAGGCATCGCCGTCACTGGCGAAACCCTCACTGCCGAGGCGATCTATGCCTTCAATCGCAACAGTCTGGACGATTCGGTGAACCTGCTGCCCGGCGTGGTGGGGTCGAACAGCGGCGGCGCGCGCAACGAGCGGCTGATCTTTGTGCGCGGGTTCGACCGGTTTCAGGTGCCGCTTTCGATCGACGGGATCCGGGTCTATCTGCCCTATGACAACCGCCTCGATTTCGGGCGCTTCCTGACGCCCGATCTCGCCGAGGTGCAGGTGGCAAAGGGCTATGTCTCGGTGCTCGACGGGCCGGGAGCGCTAGGAGGCGCGATCAATCTTGTGACCACCCGGCCCACCCGCGAAGTCGAAGGCGAGGTGCGCGGCACGCTCAATCTTGACCGGGGAGTGGATTATGCGGGCTACACCGCCTTCGGGCGGATCGGAACGGCGCAGGACAAGTGGTATGCGCAGGCGAGCTTCGCGCGCCAGTTCACCGATCACTGGGATCTGGCAGGCGGCTTCACCCCGACCGCGACCGAGGATGGCGGCGCGCGTGAATTGGGTCGCACCGAGGACTGGCGGCTCAACCTCAAGGCCGGGTTCACGTCCAACGAAACCGACGAATATTCGCTGAGCTACACGCGGCAGGAAGGCTCCAAGAACGCTCCGCTCCACGTCACCTCGCCGCAGGCGCAGGCGTGGAACTGGCCGTTCTGGAATCTCGACAGCGTCTATTTTCTGTCCACCACCGCGATCACCGAAGGCGTGACGCTCAAGACCCGCGCCTATCTCAACAGCTTCGACAACCTGCTGCGCGGCTTCGATGATCGCACCCAGACCACCCAGACGCTGACCGCAGGGCGGGTGTTCAACAGCTGGTACGAGGACGAAGCCTATGGCGGGTCGGCGCAGCTGGATTACGCCGGTGGTCGTAACCGCATTGCGCTGGCGTTCCACTATCGCCGCGACGAGCATGTCGAATTCTCGCAGGTCTTCCCCACCGGTTTCATCGAGCCGCCCCAGAGGAGCCGCGAGGATACCTACAGCCTTGCGCTTGAGGACACGCTGCAACTGACGCCGACCCTGGCCC
>NZ_PNMA01000047.1 GCF_013823385.1 Hyphomonas sp.
GGACATGGGGCGGAGTATACCTCCGTTCCCGGAGGGGGTGGATGAAATTCCTGGAAATCGCGGTTTTGCTGCAGGTTCAGCGGGAAATTTGTTGGATAGGCTTCGTTTTTGCGGAGAGGGGCCCCACCCTATCCCTCCCCATAGTCATGGGGAGGGGACCTGTTGCGTTTTGGGGTGAGGGACGGTTTCGGCGAAGGGTGACTTGCCCCCTCCCCATGACTATGGGGAGGGTTGGGGTGGGGTGGTTATCCGCTTGAAACGCCGTTGGAGTTTTTTCCGGAAACCTCCGAAAAAACTCCAACCGCGCTCCAAGCACGCTCACCAGAGGTCGCGGTCGGGGGAGGCGGTTTGGGCGAGTTTGATCATCAGGCGGGTGAGTTCGGCCTGTTCGGCTTCCGACAGGGCGGCGACGAGGCGGGCCTCTTCGGCTTTGGCGAGGGGGACGATGAGTTTGTAGACCTCGGCGCCGGCGGGGGTGAGGTAGAGGTTTGAGCGGCGGGCGTCGTCTTCGGAGGGGCGGCGTTCGAGATAGCCCATTTCGATCAGGCCGGCGACGGCGCGGCTGACGGCGACTTTGTCCATCTGGGTGCGCTGGCCGATTTCAGTGGCGGAGATGCCGGGCGTATCGGCAGTGACCGCCATGACGCGCCATTGCCAGATGGAGAGGCCAAATTCGCGGTCGTAAAGCTCGGCAATCCGCTGGGAGATGGCGTTGGAGAGGACCGACAGCCGGAAGGGCAGGAAGCTGGAAAGGCGCAGGGGCGTGTCGGGCATCTGAGGAACCTGTTTGAACCATCTCTTGCGGGCGCGGGAAGAATTAGTTACATATGAAACTATATATCCCGCACGCGCAATATGGAGCCCTTTTGCCATGGCTGATCTATTCGACAATCCCGCAGGTCTCGACGGATTCGAGTTCATCGAGTTTTCCGCGCCCAAGAAAGGCATTCTGGAGCCGGTTTTCGAGACGATGGGCTTTACGAAGATCGCCCGGCACCGCTCCAAGGATGTCGAGCTGTGGCGCCAGGGCGGCATCAACCTGATCACCAATTATGAGCCGAAATCCGCCGCCTGGTATTTCGCCCGCGAGCATGGCCCGTCTGCCTGCGGGATGGGCTTCCGTGTGAAGGACGCGCGCAAGGCCTATGACCATCTGCTGGCGCAGGGGGCAGAGCCCGTGCAGGTGGAGACCGGGCCGATGGAGCTGCACATTCCGGGCATTCGCGGCATCGGCAATTCGATCATCTACCTGATCGACCGGTATGACACCGGGGCGAAGGAACTGTCGATCTATGACATCGACTTTGAATACCTTCCCGGCGTGGACCGGCACCCGCAAGGCGCGGGCTTCAAGCTGATCGATCACCTGACGCATAACGTTTATGGCGGCCGCATGAAATATTGGGCGGACTTCTATGAGAAGCTCTTCAACTTCCAGGAAATCCGCTATTTCGACATCAAGGGCGAATATACCGGCCTGACCTCCAAGGCGCTGACCGCGCCGGACGGGAAGATCCGTATACCGCTGAATGAAGAGGGCAAGGGCGGCGGCGGCCAGATCGAGGAATTCCTGCTGGAGTTCAATGGCGAGGGCATCCAGCATATCGCGCTGATCTGTGATGATCTTTATGCCTGCTATGACAAGCTGAAGACGATGGGCGTACCCTTCATGACGGCGCCGCCGGCGACGTATTACGAGATGCTGGACGGGCGCCTGCCGGGGCATGGCGAGGATGTGAAAGGGCTGCAGGCACGCGGGCTTCTTCTGGACGGGACGACCGAGGGCGGCAGCCCGCGCCTCCTCTTGCAGATCTTCGCGCAGGCACAGGTCGGCCCGGTGTTCTTCGAGTTCATCCAGCGCAAGGGCGACTATAAGGACGGCTTTGGCGAGGGGAATTTCAAGGCCCTGTTCGAGAGCATGGAGCGCGACCAGATCCAGCGCGGTGTTCTGAAGACGGAAGAAAAAGTGTAATGCCGCAGACAGGCTCATCCTGAGCGAAGTCGAAGGGCGAGCGCGGGCTGACGATTGTACCGCCAGGCGGCCCATCCTTCGACTTCGCTCAGGATGAGCCTCCCGGAGGACGGAGAAAGAAGATGACCACACCAAAGCTCAAAGGCGTTCACCATGTCGCCTATCGCTGCAAGGATGCGAAGGAGACGGTGGAGTTTTATCGCAAGACGCTGGGCATGGATTTCCAGCTGGCGATTGCGGAAGACCATGTGCCTTCGACGGGGGCCTATGATCCGTACATGCACATTTTCCTCGATGCGGGGAATGGCAATGTGCTGGCCTTTTTCGAGTTGCCCGAGCAGCCGGAAATGGGGCGCGATCCCAATACGCCGGTCTGGGTGCAGCATATTGCGCTGCGGCTGGGTTCGCTGGACGAGCTGCATGCCGCCAAGGCGCATCTGGAGTCGCTTGGCATCGACGTGCTGGGGCCGACGCATCACGGCATCTTCAAGTCGATCTATTTCTTTGATCCGAACGGCCACCGGCTGGAGCTGGCCGCCGACATCGGCACGCCGGAACAGATGGCGCAGCTGAAATCTGTCGCCGAGCCGATGATCGAGGAATGGAGCGCGACGAAGAAGGCGCCCCGGCATGCGGCGTGGCTGCATGAGAAGATTAAGGAAGAGAGCTGAGTTTACTCCCCTCTCCCTTGGGAGAGGGGCTGGGGGTGAGGGGGATTGCCTTTTCAGCACTTGCATAATTTTGAGAGGGCGTGCTCCCTCACCCCCAACCCGCTCTCCCAGGGGAGAGGGGGCTTAGAAGATTTGAGAGGAAACATCAGACATGAAACTCGCCACATTGAAAAACGGCACCCGGGATGGGCGCCTTGTTGTTGTTTCCAAAGATCTGACGCGGGCGACGGACGCCGCGCGGATTGCGCCGACCTTGCAGGCGGCGCTGGACAAGTGGGAGATTTATGCGCCGCAACTCGCCATGCTGGCCGAGCAGGTGGAGCTGGGCTCTGTGCCGACCTTCCGGTTTCATGAGCATGACGCGATGAGCCCGCTGCCGCGCGCCTATCAGTGGGCGGACGGGTCTGCCTATATCAATCATGTGGAGCTGGTGCGCGCGGCGCGGGGGGACAAGGTGCCCGAAAGCTTCTATTCTGATCCGCTGATGTATCAGGGCGGTTCGGACGGGTTTCTCGGGCCGCGCGACGCGATCCCCCTCAAAGACGTGGCCTGGGGCTGCGACATGGAAGGGGAGGTGGCGGTGATTACCGATGATGTGCCGATGGGCGTGTCGGAGGCAGAGGCCGCAAAGCTCATCCGCCTCGTGATGATCTGCAATGATGTGTCCCTGCGCGGGCTGATCCCCGAGGAGCTGGCCAAGGGGTTTGGGTTTTTCCAGGCGAAGCCTGCTTCGGCCTTCTCGCCGGTGGCGGTGACGCCGGATGAGCTGGGCGAGGCGTGGAAGGATGGGCTGGTGCATCTGCCGCTGCGGGTGGACCTCAACGGCCAGCCGTTTGGCCGGGCGAATGCCGGGGTGGACGCGACGTTCAGCCTGCCGCGGCTGGTGGCGCATGCGGCCAAGACGCGGGCGCTGGTCGCGGGCTCGATCATCGGGTCGGGCACCGTCTCCAACAAGGGCGCCGATGGCGGGGCGGGGAGGCCCGTGGCCGAGGGCGGGCTTGGCTATTCCTGCATCGCGGAGATCCGGATGATCGAGACGATCCGCGACGGGGCGGCGAAGACGCCGTTCATGAAGCCGGGCGACACGGTGCGCATCGAGATGTGCGACGTGGCCGGGCATTCGATCTTCGGCGCGATCGAGCAGACGGTTGAGGCGGTCTGAGTTTCAACAGGTGTTGAAATCTGGCGCGGGCTGAGGCATTCAGGGCGCGCAAATGAGGGAGTGACGGGCCGGATGGCAAGCAAGGTCTATGAAACAGCCGAAGCAGCGCTCGACGGGCTGCTGTTTGACGGCATGCTGATTGCGGCGGGCGGCTTTGGCCTCTGCGGCATTCCGGAACTCTCCATCGCGGCGATCCGCGAGAGCGGGGTGAAGAATTTGACCGTGGCCTCCAACAATGCGGGCGTTGATGGCTTTGGCCTCGGCATGCTGCTGGAGAGCCGGCAGGTGAAGAAGATGATGAGTTCCTATGTGGGCGAGAATGCCGAGTTCATGCGGCAGTATCTCTCCGGCGAGTTGGAGCTAGAGTTCAACCCGCAGGGTACCCTCGCCGAGCGGATGCGGGCAGGCGGCGCGGGCATTCCGGGCTTCTACACCAAGACGGGCGTGGGCACCGTCATCGCCGAGGGCAAGGAGCATAAGGAGTTTGACGGGCAGACCTACATTCTCGAGCGCGGGATTGTGGCTGACCTTGCCATCGTGAAAGCCTGGAAGGCGGACACGACGGGCAATGCGATCTTCCGCAAGACGGCGCGCAACTTCAACCAGCCAGCCGCGACCTGTGGCAAGGTGTGCGTGATGGAGGTGGAAGAGATTGTGGAGCCGGGGCAGCTTGATCCGGACGCGATCCATTTGCCGGGCATTTATGTGCACCGGATCGTGCAGGGGGCGCATGAGAAGCGGATTGAGCAGCGGACGGTGAGGAAGCGGGTATGATGATTCCATCCTTTTATCCGCTTTCCCCCGCGCAGGCGGGGGGCTCGTGCGGCAAGCAATCCCTTATCCCGAACCAGATCCCCGCCTTCGCGGGGATGAGCGGAGGTTTCTGAAGATGCCCTGGACACGCGATGATATGGCGGCGCGGGCCGCGCAGGAGCTGAAGGACGGGATGTATGTGAACCTCGGCATCGGGATTCCGACGCTGGTGGCGAACCATATTCCGGCAGGCATGACGGTTACCCTGCAATCGGAAAACGGCATGCTGGGCATGGGGCCGTTTCCGTTTGAGGGCGAGGAAGACGCCGACCTGATCAATGCCGGCAAGCAGACGATCACCGAACTGCCGCATACGGCCTATTTTGACAGCGCGACTTCGTTTGCGATGATCCGGGGCGGGAAGATCGCGATGGCGATCCTCGGCGCGATGGAAGTGGCGGAGAATGGCGATCTCGCCAACTGGATGATCCCCGGAAAGCTCGTCAAGGGCATGGGCGGGGCGATGGACCTTGTGGCCGGCGTTGGCCGCGTGGTGGTCGTGATGGACCATGCCAACAAGGCAGGCGAGAGCAAGGTGCTGAAGGAATGCACCCTGCCGCTGACGGGGAAGGCCGTGGTGGACCGGATCATTACCGATCTTTGCGTGATGGATGTGGTGCCGGGCGGGCTGAAGCTTGTGGAGCTGGCGCCGGGGGTTACTGAGGACGAGGTTCGCGCGAAGACCGAGGCGAAGCTGGTTTAAGCACCGAGCGCTTTTTCTGCCGTCATCCCGGAATTTGCGGAGCAAATGTCCGGGAGCCAGCTCTGCGCGGCCCCTGGGTCCCGGACAAGCGCTTTCGCGCTTTCCGGGATGACGGAACTGAGGGCGTCGTATTTGCCCGCCAACCGCCTTGCGGCGGCTGGCCTTCTCGGGGAAATCGCAGTGCGATTTCTGGCCCCTCGAAGCCCCTTACGGACTATTTCCCGCGATAGTCCCGCATCAGGCCGGCAAAGCGCTCGAACAGGTAGAAGCTGTCTTGCGGGCCCGGCGAGGCTTCGGGGTGGTGCTGGACCGAGATGATCGGTTTGCCGGTGACCGAGAGGCCAGAGTTCGTGCCGTCGAAGAGGGAGCGGTGGCTCTCTTCCACGCCGGCGGGGAGCGTTTCCGGATCAACGGTGAAGCCGTGGTTCATCGAGACGATTTCGACCTTGCCGGTGGTGAGGTCTTTGACGGGGTGGTTGGCGCCGTGATGGCCTTGGGCCATTTTCTTGGTCTTGGCGCCGAGCGCGAGGCCGAGCAGCTGGTGGCCGAGGCAGATGCCGAGGATGGGCAGGCCGGAGGCGACGATGGCCTGGATCATGGCGCCCGAGCGCTCGAAGGTGGCGGCCGGGTCGCCGGGGCCGTTGGAGAAGACGACGCCATCGGGTTTGAGGGCGAGGATCTGCTCGGCCGTGGCGTCGCCATTGACGACCGTTGCGCGGGCGCCGGCATTGGCGAGATTGCGCAGGATGTTCTTCTTCACGCCGAAATCGACCACGACGACATGGAATTCGGCATTGCTGAGTTTGTCGTGGCCGGTGCCGGGCTTCCAGAGACCGTCGGTGTTTTCGTAGATGGCGTCCTGATCGACGGCGTCGGCCAGGTCTGCCCCGTCAAGGCCTTCCCAATTCTTCGCCAGCTCCACCAGGGCGGCAAAGTCGATCTTCCCGTCCGGCTTGTGGCAGATGGCGGCCTTCGGCATGCCTTTTTCGCGGATGCGCTTGGTCAGCGCGCGCGTATCGACGCCGGAAAGGCCGATGATGCCGCGCTTGGCCAGCCAGCCGCCGAAATCATCTGTGGCGCGCCAGTTGGAGGGCGCCGTGATCGGCTCGCGGAAGATGGCGCCGCGGGCCGCGTCGGCAGCGGCAGGGGTGGATTCTTCCTGATCGTCAGCGTTTGCGCCGACATTTCCGATATGCGGGAAGGTGAAAAGGATGATCTGCGAGGCGTAGGAGGGGTCGGTCAGGATTTCCTGATAGCCGGTGATGGCGGTGTTGAAGCACAGCTCCCCCACCTTGATACCCGTCGCCCCGGCCCCGAAACCCGCGAAAATCGTACCATCTTCAAGGGCCAAGGCACCGGTGGCTGAGTCCATATCTTGATTCCTGCTCATGGAAGATATACCTCTCGCCGCTGGCCATGCTGGTTGACGCCGTTTTAACCGGTCTGGCTAAAACTCGGCCGCTTATTGGGGCTGACTCTCCGCACCGTCAAGCAAGGCGTTTGTCGCGGGGTGTAGAAAGGCATAGGACCGGCATGGGCCGTGAAGATATGACTGCCTGTATGGGGCTCAAGTCCCGCATCCTTCAAGCTCTCAAGGACGAATCCGCCCGGACGCAGAACGAGACGCGGCTGAACACGCTGCGCCTGGTCGAATGCGCGATCCGGGACCGGGATGTCTGCGCGCGCGGGCGAGGCGAGGGCGAAGGCTGCCCGGATACGGATGTCCAGCGCGTGCTACTGACGATGGTGGCCCAGCGCGAGGAAGCCGCCAGCGAGCATGAAGAGGAAGGCCGCATCGCCGAAGCCATCCGCGAACGCGAGGAAGTCGAGATCATCAAGGCGTTCCTGCCTCAGCCGCTGGCGGGCAAGGCGCTCGACATTGCCGTGCGGCAGGTGGTCGAGGATCTGGGCGCGGCCAAGCTGAAAGACCTGGGCCGCTGCGTGACCGAGCTGAAATCGCGCTATCCGGGCCAGATCGAAGCGGCCAGCGCCGGCAAGGCCGTACGCACCGCGCTCAGCAAGGGCTGAGCAGCCGGGCAGGGGCGAGCCCGCCCTATTTCCGCCCAGAGTCTGAAAAGACGGCAATGTGGCGGAACAACTCTTCGCAGGGTCCGTTGGTGGGGCATCTACCCCCATCGAAAGGACATTCCCATGAAGACCCTTCTTGCTACTGCCAGTGCCACTGTTCTGCTGCTGGGTGCCGCTGCCTGTTCGCCGGCTGAAGGCCCGGCGGCCACCAATGGCTATGAGACCCGCGGCCCGCAGGTGGTCGAGTATGACGATGCCACCGTTGAAACGGCCAATGCCGACGCGTTTGACTCCGTTCGTGCCGAATACCGCCTCGCCCAGGGCGAAATTGAAGCTTCTGACCTGATCGGCGCTTCGGTGCGCAATGGCGCGGATGAGGAAATCGCCACGGTTGCCGATCTTTACCTCGGTGAAGATGGTGCCTCGCCGGTGATCCTGATCCGTGATGGCGGCGTTGCCGGTGTCGGCGGCGAGCTGCGCCAGATTGCCTTCACCTCCGCGACCGTGACGGCCCCGGCCAATGACGAGCCGGAAGTGCTGGTGCAGATTGCCGAGGAGACTCTCGAAACGCTTCCCGCCTTCGAGCAGGACGGCATGAACGACTATCGCCTGGCTTCGGAAATCATGGGTGCCACGACCCCGGTTTCCTTCCGCGAGGATGATGTCCGCATCACCGACCTGATCCTGACCAATTCCGGTGAGCTGCGCTATGCCGTGATTTCGCCGAGCCTGGCCTCGACCGATCAGTTCGTTGTTCGCGCCAATGCCATCCGCGTTGCCGAGGGCGACAGCGACGGCGACGTGGTCCTGGATATGGATGAAGCCGAGTTCGACGAAGCGCCGATGTATCGCTGGGAGTAAGGTACAGCCAGCGCCGTTGAACCAGGAGGGCCCTGCCGCAAGGCGGGGCCCTTTTCTTTTGGGTGTTGTATTTTGTGGGCGGATGCCAATCTCCGGTGCCCGGCGACGATCAAAGATGGTATTCTGACCCTTATGTCATCTGTTCCCCCCATTCGTATTCCAGACGGCTTCGTGGAGGAGCTGAAGGCCCGTATCCGGCCTTCCGATGTGATCGGGCGCAAGGTGAAGCTGACCAAGAAGGGCAAGGAGTGGGTGGGGCTGTCCCCGTTCACCGCCGAGAAGACGCCGAGCTTCTATGTCAACGACCAGAAGCGCATCTTCAAATGCTTCTCCTCCGGCATGGGCGGGGATGTGATCAATTTCGTGATGGAGACCGAGCGGCTCTCCTTCATGGAGGCGGTGGAGAAGCTTGCCGAAGAGGCAGGCATGGCCCTGCCGAAGGCAAGCCCTGCGGCGGCAGAGGAATATGACCACCGCAAGCGGCTGCAGGCAGCGTGCGAGGCGGCGGCGGAATTCTTCGAGGAACGGCTGCGCTCGAATGAGGGCAGCGGGGCGCGCAGCTATCTGGAGGGCAGGGGTCTTCCGGCGTCCAGCTGGAGCAAATACCGGCTCGGCTATGCCCCCGATGACTGGCGGCGCACGCGGGCCCGCCTGCATGAGCTTGGCTTTACCGATGGCGAACTGCTGGAAGCCGGCATCATCAAGGAAAGCGACCGGGGCGGCGAGCCCTATGACATGTTCCGCGGGCGTCTGATGTTTCCCATTCCGGATTCGCGCGGCGGGATCATCGCCTTTGGCGGCCGGGCGCTGCAGCCCGATGCCAAGCCGAAATACCTCAATTCCGGCGATACCCCGCTCTTTCACAAGTCCACCGTGCTCTATCGCTACAAGGCGGCGCGTGAGGCGCTCGGCCATGGCGAAGGCGGCGGGCTGATCGTGGCTGAGGGCTATATGGACGTGATCGCCCTCTGCGAGGCGGGCTTTGGCAATGCCGTGGCTCCGCTGGGCACCGCGCTGACCGAGGAGCAGCTGCAGCTGATCTGGCGGGCAGGGCCGGAGCCGGTGATGTGTTTTGATGGCGACCGGGCAGGGCTGGGCGCCGCCTATCGCGCGCTCGATCGGGCGCTGCCCTTCGCTGAGCCGGGGCGATCCGTTTTCTTCGTGCTGCTGCCCGACGGGATGGACCCCGATGACCTGATCCGGGCAAAAGGGCCGGGCGCGATGGCCGAGCAGCTGGCCGCGCGCCTGCCGATGTCGGAACTGCTCTGGCGGCGGGAGCGGGACGCCGAGCCGCTGGATACGCCCGAGCGGCAGGCGGGGCTGGAAGCGCGGCTGATGGCGGCGTGCGGGCATATCCGCCATGCCGGGGTGAAATCGGCTTATGAGCGGGATCTGAAGTCGCGCCTGCGGGATTATCTCTGGCAGCTGCGCGAGGCAAAGCGCGCGGCGAACTTCCAGAAACGGCCGGGAAGGCCGGGACGGCCCGGTTCGGCACAGATTCTCTCGGAAGGCGAACCGGCCCAGGAAGTGCTCAAGCAGGGCGCGCGGGAGAAGATTGGCGGGCTGAGTCTCGTGCTGCGCGCCATCGACAATCCGGGCCTTCTGGCCATTGGCGCCGAGATGCTCGCCCAATGTGCATTTGCCGATGCGGATGTCATTCGCCTGCGCGATGCAGTTCTTGACCTGGCAAATGACGGAATCCCCATTGACCGCGGGACAATCACCGCCCATTTAGCGAATTCTGGGAACATACGTGCTGCCGGCTTGCTCAAAGATTATCCCGTAACGCCTCAGATAGAGACCAATGGGTCCGAGGCTCGGGAATGGCTAATCGCTCTGGAGCAATATGTGGCGATGCGGCGTTCCAGCGACCAGGAGACGGGCTTTGGCACGGATAGTGCGAGCGCGGACCCTACGCTGTCCCCGCAAGAATGGCGGAGGCAGTTGCAAAAGGTTGCTGAACGACAGGCTCTGAAGGTCCGTATGAACGAGGCATCCAGTAAACGCAGCGATAGCTGAGCGGTAAGGCGAGAGGCACTGGCATGGCGGCCCTGCAGAGGCTGCCGGACCAGACGGGAGATAGCTGAGATATGGCGACAGCCACCAAGAAGAAAAAGAACACTGCCGGCGACGGCGAGGGCGAAGACGACAAGGACAATGAAAGTGGTCTGGTCGATTTTAACGCCACAGACGTCAAAAAGGTTCTGAAGCGCGCCCAGAAGCGCGGCTTCATCACCCATGACGAAATCAACCAGCTGCTGCCGGACTCTGACATGAGCTCTGACCAGATCGAGGACGTGATGTCCCAGATCTCGGAAATGGGCATCGCGGTCGTCGAGACCGAGGAAGAGGCCGAGGAGCAGGGCAAGGCCCTCACCAAGATCGAGGACAAGAAGGTCGTCGCCAAGAAGGGCAATGCCCGTGGCAGCGACCGGACCGACGATCCGGTGCGAATGTATCTGCGCGAGATGGGCGCGGTGGAGCTTCTCTCCCGTGAGGGCGAGATCGCGATTGCCAAGCGCATCGAGGCCGGCCGCGACGCGATGATCCGCGGCCTCTGCGAAAGCCCGCTGACCTTCGAGGCCATGATGGTGTGGCGCGATGAGCTCATGAATGAGCGCATCCTGCTGCGTGACCTGATCGACCTGGAAGCGACCTATGGCGCGGAAAATCCGCCGCCCGAGCCCAAGGTGATCGAGGAAAAGCCGCCCGAGCCGGTCCCCGCCAAGGGCAAGCGACGTTCTGCCGAAGAGGTGGACGAGGTTGAGGCCGAGCGCCTGCGCCAGCAGCAGCAGGAAGAGGAAGAAGAAGACGACGCGGTGGCGATGTCGATGTCGGCGATGGAAGGGGAGCTGCGCGAAGGCGTACTCGCCAAGCTTGACGAGATTGCCGAAGCCTTCAGCCGCTTCCGCAAGCTTCAGGACCGCCTGCTGACCCGCCGGATCGAAGGCAAGGACCTCACCCCCAAGGCGCAGCACGAATATGACGAGCTGTCGCTGGCGATCGTGGAAAATCTCAAGACGATCCACATCAACAATGCCCGTATCGAAGCCCTCGTCGAGCAGCTCTACGCCATCAACAAGAAGTTGATGGGTCTGGAAGGCAAGCTGATGCGGCTCGCCGATGCGCACGGTGTTCCGCGCAAGGAGTTCCTGCAGAACTATATCGGCAGCGAGCTTGAGCCGGACTGGGCCGAGCGCGTGCGCGAGATTTCGGCGAAGTGGAAACGCCTCGTCGATGGCAAGGGCGCCGAAGTTCAGGAAGTGCGCGACGAGATTTCCGAGATCGCGCAGGAGATCGGCATTCCGATCGACGACTTCCGCCGGATCGTCCAGACGGTGCAGAAGGGCGAACGCGAAGCGCGCATCGCGAAGAAGGAGATGGTGGAAGCCAACCTCCGCCTCGTGATCTCCATCGCCAAGAAGTATACCAACCGTGGTCTGCAATTCCTGGATCTCATCCAGGAGGGCAATATCGGCCTGATGAAGGCGGTCGACAAGTTCGAATACCGGCGCGGTTACAAATTCTCGACCTATGCGACCTGGTGGATCCGTCAGGCCATCACCCGCTCCATTGCGGACCAGGCCCGGACGATCCGTATCCCGGTGCACATGATCGAGACGATCAACAAGATCATCCGTACCCAGCGCCAGATGCTGCACGAGATTGGCCGCGAGCCGACCCCGGAAGAACTGGCCGAGAAACTGGGCCTGCCGCTGGAGAAGATCCGCAAGGTTCTCAAAATCGCGAAAGAGCCGATCAGCCTCGAGACGCCAATTGGCGACGACGAGGATTCAAACCTCGGCGACTTCATCGAGGACAAGATGGCGCTGCTTCCTGTGGACGCGGCCATCCAGTCGAACCTGCGCGAGACGACGACCCGCGTACTGGCTTCGCTCACCCCGCGTGAGGAACGCGTTTTGCGGATGCGCTTTGGCATCGGCATGAACACGGATCACACGCTGGAAGAAGTCGGCCAGCAGTTCAGCGTGACCCGCGAACGTATCCGCCAGATCGAGGCGAAGGCGCTCCGGAAGCTGAAACATCCGAGCCGGAGCCGGAAGCTGCGAAGCTTCCTGGATACCTGATCTGAAACAAGAAGGGCGGCTCGAAAGGCCGCCCTTTTTTGTAGGGCGGGTTGAGCGAAGCAATACCCGCCATGCGGGTCACGTCACGAAGCGTCCGGCGGTGGGTATCGCTTCGTTCAACCCACCCTACAATCTTGACAAACTTTGCCATAACCGCGATTCTCCCCTCAAAGGAGCTCCGCCATGGCCACGATGAACATTTCTCTGCCCGATCAGATGAAAGCCTGGGTCGAGGCGCAGACCGAGGATGGCAAATATGCCAACTCCTCTGATCTCATCCGCGATCTGATCCGCCGGGAGCAGATCAAGCAGGAGAAGATCGCGGCGCTGAACGAGAAGCTCGAGGAAGGCTTTGCGAGCGGTATCAGCGATAAATCGCTCGATCAGATCATGTCGGAGATTCTGGGCAAGACGCAGGGATGATCCTTCGTCTTACACCTGCCGCTGAACACGACTTGCGCAGGATTTTCAATGACGGCGTGCGGCTGTTCGGTGAGGCGCAGGCCCGGCGATATGTGGAACAGATTGGAAAGGCGTTGCGCTTTGTCGGCGACTTTCCGGAGGCTGTGAGGCTGCGGGAAGAGTTCTACAGGTCTGTGCGCGTACACCGGGCAGGTGCCCACGTCATCATCTTCGATATTGTCGGCGATGAGGTGATCGTTGTCCGCATTCGCCACGGCCATGAGGACTGGACGGCGGAGTAAACCAGACCCGCTACAAATAAGGGCGGCCCTGGGGCCGCCCTTTTCGTTTGCCGTATACGGAAAGGATTATTCCTTGCCGCCGAACTTGTACACCAGCGACAGGGAGAGGCTGGTCAGGTTGCCGTCGGGCGAGAAGTTGTTGTCGAGCGAGGCGCCGCTGGTGGTGACTTCGCCGCGAATGCCGACATTGTTGCTGAAGAAGTGGCTGTAGCCGGCGCCGATGGAGAAGCCGTTATAGTCGACTTCCTGATCGATCGGGAACCAGAAGGCATCGCTTGTGACCGAAATCGTGCCAGCGCGGAAGCCGACGCGGCCAAACAGCTCGCCGGATTTGCCGGCCGGCAGGCGGCCAACGAGATAGCCGCCGAACTGGCGGTCGAGATCAAAGTCGATTCCGCTGCCGTCATAATTGTCGGCGCCGCTGGTGCCGATCGTGGCTTCCGCTTCGAGGCCGATATTCTTGCTGAAGTAATAGGTGCCGCGGCCCGTAATGCCGGTGAAGGCGAATTCGGTATCGTTGGAATCGAACAGATATTCTCCGCCTGCGGAGAATTGGAAATCATCCGCGCAGGCGATCGGCGACAGGATGAGTGCTGCTGCTGCAGCGGCGAGCAGCTTGGTGTGCTTGAACAAAGTGTAGCCCCTGAAAGTATCGTTTATGCGCCAATCCCCATGGCTGGCGGAAATTTGCCTAACGCTGGTTTCCAATCAAAGCGAGTGAAAAAATCTCAGTTTCCACAGATTAACCAAATAAAATTCCGGCAGGACGGACAAAAGGCGGAAATTGGAGGATAATCGTTCAAATCATTGTTTTATTTGCAAAGAATTTTCCCCGGAATGCCGGCTTTCCGGGCGATGGATGTCTGGATCGGCCTGGGCGGCAAATCCCTAGGTTGACGTTGCGGAGCGGGCTTTGCCTGACGGAGGCGGCGCGGATAGGATCGCCCCGGCGCAGCGCCGCCTTGTCAGGAGACCCTCATGCCCCATCCCATTCGTGCCGGTATCGGTGGCTGGAATTATGAGCCCTGGCGGGAGACATTCTATCCGCCGGAGGTGAAGAAGGCCGGCGAACTCGCCTATGCGAGCCGGCAGGTAACGGCGATCGAGATCAACTCGACCTTCTATCGCGGCCAGAGCGAGGCGACCTTTGCCAAATGGGCGGAGGAGACGCCGGAAGGCTTCCGCTTTACCGTGAAGGCGCACCGGGCAACGACGATCCGCAAGACGGTGGAGGACATGCGTAGTTCTGTCGGCATGTTCATCGGGGGCGGCGTGACGGCGCTGGGCGAGAAGCTGGGCGCGATCAACTGGCAGTTTCCTGAGACGCGCAAGTTTGATGCGGCGTATTTCGGCGCCTTCTGTTCCTGCCTGCCGCCGGAGCACAAGGGCGTGCGCCTGCGTCATGCCATCGAGGTGCGCAACGACACCTTCCGGAATGAGGCGTTCACGGATCTCATGCGCCAGCATGGCTGCGCGGTGGTGTTTGCCGATGATCCGGACTGGCCGATGCCGGACATTGAAACGGCAGACTTCGCCTATGCCCGCCTGCAGCAGACGCGCAGCGAACTTGAGACCGGCTACACCCCTGCCGAGTTGGACGCCTGGGCGAAAACGCTGAAGGGCTGGGCGAAGACGCGCGAGGTGTTTGCCTTTTTCATTGCGGGCGCCAAGGAGCGCAACCCGGCAGCGGCCAGGGCCCTGATCGAGCGGGTAGGGCGGCCCGGATAGAGCCGCCCTTTCCGGATATTCCTAACCCGCGGCGTTCAGGGCCTGGTCGAGGTCTGCGATCAGGTCTTCGGGACCTTCGATACCGATGGAGAGGCGCACGACATCTGGGGCGGCGCCGGCGGCGATTTTCTGCTCATCCGTCAGCTGACGGTGGGTTGTGGAGGCCGAGTGAATAACGAGGCTGCGCGCGTCGCCGAGATTGGCCACATGGCTGAAGAGTTTCAGGCTCGCGACGAACTTCATGCAGGCCTCATAGCCGCCTTTCAGCTGGACCGTGAAGAGCGCGCCGGGGCCTTTGGGGGTGATGCGCTTGGCGCGCTCGCGATAGGGCGAGGAGGCAAGGCCGGGATAGGTGACGCTGGCAACGGCGGGGTGTTTCTCCAGCCATTCGGCAACCTTCTGGGCGTTGGCGACATGCTTTTCCATCCGCAGGGAGAGGGTTTCGATGCCCATCAGCGTGTAATGGGCGCCCTGCGGGTTCATGGTCATGCCAAGGTCGCGCAGGCCAATGGCGATGCCGTGGAAGGTGAAGGCGGCGGGCCCGAAGGTCTCGTGGAATTTGAGGCCATGATAGGCCGGCTCCGGCGCCGAGAGGGAGGGGAACTTGTCCGAGGCCGACCAGTTGAACTTGCCGGAATCGATGATCGCTCCGCCCGTGACGGTGCCGTTGCCGGTCATGTATTTCGTCAGCGAATGGACGACGAGGGTGGCGCCATGCTCGATCGGGCGGCAGAGATAGGGCGTGGCGGTGGTGTTGTCGACGATCAGCGGGATGCCGGCGTCGTCCGCGATTTTGGCGAGGGCGTCGAGGTCGCTGATATAGCCGCCGGGATTGGCGATGGTTTCGCAGAAAATGGCGCGGGTGTTCTCGTCAATCGCGGCTTTGATCGCGTCGAGATTTTCCGTGTCGATCAGTTTGGCCGACCAGCCGAAGCGCTTGAAGGTCTGGGTGAACTGGGTGATCGTACCGCCATAGAGGCGGGTGGAGGCGACGATGTTCTTGCCCGGCCCCATCAGCGGGAAGAGTGCCATGATCTGGGCGGCATGGCCCGAGGAGCAGCAGACCGCGCCCGCGCCGCCTTCCAGCGCGGCGAGGCGCGCCTGGAGCGCGGCAATGGTCGGGTTGGTGAGGCGCGAATAGATATAGCCCACTTCCTGCAGGCCGAAGAGGGCGGCGGCATGGTCTGCGTCGCGGAAAACATAGGCCGTGGTCTGATAGATTGGCACCTGGCGCGCGCCGGTAGCGGGGTCTGGCGCGGAGCCGGCATGGATCTGGGTCGTGGCAAAGTCTTTGTATACGCCGTCGGTCATCGGCTTACTCCCTTTAGGTTTATGGTTAGGTGAGGCTGATCCGGCTCCGGATCAGTTGAAGGTGTTGCAGGTGTTCGGATCGCCGCTGTCATAGCCCCGGCGCAGCCACGTCATGCGCTGCTCGGCGGTGCCATGGGTGAAGTTTTCCGGCGTGACGCGGCCCTGCATGCGTTTCTGGATCATGTCGTCGCCAATGGCGTTGGCGGTCTTGAGACCCTCTTCGAGGTCGCCGGGTTCGAGGGCGACGGCGCCGCCGGAGGCGCGGGCGGCATGGGCGGCCCAGAAGCCGGCATAGCAATCGGCCTGCAGTTCCAGCGCGATGGAATACTGGTTGGCCTCTTCCTGGCTGCGGGCGCTCTGCTGGGCCTGGCGCACCTTCTGCGAGGCGCCGGTCAGCGTCTGCACATGGTGGCCGAACTCATGGGCGATGACATAGGCGCGGGCGAACTCTGCGCCGGACGCGCCGAGCTGGGTTTCCATGTCCTGCCAGAAGGAGAGGTCGAGATAGACGGTCTGATCGGCCGGGCAGTAGAACGGGCCCATGGCGGACTGGCCGAAGCCGCAGCCGGTATTGGTGCCCTGCTCATAGAGGACGACGCGGGGCGGGGTGTAGCCCTCAAGCGAGCCCTGCCAGACATCATTGATATTGGCGCCGATGACATCGACGAACTGACCCGCTTCATCGGCGGGTGTGCCCTCGACGCCGGCCTGTTGCGAAGCGCTGCTGCCCTGCTGCTGGCTGGCCAGTTCGGCGATCTGCTGGGGCTCCATGCCGAAGACGAAATAGCCGATCAGCGCGAGGATAATGAGGCCGATGCCGCCGCCGCCGACCGCGGCGCCAGCGCTCATGCCGCGCCGGTCTTCGATATTGCCGCCCCTGCGTCCGCCCTGCCATTTCATCGCTGCTGTCTCCTTGCCGGTCTGGCCCTCGGCCTGTCGCGGCCCACCCTATAGCCAATGGGGGGCTTCACGCCAGCGCCGGTGCAGGGGCCGGGCTTCAGCGGGGCTCTTTTCTTTCCGCTCTGTTTCAGCCAGTTTGCAACGAAATCGATGGTTGCGCGCTTGATGAACGGGGCGCTGCCGGATCGGCGCTCATCCCGTTTCAGCCTTTCAGGACGCTTTTCATGCGCGTGCAGATAGACGCTTCGCTTGCCTATCACTTTGCCCAGCCTGCCGATGTGCTGCTCTCGCTGGAGGCGATCCGCACGGGCGACCAGCAGATTGTGTCCGATCTTCTCACGGCCGATCCGCAGAGCGGGTTGATACTGGCTGAAGGCCCGGAGACGCTGGGCCGCCGGCGCTGGCTGGAGGCGGAGGGGGACGTGACGATTTCCTATTCGGCGCTGGTGGATGTGGCGCGTGGGCCGGTCAATATTTCGGGCCTGCATGTGCCCGCGCGGCGGGAGCTGCCCTATGACGTGATCAGCTATCTGATGCCGAGCCGGTATTGCGACGCCGACAAGCTGACATCCTTTGCCGAGGAGGCATTTTCGGACAAGCAGGGCGGCGACATGGTTCTGGCGATGTCGGACTGGATCTTCGAGAATTTTGAATATGCCCCCGGCAGCAGCAATGAGACGACCACGGCGACGGACACTTTCCTGATGCGGCGGGGCGTCTGCCGCGACTTTGCCCATACGCTGATCAGTTTCTGCCGGGCGATGGGCGTGCCGGCGCGGATGGTGTCGGCCTACGCCCCGGCGATTGATCCGCCTGATTTCCATGCGGTGGTCGAGGTGTGGCTGGACCATGCCTGGCATCTGATCGACCCGACACGGCTCTCGCGCGAGGCGGAGCTGGTGCGTATCGCCATCGGGCGGGACGCGACCGATATCAGCTTCATGACGATTTTCGGCGCCGCTGAGCTGCGCGGCCAGCGGGTGGCGGTTTCCGTCAGGCCTTGAGCGTTTCCCCCTCTCCCGCTTGCGGGAGAGGGGTAGGGGTGAGGGCGCGAGTTCTCCTTAGAGCGCTGGCTTTTGGTTCGTCACCCTCGATGCGCGTGAGCGCATCTGAGGGCCCATCTCCCGCCCTGTCACAGTTCCCGACCTTCCCGTGTCATCGGGGACCATCTCTTTTTCAGCGCCCCGCAGGGGGGCGCGCGCAGGAGATGGGCCCTCAGATGGCCTGCGGCCATCGAGGGTGACGAAGGGGAGGGGGCATACATCTGTATCCGGACTGGCAGGGCCATCCGGGGTCGGAGCAGTTTGGGTGGCTCACGGGGTGG
>NZ_PNMA01000048.1 GCF_013823385.1 Hyphomonas sp.
GTAGCACATTGGGAACCGATGTTCCGGAGGTCATGACCGCCTGCTTGTTTCTCACATGCAGGCGGGCGGTCATGACCGAGCCTTCAGGTCTCTTACAGTGGTTTTGCCGACCACAACTGAAGAGGAGACCGGCCATGACCAAGACGCATCATAAGACAGGGCAACCCGTTCTGATAGCGATTGATATCGCGAAGCATCGCAATGAAGTTTTGATCGCTGTCCCTGGGAGGCGGCGTCGCAAACGCCTCACAGTTCGTAACGTGCGGGAAGATATCGACAGATTTGTCGAGACGCTCACCGCCTTTGGCGTGCCGGTTCAGGTCGGATTTGAGCCGACGGGCGACTATCATCGGCCGCTGGCGTGGCGGCTCCATCAGGCAGGGTTTGAGTTGAAGCTCATTTCTTCGCTGTCGCTGGCACGCACGCGCGAGGCGATGCACAACTCATGGGACAAGAACGATCCGAAGGATGCGCAGGTGATGCTGCATATGATGCAGACTGGGCTAACCCAGATCTGGCATGACCCGCTCGTGCACGGCGTGAACGACATTCAAGAGTTGTCGAAGACCCATGCCGTCATCTCACAAACAAAGACTGAGTTCTGGCATCGTTTGAGAACACACTACTTGCCACTCTACTTTCCCGAGGCTGAGCGCTTCATGGGCAACTCGCGCAGCGATTGGTTCCTCGCCTTCCTCGAACAGTTCCCCACGCCGGGATCGATCACGTGCATGTCCGAAGATGCTTTCATCGAAGCGGCCTGGGATGTTGTCGGCAAGAAGGTATCAAAAGCTCGACTGCTCGCTGATATATACGCCACAGCCGCTGATTCCATTGGCCTGCCGGTCGATCCAGAGACGCCAGCGATCCGCATGTTTCGTCTCGTTCTCGGTCAGGGAAGACATCTGATTGCCCAACGTGATCAGATCGAACAGCAAGCCAGCGACCTGCTTGGAACACATCCGGACTTCGTACGCTTGAGGACCATCCCAGGCATCGGGCCGATCAACGCGCTCACCATCCTGGCTGAGGCCGGGGACCTGCGCCGCTTCGGGCATCACCGGCAGTTTCTTGAGTTTTGCGGATTCAACCTTTCGACTCAGCAGTCAGGTATATTCCGAGGGCAGACCAAACTCTCCAAGTTTGGAAATGCCAGGCTGAGACGGACATTCTGGATGGCAGGACAGGTCGCCATTCGGCAGCGCGAGAACGGCTTCCGCGACAAGTATGAAAGATACATCGCCAGAGATCACAGCGATCCGCACCTGAAGCGCAAAGCACTCACTGCCGTTGCCGCAAAGATCGCACGCACCGCACATTCGGTCATCAAGACCGAGACAGATTACCGCCCCTTCTTCGAAGGACGCGGTCCCAGGCGGAAGGACCCCGCTCTGCAAGTGCCGTTGAGGCATGCATCGTCATGACCTCGTAGATAATGTTCGGGTCTTCTGCCTGGGTATTCGGATCTCGTCTTGAGGACGGTGAGGGCCGCAATCCAGCGTACCCTGTGTTTGCTATGGAAGAACTGATTCCTTGACGACAGAAGACGCCTGGGTGAATTTGAAAAAGAGCGTGAAGCTGATTGGCTGTCACGCACTGCTGACCTGTTGGCTCATTCCAGCTTTCGTTCCTTTCATAGGACGTTGTCGGAGACGATCATTTGAGGGCGGCCACGCTGGTCGATCAGACGGGAGAGTTCCCGCGCAACGCGGACACCCGACAGCGAGACATCGACAACCGTCGCCAAGGCCTCGCGTGTGAAGTCATCGACGACGCAGAGCGTCCTGAACCGCCTGCCATCGCTCAGGGCGTCGGAGACGAAGTCGAGGCTCCATCTCTGGTTCGGCCCCTCGGGGAGGTGCATCGGGCTGCGGGTGCCGACTGCGCGCTTCCGGCCGCGCCGGCGCTTCACGGCGAGACCTTCCTCCTGGTAGATCCGGAACACCTTCTTGTGGTTAGCGCCCAGCCCCTCGCGGTCGAGCAGAATGCCCAGCCGGCGGTAACCAAACCGGCGGCGGGTCGCAGCCAGCGCCCGCAGACGCTCCCGCATGACAGCATCATCGCCTGCCTGTTTCTCATATTGGAACGTTGATCGATCCAGCTCAGCCAGCTTGCAGGCCCGACGTTCGCTCAGCTCATGCACCTCCATCAGGTGCTGCACGGCCTTGCGTTTGACATCGGGCGTCAGAAGTTTTTTGAGGCAATATCCTTCAACGCTGCATTGTCCAGCATCGCCTCGGCCAGAAGGCGCTTCAGCTTGCTGTTCTCGGTCTCCAGCGTCCGCAGCCGCTGGGCGTCCGACACCGTCATCCCGCCAAACTTGGCCTTCAGCTTGTAAAAGGTCGCATCCGACAGCCCGTACTTTCGGCAAATGTCTGCCGTCTTCACGCCGCTCTCGTGCTCCCGGATCATCGCAATGATCTGCTCGTCTGAAAATCTGCTCTTGCGCATGTGTCATCCTCTCTAATCGAGAGAGTCTGCAAAATCATGGCCGGAATTCAGGGGGCTGGGTCACGCTGAGCTATGCGATCGGGCGAAATTTCTACTTCCGTTGCGACAATGTTGCAGCGCTGTCCATCTTCGATGCCTGGATGGGCGAAGGATATGGCCCCGCGGAGATGATCGCCTTTGGAGAAGAAGTCTATGATATGATGCTTCAGGATGCCGGGCGCGTGGACGAAGCCATCCCGCGTATGAGAGATCTTGTTCACCGCTTTGACACGGGCTACGCCACCAGCCTCACCGACCGCGTCAATTACGCCGTGCGCCTTGCGCGCATGACCCGGGACGAAGCAGACGCAAAGCTGGGCGAAGACTTGCTACAGCAGCGACTTTTGCAGGACCTTGCTCCTTTTGACAGGCTATATGCTTTCAGTCAGCTCGCTTCACTACGCATGACCCGGGATGATCGGGAAGGCGACGGCATACGGTTCTGCAGTTGCGCTCTCATTCCGCCTGGCTGAAAGTTCCGGCATTCCATCAAGCGGCTTGTGGTGAGACCATAGACGCCGGACCTGTCCGGAGAACCGAAGTCATTCAAAGGAAACACGATGCCGAAGGAAACCGCTGGCTATCACGACGACCCCGAAAACGCATTCTCGGCGCTCATTGCCAGAGCCGGACGCCCGCGAATCCGGACCGCGATCGTTCACCCCGTCGACACCCTGTCCCTCTCAGGCGCCATGGCCGGACGCGAGGCGGGCCTGATCGAACCCATCCTGATCGGCCCCGCGGCGCGCATCACGCAGGCTGCGAAAGCAGCAGGCATTGACCTGACGGGGATCGAAATCATCAATACCCCGCACAGCCACGCAGCCGCCGCAGAGGCTGTGAGCCTGGCGGCGGCCGGGAAGGTTTCGGCCCTGATGAAGGGCGCGCTCTCCACCAGTGAACTCATGGGCGCCTGCGTGGCCGCTGGCGCCGGCCTGCGCACCGAGCGGCGGATGAGCCATATCTTCGTCATGGAAACGCCCGCCTGGCCGACATGGCTTCTGATTTCCGATGGCGGCCTCAACATTGCGCCAGACCTCATGACAAAACGCTGGATCGTGCAGAACGCCATCGACCTTGCGCGCGCCATCGGCATCGATCCACCGCGTACGGCCATTCTGTCCGCCACCGAAGTCGTCGATCCGCACATGCCTTCGACGATAGATGCTGCTGCCTTGTGCAAAATGGCAGACCGGGGGCAGATAAAAGGCGGCCCCGTCGATGGGCCACTTGCCTTCGATCTGGCGATCTCGAAGGCGTCTGCAGAGGCAAAAGGCCTTGTCTCCCCGGTCGCCGGCGCCGCCGATATCCTGATCGTCCCTACGATTGAGGCGGGCAATATGCTGGCCAAGCAACTCGACTATCTCGCAGGCGCGGCGGCGGCCGGGCTTGTCCTGGGCGCCCGGGTTCCCATCATCCTCACCAGCCGTTCCGACAGCGCGCAGGAACGGGCGGCGTCCTGCGCGCTGGCCGCCGTCTATCTGAACTGGTCGGAGGGGGCACAATGAGCGGCCTTCGTATTGCCACGCTGAACTCCGGCTCTTCCAGCATCAAGATTGCCGCTTACAGCTTCGGGGCAAACGGCAAGGCCGGCGTGGAGCTGTTGCGCGCCAATCTCTCTGGACTGCCAGCCGCACCGCATCTGTCGGCAAAATCGGCAGACCTTGAAACCGCCGAACGATTTCTCGCCGCTGCCGACATTTCAAACCTCGATCCGAAAATACTGGCGCCCCGTTTGCTGGCGGCAACAGAAGCCTCTCTGGGTGCACCCGTGCATGCGCTGGGACACCGTGTCGTTCAGGGCGGCCCCGGCATTGTGGACTCGCACCGCGCCACACCGGACATGCTGGATCATCTCGAGACGCTGTGCCCCCTGGCACCCGACCACCAGCCCCACAATCTCAGCGCCGTGCGCGCCGTCGCTGCGGAGCGGCCTGACCTGTTCCAGACGCTATCCTTCGATACAGCCTTCCACAGGATGCAGCCACGGCTTGCGCAACTCTATGCGATCCCGCGCGCCCTGAGTGAAACGGGCATCATTCGCTACGGCTATCATGGCCTGTCTTATGCCAGCATCGCGCGGCGGCTGCCGGACCTGTTCCCTGAGCGCCCCCACCGCCGGACACTCGCCCTGCATCTGGGCAGCGGCGCCAGCCTTTGCGCGATACTGGACGGCCGCAGCATCGCTACCTCCATGGGGTTCTCCGCAATCTCCGGCGTGCCCATGAGCACGCGCGCGGGCGACATTGATGCCGGCGCCATCCTTTATCTGCTGAGCGAAAGGCAGATGAGACCGGAGGACATCTCGATCATGCTGCGCAAACAGTCGGGATTGCTTGGTGTCTCGGGCGTGTCCGGCGATTTGCGGACCGTCGAGGCGAGCGGAACGCCGGAGGCAGAAGAAGCAATCAACCTCTTTATCTACCGGATCGTGCGGGAATGCGGCTCCCTGATCGCGGCGCTCGGCGGGCTGGACGCCATCGTTTTCACAGCCGGCATTGGAGAAAACTCACACCGGGTGCGCGCGGGCATTGCCGAAGGCCTTTCATGGGCCGGTGTGGCTATCGATCCGGCAGCGTACAGGGCTGGCGCGCCCCTCCTGTCACCTCCAGACGCACCGGTCAGTGTCGCTGTCGTGCCCGCGGATGAGGAATCGGAAATCGCGCGCGACTGTCTGTCCGTATACGAATTGGATCGCCCGGAATCGTCAATCTGAAGGTGCCATTGCGGCAACTACGTATAGGTTGAGCGTGCCTTTGCACGCATATTGGAAAAAGGGGGTAAACTGGAATCCTGACCTGGAAGAAGGAGTGCATCATTATGGCACGTGCATCCACCCAAGCCGAAAACGTCAAGGCCGCGCCGAAAGCATTTTCCGCTGTCGATCCATTTATGTCCGCATGGCCGATGGCCAGTTCGGGCGCCAGCCCACCAGCCGCCTTGGAAAGTTTCCGCCGGATGAGCGAGATTCAGATGGAAATGACCCGGTTCTGGGTAGACCGCGCCCGCAAGAATGCGAGTGCGCTTTCAGCTTTCGTAACCTGCCGCTCGCCACAGGATTTCCTGGAGATCTGGCGCAATGCCGCCATTGAAGCGGTGACCGATTATGCCGACGAGGCGGCGCGTCTCCTTGACCACACCCAAAAGTAAGCGGCCCCGCGCGGCCCCCTTGAAGGTGCATTCAGAAAGTCCCCTCCGGCGCCCGGCGGCGGAAGGGGATTCCGAAGGGTGCGCGCAACCAGATGCGATCCAGGACGTGTTCCGGGATCTCGACCGGCGCTTGCGCGGCCGCTTCGCGCAGGTGACAGGCGGCCAGTCGCCCTGGGCGGCCCTTCAGGCATGGGAAGACTGGTATTTTCATCTCTCGGTCTCGCCCGCGCGCCAGATCGAGCTGTGGTGGCGCTGGTCCGAAGCCCTTCAGGCGCTGGCGCAAAGCGAGCGCGCCGGCGAAGGAGACGAATGGGCGTTCAAGCCCGAGCCGGGAGACCGGCGGTTCCGCAGTCCCGGCTGGAACCGCGCGCCCTATCGTTTTCTGGCACAGTCGCATCTCGCAGCCGAGGCACAGTGGCGCGCCGCCACATCCTGCCTGCGCGGTGTCGCCGATCACCATGCCCGCCGTGTGGCGTTCATGGGATCTTCCTTCCTGAATGCGCTCGCGCCCGTGAATTTCCCCTGGACCAATCCCGATGTGCTGGACGCGACCCTCGCAAGCAATGGCCAGAACTTCATGCGAGGCATGACACATCTCTGGCAGGACATCGCCGCGCAAAGCGGCCATCTCCGGCCGGACGAGAAACACGCCTGGCAGGTTGGTAAAACCATGGCGATCACAGAAGGCCAGGTCGTTTATCGCAACCATCTGTTCGAACTCATCCAGTACGCACCAACGACCGGAAAAGTGCATCCCGAGCCGGTGCTGATCGTGCCCGCATGGATCATGAAATACTATATCCTCGACATCACGCCGGAAGATTCCTTCGTCCGCTGGCTGGTCTCACAGGGGTTCACCGTCTTCATGATCTCCTGGAAAAATCCGGGGACGGATCTACGCGACACGGCTTTCGATGACTATCGCCGCAATGGCGTGATGGAAGCCCTGGAAGTCGTCCACGCGGCGTGCGGCGGTGCTCCGGTCCACGGCGTGGGTTATTGTCTCGGCGGCACGATCCTGGCAATCGCCGCCGCCGTCATGGGACGCAGTGATGACAACCGGCTGGCCTCGCTGACCCTTCTTGCCGCCCAGACGGATTTTCGCGAAGCCGGTGAACTGCTCCTCTTCATCGATGAAAGCCAGGTCGCGCTGCTCGAAGACATGATGCACATTGACGGCACGCTGGACGCGCGGAACATGGCCGGCGCCTTCTCCGTGCTGCGCGCCCATGAACTCGTGTATTCACGCATCGTGGAGCGCTACATGCTCGGGCACAAGGCAGAGCCGGGCCCCATGGAAGCCTGGTTGGCCGACCCGACCCGGATGCCTGCACGCATGCATAGCGAATACCTGCGCCAGCTTTTCATGGAGAACAGCTTCACGCACGGCGAACTGTCTGTTGAGGGCGAGTTCGTCGCAGTCAAGGACATCGGTGTGCCCGTCTTCGCCCTGGGCGCGGAACGGGACCATATCGCTCCCTGGCGTTCGGTGTACAGGATCGGCCTGCATGGGTCTGCTGAGACCACTTTCGTGCTCACCGGCGGCGGTCACAACACAAGTGTCGTCAGTCCGCCCGGCAAGGCAGGTGCCTACTTCTATGCAGGCCCGCAGATCGGCGGGAGCACTTACCTTGAGCCGGATGCCTGGATGGCACGCGCCAATAGGAAAGACGGGTCCTGGTGGCCCGAATGGCTCAGCTGGCTGAAAGCAAAATCCGGCTCCGGACCGCGTGTACAATCGCCTGCGCCGCATGACGCCCTCGGTCCAGCGCCGGGAACCTATGTGCTGGAAGCGTGAGTCCGGCTGCCCGCGCGCAATTGTCCGGCCCGCAGCCGGATCTGCTTTTCTGTTTCGATGATGGCAAAGAAGACGGCTCCCACAACAATGATCACGGCGCCGTCAAAGAAAGAGACCGGCGCGGTGCCGAAGATTTCCTGCATTACCGGAACATAGGTCACGGCAAACTGCGCCGCCGTGACTGTGAGCACGGAAAACCAGACGACCCGGGTCCCTTTTACCGCATCCCATGTCAGTGAGGCGCCATAAATATTCCGTATAAAGAAAAGATGGAAGATCTCCAGGACGACAAGTGTGTTCACAGCGATGGTGCGCGCCACTTCTGCAGGGTATCCCCGGTCAATCGCATAAAGATACATCCCGTAGACGGCGGCCAGGAACAGCATGGATACGAAAACGATATGCCAGACGAGCCCGCCGGTCAGCAGCGGTTGGTTCCGGGGCCGCGGCGGCCGGTTCATGGTGGCTTTCTCGGTCGGTTCAAATGCGAGAGCCAGTCCGAGCGTTGTGGCCGTGATCAGGTTTATCCAGAGTATCTGGATCGGCGTCATCGGCAGCGCAAATCCAAACACCAGGGCCACCAGTATCGTTGCGGCCTCGCCGGCATTGGTCGGCAGCGTCCAGCTGATCACCTTCTTGATGTTGTCATAGACGGTCCGGCCTTCCTGGATGCTTGCAACGATCGACGCGAAATTATCGTCTGCAAGCACGAGGTCAGCCGCCTCCTTGGCCGCTTCTGATCCCTTGCGTCCCATGGCGATGCCCGCATCCGCCTTTTTCAGCGCGGGTGCGTCGTTCACGCCGTCGCCGGTCATGGCGACAGTGAGGCCGCGCGCCTGCAGGGCCGTTACGAGACGCAGCTTATGCTCCGGGCTGGTCCTGGCGAAAATGTTCGTGTGTTCGATCAGTTCCTGCAGCTGAGGATCGCTGATCATGTCGAGATCTGCGCCGGTCAGCACCGTGCCGGGATTCAGCAGGCCGATCTGGCGCCCGATCGCGGCCGCTGTGCCGGCATGGTCGCCGGTGATCATCTTCACCGCTATGCCCGCCTTGTGACAGGCAGCAACCGCGTCAATTGCTTCGGCCCGCGGAGGATCAATCAGGCCCACCAGTCCGAGAAGAACGAGGCCTTCTCCCAGAACAGCCGGGGCAAACACATCCGGCTCCTTATCGCGGCGCCACCCTGCCAGCGCCAGCACCCGCATCCCCTGACCGGCGATGTCACTGCTCACCTGTTGCCAGAACCTCGCATCGACCGGCTCATCTGTCCCATCGGCAGCACGCTGACAGGTGGCCATCTCGACAATTCGTTCCGGCGCGCCCTTTACGCAGATCAGGGCGCCGCTGCCATCTGCCCGGTGGAGCGTTGCCATGTAACGTGTGGCAGAATCGAAGGGTATCTCGGCAATTCGCGGCGAGATGGCCTCTGCAGCGGCCCGCTCAACTCCGAGCTTTCCGGCAAGCGCGATCAACGCGCCCTCCATCGGATCTCCCTGCACCTGCCAGTCGCCCTCCACTTCGACAAGGCTGGCATCGTTGCAGAGCGCGGCAACCCGGGCGAGTGCAGTCAGACCGGACGGATCGCTTCCCACGACATCGCCGCGCGGCATGTAGCCTTCTCCGCCGATTTTCCAGGCGCCTGCAGCGGTTACCACAGCGCTGACCACCATTTCGTTCCGGGTCAGAGTGCCCGTCTTGTCCGTGCAGATGACCGAGACCGATCCGACCGTCTCGATCGCGGGCAATCGCCGGACAATCGCATTCCGCCGCGCCATCGCCTGCACGCCGACCGCCAGCGTGATCGTCAAGACAGCCGGCAATCCTTCCGGAATGGCGGCCACCGCGAGGCTGACCACAGCCATGAACACGTCGATAAACGCGAGGTGATCAACGAAGTATCCAAAGACGAGAAGCGCCAGCGATATCAGCAGGATCATGACCGTCAGCCAGCGCGCGAAGCCGGCAATCTGGATCATCAGCGGGGTGCTCAGCGTCTGCACATCGCCCAGCAACCCGCTGATCCGTCCGATCTCGGTATGCTTCCCGGTTGCCGTGACGACGCCGCGCGCCGTGCCGGAGATGACAAGCGTTCCGCTGAACAGCATGGACTTCCGGTCGCCCAGCGGCACAGCGGCTGCCACCGGCTCGACCTGCTTACTCACCGGGAGGGATTCGCCGGTAAGAATGGCTTCCTGTACCTGGAGATTGTTCGCCTGGATCACGCGCAGGTCGGCGGGCACCTTGTCGCCCGCCTCAAGCAGGACGATGTCGCCTGGCACGAGCACTTCGCCTTCCACGGTCAGCCTGCGTGCGCTGCGCAGGACCGCAGCATGAGGCGACAGCATGTTGCGGATCGCCGCCATTGCCTGTTCAGCGCGCCCCTCCTGAACATAGCCGATCAGGGCGTTAACGATCACGACAGCGAAGATAACTGCGGTGTCGATCCAGTGCTGCAGAAGCGCCGTCACGAGTCCGGCGCCGATGAGCACATAGATCAGGACGTTGTGGAAATGCGAGAGGAACCGGAGCACCGGATGGCCCCCCTTCGGAGCGGGCAGCCGGTTTGGTCCATACGTTTCCAGGCGGAGACCGGCTTCTGCATCTGTCAGTCCCGAGACGGAGTCTGTCTGAAGAGCCGCGAGACTTTCCGAAACAGGGACACTGAAAAGCACCGCAGAAACGGAAGTCTGCTGCAAGAGCGGGTCGGTCATGTCTGCCCTCCAAACAAGCCCTGATGCGGGCTCTCTGCATACCGCCTATTCCCGGCGGACTGGCCGCCCCGCAGCAGGGCCGGCGCATCGTGCGATATGAATGTGTCGCCTGTCGTCATGCCGTCCCGGGAGGAAAACGGCAATTTCGGTAAATACGTATAGTCTCCTCGCGCAGGTGGACTGACAATTTCCCGGGCATTCCATATCGGAATGTGCCAACGGCGTCAGCGCGTTTCAGAGAACGGACTGAAAGGCACATCTGGCCATATCGGTCCCATGTGCCGGGTTTGACGCCAGCCGGAAAGGGGAATTTAAATGAAGCTTAAAGACATCGTCGTGTGTGTGACCAGCGCCAGCGCAGATAACAGCGCAATTGATCTGGCTCAACAGATCGCAGGTGATTTCAACGCACATGTGGCCTGTTCGGCGATCGGCATCCTGCAATCCCTGCTATTCTACAACGAGTTCGGGATGAGCGCGGCACATGTGGAACACCTCAGGCAGGAGAAGGAACTGATCCAGCGGTTCTGGACCGGGCTGAAAGACAATCTCGACAACCGGACCCCGTTGTTTGAACTGCGCCGGCACAGCACCTACAGCGCCAACTTGGAATCCCTGGTGGCGGCGATTGCCCGCCACGCAGATCTCGCAATTGTGCGCGCCCCTGACAAAGACGCGGCCCAGCCCTATTCCCAGATGATAGAAGCCGTGCTGCTTGGCTCGGGCCGCCCTGTTCTGGTTGCGCCCGTCCACTGGACGCCTGGTCCGGTCGGCCGGCGTATTGTCATCGGCTGGGATGCCAGCGGGGAAGCTGCGCGGGCGATGCATGACGCGCTGCTGCTGGCTTCCCCGGACGCCGATATCACGATTGTCACCGTCGACGCAAAACCAGGCAGCCTTGATCACGGAGACGCGCCCGGCCTCGATATAGCCGCGCATCTTGCCCGGCACGGGCTGAAGGTCGAGCTGCGCAATGAGGCAAGCCTTGGCCGCCCAGTGCATGAAGTGCTGATGCAGGTCGCAACCGACACGAATGCAGATCTGATGGCCCTTGGCGGTTACCGGCATTCCCGGCTCCAGCAGACCCTCTTCGGCGGCGTCACCCGGAACATGCTCCGCGACACCCCCATTCCGCTTCTGCTGGCCCACTGACAGGCGCGGGAGGGAGGATCCTCACCACGCCGTCCAGCCGCCATCGACAGCAATCGCCTGTCCGGTCATATAGCTCGCACCGTGGCTGCAAAGCCAGAGGACGGCGCTGGCTATCTCTTCCGGCCTGCCGATCCGAGCCATCGGCACACGTGTTACGAGCCCGGCTCTGGCGGAGGCATCGGTGCCCGCAAACCTGTCGATCATTGGTGTCTGGATGACACCGGGAGATATTGCGTTTACACGGATGGATTGTTCAGCAAGATCCAGCGCTGCGCTGCGCGTGAGGCCGACAACGCCATGCTTGCTGGCGGCGTAAGCGGCAATACCCGCAAAGCCCGTCAAACCCGCTATCGAC
The DNA here is from genome assembly GCF_013823385.1 of Hyphomonas sp. Classification (GTDB taxonomy): domain Bacteria; phylum Pseudomonadota; class Alphaproteobacteria; order Caulobacterales; family Hyphomonadaceae; genus Hyphomonas. The sequence goes on from NZ_PNMA01000048.1 coordinate 11,657, forward strand.
GCACAATTGACGATGGAACACGCGCCGCCTGTTGCCCGCATCACGGGAATCTGATGCTTCATGCACCACCAGACGCCGCGAAGATTGACCTCAATCACACGCGCCCAGTTCTCGTTCGTTGCCTGATCGACCGGCAAAGCCTCGCCTTCGATGCCGGCATTGTTGAATGCGTGGTGGAGGCCGCCGAAGTGATCTCTGGCAGCAGCAACGGCCGCCATGATATCCGGTTCCAAACTGACATCGCAGTGGACGAAAAGAGCCTGATGGCCCGACGCACTCATTTCAGAGGCCAGCGCCTCCCCTTCTTCGTCCAGGATGTCGGCGATGACGACCGCGGCTCCGGCGGCGCAGAAAGCCCGGACCGTGGCGGCGCCAATGCCTGACGCGCCGCCGGTGACCATCACCACCTGGTCTGCAAATGTCTGCTCTGTCATGTGTCCGTCCTCCTCTTCGCAGCTGTTACGGCCACCCCGCGGTTCACCCGGTACGAGGCTGGCGACATCGCCGGTCGATGTTGTCTTCCCTGCTCGCGTGCCGCTTCGGGACGCACCGTGCTGTCCGGCAACCCTGGCCGGTCTCGCCTGGCAGGTGAATACGGAGCATTACCGGTATGGCGAACGGTTTGCCCAAGACCGGCGGGCCCGGGGCAGCCGTCCAGAATTCAGGGCCGGACATCGAACGCTCAGCTTTTTTAGCAATCCTGTCGTGTCACGGCTCCGGCGAAGCCTCCGATACCGATGGAGGTATGGCAAGGACGTCAACCGATGCAGATCGCAATACCTGTTCTGCCACACTGCCAAGGATGAATTTCTGCATCCCGCTCCGGCCGCGTGTCGAGATAACGATAAGATCTGCCTGCTCGGATTGCGCTGCTTTGAGGATTTCGTGGGCGGCACTGGTCGCTTCATGCCGCAACAATGTCGCAACGCGGGGAACCTTTATCTTCGAAAGGAATGTGGAGAGCGCAGTGGCAGCTGATTTTTTTTCGTCATCAAGATAATGCGCCCGGTCCTCGGGATGAAGTGTGTCAGACATCACAAGCCGCAGCGCCGGTGCCTCAAAAACATGCAGCACGGAGGAACGCCCGCTCCTGCCGACGCGGAGGGCCCCAAAATGGGAAAGCGCGATTGCCGAGGCGTCGGACAAGTCGGTCGTCTGCATGATGTGCGTATAGTTGTCCACGGGAACGGCATTCACGACCAGGACCGGGCACCCGGCAGATTTGATGGATCGCTCGGCAGTTGTCCCGACAAACACATCTTTCAGCAGTTTTCGCCGATAGGGCCCGAGAACGAGGAGGTCTGGCCGTTCCGCTTCTACACCCTGCTCTATTCCCAGATGAGGGGCGCCGAGGCGGACCGACCAGTCACACTGCAGTCCGTCCTCTGAGCGGATCGTTGCCGAAAGCGCACGCATTAGGCTTTCGGCCTGGTCGCGATTGGCCTCCACAATCCGGCGAGGATGATCATCATCAACAACATGAAGCAGATGCATTTTCGCGCCGTGCTGCCGGGCGAGAAGCGTTGCCCGTCGCAGAGCCCGGTCGGACCTTTCAGAAAAATCCGTCGCGACCAAGATTTTTTTCAGCATGAGAAGCCCGATGAGAGAAACGAACACATTGATTGACGGCAGATCAGACAGACTGCGAACAGCCATACTTACGCACGTGGCGATCCATCGCAATTCATTTTGATTATTTGTGCTTTGTGCAGTTCTGCGTAGTCCAATCCAGATCGAAATCGCGAAGGCATGCTCCCTGGGAACCGTTATAACGACGGCGGCCCTCCTGATCAGAAAAATCTTTTCGCCATCAGGGTTAGTTGGCAAGTATTCGCCAGGGCCCGATCGGACGCCATCGGATTCCAAGCCCACGAAGCACGGAGTCTGGAAACGCGGTTGGCAGGCTCGCAGGCAGGTGCTTGTGAAACGCCAAGCGCAGAGCCAGATGCAAGGAGACTTGAATGGATGCTTTGATTCACAGCCCTTTTGCGGAGATCGCAACACTTCTTGCTCTGGCTTCCGCCATCGGCCTGGTTGGGATTTTCCTACGCCAACCCCTGATCGTCAGCTTTATTGCAGTTGGTCTGCTCGCTGGCCCGTCTGCCCTGGACCTTGTGCACTCTGACGAACAGATAGATCTGCTCGCCGAACTCGGGATTGCGGTACTTCTGTTTCTGGTCGGGATCAAACTTGATGTGAAACTGATCCGTTCGCTGGGAACCGTGTCTCTGCTTACAGGACTTGGTCAGGTCGCCTTCACGTCGCTCTTTGGCTATTTTATCGGCCTTGCACTTGGACTGAACCATCTGACGAGCCTTTACGTCGCCATTGCGCTGACTTTTTCCTCGACGATCATCATCGTCAAACTCCTGTCGGACAAGCGCGAAATCGACTCGCTCCACGGCCAGATCGCCCTCGGCTTTCTGATCGTCCAGGACCTTGTTGTCGTTCTCGCGATGATTGTACTCTCCGCCATTGGCATTGGCGCAGGCAGCGGTCATTCAAGCGGCGGGGCAAGTTCCATCATGACCGTCCTGGCCTCAGGCGCAGGACTTGTGGCGGTCGTTATTCTCTTTGTACGCTTCATTGCCAATCCGCTGACTGCCTGGCTCGCCAAAGCGCCGGAGCTGCTGCTCATATTCTCCCTTGCACTGGCAGCGGTGTTTGCCGCTGTCGGCGACTATGTCGGACTGGGCAAGGAAGTCGGGGGACTGCTGGCGGGTGTTGCGCTGGCATCCAGCCCTTACCGGGAAACCATCGCCGCCCGGCTCGCACCGCTGCGGGATTTCCTCCTGCTTTTCTTCTTTATTGCGCTTGGCGCAACGCTAGACCTGTCCCTCCTGGGCAGCCATGTTGCCGGCGCGATCATTTTCTCTGTCTTCGTGCTTATCGGAAACCCCCTGATCGTGCTGGCGATCATGGGAGCGATGGGATACCGCAAACGCACCGGCTTCCTGGCCGGCCTCACTGTCGCCCAGATCAGCGAATTTTCGCTTATTTTCGTGGCCATGGGAGTGAGTATTGGACACGTTCAGTGGTCTGCTCCCGAAAAAGTGGTCCGTTATTTGAGTTAGTTCCGGCTTCGATTGGTGCTGACCCCGACTTTGGTCCGGCCTTCATGCGACTTTTCGGGCTTGTTCAAGTAGGGCCGCAAAGGCGCTTGGCGTCAAGTTTCCAAGCGCCGAATGCGGCCGGTTTTGGTTGTAATCGTCTCGCCATTCACTCAGCCGGCTTCGGGCGTCGGCCATCGACAGGAACCAGGCGGCGTTGAGGCACTCCTGTCGAAGCCGGCTGTTGAAGGACTCAATGTAAGCATTATCCGTGGGTTTTCCGGGCCTTGAGAAGTCGAGCTCGACTTTGTTGAGATACGCCCATTGATCGAGCAGCCGCCCGGCGAACTCCGGACC
>NZ_PNMA01000049.1 GCF_013823385.1 Hyphomonas sp.
GGCTGAACATCTGTCGACACTTTGATTAGTGTACTCGATTATAGGCTGCGGCGGACGCGATGATCAGTTCGCTTCTGCCTGCAGCCGCTCGAGGCGTTCGTCGCAGAGCTCGCTCGCAACAGCGATCAACTGTTCGATCCGATCGGCCTGCCAGGTGAGTATTTCCTGTGTCGTTTCATATGAGGGTGAGTAGCGCGCTTCGACATAGGCGCGGCGCAGGAGCTCGAAATAGCGTTTGTAGGGCTTCTGCGGCGGCTCCCATACCTCGTCAAGTCGACCATCAATCGTGCGCGCGATGTTCCGGAGCTTTCCGAGATGGTGCGTGCCGGGTGCGTAGAGGGTCGTTGTCAGCAGGAACATGCGGTACGCGCTCTCGGCGGCTTGGTGGAGCTGGAAGGCGGCGATTTTGAGTTTTGGTTCTTTGCGATGGGTGTACTCGCGACCAATCTCCAGGAAAGTTTCGGAAGCATCCTTCCATTGCGTGTAAAACCCCGAGGCCAATTCTAGCGTTTTTGTCGGATCAGGTTTCGCGGGTTTGGCGAGGAGGTTCTTAGGGTTGCCGTTCTTATCGGGTTCAGCGTCTTCGAAGAGCAGGATGCCCTGCTGGATGATCTCCGAAAAGAAGTACTGACCGTCCTTGAGCTGACGGTTCACGTCCTGTAGGGTGTGGACGATGATGGAGACATCGCGTTTGACGAGCGGGTCGGTGTAGAGGCGGTCTTCGACCTCGCCCCAGAAGGCGCTCATTTCGGTCAGGGCTTCATGGCTGACGATGGCGAGCAGGTCGACATCGGAGGCACGTCCCGACCGGCTGTCTTCAAACCAGGTGCCTTTGGCGAAACTTCCAAACAGGACGAGCTTAAGGAGCCGGTAGCGTTTAGCGCGGGCCTTGCCGTCCGCCTTGATGCGGGTTTCCAGCTCCTCAAGGATGACCTCCTGTATGCGGGCAAATTCTGCCTGCCGGGCAGGGGGGAGATGATCGAGGGAGGTCTGCAACGGGGGAGGCCTTGCCGGTATGCTGGAGAGATGGGGTATTCTCGGGGATTGAAGCGGGCCTGTCTATTGCAGATTGAGGCTGGGGGGAGTGCTCCATGCCTTCGGCCGCTTGAGGGGCCGTGATGCCGCCCGTAGGGCGGCGCAGCCGGTTCAACGCGCATCCTTTGCCCTCTGGCGCTCGACCTCCCGCTGGAGCGCCTCATCCACGATGTCGGCGAGTTCCTGCAGGAAGGCATTGTCCTCGCCGGCCTGGGGAAGGTGATCGCCGGTACCGACTATCCGGATGATTTCCCGGCTGCGGAGCGTGTGCAGGGCGCAATAGATCACGGTGAACCTCCGGCTGCTCTTGCTGGTCTTGCGGGCTGTGGGGAAGGTAATCAGTGCCGGATACACCAAGCTGCGCGCGTTCCCAATATGTTCTTTTCGGGAATGTACAGGAATCCCTGCTGCCGAATAGGGCTGTGGTAATTACTAGCCTTCTCGGTCCAGATTCAAAAAGTACCGGGTGGATTTGTGTTCCTCGTCCCGGACGAGTGCACCTTTGGCGACCATGTCGGCAAAGTCGCGCGTCGCGGTTGCGCCTGGGGCGCCTGTTTGCGTTATGTAATTCTTCGCGCTGAGCCCGCCCTTGAAGCCGTCAATGCCTTTGGCGAGCATGTGCAGCAACGTTTGCTCCTGCCATGGGTTCGCTATCTTCTCTGTCACGAGTATCTCAGGGCATAGATCTGACGCAGAGCCTTTTTGTCTATCTTGCCGGTCGCTGTAAGGGGGACTGTGTCGAATACGACTTCGTCAGGAACCTGCCATTTGGCCACTTGCGCTGCGATATGCGCCAGGACATCAGCGGCCTCAACTGTTACGCCTTGATGCGGCTCCACGATGAGAAGGGGTCGCTCTTCCCATTTCGGATGCGCGATCCCGATGACGGCCGCGATCCTGACGCCCGGACAGGAGACCGCAACATTCTCGATATCGATCGAACTGATCCATTCGCCGCCTGACTTGATCACGTCCTTCTTGCGGTCTGTGATCCGCATGAAGCCATACTCATCAAGCGTGGCGATATCGCCGGTATCGAACCATCCGTCTGTGTCCGTGGCGTCAGCGGGAGCTCGGAAATATCGCTTGATGGTCCACGGGCCACGCACAAGCAGCGCTCCGGACGACACGCCGTCGCGCGGCGCGTCATTGCCATCCTCATCGACGATACGCAGTTCGATGCCGAACTGCAGGCGCCCCTGGCGTGTCCAGATGGCTTCGTCCATTGCCTCTTCTCCGAGTGCAGCAAGGGTCGGCGTCGGCGTTGCAATCACCCCGAGGGGGGTCGTCTCGGTCATGCCCCATATCTGCAAGACCTGAACACCGTATAGTTTCTTGAAACGCTCTGCCATGGCACGCGGCACGGCCGAACCTCCGATCACGACGCGCTGCAGCTTTCCGGGCATCTCGCCGCTGCTTTCGAGATGGGCGAGATACATCGTCCAGATCGTCGGGACACCTCCCGTGAACGTGACACCCTCCCTCGTGATCAGAGATTGCAGGCTGGCGCCGTCCATTTTTTCGCATGGAAACACCAGCTTGCACCCGTTCATCGGCGCTGCAAATGGGAGGCCCCACGCGGTCGCATGGAAGAGTGACGAGCATGGCATCACGACGTCAAAGGCATTGAACCCGAACGCGCTGTTGAGGCTCGATCCCATCGTGTGCAGCACGACAGCCCGGTGCGAATAAAGCACACCTTTTGGATCACCGGTTGTGCCAGATGTGTAGCACAAGAACGCGCCCGAACTCTCGTCCACAACCGGCCACGAGAACCCATCGCTCTGCGCTGCCAGCAAGTCTTCGTAGCAGAGCGCGTTGACCATGCCCGGCGTGTGGGCCAAGCGGTCGCTCATCATCACGAATTTCGTCACCGTTCGCATCTGCGGCGCGAGTCTCTCGACGAGAGGCAAAAAGGTCTTGTCGAAGAGCAGCACATCCGGTTCCGCATGGTTCAGGATGAATACGATCTGTTCATCGAACAGGCGTGGATTGACGGTGTTCAAAACTGCGCCGATGCCGGGCGCGGCATAAAACAGTTCAAAATGCCGATGCGTGTTCCAGGCCAGCGTCGCAACCCTGTCGGCTGGCTTCACGCCGAGCGCCCTCAAGGCTGATGCCGCGCGTTCTGCCCGCTTTAGTTCGAGAGCGTACGTAGAGCGCGCTTCCGGCTCGTCCACGAGCCGGGAAACGACTTCGACTGAGCCATGTGCATTGGCCGCATACTTCAGGATGTCAATGATCTGAAGTGGCGGGGACTGCATGAGGCCCGGCAGTCCAGTTGTGCGGCTTTCTTCTGTCACGTGCGTATAACCTGGGTGAATGGAGTTTCTGAACTTTTGCACAAGCGACCGCATCGTTGTCGAGTTACGCGTTAAAAAACTGCGGCAATCCCGAACGCCTCATCGCTTTGAGGCGACGGAAAAAAGGTACGGGTGCTCAGACTGCTTCTGTTCTGGCCTCTATAGAAATTTACTCGCTGGATACGGGTCTGTCATCGAGGGTGCCCGAGACACGGCACGCGCCTTGGCCAGACCTGCGATAAGCATTCTGCTGCACAAGTGGAGAGTAGATTTTCTCTTGGCTGATATTGTTGAACCTATTTATTGATTGGGACTCTGAAGAGTAGGCTTCCAAATTTGATATCAGTTCGAAGGAAGCGGGGCTTTGGCGTCTACTGCCTCCAGTGCTAGCTGTATAAATTCATAGTCCGACCATTTTCCGTGGTCTCCCCGCAAGGCTGCTGCCAAATCCAGCTCCGCAAGACGCACGATCGTTACGCCAAGCGAGGGGATGACGTAGAGCCTCTGATTGCCGGCTCCGGCTGCGACGACCATATCAGCGGGAAGGAGGTCAGCATAATCGTCTATATCGGTTGTCGCTGTAACAGCATCCTTCGACTGTGAAGGCCGAGGCAGCCACCAGGATAGTCCGTAGGCTGCATTCGCGGCACCACCCTCGAAGAGTGCTTCAAATGTGTCCGGATCTACAATCTGTGTGCCACCAATCTGACCGCCACTGCGCACAAATTCTCCGAACTTTGCCCAGTCGCGGGCCGACATGACAACTCCCTGAGGCATAAGGGGTTGTTTGTCCGGCCCATTGCGCCAGCTGTAATCTTCAATCCCGAGGGGCGCAAACAGGTGCTCTTCGAGGTATTCTTTGGGGCCTCCAGACTTACCATATGCTTGCAGTTTAAGTCGCATGACTTCACCGAAAATCTGGGAAGGGACAGGCCCATAAAGGAATTTCGAGCCAGGTGGAGCGGCGATGTCGCTCGCGACCGCTTTTCCGTAGCCGGGCGGACGCCCGACGCGGCTTTTGTGCCCGCTGGTCATCGAGAGGAGATGACGCAGGGTTATTTTCTCGCGCTGCGGGTCATCCTGCCATTCGGTGAGCGTGGCTGCTGCAGGCTCGTCGAGTGACAACAGGCCGTCCTTTGCTGCAATGGCGGCCATGATGCCAAGAAAGCTCTTTGTGCCCGACCATAATTCGTGAGGTTGATCCAGCGTTGGGCGAGGGCTGCTGCAAACTGGCTCTCCGTCTTTTAACACAAGGACAGCCAGGCCGCGGTCTGCGTCAGACATTGCAATCGCCCGTTGGCATGCATCCGATTTGCTGGCGGTCTCAGCGGGAAGAGCTTGAGCTGCACACGAAGTTGCTGAAAGAGCCAGCACAAGAGACAAGGTTCTAAGCACTTTTAAACGGTCCTTTATTAGATTATCGATAATTCTGCCTTTTGAAAGTGCTTTAGGCTAGACGAAATTTTGAAAAGTTGGAAAAACGGCGTGGCAGACCAGCCAGAAGAAATGCCCCAGGAAGCAGCAAAAGATGCGCTCACCCAGGACCGTGTCATCGCGGCCGCTTTGATTGACGATATTGTAGAATGGCGCATTCCGCCCGGCTCATGGATCCGGGAGCGGGAGATCGCCAAGCGTTTCGGGGTGTCGCATGCGCCGGTGCGTGAGGCGTTCCGGCAAGTTGCGAATATCGGTCTCGTGGAAGTCGTTCCCTGGCGCGGCGCCCGTGTCGCGGTGATCGACAAGCTGGCAACAATTGAAATTCTCGAGCTCTGGAAATCCCTGTTCGGCGTCGTCTGCCGGCTGGCTAGCCAACGGATGACTGACGGCGAAGCGGAACAGCTCGTGGCACGGGTCAAGGAATTTACCGCCGTCGCGCATGCGACGCGGAATACGTTTGAGCATCTCGCGGTCTCGAACCGTATCGGTAGCTATATTGCGCATTGTGCACGCGCGCCGCAGTCAAAGATATTGCTGGACCGTGTTGCGATTGTTGCCAAATGGCAGCACCGCGTCATCTCTCAAAAGTTCCTCGAAGACTTGCCCGTCGCACCAGCACTTAAGTCAGCCGAAATCTATGAACAGCTCTGCGCGGCTATTCAGGCCCGGCAGGCGGAGAAAGCTGACAAGCTCGCCCGGTCCTTGATTGGCAATCTGCAGGATTACTTCCAGGAAGCGCTTGCGGCCTATCTGGATGGGCAGGCTGCCCCGCCTCCGCATCGAAAAGTGCCCCGCCGGAAGTAGGCTGACGAATTCAGCCTTCCGAGTCCGTCGTTCATTCGGCGGGCCACTCCTGTTTCAAGTTTCGCATTCTTGTCCTCTCGCATCGATTTGTTCGACGAAGACCGGGGGCGCTTGACAGATGCTCTCAAATATTATCGATAATCTCACATTATCGATAATATGGCCAAAACGGGCCGAATGGGAGGAACATATGCTTCGCTTTATGCTTTTTGCTTCAACAGCCTTGACGGTAGCTGCCACCGGGATCGCGCCTTCTTCAGCGCAGGTGCCTGAAACTGCCGCGGCGCCAGCTGACGGTGCGGAACCGGCAGACGATGAAGTCCGGCTCGGCGAAGTTGTCGTCACGGCGCGCCGCCGGGAAGAGCGGCTATCCGAAGTTCCAACGGCTGCCTCGGTGATCGGGGGTGACGCGCTTGCCGAGCGTGGCGGCGCCCGTACCAGCGGCGAATTGCTGGCCGATCAGCCCAGCGTTCGTTTCAACAATCTGAATTCGTCAGTCACGTCAGAGTTGTCCATTCGCGCGTCTTCGACAGCGCGCGCGACAAACGGCGATCCCAGCGTCGGTCTCTACCGGAACGCCTCGTATATCGGCGGAGGCGGAATCGGCGGCCGTAACTTTGCTCTGATTGATTTTCTGGACATCGGCCGCGTTGAGATTTTGCGCGGCACGCAAGGAGCGCTCTATGGGCGTAACGCTGTTGGTGGCGCAGTGAACGTCGTTTCAGCCCAGCCAGAATTCGAAACGTCCGGCTACGTGCAAGCGCAGTATGGCGTCGAGAACGAAAACCTTCGCGGTGAGGGCGTCTTCAATACGGCGCTCAGCGATACTCTCGCAGTGCGCTTCAGCGGTTTTGCGGTGGGGCAGGAGTCCGGTTTCTTCTATAATCCTGTCAATGACGTCTATTTCGACAGGGAAGAAGGCCAAGGTCTGCGGGCGCAATTGCGCTATCGTTCGGGTCCGCTGGATTTGCTCTTCCTGGCAGAAACGCAAAAGCTCGAAACGCCGGCAATCCACTATCAGATCGAAATTCCTGCCGGAACGCCGGGCTTCCCCGGTGGTTACATCCAAGACCGCTTCAACTATCCCTGGAACACGCCGCCGTCGGCCGAACAGGATGTGGACTCCTACCAGATCGTCGCGAAGTACGATCTGGGCGGGGCGCAATTGAACGCTACCACGCTCTACCGCGAGCGGGTTTCTGCCTATGATCTCGACGCAGATGCCATTAATGCGCAGGAACGTGCCGACGCTATCGCGGCCGGAAACATTCTGGCTGTCGTGCCGCTCGACGTGAATTCCGCCGCCTTCGTGCGGGATACGACGACCTCCTTCAACCAGGATATCCACCTTGCCGGAGAGGCCATCGACGGTCGGCTTGACTGGCTTGCCGGTATTGATCTTCTTCTCCTGGAGAGTGACTACTCAGTAGAGAACGCACGGACCCCCACGACCCCCAATCCATCGACCGGCAGTATCTCGCCGGTCAATCTCGAGTACAATTCCTACGCCGTATACGGATCGCTTGGTTTTGATCTTACGGAGCGATTGAATCTCACGGGCGAGCTTCGCTTTACTCAGGATGACCGGTCTCTGAGATCTCGCCTGTTTGATCGGGGAACCGGCGCGCCGCTCGGCGGCGCGGCCCGGGTTATCGACGCGAGCATTGACCCGAGCAATCTCTCCTACAACGCAACCGCCGCTTACAAACTGACTTCAGACATCCTGACTTATGCAAAACTCGGCACCAGCTATCGCGCAGGCGGATTTAACACCAACCTCGGTGACCCAAGACAGCCCCGTCCGATCGACGCCGCCTTCGATGACGAAACCTCCGAGAGCTACGAAATCGGCCTCAAGGGCACGCTCGGAAGCCGGTCCTATTTCGCTATAGCCGCCTATATGACCGATCAACAAGACCTCATCGCCCAGACAGATAACGGCTGCGCACTGACAAATCCGGCATGTCCCGTTGCGGCGACATCTTTCCTAACGAACGCCGGAGATGCAGAAAGCCGCGGGATCGAAGGCGAGATTTCGTCTCTGTTCGATGTTGCCGGTGGCAAGCTCTACACGGGCTTCAGCCTTTCGTATCAGGAAGGTGAAGTCGTGAGTGGGCGCTTCGAAGGGCTCGACCTGGCGCAAGTGCCCGAATGGCTCGGGTCTGCAACGTTCGACTATCGCCGACCAATTGGTGATGACGCGGAAGCTTTTGCAAACCTCGTCTACACGGCGCAGACCGGCGGTGTGCAGGAGTTGTCTGCTACGACGGTGCCGCTCGACGATTTCGGACTTCTGAACCTTCGCCTCGGGGCGCGTTTTGGCAAGGTCAGCGTGACGGCGTTCGCCCGGAACCTGACTGATGAGCTTTACTTCGTCGCCCGCGCGCCGACCATCAATCGTTACAACCAACCCCGCCTGACAGGGGTCGAGCTACGCTACGACTTCTGATCTGGAAACGAAGTTCCTCCCGGAACTATCTGCGCCTGCCGAACTCCCGGCAGGCGCATTTTTTGCTCTAGCCGATAGCGCGATGAACCATCCGGAGGAAAGCCGATCCGGTGGCTGCCAGTTCAATCAAGTCGACCTTGTCAGGCGTGTCCTGGTCCGTGTGATGGAAGCGCCCGGCTCCAAATGCGCCGAATGCGGAGGCGTAGCCGACGGCGAGGATCTCACTTAGCTCGCCGGCTGCGTCTTCTGCCGACATTGCGTAAGCCGCTTCGAGTCCGGGGCGGCCGTTGAAGATCTCGCGCGCCAATGTGTCGAGGCCTTTTGTTGCGCCGAGATAGCGCTGCGGGTCGGGCGAGGGGATCGGCAGAAGGCTCGGGCCAAGATCATGGAAATCAACGGCAGAGAGGTTCGCACCAAGATGAACCCAGAGCGCTGTCTCGGCAGGCTCAGGCGCGGCGCTTTCGAGAAACTTGTGTGCTCCCAGGTTTTCATACTCGTGACCTGACGTCGCCACCAAATGCATGTCTGCATCCGGAAGCGACGCGGCGAGCGTTCGTGCGAGCATCAGGAAAATCGCGATTCCCGGGCCTCTCTCGGAGGCGCAGATTCCCCAGCCGGATTTCGGCGTGCTGACGACGATCCGCGGGCCGGAGCCTTTGCGGCGGGCGATCAAATTGTCGGCCAGCCTCGTGGGGCGCGCTGGCGCGATTGAAAGGTGGGCAGTTTGTCCTTGCGCAGCTACCCGAAGGGCCGCCGAGTTGGCTGGAGAAATCGTCAGCATGGGGACGAGATCGATATCGGCAGGCGCATTCAACCGGATCGCAAGCCGGGTAGGGCCGTGGGTGATAGCGACAATGCCTGCCGATTGCGCTTCGCGGGCGGCCTTCAGCACACGCTGCCACTCCGGTGACATCAGGCTGGAATGCCGGCCGAAGCGCGCGTGATAAACCACCAGCTTGCCGCCCAGTTCCGGCGGAGGCAGGTCGGCGTGCCAGTGGACGAGTTCTGCCCGTGTTTCGATGGCCTTTCCCGGCGCCTGGATTGGTCCGGAAAGCGACGTGCCATCAGACCACGTCACCGAGCCGGTTTCGCCATCGCAGGATGGCACCTCGAACGTTTGCCGGCGCGTTTCGTATCCCGCGCCGAGCAATTCTCGGTCCAGCCAATCCGTTGTTGCAAGGTCACCGGCGCTACCAGAGAAGTGCGCACCAAAGCCCGCATAAGTGACGATGGTGCTCGCGAGTGCGCCATGAGTGCTTTCCTCGTATTCCATGGAACTCGTTTCCGTGACAGGCAAATTTGCGCAGGCGCCTAGCGCCGCAGCGGCGGGCAATAGCAAGGCGTGTCTTCGACTGATCATGCGAACGTCTTCCTCTTCAGAGCGGTGAACAAGGGGGGCCGCTAATGCGGCAGGTCGTCATATCTAGAGAGAATAAGGTCCAGTATTGGTTGCCGGAAACCAGCGACAATTCGTGTTTCAGGGGCAAAAAGCGCAACTTCATCGCGTTGAGGATCGTACCCGCCCCAGCCGGGAACCAATGCGCATTGAGGCTGGCGCGTCTTCGCGAACGATGCCCAGCATGCTGATAGCCCATCAGCGAACACTCGGTCCGAAGGTGTGAGTTCACCGACGACGCTCTCGTAGTATTCAGTCGTATCGAATACGTAAGTGATCTCTGATCCATGTGCCGCGCCATCGGACTTTTCGCGTCGGCGTTCGGCGACATAGTCAAAATGATAAAGGAAGCTCGGCGCGCCGTCGCTGGTCTCAGTTGCGAGCCATCGGGCTGGAGCGACAAACCAGATGTCTCCCAAAGCCTGACGTGCAAACTCAGGATCGGTTGCCGGAAGACCGTAAACAGTCTCTGCTTCGGTCAACTGATCACCGAAATACGCGGTCGCAATTTCAGGTCTCAGGCCCATCGCCAAAAGGACACTTGCTTCATTGCTGTTTGCCCCGATCATCAAAGGCACATCGAGTTCTTCGCCGTCTGCGAAAACCCTATACGGGGGAGCGCGCAGAAGCCGCCCATCGATGAACGGATTAACTGAGCCGCCGCTGCGCACGCCAGCGACTGTTACCCAATCATCAGCGCTTGTTGCTCGTAGGTCGCGAGCAGTCGCGTCCGCGCCAAGGCCCACGGCGTTTGCGGCGGCGAGACCAAGCGCTTCCTGCTCTGTGAGGGATCTCGGCGGAAGTAGATTTACGCCAGACTGAACGATAGCGGCCGAAAACAAACCCGAAGCTTCAGGCATCGACAACAAGGTCATTGTGCTCACCGCACCGGCCGACTCTCCGAACACGGTGACCCTTGCCGGATCCCCCCCGAAAGAAGCGATGTTTGTCTGAACCCAGCGCAAAGCGGCCAGTTGATCCATCAGTCCGAAATTGCCGAGCGGGGCGTCCGCTTCGGCTTCGGCGGTAAGCGCCGGATGGGCGAAGTAACCCAGCGCGCCAAGCCGATAGTTGATTGTGACAACAATAACGCCCTGCCTGGCCAGTTGTGTTCCGTCAAAGATTGGGAACGTGCCCGAACCTATCACATGAGCACCGCCATGAATCCAAACCATGACAGGCAGATCGGCTGCCCCTTTCGGGCGCCAGATGTTGAGGTGCAGGCAGTCTTCTGACTGGAAGTTGGCGACCCCGCCAGCCACCACCGCAAGCCGGACGGGTTGCGGGCAGGCCGGTCCCATTTGGGTGCCATCCCTGACACCGCTCCAGCTGGCGGCATCAGCGGGCGGGCGCCAACGCCGCTCGCCGGTCGGAGCGGCGGCGTAAGGTATATTTAGATAGGCTTCAATCTCGCCATCGGTCTTTCCGGAGATCATGCCTTTAGTAATGTGAACAATAAGGCCTTCTGCCGGCCTTTCAGTGATCAAGGCGCACGCTTGCATGACAGCAAGCAGGGCAATCTGGACAATCAGCCAACTTTTAGTCATTCGCACCCCCTCAAAGCCAATCGCCATAACTTGAATACCTCTGTCGCCCGATCAGCGGTTTCGTGCTTCAATCGAAAGCGAATGAGGGCTGAAATTATCGATAATATCCCACAAGGTCAAATGGAGATCCAGTTCCTGCGAGGGGTGGAGGACTGGTCAGGATCTCGCGAGCTAGAATAGTCATGCTTTCGCAGGCGTGACGCCGATAGCGGCTAGGCGCCGGTGCAAAGCAAAAGGCGGTGACCCAAAAATGAGCGGCCACCGCCTTGTCTGAAAAAGTCTTCTTTGTAAGGCGTGTTTTTGGAGCGGCTGTCCACCAATCTGAATCGGAGTGCAGCTTATGCCCCTTTCAGCGACTTATAACCCTTCAGTCCGCCGGCGATAAATTTGGCGTTGACGTATCCCATCTCTCTCAGCGTGTTGGCGGACAGAGCGCCGCGGTTGTAGGCGTTGCAGTAGCACAAGATGACAGCATCACGGTCGGGGATGGCAGCTTCGACGTTCATTTCGAGCTTTCCACGGCTCACATGGAGCGAGCCGGGAATGTGGCCGGCATCGTGCTCTTCCTTGTCGCGGATATCCAGAACGATCGCGCCTTCCTGTTGCAAGCGATCGACGTCGCTTGGCGCGACTTCTTCAACTTTGGCCCGCGCGGCGTCGGCCAAGGCTTGAAACTTTTCTGAGTAGTTCATGGATGTCTGACTTTCCTGATGGAGCAATGGACGGTGAGGGACGCGACCACGCGCGACGAAACTTTGACAGCGGGGACTCGGTTTCTTCGAGTGTTACTTTCGAACTTATTGTTTAGCGCAATGGTCGAGCCACTGATGCATCTGCTCTCGTTCGGGCGACCGGTGAGATTCTGGTGGAGCTGCGTAACTTGGTTACTTTTACTGTCGCTCAACTTTTAGTCATGTGAGAACGGATGTGTTGCTTCTTCGACTTGCCTTGTTTTTCTTGGCCCTGATCATGCCCGGCATAATCGGACCCGCCAGTGCAGAAACCAGTCGTCTCGCCTAGAAACGCTGGCATATACCCATTGACATGACCCCTAGCTGGGGCAGGGGAATCGCATGTGAGGATCTGCATTTGATCTTGAAGGGGATTCTCTTGCTCGTGGGCAGAGGAGAGCAGTCATGGAGAGACCTTCGGTATTATTGACGTCGTTGGAAGACCCTCGGGGTTCGAACGTGGTCCATCGGCCTGGAGATATTATCCTGATTGCGGTGGCATCGGCGCTTGGCGGCGGGGCGACGTGTGTTGCTATTGCGCAGTTTGCTTCGGCTTTTGCCGACAGTCTCGACGGGGTGGTTGCGATTGATGGTAAGGCGCTGCGCCGGGCCCATGTGACCGGGATGGCGACGGCGCCGCCGCTGATGGTCACGGCCTGGGCGGCGAACGCACGCCTGGCGCTGGCCGGTGTGATGCCGGACCTGGCCAAGGGGGAGAATGAGGTCACAGCGGCGCTTGCCGTGCTCGACCTTCTGGACCTGAAGGGCACGGTCGTCACCGCCGACGCGCTGCACACCCATCGCCGGATGGCGGCGAAGATCCTGGAGCGCGGCGGAGACTATGCCCTGTGCCTGAAAGGCAATCAGATGAAGATTAAGCGGGATGCTGAAGCGGTCCTGGCCGGCGCGCAGAAAGACGCCACCGCTCGCTCGAGCGGCCGTGCGCATGGCCGGCGCGAAGCCCGCAGCATCCGCATCGCTGATGCACCGGGTTTTGCTGAAAAGCATGACTTTCCGGGCGTTGCCGCGATCGCCGAAGTGACGACACAGCGCGGCAACGCCAAACCCAAAACACGCCTCTTCCTGTTCTCACGCCGGATGAAAGCCGCTGATGCCCTGGCCGTCGTACGCGCTCACTGGACCATCGAAAACAATCTTCACTGGAGCCTCGATGTCGTGTTCAGGGAAGACGATCTGCGCGCCCGCAAAGACAACGCACCGGCCAACCTCGCCCTCATCAACCGCGCAGCCCTCAACATCATAAACGCCATCGACGATCCCAAAACTTCAAAACGACGAAGGCTCATGCGATGTGCGTGGGAAGACGAATATCTTGAGAAAGCCACAGCCCACATGCGATAGCCCTGCTAGCTGGGGGGGCACGCCAGCCGATCGCGGATGAATTTCCCCTTGGCAAATGTTTAGCCCAATCTGAAGAAGCTTCGCCGCCAACTTCTGTGCTTGTCGGCGCCTGTACCCCAACATATAGTATGGGTCCGAACCTGGACTACTGGAGAAACTGATGACGATGCCAAAGCCCGTCGATCCGGTCCCTGCGGCAACCATGCTCCTACTTCGCGACGCGCCGGAGTTTCAGGTCCTGATGGTCAAACGCCATCACCAGATCGATTTTGCCTCCGGCGCGCTGGTATTTCCCGGAGGAAAGCCTTCGGCCGGGGATGAAGCTCTCGAATGGGCTAATCATTGCGAGGGCTGGAGCACTTTCGACGATACGCAGCGCACTTTGCGGATTGCCGCGATCCGCGAAGCGTACGAGGAAGCCGGCATCCTGCTAGGCGATTATCGTGACGGCGGTGCGTTCGAGGATACATGTGATCTTGAAAGTCGCAAAGCGGTGGAGCGAGGGGAGCGCGAATTTCTTGACGTCGTTCGCGAGGCCGGTGTGCACCTACGCCTCGATCGGTTAAGCAATTTCGCAAGGTGGATAACGCCCACCTTCATGCACAAGCGCTTCGACACACATTTCTTCGTTGTTCGCGCGCCCGAACGCCAGATTGCCGCATGCGATGGATACGAAACCGTCGATGCGGAATGGCTTTCGCCGCACAAGGCGTTGGAAATGGAAGCCAGCGGCGAACGAACCATTATATTTCCTACGCGCTTGAATCTGCAACTGCTGGCCAAAGCCGCAAGCGCAGCGGATTGCGTGGCGCAGGCTGAAGCCCGCGATATCGTAACGGTTCTGCCTGAAATCATTCAGCGAGACGGGAAGAATGTCCTCACTATTCCCGAAGACGCGGGTTACGGCCCCGCCTCCGAAATTGTGGGCTGACGGCAAGTTGCGAGCGGCGAGAAACCTTCGTCGTCAGTAACCGGACAATCGCGCAAAACGGTCCTTGAGGTAGCTTGACGACCCCCAACTCGCCTCGAGCACGCGAGCACGCTTGAGGTAGAAGCCGACATTGAATTCGTCGGTCATCCCGATGCCGCCATGCAGCTGGATACCCTGGTTGCTGATAGCGTGCAGCACGCGATTTGCCTCGGCCTTGGCGATGGTCGCTGCACGCGCGACTCCAAAACCGCTGTCGACTGCCTGTAAACCCGCCTCGACCGCGGAGCGCATCTGCGTGAGGTCGGCGAACAGATCCGCCATGCGATGTTGCAGCGCCTGGAAAGTGGCGAGCACCTGATTGAACTGCACACGCTGCTTCAGATAGTCGAGGGTCGTGTCGAACACAGCTTGCGCCATGCCGAGCATTTCGGCAGCGGAAAGCACGCGCGCCCGGTCGAGCACGTCGCCAAGCAGACTGTCGCCTCCGCCCTCGAGCTTCTCGGCGGAAGCGCCAGCGAATTGGATATCGGCGTGGCTGCGCTGATCGGTGAGCTTGCGCGTGGTCAGTGAAACGCCATCGCCCTTTTCGATCAGGTATAGGCCGTCCTTGGCTGCGACCACGAAGAGGCTGGCACCATGCGCCTCGTGCACGAATGCCTTTTTGCCGGTCAGCTTGCCGCCCGAAACGCTGGTCTCGATTGCGGAGGGATCGCAATGCGTTCCTTCCTCGACAGCCAGCGTTGCTACGGTTTCGCCGCTGGCGAGCCTGGGAAGCCATTTGGCCTTCTGCTCGTCGCTTCCGCCGAGCAGGATTGCGCTCGCCGCGATGGTTGTGGCCACCAGCGGACTTGCGGTCAGCGTTTTGCCGAGTTCCTCGACCACGAGGCCGGCCGACAAGAAACCGAAATCTGATCCACCATGGGCCTCGGGAATGATGATCCCGACCCAGCCCATTTCGGCCATCGCGGCATAGGCGTCAG
>NZ_PNMA01000050.1 GCF_013823385.1 Hyphomonas sp.
TATGCGCATTTCCGCTGACGCCGGCAGATAGCGAGGGTGTTGTCGACGTCGACGCTGTTGGCTTGTTGATAGATCGCCTTGCAGCAGCTGGGGTTGCTTCAATCGGGCTGTTGGGCAGCACAGGAGGTTTCGCCTATCTCGATGGGAGACAACGGCAGCGCGCGACACAGGCGGCTGTTGAGGCGGCTGCCGGACGTGTCCCGATCATCGTCGGCATAGGCGCGTTGCGCACCAGCTGGTCACGACATCTCGCGCGTGACGCCGAGCAGGCCGGCGCGGCCGGCCTGCTCTTGCAGCCCACGTCGTACCTGCCCCTGACCCCGGCGGAAGTTGGCGACCATTACCGAACCATCGCGATCGAAACCGATCTGCCGCTCTGCATCTACAACAATCCGGGGTCGACCAACTTCGTCTTCTCGCATGACTTGATCGTCGATCTCGCAACGATCCCGAACATCGTAGCGATCAAGATGCCGCCGCTCAGCGATGACGCTTACGCGGTCGAGCTGGATCGCCTGCGGCCTCGCCTCTCCGATACATTCAGGATCGGCTACAGCGGCGACTGGGTGGCGTCGGCGTCGCTGCTCGCCGGAGCTGACGCGTGGTTCAGCGTCATAGGTGGTCTGTTGCCGATACCTGCGCTGCAGCTGACGCGGGCTGCCATATCGAACGACAAAGCAGCGGCCGATGAACTCGACCGAGCCTTCGAGCCGCTTTGGAAGCTGTTCCGTGAGCATGGCAGCTTCCGGCTGCTGTATGTTATCGCCGATCGGCTGAAACTGCCTCTTGGGGATCCTCCGCCCCCCATCCGGCGAGTAGATGCCAGCATTATCGAGGCGGTGGAGCATGCAATGGAAACGATGGCCGCCACGAGCCGTCCCGGAGGGTTTTAATCATTCGGGATGGCTCGCGCCTGTGACTGTCTGTCAGAGCAGGCAGTCGTTGTGCTGGTTGAGGATGCGGCGCGAATAGTAATCGAAGGCTGCGCTGTGCCGCTTGGGTTTGGAAATCCAATCGTGAGCCTCGCGCGCCAACGCTTCCGGAATCGGCTTGACCTCGCCCGCTGCCATCGCGAGCAGCTGCATCTTCGCCGCGCGCTCGATTAGGATCGCAAGCACGCAAGCTTCCTCAATCGTCGCGCCGGCAATGAGTTGGCCGTGGTGTGACAGGAGAATGGCCTTCTTGTCACCAATGGCTGCCGAGATGATCTCGCCTTCCTCATTGCCGACAGGAACACCCGGCCAGTCCTTCAGGAAGGCGACGTCGCCGTAGAGCGGGCAGAGATCCATGTGGGAGACTTCGAGCGGGACTTCGAGCATCGATAGCGCCGCGATGTGGAGGGGGTGCGTATGGATGATGCAGTTCACGTCGGGCCGGGCTCGGTACACCCAGCTGTGGAAGCGGTTGGCCGGATTGGCCATGCCCGGACCATCGAGAACGTTGAGATCCTCGTCGACCAGCAACAGGTTCTCCGCGCTGATTTCGTCGAAGCCTAGGCCGAGGCGCTGCGTGTAATAGGTGCCGGCCTGCTCGGCGCGACACGTGATTTGCCCCGCCAGGCCGGAATCATGACCGCCCTCGAACAGGATGCGGCAGGTGAGCGCGAGCTTCTGGCGATCGGTCCAGCTGTTCGTCGTAAGCGCGGTTTTCATCCGGGCTTCGGCGAGCTGGACAAGCTCATTCTTGGTTGCGGTCATTGTGGTCATCGGTCGAAACTCCTCGACATGCAGGGTTAAGCCGCGAGGTCGGTGCGGTGCCTCGCGGACGGCAGCGACGCGCTATGCCGCTTGATCGGTCACCGGGTTGGGTTCGCGCTTATCGTGGTGCAGCCGGGCCACGGCCTCCGCCACACCCTCGCCATAGGCGGGATCGGCGGCAGCGCAGTTGGCGATGTGTCGCTCGATGATCGGTCGCGAGGCGCCGTTGATTGCGCGTGCGGTGTTGTCGAACAGCAATTGCCTTTGCTGCGGCGTCATCAACCGGAACAAGGCTCCGGGCTGCGAAAAATAGTCTTCGTCCTCGCGGTGATCCCACCGCGCGGTTGCCCCTTGGTTGCGCAGCGGGGGCTCGCTGAAGTCGGGTTGCGGCTGCAACGCGCCTCGGCTGTTCGGTGCATAATGTGTGCTGCGCCCGCCGTTGCCGTCGACCCGCATGGCGCCGTCGCGATGATAGCTGTGCATCGGGCAGCGCGGCGCGTTGACCGGGATTTGGGCATGGTTGACGCCAAGCCGGTAGCGCTGGGTGTCGCCATAGGAGAACAGGCGGCCCTGCAACATTCGATCCGGCGAGAAGCCGATCCCCGGCACGACGTTGGCCGGCGAGAAGGCCGCCTGCTCGACATCCTGGAAAAAGTTCTCGGGATTGCGGTTGAGCTCGAACTCGCCGACCTGGATCAGCGGGAAGTCGCCCTTGGGCCACACCTTGGTGAGATCGAACGGGTTGAACGTGCAGGCGTCGGCCTCGTCTTCGGTCATGATCTGGACGAACATGGTCCAGCGCGGAAAGGCACCAGCGTCGATGCTGTTAAGCAGGTCGCGATGGTGGCTCTCCCGGTCACCGCCTATAACCTGCTGGGCCTCGGCATCGGTAAGGTTCTCGATGCCTTGCTGCGTGCGTAGGTGGAATTTGACCCAGAAGCGCTCCCCTGCGGCGTTGATGAAGCTGAAGGTGTGGCTGCCGAAGCCGTGCATGTGTCGGTAGGAGCGGGGGATGCCGCGCTCGCTCATCACGATCGTGACTTGATGCAGTGCCTCGGGCAGAAGCGTCCAGTAGTCCCAATTATTCTCGGCGCTGCGCATGCCGGTGTAAGGATCGCGCTTCACCGCGTGGTTGAGGTCCGGGAATTTTAGAGGATCGCGGATGAAGAACACCGGTGTGTTGTTGCCCACCAGGTCCCAATTGCCCTCTTCGGTGTAGAACTTCATCGCGAAGCCGCGAATGTCACGCTCGGCGTCCGCGGCGCCGCGTTCGCCGGCGACAGTGGAGAACCGCACGAACATGTCGGTGGTCTTGCCGATTTCGGCGAAGATCTTCGCTTTGGTAAAACGCGTGATGTCATGCGTGACTGTGAAAGTGCCGAACGCGCCCGATCCTTTGGCATGCATGCGTCGCTCGGGGATCACCTCCCGGTCGAAGTGGGCCAGCTTTTCCAGAAACCAGACGTCCTGAAGCAGCGCCGGCCCTCGAGGTCCGGCCGTCATGGTGTTGTCGTCGTCCGCGACGGGGGCGCCGAATGCAGTAGTGAGTTTGGACATGGCGATCTCCTGTAATCAGTATTGAACAACCAGGTTTTTCGGGTCGCACTGGTTCAATTGCGAGGCGCAGCATCAATCAGCTGGGTGCGTTCCAAATCGGATCGCAGTGCGGCACCGAGCAAGCGGATCGCCGCAGCGGCCTGGCTTTGGCAGGAGAGACGCCGCGCCACGTTAGTACGCTGCCAGCAGACGCCGCAGCTCTTCTAACCGCTCGCCGGTGAGGGGCTGCAATGGACGGCGCGGATCACCCGCCTCAAGCCCCTGCAACCGCAGGCCGGCTTTCACGGTCGTTGGGAGGCCGCCGTGGACGATGAAACGGAGCAAGGGCAGGAGCTTGTAGAAAAGCGTGCGCGCCTGCTCCAACTCTCCCGCGTCGACATGGGCGATAAGCTCGGCAGGAGCTGATCCCAGCAGGTTCGGCGCCGCTGTGCACCAGCCATGCGCGCCAGCGGCGAGCGCCTCGAGCGCCAGATGGTTCGCGCCGTTGTAGAAGGGGATCGTCCCGTCCGACAACTCGTGGATTGCGTGCATGCGATGGATATCGCCGCTGCTTTCCTTGATGAGGTCGACGCCGGCAATCTCCTGAACCATCCGCACCAAGAGAGCGGGCGACATGTCGACGCCGCTCGTCGCAGGGTTGTTGTAGACCATGATCGGCAAGCTGGTCGCTGCGGCGATCGCCTCGAAATGCGCGAAAATCTCAGCGTCGGTAAGTTTCCAGTAGGAGACCGGAATCACCATCAGGCGGTCGGCGCCGGCCCGCTCGGCGAACCGCGCCTTGGCGACAGCGGCGGCGGTGGTCAGCTCGCCGATACCAACGATCAGCGGCACTTCGCCGCCAACCACTTTGACGCCCATTTCAACGGCGCGCTGCCACTCCTCCTCGCGCAGATAGGCGCTTTCGCCAGCACTGCCGAGGATCGCGATCGCGGCAGGATCTGTCGAGAGCAGGGCGCTCAGGACCTGCCGGAACGCCGTCTCGTCAATCCCCGCGTCATCCGCAAGGAACGGCGTGACAGGGTAAGCGATAATGCCATGAATGGGCGTGTGCTGCATAAAATCTCCATGAGCGGCGGCCGATGAAGCGCCTTCGGCCATCCCTATGGTGAGACTGTCATGTAATTACGGAGATAAGGCCAATACCTTGATCCTATAACGACAATAAGGCAGACTTATCGTCATGGAATTGAGGACTCTGAAGTATTTGGTTGCCGTCGCGGACAGGCTCAGCTTCACCGCCGCTGCGCGCGAGCTGAACGTGTCGCAGCCAGCCCTGTCACAGCAGATCAGGCAGCTTGAGGAAGGTCTCGGCATACAGCTCTTCGCGCGGACTCCGCACCGTGTGGTGGTTACGCAAGGCGGTCAGCTTGTTGTCGATCATGCGAGGCGCATCCTGGATGGAACAGGCCGCCTTCAAGAAGCAGTCGCGGCGTTCCGCGGTCTCGAGCGTGGCAAGCTGCGACTGGCGGTCACCCAGAGTTTCAATGCGCTGCATGTAACGGCGGTGCTCTCAGCCTTCATCCGTCAGCATCCCGCGATTGACGTAACGGTGCTGGAATGGGCGAACAGCGCTATCATCGCCGGTGTGGCGGAAGGGGCGCTCGATCTCGGCGTGGCGTTCGGACCTATCGAAGTGTCGGTCGCGGCCCAGGAACTCTACCAAGACCGGCTGATGCTCGCCTGTTCGCGGCAGCATCCCTTCGCCTCGCAACCCGTTGTCCCCCTCGGGTCATTGGCGGGAGAGGCCTTAGCCCTTCTGACGGCCGATTACGGCACCAGACGTGCGCTCGACCGCTTTTTCGAGGTCCATGAGGTCGAGCCGCAAAGGATCATCGAACTCGATACGTTCGGCTCCATTTTGAAGCTAGTCGAGACCGGCGTGTGCGTTTCGGTAATGCCGGGATCACCGCTCGATGACAGCCCAGCGCCAAGCGGCGTCATATTCCGTACGCTCGACCCGGCCCCGCCGATCCGAAGCATTCAGCTTCTGCAGCAGCCTACGGCAGCGCGATCCCCGGCAGCGGCGGCGTTCGCTTCGCTGTTGCAGAGTCGGTTTCGCTGAACCTGTCGGCGCCACACGGGCACGCGTCAGGCCAGCCCAATAGTCAGCAGGAAGTCGCGCCGATCTCGCAGCGCGGGCCGTGATCGTCCGGCACGTCGGCTGCGGAGACCGATTTGAGCGCGGCGTCGCGCATCAACGCCATGATCTCGGCGCCAAGCTGCAAGTCGGGGATATGGCCGAAATGCTGTCGACGCAGGCGGCCGTCGGCGTCGATCAGCAGCAGGGTCGGGGTGCCTTGAAAGCCATAGGTTCGCATCGTGGTCGGGATCGGGTCGCCAGTGACGTGGCGGTCGATACCGACGGGAAAGCGGACCCCATATTCGTGGAGAAAAGCGCGCAAGCTGGGCTCACGCATCGCTTCGTGATGCTCGAACACGCTGTGCAGGCCGATGACGGCAAGCTGGTCAGCGGGGAAAAGCCGGTGGATACGATTCAGCTGCGGTATGGTCTCTGCAACGCAGCCTGGGCATAGCATCTGAAAGCCGGCAGCTACGATGGGTCGCCCGCGCAGCGAGGCGAGGGAGATCGGCACGTCTGTGTTGAGCCAGGTCGTGATATCCCATTCGGGAGCCATACGGAGGGCCACCATCGTGTTGTCCTTGAAGTGAGGCGGGAGCGACCGGTGTCCGGTCGCCCCCGGAGGTAGGTCAGGCGGCCTTCAGAAGGCGAACGGTGGGGAAGTCCACCGGCACCGCCAGCGCGACGTTGATGTAGTTGGTGAACAGGTTGAGCGCGACATGAGCGACCAGCTCGACGATCTGCTCGTCATCGAAGCCAGCATTGCGAAGGGCTTCGACATCCGCGTCGTCGACCTGGGCACGATTGGTGACAAGCTTTTCGGCGAATGACAGCGCCGCAGCCGTGCGTGGGTCGGAGGAACGCCCCGCCTGAGCCTCGCTCATGTCTTCGGCGGAAACGCCCGCCTTCTTGCCGAGCATTGTGTGCGCGGCCAGGCAATATTCGCAAGCGTTGCGATCCGCGACAAGCACGGCGATCTGCTCGCCAAGCTTCGCGCCGAGCGTGCCGTGGCCGAGCGCACCGAAGCCGGCCCACATCATTTCGAGGGCGGCAGGCGAATTGGCAACGGCGCGGAACATGGCCGGCGTGGCGCCGAACGCGGCGGTGATCTGGTCCAGCAGCGGCTTGCTGGCGGTGTCTGCCTTCGGGTCGACGAGGGGTACTCTGCTCATGTTCGATCTCCTTTGGGATGAGCGTGGGGAAACATCGAAAATATCGTCATGCTCGGCCTGTGCGATCGGGGGGCGATGACCGCACAGGCCGAGACGGCCCGGCTACTTCATGATGCGGCCGGGAAGACTGAGGTCGCCGCTGGCGACATCGAAGACGTCGGCCACGCAGGCGAGCGGCGCATGCACCGAGGCGTTGATCCTGAGGCCGGAGGTCACACCGTCAAACTTCACGCCAGCGGTGTCGCCGAGCGAGGCGGCAGGCACCTTCACCGACACGGTCTTCCCGGAAATCTGCGGAGCGATCTTGGGGCTATCGATCAGGATCGGCAGACCCGGCCATGTGGCGGGCAGGCGGGGTTTGGTGCCTTCCGGAATGTCCCTGATCTTGAGCTTGCCAGGGCCGCAGGCATCGTCGGGAACCAGCACCACCCAATGGCTGTGCCACAGGTCGCCGTCGTTCTTGGGATCGCCGTCACCATTCTCGTCATAGAGAGGGGTGTCATCGAAGTCGGGGTGGGAGGTGACGGCGAACGCGACGATGCCCTGATCGGCGTCGAACCCGATTACGCTCGAATTGATGCTCGTCGGCCAGACGTAGGAGTAGATTTGCGAGCCAGCGAGTTGTCCGGTTTTCGCAGGCTTTGATTTTCCTGCTTTGCCGCTTACCGCCATCGTGAAAACGAGGTCGGTGCCAGAGCGCTCGATCTTCGTATGGACAATGTCGAAGCTAGGCGATTGGGCATTGCCGGAGTTCGCCTTGATGTCGTGGGCGCCAGCGCCGGCAGCGATAGCGAGAAGCGCTCCTGCGCCGGTCAGCCACGTTACTGCCCTCGAAACTCTCGTCATTTCTGTCCTCCTGTGTGTCGTCGAGCGATATCGATTCGACAGCGAATGTTAGGAGTGCTAACTATGCAGTCTCAGTCAGTCAAGAGAATGTTAGGAGTGCTAACGCTTGTCAGCGATTTTTGACTCTATTTCCGAGCCGATCTCGCGGCGGGTCACCGCTGGTCTGACCAAGATCGGGCTGGTTCTGCGAAGTCGAGCTTGGAAAGGCGCCGGCTCTGCGGGTGTGACACCAACCCAAGGCAATGCCTTAGGCATGTTGCGGGATGCGCCGGACGGCCTGAAGCTATCCGAAGTGGCGAAGACGCTGGGGATTTCGGCGCCTACTGCCAGCGACGCGATAAATGCGCTCGTGACGAAAGGGCTGGTCGTCAAACAGGCGGGAGCTGATCGGCGGTCTATCAGTCTTGCGCTCTCACTCGAAGGGGAGGCTGCGGCCGATCGAACGCGTGAATGGCCCGAGTTCCTAGCCGATGCCGTGGAAACGCTTGACCCGGCTGAACAGGCGGGGCTGCTGCGTGCCTTGGTAAAGGTGATACGGTCGCTCCAGGCGTCAGGCGACGTTCCTCTACAGCGGATGTGCGTCAGCTGTCGGTTTTTCAGGCCCTACGCCCATGATGATGGCGTCAATCCGCATCACTGCGCCTACGTCGACGCGCCTTTCGGCGATCGTCATCTCCGTCTCAATTGCGCGGAGTATGTAGAGGCGGAGGCGGGGGATCAGGCCATAGCTTGGCAGGCCTTCGCTCATCGCCAATCTGTCGCCCAGACCCTGAATCAGGCGCCATGACCCAGGAGACCGGAGTAACCGGTGGCAGGTTCCGGTTGGGTACACGTGGCTCACCACTCGCGATCGCACAGGCGCAGATGGTCGCCACTGCCTTGCAGGCTGCGCACGATTTGGAGAACGTGGAGATCGTGACTGTACAGACGAGCGGAGATCGGGTGAACGATCGCTCGCTCGCCGATCTTGGGGGCAAGGCCCTGTGGACGCGCGAACTGGATCGGGCTTTGCTCGACGGTCGGGTGGAAGCCTGCGTTCACTCGATGAAGGATGTCGAAACGACCCGATCGCGACAGATAGTGGTTGCGGCCATGCTGCCCCGCGCCGATGTCCGTGATCGGTTGATCGGCGCGCCGTCGATCGCCGCCTTGCCGAACGCCTCAGTTGTCGGCACGTCGTCTCCGCGACGTGCAGCGCAGCTGCGCCACTGGCGGCCCGACCTTCACATACTCCCGATCCGCGGCAACATAGCGACCCGACTGGGCAAGGTTGATCGCGGCGATGTGGATGCCACCATATTGGCCGCCGCAGGTCTTGATCGTCTCGACCAACGAGCGTTGGGAATAACGATCCCGACCGAAATCATGCTTCCGCCGGCGGGGCAAGGTGCGATCGGGATCGAGACGTTGAGTGACAGTCCGGCGCGCAGTCTTGTGGCCGCCATTGACCACCAAGCGACCAGCATGTGCGTGTTTGTGGAACGTGAGCTATTGGCCTTTTTGGGTGCCGGGTGCCGCTCGCCCGTTGGAGCCTTGGCGACCGTGGATGCGGACGGGTTAATGCTGAGGGCTGAATTGCTCAGCGAGGACGGAACTATCCGCGTCCACGGCGCGATGCGAGGCGCGCTCGGCTTCAACTTGGCGCGAGAAGTTGCACGGGACCTGCTGTCACGCGCGCCACCCGCCATCCTCGACCGGCTCTTCGATTCCGATAGGCGGCCCGATATCGAGGATGCATCTGGATCGCAGGAAATGATGCCCTCGCCGCTGCGCATGTGAGCATCCCTGCGTCGAGGCCGGCCATCACGATCCTTCCAAGCGCCTAGACCAATCTTCAATGGCGCCCTTCTGGAGACGGTGTTCGGCGATCGATCGCCACCGCTGCGGAAGGTGCGCCAAAGCGGTCATCGCGCGCAACTCCTCCCGATTGAGGGGGTCCAGATACAGAATCCTGTGAAGCCGAGCGATCGTCCAGCTGGGCGTTAGGCGATCGATCAGCTGTAACATGTCGCCAGGCCTGACGGTGCCTTGTTGGACGACACGGTAATACCATCCTGTCCGCCCGCTGCGCTGCATCTCCAACGCAATATCGGGCAGCTCGAACCGCAGATTGAGCCTGAAGCAGGGCTGTCGGCCCTGCGAGACTTCGACAATCGCGCTTCCCAAGGCGAAGCGATCACCGATTGCGATGTCCGCTTCGGTGAGCCCCATCGTCGATATATTCTCGCCAAATGCTCCGGAGCTTTGGAGAAGAGGGCTATCGCCAATCTGTCCAATCCAAGCAGCGTAATGGTCGCGCGGATAATGGTGTACTGCCTTGTCGGGGCCGCCGTGATGCTGCCGATCCCCTTGCTCATCGCCGGCAAAGCCGGTCCGAGTGAGCGGGACCGGGCCTTCCACAAGGTCTTTGCGAATGCCGCTCGGCACCCCGCGCGGACCGAGTGGGCATGCACGTCCGACATGTATGCTGTCCACCTTCCAGCAACTCGGATATGATGTCGCGCCGAGCCGCTTTTGAGGCTGGAGGCTTATGCCGTCAGCTGCGTCAGCCACGATGTAAGCACCTCCGTCGCTGCTCGTTTCAGCGCCGGCGCCTCGGCTGTCACCCGGCGCTGCAGATTGTCAGCGTCAATACCCTCTCGGCGCAGCGTAGCGGCGCTATCCGCCAGCCATTCACCAATGTTCTCGCCCGCTTCGAGATGAAATTGCAGCGCCAGCACGTTACGGCCGAAGGAGAAGGCCTGATTGGCGTAGGCAGTTGTCGACGCAAGGAGGATCGCCCCTGTCGGGAGGTCGAAGGTATCGCCATGCCAGTGGAGCAACTGGTCGCCGGGCCTGATCGCTTTCAAGGGAGACAGCCTGCCCGCATCGCTCAATTCCACTGTACCCAAGCCGATTTCCTGAACCGGACCCGGATATACTTGGGCACCAAGCGCGTGCGCGATGAGCTGGGCACCCAAACATATACCCAGAAGCGGCCGACCGGCCTCGATGCGGGCTTGGATCAGGTGAATCTCCTCGTTGATGAACGGGTATTGATCGGCCTCGTACACGCCCATCGGGCCGCCCAAGATCACGACAAGCGATGTGCGGATCGGATCGAGCGTCCAAAGTTCATCGATTCCGGCATCATAATAGTGGACCTTGTAGCCCGCTGCGGCGAGCACCTCTTCAAAGTAGCCCAGGTCTTCGTAATGCACGTGCCGAATGGCGACCGCTGTCTTCAGCACGACTCCTAATCCTTCTAGAAAAAAGACGATCGACTCGTCTTGCTCTAGGCACGAAGGGCAGCGTGAAGAAGTGCAGGCGGAGTGATAACGACGATAAGCAATCCCTATTAAGCCCTGCCGAATGATGCTGGCGTCGGATGTGCCATGTTCACCGCAAAGCGGTTGCAGAGCGACCTGCAAGCCACGCGGCCAACTCCAGCAACAGGTTCTTGGGGGGTGTGCCACGTGGCACACCCTCCGCGCCCCGTCAGAACCATTGGCCTTGCAGGACCGGGGTGAACTCGATTCCGAGCGCGACGACGACGGCGACCAGCGCGGCGAGCGTGAAAAGCGCGAGCCGCGCCGGGATGCCGGGGCGCGCGCCGCTGGGCTGTGTGAGGGCGATGGCGCTGCCGATCGCGACGGCGAGGATCAGCGCTGGCCCCAGCTCGTAAAGAACCAGGCCGGGAAGACGGTTGGGCAAGAGGTAGGGGAAATTACGGATAGGGCGGCCGATCAGGATCGCGGTCGGTGAACCGCGCTCAAGCATCGGCGGACGTCAGATCAGTTGCAGGGCGCGATCGTGATCCTGGCCGGGGCCGAGAAAGCGCAGAACGAGGATGCGATCGGGGTCCAGTCGATACAGGATGCCGTAGCGCCGATAGGACCGGCGCCGGATGCCGTGGCGCTCGTAGCGCGGCACCAGCGGGTATCCTCGGGGCAGGTCGGCAAGGCGGCGGGCCGCCTCGCGCAGCTCGCCGACGAAGCTGATCGCCCGTTCGGGATTGTCCTTCTCGATATGCTCGGCGATGTGATCTAGGTCCGCCAACGCCCCCGGCGTGAGGACAACTCTCATTGCGGCTGCGCGGCTGCCCGGTTCCGGATACGCGCGATGATCGTGTCACACGCCTCGTCGAGGTCATGGACGCGCCCCGCTTCGGCATCGGCAAGCCCCTGCTCGATCGAGGCGTCCAGCTCGTGCAGCCAGCGTTCGACGTCCTGCGTCTCGCCCTGGTCGCGGCGAATAAGATCGCGCACATAGTCGCTGACGCTGGCATAATGGCCGCTGTCGATGCGGCGCTGCACGTAATCGCGCATGGGATCGGGGAGAGACACGTTCATCGAAGCCATAAATCACCTAGATACTATGATGGCAAAAACTGCCATCATTTTCAAGGCGCCCGCCCGCACGGGCGGTCCGTTGTGGCCTAGCCTGATCGTCACCCGCATGGGCGGAAACCCGGCTACGGGGTTCCGCGGAGCGCCGCGACAGCGGCGCGGAGTAGAGCGCGGGCCGAAGGCAGGCCCCGCCTACTTCTTGATCGTGCCTACGCTGCATCCCTGTGGCACCTCTGCACGCCGAACGGCAAGTTGACGCATCCCTTCATAGTCCACAGCCCAAAGTCCTGCCCGTCGCGCTGCTGCCTGTCTCATCAAATCGACATAGGCTCCGCCCGAAAACACGCGGTAATCGACTGCATATCCCTGAGCGACCATAGTTGCCCCGACACTGGCGTTATTCGCGGGAAAACGACATGCCAGATTGAGACGCCCGTAACTCTCGGGGTCTGTGCGACACTGATTCTCGCGCCGAAGTGCATAGTCGAACATCGACACCGAACAGTCCATTCCACCGTCTCGCGTCGCCAGTGCCCTCAACGCTTCCGAGGAAATCGCCTTGAGCTGCGGCAAATCATCATCGGGCGCATCGATTCCGACGATTCGTACCCGGCCATTGGGAAAGTCGACCGTATCGCCATCGATAATCCTTGGCTGAACGGACGTCAGGCGCGTCTTCGACGCTTGAACCAACGATTCCCTGTTCTGCGTGATCGCGTAGCCCGCAACGATAAGGAACGAGATTCCCATCGTCCATCGCTGGAACGGCGTCGCTCCGGGGAACAGCTTCACAGCGAACGGATCTCGCGCAAGAGGTCGTTCCAATCGCCAGCATGGGGCGGCGGCTTGACGGCGAGCTGGCGGCCATTGGCCGTCAGGTGCGGGGTGGCGCGCTCGATAGCGCGCGCCGCCTCGGCCCCATGCTGGCTGTAGATGACGACGGTGTGGACGCTCTCGGGGATGGCGATCGCCTGATACCGCTCGATCCCCAGGACGGGCCACACGAAGCGGCCTGGCCCGAGCAGGTTCATCACGCTTGCCGCGTCCTCGACGCCCTCTGCGAGGCGCAGGATGCCGTCCAGCGGGGTTCCGCCCCAGCGGACGGCGCCGACGCCGGGATTCCCCAGCATCCGCTTGGGTTCCTCCATATCGGCCTTCCAGCGCCCATCGGGCGTCAGGAAGGTCCGGTGGATGGCGACCACGCCGGCGTCTTCCTCGATTGGCACGATCAGCGCCGGGGCGAACGCCTTGGACGCGCCGGCGCCGCACTGGCAGCGCGGATCGAAGCGCGCGTTGATGCCGTCGGGAATGATGAGTCGGCCCTCGCGCAGATAGCGATCGGCGAGGGTGCCGGCGAAGGGCTCGGCGTGGCGCCAGATTGCGACGGCGAGCTTGTTGAGGTCGGTCTTGCTCTCGTGGCGCTGGCCCGGGTCGTGGTCAGCGGGCGCGAGGATCTTGCCCGAGCGCAGCGCCGCCATGATCGCGTCGGCGGTGCAGCCAGCGAAGCAATGGAACAGCACGGCGCGCTCGCCGACACGGATCGACAGGCTCGCCGTGCTGTCGGCATGCGCTGGGCATCGACACATGGCATAGTCGCCGTGCCATCTCCCTCCAAGCTGGCGAACGATCCGTTCGGCTTGCTCCTCGATCGACGATGCTTTCCGGGGTGACTACACGAGAGTGACGTATCTGCACGCTCTCATGACTGCCATCTGCGTTACAAGGCGAGTTTACGCGTCCGCTGGCCTTTGGGCTAGCGGTGAATTTGGCATGGCCGGAGTGCCGCGGGCTCCTGATCGACGACGATTGATCACGCTCTCATCCGCGGATTGATTACCGCAATACCCGTTTCCGTCGCTGGACCTTCCTCACTCTAAGCACGGGCATCGGACTTGCCTGCCCCAAC
>NZ_PNMA01000051.1 GCF_013823385.1 Hyphomonas sp.
TTGATGCATATCGACGTGGAAACGTGACAGGCGAAGCGAAGCGATCTTCCATTCGCCATCCACGCGACGATAAGTCTCGTGATACTGCCCATATCCGGTGATCGAGCCGACGCCTTCTAAAGGTGATCTGCCCGGCTGCCATACAACCCGATCCTGCATGGCCCATACCGCCCGGGCAGTGTCCGGGCCGGTGAGTTCGACTTCGGGCGTGTGGACCTGGTGACTGCTGGAAGCGTGATCCACGGCGAAGCGAACCTGTGCGACGATTGCCTCCACGCCCGTAACGGGATCCATGCCGGTATCTTCGCGCACGTCCATCGTGGCATCAGCGGTGAAAAGATTGCCAAATCCAGCCCAGTCCTTTGTATCCAGGAAACGACAATAGCGTGCCTTTACGTCCTTGATCGCTTCCTTTGTCTGCAGATCGGCAAGACCATGTGTAGTGGAATTCATGATTACCTCCAAGAATGGCGAAGCTGGCAGTGCAGAAGAAGAGGCTTGCCTGCCTTTGGGAAGGTTGCGAACCGCCTTCCTGGGTTGACTTAGGGCCACTAGAACAATGGAGAGTTCAAAATGACGGAACCCGGTGCACAAGCGCTGTTCGACAAGTTCGGCACCTATATTCTGCCCGGTCGGGTCGATGATCCGCGTCGCGGCATTGAAGAGGCGCAGGAGGCGGAGAGGATTGGTCTTGGCGCGGTGTGGATTTCCGAGCGCTTCGCCCTGAAAGAGCCTGCGGTGCTGGCAGGCGCGGTTGCCGAAGCGACCAGCAAGATTCGTATCAACGGCACGTTCTATCCCACAATGCGTCATCCGCTGGTTACAGCCAGCATCGCCAACATGATGCAGGCGATGAGTGGTAATCGCTTTGGTATCATGTTCGCGCGGGCTGTGCCGGCCTACATGAAGATGATGGGCGCGCCGGCTATCACGATGGAACGACTGGCCGATTACATTTCGATTTACCGTCGCCTGTGGGAAGGCGAGACGGTTTCCTACGAAGGCGTGCTGGGCAATTTTCCCACACTCAAGCTGACCGATTTCCACGATGGGCCACGCCCTCCGGTGATCTTCACCGCGATCGGTCCGAAGAGCCTGGCCTTTGCGGGCGAGCATTGTGATGGTGTGCTGTTGCATCCATTCGTATCGCCCAAAGGCGTGGCAAACAGCGCTAGGATCGTGCGAGAGGCTGCCAAGAAGGCAGGTCGCGATCCGATGTCGGTGCGGATCTACCATAATATCATCGTGGCGCCTGACTTGCCGAAGGACGAGGAAGATGCCGTGGTGCGCGGGCGCGCCATCACCTATTTCGAGCTCCCCGGCTTCGGCGACCTGATCGTGGAGATCAACGAGTGGGACAAGGCCGTGCTGGACAAGGTTCGTGCTCATCCCAAAATCGCTTCCCTTGACGGGAAGCCCGCAGACCAGGCCTATACGCGCCAGGAACTGGTCGACGTGGGGCAGCTGTTGCCGCAGCAATGGATCGATGAAGGGGCAGCCGTGGGCTCTTCTGCGCGCTGCGCAGATCAGCTTATGGATTATCTGGATGCAGGGGCGGATGAAATCCTCCTGCATGGTGCCGCGCCCAAGGACATGGGGCCGCTGACCCAGGAACTGAAGCGCGCGCTGGCGCAGAGGGCCGGCTGATGACTCCGTCGCAAGTTCAGCAGCGCCTGCGCGACTGGCTTGAAGCCAATGTTGAAGGGTGGCGCGATGTGCAGATCCAGCCGCTGAAAGTCACTACCGGATCGGGCTTTTCGGCGGAGATCTTTTTCGTCGACGTGCAGTACAACGATGCCAAAGGCGCGCAGAGCAAGACGTTGGTGGTGCGCCGCCAGCCGCAGGATCACGAGGTCGTGTTTGGCTCCAGCCTGGAGCTCCAGGGGCAGATGATCGCGGCGCTTGATGCGTTGGGGGCGATCCCGGTGCCCGACTGGATCGGGATGGAGCTCGATCCCGCGGTGCTGGAAATGCCTTTCATCGTGATGGGACGGGTGGATGGCCATGCGGCAACGCAGAACCCCAATTACAACAAGGCCGGCTGGCTGGCAGACATGACGCCTGCCCAGCGCGCATCCACCTGGCGCAATGCTGTAGAAGCCTATGCCGGGATGGCCAGCATAGACTGGCAGGGCGACGGTTTCGCCTTCATGGCG
Source organism: Hyphomonas sp. (assembly GCF_013823385.1). GTDB lineage: Bacteria > Pseudomonadota > Alphaproteobacteria > Caulobacterales > Hyphomonadaceae > Hyphomonas. The sequence continues at coordinate 2,157 of NZ_PNMA01000051.1, forward strand.
CGTCCTGACTGGGGGGAACCGGGGCTAGACCAGTACCTAGGCTATATCGAGGCGTGGTATCACGGGTGCCGCAAGGACCGCGAGATGCCCTATGTCGACACCGCCATCGACTATATCCGTAAGCATCAGCCGCAGGATACTTCGGTCAATGTGCTGTGGGGCGACAGCACGCCTTCCAACGTGATGTTTGCCCCCGATGGCAGGGTGAACGCGCTGATTGACTGGGAACTGGCGGCCCTTGGACCGGCAGAGCTTGATCTTGCATGGTGGCTCTATTTCGATGATCTCTTTAGCCGCCGGTTCGGTGTCGAGCGGCTCGAAGGCTTGCCCACGCGAGACGAGACAGTGGCAATCTGGGAAGCGGCCACGGGCCGCAAGGCCCAGCATCTCGATTACTACGATATCGTGGTAGCCTTGCGCATGGCGCTGGTGGCTGTTGGCGCCTTTGACCGGCAAGTGGCGATCGGCAATATCCCGCCCGAAAACCTCTCCATCAACGCCAATTTCATGACGCTTTACCTTGCGGAACGGCTGGGCATGGACTTGCCCGAACTGGGGCCGGATTTCTATGCGTTCATGAGCAAATTGACGCCCGTTGACGAGAAAAAGCAAAGTTAGAGGCGGCGATGCTGGCCCACGAGGCCAATCCGGGAGAGTTTGATGATCAAGCAAGCCGATGCCACCTTGCCTCGCGATCCTGCGACTGAAGAGGCCGCCATTGCCGCCTGGCTGGAGAGGGAGCTTGGCTGTAGCGAAGTCACCATCCGGCGGATGCATCGCTGGCGCCCCATCTATGAGGCCGAAGCTGTCCGCGACGGCAAGCGTGAACGCTATTTCCTGAAGGGCGAACGGACCTGGCCGACGCATCCCTATCCACTGAAATACGAATGTGATGTGCAGCGCGTGCTATCGCAAAGCGGTATTCGTGTGCCTGAAATCGTTGCCTGGATACCTGACCCTGCAACTATCGTAATGGAGTGGGTTGAGGGCGGGCGTGATGCTGGCCTGATCCAGCAGGCCATTGAAAGCGGTTCGCAGATGACCCCGGATCGCTGGCATGCCAGCCTGACTTACATGGATCGACTGGCCGAGGTGCACGCCATCCCGGTGGAACGCTTCGTGGCCGCCGGTGCAGAGGCTCCAAGCGACAATGCAGACCTGATGCTGGCCAATTTCGAACGGTTCGATGCAATGGGCCGCGATGCCGGTATTTCCGACCCCTTCCTAGTCTTCATGGGTGACTGGCTGCGGCGCAAATGTCCGCAAAATCTGGCTGGTTCAGCGTTCCTGACCGGCGATTGCGGGCAGTTCCTTTCCGATGGCCCGGAAGTGACCTGTCTGATGGATTTCGAGATCGGTCACATCGGAGATCCGATGCGTGACCTTTCCTGTTATCGCGGGCGCCACCCGATCGAGAACATGGGTGACCTGCCCGCCTTGTTCGAACGCTACGCCAAGTCATCAGGCACCCCGATCGACTGGCACGGCATGGCCTTCCACACTGTCGCCTTCCTGACTGAGGCCTATTACGGTCCGCTGATCGGCTTGCACGATGAAGGGCCGGGCGGGGACTGGGTCGAGAGCTTTGTGCAAGTGGCCATCATCGGTCGCCGCGCGCTGGAGGCTCTGGCAGAGATGGAGGGCATCGCGCTGGACGAGATCGCACTTCCCGAACCGGAGCAGACACCGCTGGAAGACCTGGCGTTGGCGCGGCTATCCGCTGAAATCTCCCGCTTACCGGACCATGATCAGATGCAGGGATGGCAGCGCAAGGTGCTTGGTTCCCTGCCGCAGATGCTTGCAAATATCGGCCATTACAGTCGCTGGCGCGACGACAGCTATCTGGCCGATATTGCCGAACTGACCGGGAAAGCATGCGGCGGCGTGGCCGATGCCGACCAGTCGTTGCAGGGCTTCATCGCCAATGCTGGCCCGCAAGACGATGCAGCGCTGGTACGTATCCTGCATCGCAAGCTCTTACGCGACTGCCTGATTATCGCCGGACCGAACGCTTCGGCCGATCATATCGCGTTGGCTAAGATCGAGCCTGTGCTTCACCTGGCAAAAGAGGCCCGGGCCGGCTGAGAATCCCTCGGCGGGAGCCGAGATTCTGATACCGCCATTCTGCCAGGAAAATAATACTTAAGCCTCGCGCATCAGCGAGGTGGCGGAGCCATCTTTGCGCCATGAAAAAATTTGCGAGTGACTACGCAAATTTGACCTGCGTCAAACCTCCCCCTCTCGAATCACATTATACAAAAGACACATAAAGTGTTCAACTAATTCGCTCGTCAAAGACGGGGTGGAGAGGGATCGGAGCGATGGCAACCCAATTGAAAACTGCGCCAGCACGAGATTTCGCAGGCTATAACATTGCGGCGGAAAAAGAGATGGTTGGCCGCGCGCGTGAATTGCAACCCTTGCTGTTGCAACGCGCCTCCCATGGCGATGAGCACGGTGTTCTGCACCCCGACGTGTTCGATGCACTGACCGATGCCGGTTTCTGGGCCATGGCCGCGCCACGGCGCTGGGGCGGGCTGGGCACGAGCGCACGTGCCATGTCTCTGGTGGGATACGAACTGGCCAAGGCAGATCCCTCGGTCGGCTGGGTCTACACCGTTCTTCACGGAACCACCTGGGTAGCCAGCCTCGGCCCCGATGCTTTGCAGGAAGCCATCTTCGGTTCCGGCACCGGGCACCCGGTGATCTGCGGCATCGCCAACCCTCCTGGAACCATGGAAGAGGTTGACGGCGGTTATGTGATCAATGGCCGCTGGCCCTATTCCTCTGGTTCGGCGCATGCCGGCTGGGCGCAGCTAGGCGTTGGCTATACCAAGCCCGATGGCAGCCCCGGCGGTGGCTTCGCCTATCTGCGGCGCGAGCAATATACTATCGAGAACACTTGGCACATGCTGGGCATGAAAGGCACCGGGTCCAACACTATCGTGGCCAAGGATGCCTTCATCCCGCGCGAACAGTTCTACAACGTGGCAGAGCTGGGCATCGGCGGACACGAGGAGGGTAAGTGCCATGTGGGTGAGCCATCCGACTACTGGCCGTTCATGCCATTCCTGCGTGCCACGGCCCATGCGGTGGTGGCAGGAGCTGCCGCCGGCATCATGGACCGGGTGATTGAGGCATCGCACAAGCGACCCATCGTCTACACGTCCTACAAACGCCAATCAGACAGCGTGATGATGCAGGGCGAGCTGGGCAAGGCTGCGGCCAAGATCTCCGCTGCCGAGGCGCTGACCTTCAAGAACTGCGATCTTGTCGATGCGGCCGGGCTGGCACATGAACACCTGACACCGCAGCAACGGGCGCTAAGCAAGGGTGAAGGCTCGCTCGCGGTCTCGCTTCTCAACGAAGCGATCGAGGAGCTGATGTTCCTAGCCGGTTCCAGCGCATTTGCGGACTCCAACCCGATCCAGCGCAACTATCGCGATGCATCCTTCGCCATGCGCCACGTCGCGAACCTGCCTTACGTTGGATACGAAATTCTCGGCAAGTCGCTACTCGGCATCGAGCCGAACATTTCGCTTCCCGATTTTATCTGACCCCCGATTATCTGACCCCCGATCAAGAACCACTGATCACCAGAGAGGACTTGAACCATGAAGATGGAAGCCCGCGATGCCTATCTGAAGCAGGCCATGTCGCAGTTCATCGATGTCGAGAACCGCGAGGTTTCGGTTGCCGCCCTGCATGACCAACAGCTTTACGAGCTGGAGCTGGAGAATATCTTCGCCAAGGCTTGGCTGATGATCGGCCACGACAGCGAAATTCCCAATACCGGCGATTATGTCGTGCGCCTGATGGGCGAAGATCAGGTGATTGTGGCGCGCGCAGCCGACGGCCAAGTGCACGTCTCGCTCAATGTCTGCCCGCACCGCGCCATGCACGTCTGCCTGGCCGATTCCGGCAACGCGCGGGTGCACAAGTGCATCTATCACGGCTGGGCCTTCCGCCCCGATGGCAGCTTCATCGGTGCGCCGGTGGAACGGGAACAGATGCACGGCAATATCAAAACCAAGGAGCAACTTGGGCTGAAGAAGGCGCGGGTGCAGGTCTACGGCGGACTGATCTTCGCAACCTGGAACCATGACGGCCCCGACCTTGAGGAATGGCTGGGCGACATGAAGTTCTATTTCGACATGCTGTTTGACCGGACCGACAAGGGCCTTGAAGTCCTTGGTCCGCCGCAACGGCTGACGATCGACGCCAACTGGAAGACGGCAGGCGAACAGTCGGCGTGCGACGGCTTCCACACGCTGACCCTGCATGGATCGGTGATCGATATCGGCGCAATGGGCGGCGAAAGCGATACGGAGCACGAAAGCGCCCCCGCCATGTACGGCATCAACCTGTCGGGCAATGGGCACTCCCTGCGTTGTATCCCTGCCGATACCAGCTGGTCGCTGGCACACGGCAAGGGTGATCTGACCCCGGAACAGCGGCTGGAGGCGTTCCCGCCGCCGGGCATCACGACGGAATTGTTGCCCGAGCTGAAAAAGAACATGTCGGCAGAGCAATTGCATGTGCTGGCTAAGGCGCCGCCCGTGGTTGGCGGGATGTTCCCCAACATGAACATCCTCTTCATCTACAGCCCGCTGCGGGACGGCACGCTGGGCGCGGCACTGGTGTTGCACACGATCATGCCCAAGGGACCGCACCATTTCGAATGGACGACCTATTACTTTGCCGAGCGTGGGACGCCCGACCACGTGAAAGAAATGATGCGCGCCGCCGCCACGCACGGAACGGGCACCTCTGGCATCATCGAACAGGATGACAGTGACACCTGGCCACATATGACTGAAGCCGCACGCGGCGTGATCGGTCGCACCGAAACGCTCAAATACCAGGCCATCCTGGGCGAGAATCGTCCGGCAGACTGGCCGGACAAGGCCAAGGTCTACGAAGGGTTCGGCAAGGACGATGCGCAATGGGAATGGTGGCTGGCCTACCACAAGCTGATGACCGCATCGGCCTGACGCGCAACGTACCACCAATCACCGAGAGGAAAGATCCAATGTCCCTGACTGTTGCCATACAGACCCTTACTCGCGAGGACGAGCGCCGCGAAGAGGTGCCTTACGGCTCGCCTGTCTACAACAGCGTCGTCGGCTTTCTCATCAAGGAAGCCCGGTTTCTCGATCATCGCCAATTCAAGCAATGGGGCGATATCCTGGCCGAGGATCTTGAATACAAGGCTCCCGTCCGCATCACGCGCCGGGTGCAGGGCTTTGATGACGAGTTCGGCACGATCGGGCACTTCGATGATGACTACAACTCGATGATGGTGCGCCTTACCCGCCTGACCACGACTAGCAATGCCTGGTCCGAAGACCCAGCCTCGCGCACACGCCGTTTCGTCACCAACGTTTCCGTTTGGGAAACAGAGAATCCCGACGAGTACGAAGTACTGAACTACCTCTTCTTGACCCGCAATCGGGCAGAGTCAAAGGATTACAAGCAGTTGAGCGCGGAGCGCTATGACCGCTTGCGGATGACGGCGAATGGCTTCCAGCTGGCACGCCGGTCCATCCTGGTCGATCAGGTCGTGCTGGGCATGCCCAACTTCGCGATCTTCCTTTAACTGAAACTACGGTTTCGCGGAGAAGCCCTAAGTCGCTTGTGATGGATATCGACCGGACCATACCGACCCACGTGCCCGAAGACCTTATCAGGGACTGGCCCTTCCAGTTTGGCACAATCTACAAGGGCAATCCCTATGTCGATCTGGTCGATCCGCTGCTGCGGGAAGCGCCGGAGGTCCTTTTATACCCGCGATGCCTATCCTGGCGGGCAGCCAGCATGGATCGTGCGACGCTTCGATGACCTTTCGGCGATCTACAAGGACAATGTGAACTTCCTGAACAAGGGATTTGCGCCTTTTGCCATGCTCAGCGGAGGCAACTGGAACCTAGTGCCCGCAGAACTCGATCCGCCACAGCATGGTCGCTATCGGGCTATGATCTTCCCGCTCTTTACTCCCAAGGCAGTGCGCGCGCCGGAAGAGAAAGTCGCCAAATATGCCAACCACTATATCGATCGTTTCAAGGATCGCGGCCATTGCGAACTTATGAGCGAGTTTGCGTTTGAATTCCCAATCAAGGTTATCCTAGACCTTATCGGCCTGCCGCAGGACATGACCGATCAGTTCATGGCTTGGGAGACAGACTTGCTGCACGGCCACGACCTGGAAACGATTGCGGCTGCCACACGGGAGGTGGTCAATTATCTGCGCGCCGCGATCGAAAACCGGAAGCGCAATCCGCGCGAGGATCTTTTGACCTTCGGCGTCAATGCCAAGATGGATGGCTGCAAGATGTCGGATGACGAGGTTCTGGGCTTTGCCTTCAACCTGTTCATTGGCGGGCTTGATACTGTTTCGACCAATCTTGGCTTGCAGTTCTGGCACCTTGCGACGCATCCGGATGACCAGGCCAGGTTGCGCGCCGACCCTTCGCTGATCACCGATGCCATCGAGGAAATGCTGCGCGCCTATGCAGCGGCAAGCACTTCCAGGACGGTGGCAAACCCGGTTGAGGTGAACGGCGTTACTATGATGAAGGGCGACAAGGTGATCATGTCCACCACCTTTGCCGGGCGTGATCCAGTCGCATGGGAACACCCGGAAGAAGTGCGGCTGGACCGCAAGCTGCAGCACGTCAGCTTTGCCACCGGCCCGCACCTGTGCCTTGGCCTGCATCTGGCGCGGCGAGAGATGAATTTCGCAATCCAGCGTTTCCTGGCGGAGCTGCCGCAGTTCCGACTGGCTCCGGGGGGCGGAAATGGAATTCCACCTCGGGATGATCCAGCCGCTCAGCCTGTCGCTGGTGTGGGATGCCTGAAAGCGCCTGAGGATGCTCCGGGCCTGACCAAAGACAGGCTTTTCCCGCCGTGATCCTGCCAGAACGGTCTGGCCCTGAATCCAGCATTGCGATAACCGCAATGCATGGGCTCCGGGTTGGGTGGCCGCAGCCGCCCTTGTCGCGTTCAAGGGCATGGCTGTCGGAATAGGCGGAGAGACAGAACAATGGCGAGCACGCCGCGCGAAATCATCGATGAAGGCAAGCTGGGCGGATGGCAGATCGCTACGCTCGGCATGACGATTCTGCTCAATGCGCTGGATGGTTTCGACGTCATGTCGATCAGTTTTGCGGCACCGGGCATTGCCGAGGAATGGCAGGTGCCGCAGGATGTGCTTGGCTGGGTGCTTTCGATGGAACTGATCGGCATGGCCGTCGGCTCGATCCTGTTGGGCGGCATGGCCGACAGGTATGGCCGGCGCCCCACCATCCTTGGTTGCCTGTCGGTGATGGGCATCGGCATGCTGATGGTGCCAAGTGCCACGGGCGTTGAACAGCTTTCCGCATGGCGACTGCTGACCGGGCTGGGCATCGGCGGCATGCTGGCCGCGCTCAATGCCACCGTCGCGGAATTCTCGAACGCGCGCTATCGCAGCCTTGTCCTGCCGCTGATGGTGACAGGCTATCCGCTGGGTGCATTCTTCGGCGGAATGATGGCTGCAAGCGTGCTGGATGCAGGCGAGTGGCGCGGGGTGTTCCATCTGGGAGCGGGTTTGACCATTGCGGCCATCCCGCTGTCTTACTGGCTGATCCCGGAAACGCCAGACTGGCTGTCCCACCGGCGCCTACCCGCCGCCTTGCAACGGATCAACAAGACTCTGCACAGGTTCGGTTTGCCGCAGGCCGAGGCCCTGCCTGAAGCGGTCAGCCAACAGCAGCGAGGATCGCTGTCCGATATCTTCAAGCCGCCGCTGCTTTCACGCACGGTGCTTCTGACGATCGCCTACCTCACACATGTGACGGCTTACTATTACTTCGTGAAATGGATACCCAAGCTTGTGGTCGACATGGGTTTTGACCCTGCCTCAGGCGGGGATGTGCTGACCAAAGCGATGCTGGGCGGTGCTATAGGCGGCGGATTGCTGGGCGTGGTTGCGCTGAAGATCGGGATCAAGAAGGCCACGGTCATCGCCCTTGCCGGTGCCTTCGTAATGCTCAACGTGTTTGGGCGCGCTCCGCAGGATGTGGCCATGCTCGGCTGGATCGCCGGGGTTACGGCCTTCTTCTCCAATGCGGCGGCAGTCGGGTTCTATGCCTTGTTGGCCATGGCATTCCCGCCGCATGTGCGCGCGACTGGCACGGGGTTCGGCATCGGCTTTGGTCGAGCAGGGGCAGCCATGGGGCCTGCGTTGGCCGGAATCTTGTTCGCGCGGGGCCTCGATGTGGCCACGGTCTCGCTGATCATTTCGATCGGCTCCGCGATCTCGATCGTTGCCATCCTGCTGGTGCGGATAACGGGCAGCGAGCGGGCCACCTGATGGGCATCTTCACTCACAATTGTGTGGGCACCAATGATGTTGAGAGATCGGGCCGGTTCTACGATGCCTGTCTAGCGCCGCTGGGCATCAGGCGGCTGGGAGAATTCCTCGACCAGGGGCTGGCCTATGGCGATCGCGCGGCAGAATTCCTGGTCCTCCGGCCGATAGACGGCGAAGGTGCCATACCCGGAAATGGCGTGACGATCGGCTTCAAGGCACCTGACAGGCAAGCTGTCTCGGCCTTCCATGCTGCCGGACTGGCCGCTGGCGGCACCGATGCGGGTGCTCCGGGACCGCGCGGCGCAGTGCCGCACGCCTTCGGCACATACTTGCTGGACCCCGATGGCAACAAGATCTGCGCCTATTGCTTCAAGCCCCCGGCAGGCTGATCTTAGCAAACCCGTTATCGATTACGCATTGCTCAAGACCGTTGCGATAAGCACGGAAATGCAGCGTGTCGCCGTCCTGCCAGATATGCGTATTGATCGTGTCGCCGGGATACACGGGCGCGGTGAAACGCACGTTCATTTCGTGCAAGGCTGATGCAACGCCGCCGCATGCGGCGTGCATGAGCGCCCGCCCAACAATACCCATAGTGCCCAGCCCATGCAGGATCGGGCGCTCGAACCCGACCGAAGCCGCAGTCTCAGGATCGATATGCAATGGGTTCCTGTCGCCTGACAGGCGATAAATCGCCGCCTGCGCCAGGCTCGTGGGCAGGGAAATAGCGAAATCGGGATCGCGACCGGGGATATGCGAGTGTGGTTCCACCGGCAGGCTACGTTCACCGCCAAAGCCGCCAGCCCCCTTGACGAACCAGATTTCAGATGTTTCCGCCACCAGTACGCCGCTCAGCGTGCGCACTTCCTTCCTGGCTCGGATCAGGGCAGGTTTTCCCGGCCCCTTGTCAGCCAGGCCAGTCACCCTAGTGGTGCCGATCAGGGTTCCAGCAGATTCGAGCGGGGTGTGGATCTTCAGCCGCTGTTCGCCGTGCAGGATCAATAGCCAGTCCAGCCCGCTGCCCGGGTCCATCGCCCAGAAACCCGGCGTACCCAACACAAGTGCCATGGTCGGCAAGACCTGCAGGTTACGTTCGAACACCAGGCTGGTTTCGTCGATCTCGCTGGCAAGCCCGGCGCCGACGCCTAACGCATAGATGATCACATCGCGCGGGTCGTAATCGTCCTGCGTCTGCGGAATCCGATAGGAAAGCAGCTTTTCGGTATCGAGCGGTGCAGTCAACGAACTAGGGCCTTCTTCAGTGCATTCAAGCTGTCGCGGCGCGAGCGCATCGTAACTTGTGCTTCGGCTGCCATTTGAAATCCGTGGAAGCAGCCGGGATAGACGATCAACTCCGTTGGTACGCCCGCGCGGAGCAGTCTTCGACAATAATCCACGCACTCGTCGACAAACAGATCGAGCGCGCCGACAGCGATAAAAGTTGGCGGTAGGCCTGCAGGGTCGGTTGCCCTCAGCGCAGAGGCGTAGGGGGTTGAATTATCGCTGCCCAGATAGGCCTTTCGGCAATAGGCGCTGGACTGCCGGGTCCAGACGAATTCTCCGGTGAACGGATTGGCTTCCGCGCCTTCATGAATTCGATCATCAAGGCGCGGCGCCTCCAGCAGTTGAAAAGCGAGCTGAATTCCCCCTTCATCGCGTGTCATCAGGGCAAGGCATGCCGCCATAGCTCCGCCTGCGCTTTGTCCGGCCACTGCAATGCGTCTCTTGTCGATCCCCAGTTGCTGCGCCTCGCCATGAAGCCAGCGCAGCGCATCCTCCGCATCCTCCATCGGGCCGGGGAAGGGGGTTTCGGGTGCCAGCCGATAGTCGACAGACAGCACGAGGCAATCCAGCTCAGCT
>NZ_PNMA01000052.1 GCF_013823385.1 Hyphomonas sp.
TCAGGTTCGCTAGGTGGAGCGCCCGCGCTGACCCGGCTCGACATCGATCCCATTCTGACGAGCGTTGGGGTTACCCTTCGTTTTTGAATATATATTCGAATACATCGCATGGAAAACTATATGTTGACCCTAATGATGCACCGCCCATTGCGTATCCCGCAGGTCATTCAACATATGACGGAGTAAAATGACGATGGTGGAATTGTTGCCTAGTCGATCTAAGGGGGTTGTCAATGGTCTGGGTGAGGAGGCACAGGCCGTCACCTTTAAGATTTGATTTGTGCTCGCCCCGGCAAGCCCCTGCGAAACTGATCTTCCGAGAATGATACTATGACTATTTATACCGCTCCCGTCGCGGATATCTCCTTCCTGCTGCGGCGGGTGTTCGGCTTCGACGCGATCATGGCCAGCCTACCTGGCTATGAGGAGGTGAATACAGAGCTCGCCGTCACTATTATGGAGGAGGCTGGCAAGTTCGCAACCAGTGTACTGGAGCCGCTGAACCGCCCAGGTGACGAGGAGGGCTGCACGCTCGAAAACGGTGTCGTCACCACCCCCAGCGGCGTTGCTGCCGCTTACCTCGCTTTCGCGGAGGCTGGCTGGTGCTCGCTCTCGGGCGACCCTGCCTATGGTGGCCAGGGTCTGCCGCGGGTGCTACAGATTCTGCTCGACGAGATATTGTCCTCGGCCAACCTGTCCTTCGGACTGTTTCCCGGCCTCACCCGCGGGGCGGCAGAAGCCATCGGCCATCATGCTTCAGCGGAATTGAAGGCAGCCTTCCTGCCGAAGATGATCTCCGGCGAGTGGACTGGCGCCATGGCGCTGACGGAGTCCTCCGCCGGAACCGACCTTGGCTTGCTTTCGACCCGGGCCGTGCCGAACGCTGACGGCTCCTTCGCTATCACCGGCACGAAGATTTTCATTTCCTCCGGCGATCAGGATTTCGGCGGCAACATCGTCCATCTGGTGCTTGCCCGCCTGCCGGACGCGCCCAAGGGCGTGAAAGGCATCAGCCTGTTCCTCGCCCCGAAATTCCTGGTGAATGCCGACGGCAGCCTTGGTGCACGCAATTCCATGAGCGTCGGTGCACTGGAGCGCAAGATGGGCATTCATGCGCAGCCCACCTGTTTGATGAACTATGATGGCGCTACCGGCTGGCTGGTGGGACAGCCGGGCCGCGGACTGAATGCCATGTTCACTATGATGAACGCGGAACGGCTGTTCGTCGGCATCCAGGGCCTCGGCATCGCCGAAGCAGCCAATCAGAAGGCCGTCGCCTATGCCAAGGAGCGCCTGCAGGGCGGCGGCAGCGACGGCACGCCAGGCCCAGTGGCAATTATCGACCATCCCGACGTGCGCAAGATGCTGCTGTCGGGGCGCGCCTTCGCCGAAGGCGCGCGCGCCCTCGCGATATGGACGGCGCTGCAGATGGATATCGCCGACCGCCATACGGATGCCGCAGTGCGAAAGGAGGCTGACCTCCTCGTGGCGCTCATGACGCCGGTGGTAAAGGCCGCCTTCACCGATTTCGGCTTCGAGACCGCGGTGGCCTCCCAGCAGGTGCTGGGGGGGCACGGCTACATCCGCGAATGGGGAATGGAGCAGTATGTGCGCGATGCCCGCATCGCCCAGATCTACGAAGGCACCAATGGCGTTCAGGCCATGGACCTCGTGGGACGCAAGCTCGCCCTCGACGGCGGCACGCTGACCCAACGCTTCTTCGCCCTGATCCGCGCAGAACTCGACGCCGCGCTGCCAACCGCCGGTGAAGGGCTGGTGGCGCCCGTGGCGCAAGCCCTGGCGCGGCTGGAGCGGGTGACGCAGCGCCTCGCCGGGAGTGGCGGTGGAGCGGAACTGGGTGCGGCGGCCACTGACTATCTGCGCCTGTTCGCTCTCGTCTCCTTCGGCTGGATGTGGGTGCGCATGGCCGCCGCCGTGCCGGCCCTGGACGAGGCGACGGCTGTGGAAGTGCGCAAGACCGCCCTTGCCCGCTTCTTCGTAGAGCGCATGCTGCCGCAGACGCTCGGCCTGGAAGCCGCACTCGCCAGCGGCGCGTCCTCGCTCATGGCGCTCGACGCCGACGCCTTTTGAAGATCTGGCCGAGACGACCGACGCCCGGAACCCACGCACAAGCACCAAATAATCGGAGGGAAACAATGCTCGGAACCATGATGGACGTGCCGCTGCTGGTGTCAGGGATACTGAGGCATGCTGAGGCGTATCACGGTGACGCCGAAGTCGTATCCGCCACGATGGAAGGCGGCCTCCACCGCTACACCTACGCGGACCTCGCCCGGCGCAGCCGACAGCTCGCGAGTGCGCTCGCGCGCATGGGTCTGGAGACCGGAGACCGCGTCGGCACGCTGGCGTGGAACGACTATCGGCACATGGAACTGTATTACAGCGTGTCCGGGTCCGGCTTCGTGTGCCACACCATCAACCCACGGCTATTCCGCGAGCAGATAGCCTACATCATCGAGCATGCTGGTGACAGCGTGCTGTTCTTCGACCTCACCTTCCTGCCCGTCATCGAGGAACTGGCGGACCAGTTGAATGGCCTGAAGGCGGTGGTGGCGATGACAGACACAGCGCACATGCCTGAATCCGACATCCTCGCGCAGAAGCTGCCAGACCTGAAGTGCTACGAGACCCTCATCGACGGCGAGCAGGACAGCTTCGACTGGCCAAGCTTCGACGAGAACACTGCCTCCGGCCTGTGCTACACCTCGGGCACCACGGGTGACCCCAAGGGCGTGCTCTATTCCCACCGCTCCAGCGTGCTGCACGCTATGGCCATCACTGCGCCGGATGCGCTGGGGCTCTCTGCCAATGACGTGGTGTGCCCCATCGTCCCCATGTTCCATGTAAATGCATGGGGCCTGCCCTTTGCAGTGCCCATGGTGGGCGCCAAGCTGGTACTGCCCGGCGCGCGGCTCGACGGGGCGAGCCTGTACGCATTGTTCGAGGCGGAGGGCGTCTCGTCCACCGCCGGCGTGCCCACCGTGTGGCTCGGCCTCTTGGATTGGATGGACGGCCACGCCAAAGAGTTTACCTCTCTCAAGCGGGTGATCATCGGCGGGTCGGCGGTACCAGCCATCATGATCAGTCGATTTCACCACAAGGGGGTGGAGGTGCGACAGGCCTGGGGCATGACGGAGACCAGCCCTCTGGGCCTTTCCGCGGCGCTGAAGCCCAAGCACCGTCTCCTGCCCGCAGAGGATCGTTTGGCGCTGGAATGCAAGCAGGGCCGGCCGGTGTTCGGCATGGAGTTCCGTGTGGTCGGCGGCGAAGGGCGCGAGGTGACGCACGATGGCAGGAGCTTCGGCTCGATGCTGGTGCGTGGACCGTGGGTGGCCGCGGCCTATTTCAACGCCGCCGCTGGCTCCGCCCACGAGCAGTATCCAGGCTGGTTCGACACCGGCGACGTGGTGACCATAGACAAGGACGGTTTCATCCAGATTGTCGACCGCACCAAGGACGTTGTGAAATCCGGTGGCGAGTGGATCTCCTCAATCGATCTGGAAAACATCGCCCAAGCTCACCCAGCCATAAAGGAGGCGGCCATCGTCGCCCGGCCGGACACCCGTTGGGGAGAGCGCCCGGTGCTGGTGGCAGTGCTGAAGCCCGGTGCCGAATTTAGCCGTGCCGAAATGCGTGCCCATTACAAGGGCAAGACCTCCAAGTGGTGCGTGCCGGATGATCTTATCATCGTTGACGAACTGCCGCACACCGCCACCGGCAAGCTCTCCAAAAAGGACATCCGGCAAATTGTATTGGAAGACCCTCGTACCTTTTCCTCGGAGTGGCGAACATGAGAACGGATTACTTGCAACGTTTGGTGTCCGCGCCTGACGGCGGCGATGTTTGATCGGAATCGGCTTTCTAGACGAAGGGGTGCGGGTCATAGGTGTTGTTCCGAGATAAAACAGTTGATGGCGTCCTGCAGATCGACGACGGAGTGGAATATGCCGTTTTTCAACCGCCGTCGGGTGAGCTTGGCATAGAAGCGTTCGACAGCATTGAGCCATGAGCAAACGTTAGCAAATCCTATCCCGGTTTCCACCAACCCGGCCGCAGGCCAGTCAGTGTCTCCCTCAATCCGAGCGCTTGGTGGTCAGTTCGTATCAATTGCCGGATTTGCCGGTGACGACGCGCCATCGAAGATCCGGGGCGCTTCATATCCGCAAGAACCTCTCGTAAAGAAGGGGTACGACAAAGATGGTGAGCGCGGTCGAGGCAAGCGTACCGAAGATAAGCGAGATGGCGAGGCCGCCGAACACGGGGTCGGGAAGCATGATGGCCGAGCCCAGCACAATGGCAAGCGTAGTCAGCAGGATCGGGCGCAGGCGCACGGCGCCGGCCATGCGGGCAGCCTCCGCGAGAGGCATGCCATGCTTCTGGTTGTCCTGAATGAAGTCGATAATGAGCAGCGAGTTACGGATCACCACGCCGGAGAGTGCGATGATGCCGACGATCGAGGTCGCGGAGAAGTCGGTACCCAGCAGCCAGTGCCCCGGAAAGATACCAATGATCCCGAGTGGCACAGCGGACATCGCGATCAGCGGAATGAGGAACGACTTGTAATAGGCGACGAGCAGGAAATAGACTGCGGTCAGCGCAGCGCCGAGCGCCATCAGCATGTCGCGGTAGATATCGAGCGTCATGCGCATTTCACCATTCCAAAGAAGTTGGTAGCCGTTGATGATATCAGGCGCGGCCTCGCTGAGGCTGAGATTACCGATGGCGAGTGGCTGGCCGTCGGGCGCGTGCATCCTGGACAAGCGGCGGTTAAGATCGAGCACGGCATAGACCGGCACGCTGTGCGAGAGTTCTCCCCCGATGAAGATCACGCGCTCATTGTCCTTACGCTGGATCGGCTTGTCGGCCTCGGTCGGAGTGCGTCGGACGAGTTCGGCCAACGGAATCTGACGTCCCTCCCGACCGGTCACATAGAGACCCTCGAGTTGGGACGGCGCAGGCTGCTCTGCTCGCGGCACATAGGCCCGGATCGGAACGGGATTGCGCTCAGGATCGATATGCGCGCGCCCGACTACCTGACCATCGTAGACGAGGCCCAGGACATTAGCGATATCCGCGGCCGATACGCCGGAAAGTGCCGCTTTTTCACGGTCTGGCACGAAGCGCCATTGCGCCACGTCGGTGGGCTCGCTGTTTGAGATATCGACCATGTCGTAGGTCTTGGCAAACTCGGCTTCGACCTGTTTAGCCAGTCGACGCAGGCCTACCAGATCCTCGCCGTGTAACTCCGCCAATACCGTGGCGCGCACAGGCGGCCCCGGCGGATCTTCGACCAGCCTCACCTGGGCGCCCGGATAACGGGCACGGATGGCATCGACCTTCGTGCGCAACTCGCGAACAAGCATGATCGAACTTTCCGAACGATGTTGCTTGTCCACAAGGTTGACGCGGATTTCGGCGACATTCTCGCCCGTTCGAAGCGAGCTGCCCTGCATCAGCCCATTGAAATCCGGGACGCCGGCCTGTCCGATCCAGTTCTGATAGTTCGTCACCAGCGGATCAGCGGCAAGAAGTCCGTCGATCTCATGGACCATCCTGGCCGTGTTTTCGACCGGGCTGGCTTCGACCATGGTGATGACGATGTTGAAGGTGTTCTTGTTGTCCTTGGGCAGAAAGCCCATGGCGACGCCGAGCGGGGGCACTGGCCCGCCCACGCCGGATGGGCGGATGAACTGCCAACCGCCTTGCGCCGCCGATAGGAGCAGAGCGAGGATTGCACCGATCATCAGGGCCCGGCGCGCGCTCGAACGCTCCTGCAACGGCTTGATCAGCCAGAGATAGACGTCCCGCAACTTGTCGGGCTTGCGCTCCTCATGGGTGTTTGCCTCTGATTCTGCCTCGCTTCCATCATCCAATATGCCGCCGGTCGGAGCCGGTCGCTTGACCCAGCGGTTCGCCGCCCATGGGGTGACGATATAGGCGACGACGATGGAGGCGAGCATCGCGATCGGGACATTGTAGGCGATGGGGTAGAAATAATCGCCAGCCATGCCGGTCACGAGCAGCAGCGCCGCGAACACCAGCATCACGGCAAAGGTCGCGAGATTGGTGGCGCCGCCGATTTCGTTGGTGGCGAGGACGGTCACGTCCTCCTTCGCGGCCGTAGAGTGGCCATGATAATGGCGGTGGATGTTCTCGATGACGACGATCGACGCATCGACCAGCAAGCCCAGCGCCAGGATCAGCGCGAACAGAGTGATGCGGTTGATCGTCACCCCGCCAAGCAGATCGGCGCCAAGGGTGATCGAGAAGATGACGGGCACCGTCACCGAAACGATCAGCGCCTCGCGCCAGCCGAGGAACAGCAGCATGATGAAGCTGACGGTGATGAGCGCGATCGCCAGATGCTCCATCAGCCCGTCGACGGCCTCGTCGGCTTTCTGGCCGTCGTCCCGGGTGGTGACGACATGGACCGCGCGGGGGATGAAGCTCGCCTGCATCCGTTCGACTCGGTTGGCCACGGCTTCGGACACGGTGACGGCATTCTCACCCTTTTTCTTCGCCACGGCGATGGTGACCGCGGGCATTTCGCCTTCGCCCAGCTTGGCGCGAGGGTCGCCAGCCGCGAAGGCGAAGCGGCTGAGATGCATGATCTCGTCGCGCGGGCCGTCCGACACCGTGGCGACATCGCCGATCTTGATCGTGCGGCCGTTGCGCACGCCGATCACCAAGTCACGAACCGCTGCCGCCGATCCCAGTTCGCCGGCATAGCGTAGTCGTTCGAGTTTGCCCGCCTCCACCGGTCCCGACAGGTTAAGGCCTACATCGGAGGCGGCCAACGCTCCACGCGCTTCGGCGAGCGATATCGAGAAGGCTTGGAGCCGGACCGGATCGAAGGCGACATCAATCTCGCGGTTGCGGCCACCATAGACGGACACCACCGAGACGCCTGGCGTGCTCCGAAGCCGTTCGGCCACCGAATCCGCCAGTCGCTTGAGCCCGTAATCGTCATAGGTGGGGGAAGCGAGCGTCACGGTGACGATGGGCACGTCGTCGGCGTCGACGGCCTGGATCAACGGGATACCCGCGTCCGCTGGAAGCCGGCCACGGTTGGCGATCACCCGGTTGTAAAGCTTGACCAGCGAATCTTCGGGCGGCTGGCCGACCTTGAACTGGACCTGCACCATGCCGACGCCGGGCTGGGCCACGCCATAGCTGTGATCGACGCCGGTCATTTCGCTGAGCACGCCTTCGAGTGGAGCGACCACCAGCCGGTCCACCTCCTCGGCAGTCGCGCCAGGCAGCGCCACTGTCACCATCGCGCCCGGTACCACGATTTGGGGATTTTCCTCGCGCGGGGTCAGCGCTACGGCCAGCGTTCCCAGCAGCAGCGAGGCGAGCAGGAAGACGATGGTCAGCTTGGAAGTGATGAACGTCTTTGCGAGGCGGCCCGCGAGATTGAGCGGGGCTTCTGTCATCGCGCCGCTCCGTCGGCAAGGCGCGCGCCGTCTCGGACAGTCGGGTCGACGCGGGCCAGGATGCGCTCGCCTGTCGAGAGGCCGGAGGTCACGACGACACGATCACCAACAGGGTCGCCCAGCCGCACCCATCGGAAGGTGACGCGCTGGTCCTTGCCGACCACGAACACGCCGGTCAGCCCGCCGCGATCGGCGACCGCGGCGGCAGGGACGGAAACAGCGCTTCCGCTATTGCCCTGGTCGCCCACCGAAGGAAGCCGGACACGTCCGAACATGCCTGGCATGATCCCGCTATCGGCGGGAAGGACGACCTCAACTGTATAGCGCCGCGTCGCGGGATCGGCCGAGGGGACGACGCCCCGGACCCGGCCGGTCACGGGGCGATCCTCTCGCCCGTCGAGCAGCACCGGAACCGTCGAGCCGGGCGCGAATAGCCCGAGGCTCGCCTGGGGAGCGGCAAAGCGGAACAATAGTCGACCCCGGCTTTCCACGGTCACCAGCGGCGAACCGGGCATCACCATGTCGCCGTCGTGAATCTGCCGGGAGACGACGACACCGTCGATCGGGCTGACGATGGAGGTATAGCTGCGATCCGCTTGCGCTGTGGCGAGCGCCGCCTGTGCTTGGGCGACTCCGGCCACCGCCGCGTCGTTGCGGAGCTGCTCCTTGCGATAGGCATCCGTTGCGAGGGCCCCGCTCTGGGCGAGTGGTGCATCGCGCGCGACGTCGCCACGTGCGTCATGCTGCTCGGCGAGAGCCGCATCCAGCCCGGCGCGTGCGCGGCGAACCGCGGCCTCGGCTTGCCGGGCGTCTATGGTCGCCAGGATCTGTCCGCGCCTGACAGGCTGGCCATCGTAGAGACCTGCCGCACGGATCGTACCCGAAGCGCGAGCGACGAGTTGTGCCCGGTCATCGGCTTCGACGGTGCCGCTTGCCGTGGCGCCGTCCATCGATGCCGCCGGAGAAGCGGTCGTCACCGGAAGATCGACCGCCGGAGGTTCCGCCGATTGCGACGCTTCGTGTCCGCTGCCGCAACCTGCGAGCAGCAATGGGAGTGACAGGGCAAGCGCCTTCATCGGCGGGAAATCGCGGCCCATGTCAGGCCTCCACCGTCGCGGGTTGGATCAGGGCTAGGAACCGCGCCACCACCCGATCCACTGTGTCGGCTGTCTCGCTTTCTCCGGTCAGCCCGGGCGCTAGAGGCAGAACCAGTACTTGCCCCAGGGCGAAGCCGACTAGCGACAGCGCGACTTCCCTGGCGGGCACGTCCAACCTGCCTTTCCGCACTGCCGCGACGATGGAATGAAACGGCTTTTGGAGCACTGTGCGCGAAAGGGCGGCGATGCGGGCTTCGTCCCCGTCCAGCAATTCCCGATAAAGCAGACGGGCGAAGATCCGGTCGGTCATGAGCATCTGGACGAACCATCGAACGAAGGCTTCGATCTGGTTCGAGGGATGCCGGGCCAGCCACGCATCCAGCTCCTGGGCGCGGGCCTCGAACACCGAGGCAAGCGTGGCCTCGATCAGGTCGGCCTTGTCCCGGAAATGGTAATAGAGGTTGGCCTGCGTCACGCCGACCAGCTTGGCGATGTCCCGCATCGACACGGCCTTATAGCCGCGCTCCGCGAACAGGCGGGCGGCTGTGTCGAGCAGTTGGGATCGCATATCGGACATCAGAAAAGCTCACTTGTTGAACGACCGTTAAGTGCGCTAGTAAGCGATTCGCCGATGGCTGTCCAGCGGGCTTGTGCCGAGGCGATCCGAACCGGAGATTCTGCCAATGCGTGTGCTTCCTCTTGTCCCGCCGCTCCTGCTGATACCGATGCTCGGTGGATGCATGATGGGGCCGAATTTCCATGGGGCACCGCCGCCGCCGGCTTCGATGAGCAAGACCTTCGTGCGCGCCGATCAGGCCGCGATGCCGGTACCGCCGCAATTGACGCCATGGTGGCGGACCTTGAACGACCCGCTTCTCGATCAGCTGATCACACGCGCGCTGTCTTCGAACCCGTCCATCGAGGTGGCCGAAGCGCGCGTCCGACAGGCGCGATCCCAGATGCGCGGCGCGCGCGCGGCCCTGGCGCCGGTTGTCGGCGCCGGGGCCGGTGCGGGGAATATCCAGGCACCGGGGTTGGTGACGGGCGGAGAGGCCAAATCCTCGTCGCTGTTCCTCGCGGGGTTCGACGCGCTGTGGGAGATTGATCTCTTCGGCGGCGCGCGACGGAACATCGAGGCGACGCGCGCGCAATTCGGCGCGGCGCAAGCCGATGCGGACGATACGCGTCTCACTCTGACTGCAGAGATCGCGCGCCAATATATCGCGCTGCGCGCAAGCCGGCAGCGTCTGGAGATTGCCCGCTATTTGCTCACCAACCAGCAGAAGATCGCCGATCTCACCGCGCAGCTCGAAGGGGCGGGCAAGGTGTCGCGTATCGAGCGCGAGCAGACCGACCGCGGCGTGGAGGCCAGGCGACAGACGGTTGCTGCCCTGGAAGCGGAAGTGAACGATCACAAGGACGCGATCGCCGTGCTGGCGGGAGAGGCACCGGGTGCGCTCGACACCATGCTCGATGGGCCCGGCACGGTTCCGCTTCCTCCGGTCGAGGTGGCGGTAGGCGATCCTGCGGCCATGCTTGCACGGCGTCCCGACATCAGGGCAGCCGCGCAACGTCTTCACGCCGCAAACGCCGGTATCGGCGTGGCGGAAGCTGCCCGGATGCCCAGGGTCAGCCTTGCCGGCGTAGTCGGTCTTGGCGGCGCGCTGAAGGGCGATATCACGAGTGCGGACAATCTCTGGTCGGTCGCGGGCCCGACGATCCAGTGGAATCTGGCCGACTTCGGGCGCGGGCGGGCAGGTGTGGATCAGGCTGTCGCCGGTCGCGATGAGGCTGCAGCAGGGTATCGCGCCACGGTGCTCGCCGCCCTCCAGGATGCGGAGGGCTCGCTCAACCGGTTCGGCGAAGCCCGCAAGATGTTTGCGATGCAGGCGCGCAATGGCCTATCAGCCGTTCACAGCAATGACCTTGTCCAGCAATCCTGGCGCGTGGGGCGATCTTCCGCGCTCGTGGCTCTGGCCGCCGAAAATGAGCAATTGGCGGCAGAAGATCTCCTGGTCCAGGCTCGCATGGCTCTGACAACGCAGTTTGTTGCGCTCCAAAAGGCGTTGGCGATGGGGGTGAACTGATAACCGTCGAGTCTGGGAGATGATAACGGATTGTATATCATCTTCTCTGGCGGCTGCATGTTACATGGTATTTGATGCGGGTGATCTCGTGTTCGTCGGCTTTTGCATCGTAAGAGCGGTGTCTCACACCCACCTTGTGCGTGTGGGGGTGAGTGCTGTGGCGCGTCGCCATGGGTTGGATCCGTCGCAGATTTGCGCCTGGCGCAAGAACTTGCATCGGCAGTTGGTGGACCACAGATTGGCGCCGTTAGCGGCAGAGCCGGTCTCCGAAACGTTTGTGCCAGCACTGATCGAACCGACCGTTCCACCGGCACCTGCCGCTTCTCCAACTCCGGCGCGACGCGGCAAGCGGCGACGGCCATGGAACTGGAGATCGACGGCGTTGCGGTGAAGATCGCGAGTGGCGCCGATGCTGGAATGATTGCGGCCGTGATCGAAGCGGAGGGCATAGCGTGGAAAGTACGCTAAACAACGCTAAGCGAGAACGCATGGCGAACGCTCGATGCGAACGGACGGGCGCTTAATCAGGCGGGCCGTTCGATTCCCATCCTACGCATTTCGCGATAAATGGTCGATCGGCCGATGCCGAGTTGCCGCGCTGCTTCGGTAGGCGAGATACGAGCTTCGACCAGCTTGATGGCCGCATCCACTTTGGACATGTCCAGCGGCTGACGGCCAGGCTGTTTGCCCTTAGCACGGGCGGCGGCAATACCATCTCTGGTTCGCTCAGAAATCAGCCGTCGCTCAAAATGGGCGATGGCCCCAAACACATGGAAGATGAGCTCGCCGGCAGCTGACGAAGTGTCGATCTTTTCTTCAAGGCTCAGGAGCGCGATGCCCTGACCGCGTAGCGTCTCAACCGTGGTGAGAAGTTCGGCAAGCGAGCGCCCAAGCCGATCGAGGCGGACCACCGCCAGCGTGTCACCCTTGCGGGCATAGGCGATTAGCTCAGCCAGACCGGGCCGTTCCATGCTCTTACCTGAAATGACATCGGTGAAGATTTTGATGGCGCCAGCCTTCTCCAGACGCATGGTCTGGCCCGCAACGTCCTGATCGCCGGTGCTGACGCGGGCATAGCCCAGAATATCACCCATGCCGCA
>NZ_PNMA01000053.1 GCF_013823385.1 Hyphomonas sp.
ATCATGAATAGCTTGGGTCCGATTCTGGCGCGGGCTGTCTTCGGACCGCCCCGCTACTTCCCGCGTAGAGATGGGCAGGAGACTATCGTTGACTTCAGCTGGGTCGCCGAGGGCATGATCGTTGCCCATGTCGGAACCATGCATTCATTGGAACGTGTGCTTCAAGGATTTGATGGCCTGGAGCCCAAGCCTGCTGGCACTGATGGTTGATTGAGGTTCGCAGTCGGCCCATGGACCGCGAATACGCCGCAACAGCAAATGCCGTCTCGAACTCTGTTTGTTCTTGCTTAGCGTTGTCTGGCGTACCATCCACGCTATGCCCTCCTTCTGTCTTGCGCTGGCGCAGCGTGACGGTCTTCCGGCATGGACCAGCGACCAGAGCTGGAAGGCGGTAGCCGATGCCGCCAAAACCAAGGTCGTCGCTATTCGATGATGCTCAGCAGGCAAGGGAAGGGCGGTCGTCGGCCGATCCGAACTTTGGGCGATCCTCTGGGACTTGCGCCCCTATAAACCTGCCTGGCAGATTCGACGCATATCTCGCCGAAACGCGACATTCAGGAAACGACCCCTAATCGGCCCACGCCCCGTCGGCGCTGGTTGGTTGGAAAGGTGTGTTCAACGAAGAATGCGTGCAGCTTCGTATTCATCCGGCGTTGCCGCCCTCCGTATCGCAATGCTTTCCTCGCTCCAGTCGATGAGCCCCATCCGCCTGAACTCCTCCAGCCACCCGCTCATTGGCCATTCACTCCACTTGCGACGGAAACGCTGCGCGTTCCGAACGATGTCGGTCAGATGCTGCACCGGTGGGTCGAAGGTCTCGTGATGCTGGTGACATGCAATGGCCCCGCCAAGGAACAGCAAAGGGAGACCTGCCGCCTTGGCAGCGAATCCGAAGTCGGTATCCTCCGCCCCGTAACCTTCAAAAGCTTCGTCAAATCCGCCAAGACGAAAGAAGGTGGCACGTCGTATAGCGAAAGCCAGTGACCAGAAAAGGCCGGGATTGTCGACGACTTCGATCCCCTGTTCCGGGAACGGACGCACCGGATGCGGACGCCCTTTGTCGAGCAGGCGTTCCTCGCTCCAGGCTCCTGAAGCATCGCCTGGACCGAGATAGCGAACCTCCGCACAGACCAGACCATCCTGCGCTTCTACAGCCTGATCGAGCAGGCCCAAGCACTCCCGCATGGGAATGCAGTCGACGTCGAGGAAGACGAGCCGCTCGCTTCTGGCGCATCGCGCTGCCATGTTGCGAGCTTTCGCCAGCGGCAACCCTTCGCACACAAGCCGCTGTGTCCTGACCAGCGGATCGTGATCGAGGTCGATCGGTTCATCGCTCATGTCGATGATCACGATCTCGTCAGGCTTTCGGGCGCTGCGACGCACGCCCTCGATGAGGTTCTCAAGATGCGCAGTTCGGTTGCGGACGATCGTCAGGACCGAGAAACTCATGTTCGCTCCCACAGATCAAGCCGATACTGCTGATGGCGTTCAGCCAGTCGCGAAGCGAATAGCTCGTGGGTGGCGTGCTCGAGCGTGCCAAGCGCCTCGTCGGCGGTGGCGGGGTAATCCGTGTCGCCGGTGTAATGCACCAGCAGGACGCGCGCGCCTTCCTCCATGTGCTCGCACAGCCACCGGCCCGCCGCCATGAGATCGGCACGTTCCCAATAATATGCGACCTCGGAAAGAACGCACAGGTCGAACCGACCATCCGGGGACTGGCGAGGAAAGGCCATCTGCGCGAACATCAGACCCGGTTGCGGCCCGAGTGCCAGACGGGCGCGTTTCAGCGCGATGGCGCTGATGTCGATTGCCAGCAGTCGGTCGCACAGCGGCAGCAATTTCTGCGTCAGGACACCCTGCGCGCAGCCGACTTCCAGGCCGGCAGCATAACGACAATCGTTAATCGCGGCGATGCTTCGCTCAAATTTTGCACGCTCATAGTTGCTCGAGGCCAGTTCCCAAGGATCATCGTCGCGCGCGAAAATGCCCTCGAAGTAGTCTTGACCGAGGCTTGAGGTCCTTCTCATCGTGGCCATCCTACCGCTGTCAGCATGTCAGTGCAGCGCATGACGCGCATCGGAGCGGGCAGGCGAAAGCCTGCTCCCATGCGCCCGGTCAGCTGGCTGCGATGCGCGGCCAAGGCGCTGCGCCGAAGCCCTAAGGGCATGGGCTCGGAGCGAACCCGACAGCCTTCGCAGATCCTGCCGTGCCAGACGCTATAGGTGAAAAGTTGCACTGCGCTTCGCGCCGCACCGCAGGCAGCGCGAGCGAGTTCGAAGGCGGCCACGTGATCGCAATGCTCATCGCCGGGGTCGGACACGGCAAGCCCCGAGACCTGTCGCGCACGGATCATCGCTGCCAGCCTGAGGGCGCTTCGATGGAACGCGATGCTGTTCGAGGCATGGGGATGACCGTCATGCCAGCCCATCCAATCAGGGCGAATGCGCTGTCCGCTGAGGCGGCGCAGCGCCAGCGATGCTTCGCGCCGCCTGACGGATCGCAGTCTTGCAGTGCCTTCGGGATGCGAGCCCCCTCCATCGGTCAGATAAACCAGACCCGCCAGCTGTCCCGCCTCAGCAGCATGGTGAAGCAGCGCGCCTGCGCCTAGTGTTTCATCGTCGGGATGCGGCGCAAGGATCAGCCAGCGGGCGAACCGCCAAGGGGTGCGGTTGATCGGCATCGGCTTCATCGCGGACCTTCTTTGTGGCCGTAGACACGCCGCAGTATTTCCTTGGCTGCCTCGTCGCGCGCATGATCGGGGCCGGCTTGCCTCAGATATAGCGAAAGGTCGCGTGCGATCTTGTCTGCCCGCTCTCCCTCGAACGCACTGCGTGTTCCGAGGATGCGCGCCGCCGTTTCGATGGCGAACAACCCTGCATCCTCGACAACACCGCGACCGATCCGCGCCGCGAGTATCGCTTCGGACGCTTCTCCTGCGGCCTGGCGGGCGGCTTCCTCCACCCAAAACCGGGCGGTCCGCGCGGCCACATGCGCGCGGGAAAGGCGCTGGCGCAGCAAGGCATCTGCCCGTGCGGCCTGCTGCATGTTCCGGGCGGTCTCTTCCACCAACGCTTCTATCCCGCCTAGCTGGACGGCGCAGAAACGCCAGGCACCCGCCGTGAAGCGCGGGTCGCGATCGTAATCTCCGGGCTGACCGAGCATCGCCTCCTGATCGATCGGCAAGCCGGACAGATCGTAGGTCCCGCTGACGCTCGCGCGCATTCCGCGCACGCGCCAGGCAGAATTGTCGGTGCGGGCAGGGTCGTTTGCAGGAACGACCACAAGCTGCCGATCGCCCGCCTCCGGCCTCGCTGTCACGATTGCATGGTCGAGTCCCCCGGCGCCGCTCGCGAAGTGCTTCGCCCCTTCAAGGCGTATCGACGGCGTACCGGTCAGGCGCACGCCGGGGGCCGGTTCGCTGGCCCAGACGCCGAACCAGGCACCGCGGTCCAGACGGGAGCGCAGCCAGCCAAGCTGCTTGGGGCCAGCATACCAGCCAAACAGCAGCAGAGCGTTCACATGACCTTCGAACAGCCGCCCCACGCTGAGATCGCCGCGGCCCACCTCGGCGAGAGCCGTCAGCATGGCGCGATAGCGATCGCTTTCGGATGCGAATGCCTCGCCGCCTGCCTGGGGGGGTGCAAAACGGCGGTGCAGCCCGGACTGGACCAGCAGCGCCAGGCTATCACGCGGGAAGAGCGATACCGCGTCGTAGCGCTCTCCGAGCAGCGCGAGTTTCTCCGGCAGGTTCGCAATGTCGGAATCGCGCGAGCGGAAAGGATGCACGATCATGCTGCCTGCTCCGCAGACGCAGGCCGTGTGTCGATCAGGTGTGCGAGAAATTGCGCAGCCCTATCGGCACCATCGTTTGTGCGCAGCACAGCCGGGCGGCGATGCGGCTGCTGCACCGCTGCGTCGATCAGGATCCGCCAGTTCTGCGCGTCCGGCCATATTGCCGGGACGATTGCGGCATCGAGTTGTGCAAGCCTTGCAGCCTTGGAGGCTTGCTCGTCGAACGCACGGACTTCAGGGAAGCAGATGAAGGGGCGGTCGTAAGCCAGAATGGCGCTGACCAGCCCGTCGCCGGCCGCACCGATCACGATACCTGCAGCGGCAATGGCGCGCTCGGCATCCTCGATCCATCCCGAAAAGACGATGTTGCCGGGCATGGCCGAAGGGGGACGCACCGGACCGATGACGCGCCATCGCCGGTCGGGCACAGCGGCAGCGGCTTTTGCCCAGCGGGTCCCGTCGGCCATCTCGCCCCCCAGCCCAGCAACGACCAACACGGTGTCCGGCTCGACCTCCTGGACCGGAGCAGGTCGAACGATGTTACCGGCATAGAAGGTCTTGTCCCGGATCCAGTCGGGCGTCGCAGGATCATCGAGGGTCTCTGCGAAAGGCGCGATGAGAGCGGCAGCGGCTGCGAAGGCATCGCAATGGGGCCGGTCGCCGCGGCGTCCGCTAAGGCGCATATAAACGATCGGGACTGAAGCGAGCCGGGCGAGCATCGCCACTTCGACCGAGACGTCGACAACCATGAGGTCGGGATGAGCATCGGCAACCCAGGAGCTGATGGCGGCGACCCGGCGACGCACACCGGCGTGATCGAGCGGCGCGTAATGCAAAGCTGGCGGGGTGTCGGTCCTGTCGGCTCCATCGAACGCGCCGTCTCCCAGCCTGTCGTCGGGAAGATCGAGGAGCGGCACGTCCAGGTCGCTTTCTGCAAGGCCTGTGCCGATGAGCGTCGCCTTGCCTTCGAAGGCCGCCGCTATCGCGCCCGCGCGCTGGCGATGGCCAGCTCCCTGATGATGGACGTAATAGCCGATATGCCGCGTCACTGCAGCAGGCCTTCGGGAAGAGGCATTTCGCTTGGCATGGGCGGCAGGGCGGCTTCGGCTCGCGCCAGCAAGTCCGGTCCGAGCACAGGCCTCAGGCTTCGGCGCCACAGCGCCCGGCCATGCCAGCGCCAATAAGCGGGAACTTGCGGCCGCGCCGATCCCGCGCCTGCCGCCAACCAGCGCCTCATGTCTGTCGCCATTCCATCCTCTGCGCGGCCGATGGGCCTGGCAGACGTCCGGGTCCACACATCGATGGGATGAACAAGCTCGCCTCCAGCGGCGATCGCGGCGATCACGAGTGCACGGTCCTCGCCCGTCCTCATGATCGGAACGCCGCCGGCGGCACGATACAGGCCGACGCTCAAGGCGAGGCTTGCGCCTGTATGGTCGCCGTGGCGCGGCGGCGGATCCCAAGGTATGGGATCGACAGCATCTTCGAGCTCGCGGACCTTGGCCCAATAGGCATCGAACCCTTTTCGCATCACGAAGAGCTCAGGCCACTTGTCTTTCTCGCGGCTGTCGAGTTCGATTTTTCCGCCGATGATGCGCTGCTTACCAGCCTGCGCTGCGGCGTCAGCATGAGCGAGGTTCGCAGCGAGCCAGCCCGCAGGGGGGCGACAATCGGCGTCCGTGCTGATGAGGAGGCCGCTGTCGTTTCCCAACCATTCAGCGCCAAGGTCCATGGCCGCCCGGCGCGCAGAGCCGACATGGGCAAGTTCGGGCGAAAAGGTCCTAATTGCGGTTCTGACTTCGAGCCGACCTCCTGCAGAGCGCGCCGCATGACATGCTACAGTCGCGCTCGCATCATTGCTGTTGTTGATGCACAGCGCCACCTTGATCGGACCTGGTGCCTCCTGAGCAGCAAGCGCTTCGAGCAGCACCGGAAGCCTGCGCGCTTCGTTACGTGCGGGAACGCAGATCACTGCAGCGCGGATCATGCGCTCAGGGCCACAGCGGCGGCGTCGGCATTCCGGGGGTGGTTGAGCACAAGCGTGCGATAGAGCCGCTCATAAGCATCCACCATCATCCGGGCATCGCAATAGGCTTCGGCCCGTCGGCGGCAATTACTGCGGTCGTGCGAAAGCGCAACGCCGATGGCCCGCACGAGGTCTTCAACACTGTCGGGCTCGGCCAGAGCGCCGCAATTCTCGTCGAGGATGGCCGAAACACCGCCCCGCCTGAACGCAGCGACCGGCGTTCCGCAGGCCAAGGCTTCCGCGACAACCAGACCATAGGGTTCTTCCCAGCACGGCGTGCAAAGGGCCGCGCGCGCACCGCCGATCAGGCGCGAAAGCTCTCGATGCGCCAAGTGTCCAAGGTAGTGGACATCGCCATGGAGGCGCGGCGCGATCTCCGTCGTGAAATATTGTTGGTCCGAACAGGGGCCTGCGATCCTGAGCGGCATTCCTGCGGCACGCGCTGCATCGATAGCGAGATGCAACCCTTTCTCGGGCACGATCCTGCCATACCACACGAGATAGGAATCGTCTGCGGACGACTGCCGGAAAGGGAAGAGGTCGAGAGCGATGCCGTTCGGGATGACGCCGTCCACAGGCGCAATGTCCGCCCAGAGGTCTGCCGTCGCCTGCGACACGGCAACGAGGTGGCTTGCGTTCTGTCCCAGGCGCACCCCGCTCTCCAGCCAGCAGAACGGGGGAGTGTGCAAGGTCGTAAGGGTCGGCATCGGCAAGGTCGCTGCCATCGTCAGAGGCAGGTAATGAAGCGAATTGTTATGGATGATGTCGAAGTCGCGGCCGCGCAGATCGGTCATCAACCGCAGATAGGCGTGATGTTCGCGGAAGAAGGCGACATCGCCAGCTTCGGCAATGCCGGTTTCCAGGAGCGATGTCTCCTCGCAGATCGCCTCGACGCCCAAGGCAGGGTCAGATGCCAGTGAAGCGAATAGCGTGACAGCTTGCCCTCGGGCACGAAGCGATTTGGCGAGAAGATGAGTGTGCATTTCGAGCCCCCCTGCGAAGGGCTCGGCGATGGCGTATTTCAGGTGTGCAATGATCTTCAACTTAAAGCCTTTGCACAGATAGGATTGGTGTGACGATACGGCTCGGCACCGCCGTGTCGCTAACCTTCTTTGTAGTTGCGGGTGAGGAAGCATTGGGGTGGGGATCGGGAAGGCCCGATCAAGGCCTCACCAGGTGAAGTGCGGGGGCAGGAAATGGCTGTCCTCACGTGGCACCATGCTGCGACCGGTTGCTATTTCGGATAAAAACCACGAAACCCGCGCTGCGGGGACCTGCATGATTTTGTGTCCTCATGAAGACGACGAAGGCGGGGGACCAGGGAGCATGGCGACCGATTGGCCAAATTCGGGACCACCCATGGGCGATCTGCCGCAAAGCGAAGCGGCCCTGTTCGATCCGCTCGGCCTCCTCGCCGCTATTGCTACGCCCGTCGCCATCCACGAGGGTCCGGAACATCGCCTCGCGTTTGCAAACGATGCCTATCGCACCGTCTTCGGTAATCGAATGCTTCTAGAGCTGACCGTTAATGGACGGATTGCCGGTTTGGCAGGAGCGCATCCCGTCGAGGCCTACGACAGCGTTTACGCGACCGGACTTGAAGAAACGACGGCGCCATTTGCGCTCGCCCTGCCATCCCGTGACGATCAGCTTTCGCAGCGCTGGTTTCGCCAGACGCTGAAGCCATGGTTGGGACGTGATCGTGAAGTGCGCGGGCTGATCGCCACCACCTTCGATATCACCGAGGAGGTGCGGGCGCGTGAAGAGGCGGAGCGCCGAAAGGCTGATCTCGCGTTCGCGCTGGATATTGGCCAGGGCGTCGGCACATGGGATTGGGACGTTCGCGCAGATCGCCTGACGGTCAACGAGCGCTTCGCACAGCTTTACGCCGTGCCTGCGGCCGAGCGCGACGGGCAGCCGCTTGCCCGTTTTGTTGTAGCGATCGTGCCGGAAGACCGAGAGCGGGTCGAGCAGGCGATCGCCGCTGCAATAGCAGGCGGAAGCGACTACCGGCAGGACTACCGCGTTCGCAATGCGGATGGCGCGGTCCGCTGGGTGACGGCGCGCGACCGCTGCTTTCTCGACGAGCAGGGCAGGCCCTTACGCTTCCCCGGCGTCGTGACCGACAACACCGAAGAGATCGAGGAACGCCAGCGGCTCGAGCGAGCTCATGCCCTGCTCGTCTCCTTCCTCGACAACTCTGCAAGCTATGTCTTCGCCAAGGATCTCGAAGGGCGATATATTCTTGCCAACCGCTTCTACCTCGAGGCGTTCGGCGAGACCGAAGCCAGCCTCTATGGCCGCACCGATCGCGATCGGTTCGGTGAGGACGAACCCTACAGCGCGAATGATCGGCGCGTAGCCGAAACCGGAGAGCCTATCGAGTTCGAGGAGAGTGCGACCGGCGCCGATGGCGAGGTCATCCACGCCATTTCCGTCAAGTTTCCGCTGCGCGACAGCAGCGGTAAAATGTTCGGCACGGGTTCGATTTCGACCGACATCACGGCACGCAGGCGGGCAGAGACGAGGCTTGCGCAAAGCGAGGAGCGCCTCGCCCGGGCGATGGCTGCCGGTAACGTGGGCACTTTTGAATACTACCCGGAAGAAGACCGTTTCCTGTTCGATCCCAGCACTGCCAAGCTGTTCGGCGCAGGACGCGGCCCTATCGCGCTGGCAGCCATATCGGCTCTCGTGCATCACGAGGACAGCATGGCATGGCAGAAAGCAGTCGAGGAAGCTCGCGATGCGAAGGACGGGCATTTCCGCCTCGAGTTCAGGATAGAACACCCCTCCGACCACCGGTTGCGCTGGATTGCGGCCTCTGGAAAGCTTGAACGGAAGGCCGATGGAGAGACAGTCCTCACCGGGGCGGTGCGGGACATCACGCGGCGCAAGCGGGACGAAGAGCAGCTGGTCTTTCTCAACCGCGAGCTCAACCACCGGGTCAAGAACCTCTTCGCGGTGATCCGCGGCATGATCCGCATGGAAGCGCGCCGCGAGCCGGCAGCTGAAGCCTTTGCACAGCGCGCTGTCAGCCGCATTGACGCACTTGCTGCCGCGCACAAGATCAGCCTCGGCGCGGACGCGAACAGCTCCGTCAATATCGAGCAGATGCTCGATGCCATCCTTCGCCCGTTCATCAATGGCGAGCCGCACAAGGTTCAGTTGAACGGAGACCCCATCGCACTACCGCAGCGGATGATCACACCGTTCACGCTCACGATCTATGAGCTCGCGACCAATGCCTTCAAGCACGGCAGTCTTGCTGAGGCGAACGGCAGGGTGGAGATCGCATGGCATGCATACCAAGGCCGCTCTGGATCGGAACAGCGAACGGTGGAAATCGTCTGGCGCGAGGTTTGCGAGAAGCGGGTTGTTCCCCCAGAAGATGGGCCTACCGGCGGCTTCGGCACGCAGCTCATCGAGGCGTCCATCGCGCAGCTGAGCGGCGAGTGCCGAAGGGAATGGAGCGAACACGGGCTCGTGTTGACAATGATCCTGCCACTGGAGATGGAGGCGTGATGATGGCCGGTCCCATCTACGCAATCGGTTCCGCCTCTCGTCCACCGACTGGCTTCTCTTCCTGCACGTCGCCTGGCCCGATCGGGACGGACGTTCCGCTCGATGCCGTCACCATCCTCCTCGTCGAGGTTGAGGCGCTACCGGCCCTCGACCTGCAGGCGACACTCGAGGAAGCGGGCGCGACCGTCATCGGACCGATCGCGTCGCTGGCGAAGGCGATCAAGGCCGCACGCGAGGCGCACTACGATGCGGCGATTCTCGACATCGACCTTCAGGGGCAAAGCGTGCTGCCTGCTGCCGCCATCATCGCCGGACGCGGTATCCCGTTCCTGTTCCACACCGCCTATGGCGAGGACCTGGCAGGCGCAGGCGAATTCGCCGAGGTTCCTCTATGTTCGAAGCCGACCGATCCCGACGAACTGGTCAGGATCCTGCACGGCCTCCTTAGCAAGAGCCGCGGAAACTAGATACGGCGTCGCTTTATGCACCGTGCGCCGCCTCGGCTGCGGGAACGTGCGCCTGAACCAAGGTTGCTTGATCATTGGCTCGACAAGGGCGCGCTGGACTGGATCACTTCTGCAAGTGCATCTGAAGCACCTGCGCGGTTTTCTGGAAGCCGCGCTCGGTAATGACGACGCGTTCGCCTTGACCTGGCCCTCCCGCAATGCGTTTGAGCAGCCGCATCTCTTCCAGTGCCGCGACCCAGCGGATGCCGGTGGTCGGCGCGCAACTGAGCGCATGGCAGAGCCGCTCGACAGAAACAGGCGTCCCGCGCACCCGCGCCTGGAAGAGTTCGAGCATGATGTCGCAGGCGGGGCTTACGGCGAACCCCTGAAAGTCGAATATCTCGTCGATCCTGCGGCGGGTGTCCGACAGCGTTGCTGCGAGCGCGCCGAGCAGTTCGACGCTGACAGCGCCTCCGGCAATGTCATCGCCGATCGCCCGCATTTCCATGGCGAGCACCTCCATGCGATCGGCAAGGTTCTCGCTCGCGGACTGATGGAAAACCGTTGCTGCCTTCTCGTCGTTCGGGGGAAACTGCTTAGCCACGAATTCGATCTCCGTATCCGTCCAACTTTGTAGTATGCCTGTGCGCGCTATACTTGAGCCTGAGCCGGGTGCTTTTGCAATTGATAATGGCGAGGGCTGAGGCGGCATCCTCAAGTGGGTCGATCGACCACGAGAGGAGCGCACCTTTTTTTGGTGGTAAGGCATCGATCGGCATGTGTTGCAAGTGAGGACATCGACCAGATGCTGACTGGCGCGGCGATACAAGAAACGTAAAGGGCGCGTTAGTTGAATAAGTCGATTCTTCATTAACCAACCTACGCCTTTAGCAGAAATGGGTTCCCCGTATGGACAGTGCCCACAATCATCACCCTGATTCCGGCCTCGGCAAGCTCATTGCCCTCGTCGACGAAGCGCTCACGCTGTCCGATGAGCTTGGCTTGCTCTATGTCGGGATCGATCTCAGCAATGCCGCCGCCAAGCTCGAAGCGATGCGATCGGCAGAGCCGGACGCGATGAGCCCCGCCTGAGGCGCGGCGCTGCATGACCATCGTTCGTAATCTTCAGCCCCGACGCTTGGTCGTTCTGCCCCGCTTCGGCAGTATTCAGACTGCGTGCCATTGCGGTTAGTCGAGCGAGGGAGGGGCGCATGCATGAGTTGTTCGTCAGCCGTCTGCGCGCTCTGGCGGTTGCCGGGAGCGAGGCACCGCAGCTGTGTGCCGATGTCCTCAGCAGAACCGAGCGCCTGTTGTCTCAGGAGGTCATTTGCCGCGGCGACAGTCCGGTCACCGGCTATCCGGTGATCCTCTCGGGCTGGGCGGCGCGTTGCCAGTTTCTGCCTGGCGGAGCGCGGCAGATCGTCGGCCTGATGTTGCCGGGCGATCTTGCCTTTCTCGTATCCATCCGGTGAAGGCCGCGGCGTGATCCCGACCGGATCGTAGGCCGGGTTTATGCGGCGAGCGCTGCAGCGCGCGGTCCCCAGTTCCAAGGCAGGAGCTCGTCGAGCCTGGTGGCGGGATGATCGGCGATGCGTGTGAGGACATCGGCAAGCCATGCCTGCGGATCGACGTCGTTGAGCTTGGCGGTCTGGATCAGCGTGTAGATGACGGCAGCACGCTGACCGCCGCGATCTGATCCGCAAAACAGCCACGCCTTGCGGCCCAGCGGGATGCAGCGCAGCGCGCGCTCGGCGGCGTTGTTGGTGAGGCAGATGCGGCCATCGTCGAGGAAGCGCGTGAACGCGGCCCAGCGCTTGAGCATGTAGAAGCAGGCCTTGGTGAGATCATGGCCGCGCGAGAGCTTGGCGACCTGCTCGGTGAGCCAGGTGTGGAGCTCGGCCATGAGCGGCGCGCTGAG
>NZ_PNMA01000054.1 GCF_013823385.1 Hyphomonas sp.
TCTTTCCCTCCGCCCACCCCCATTCGTCACCCTCGATGGCCGCAGGCCATCTGAGGGCCCAGCTCCCGCCCCATCCCCTGGCACGCGCCTGACAGTCCGGTGATGGGCCCTCAGATGCGCTCACGCGCATCGAGGGTGACGCGCCGTATGAAACCTCAGAAAGCCCGAAGGGTCAGCCCACCCCAAAGTGCCCGCTCATCCCCGCGCAGGCGGGGATCTCGCCAGGCAAATCCAGACCTCACCAGACCCCCGCCTGCGCGGGGGTGAGCGGTGTGGACCGCAGGATCAGGATGCGGCCGCCCCCCCAAAGCCCGCAACCCACGCCCCCCAAATCTCCCCCCAAACGCCCGATCAAGGGTTCCCTCCCGCGCCTGATGCGGTATTCAGAAGCATACGGGCAGCCGGGGAGTATTCATGCGGTTTCTGATGGTGGCGATTGCGGCGGGCGTCTGCCTTCTGGGGGCCTGTGCCCAGCGGTCTGTCTGGACGGTCCCGGTCCAGCCTGTGGACGAGGCCGCCCTGGCGCGCATTGCCCCCACAGGCCGCCTGCCGGCCACCGCCCGCCCCAAGGCCTACCGCGTCGCCCTCGATCTGGACCCGCGCGAAACCCATTTCTCCGGTTCTGTCGAGATCGATGTGGAGCTGGCCGCGGCCACCAATGGCATCTGGCTGCATGGCGATGATCTGGAAGTCTCCCGCGTCACGGCCACGGCCGGCGGGGAAACGCTCGAGGCGGGCTGGTCGGAAATCCTCGACAGCGGCGTTGTCTGGGTCAGCTTCCCGCGCCGCCTGGAGGCGCGCCGCGTCACGCTGGCCATCGACTATACTGCCGCCTTCGACACTGGCCTCGCCGGTCTCTTCCGCGTCGAATCGCAGGGCAACTGGTATGCCCTTGCCAAGTCTGAAAGCATCCAGGCGCGCCGCTTCCTGCCGGGCTTTGACGAGCCGGGCCTGAAGGCGCCGTTTGAAGTGGCGATCACCGTGCCCGAAGGCATGCACGCCATCGCCAACACGCCGGAGGTCTCCCGCGCCCCCGCCCAGCCCGGCTTTGAAACCATCACCTTCGCGCCCACCCGCCCGCTCTCCACCTATCTTCTGTCCACGGCCGTCGGCAATTTCGACAAGGTGGAGCGCCCGGCCCTGCCGCGCAATGATGTGCGGCGTACGGAAATTCCGCTCACGGGCTATGCCCGCGCCGGGAAGGGGGAGGAGCTTGCCTTCGCGCTGGACCTGACGCCGGAGATGATGCGCGTCTTCGAGGAGATGCTGGGCCAGCCTTACCCCTATGAAAAGCTCGACATCATCGCCGCCCCGCAATGGCCCTCGGGCGCCACAGAGCTCGCCGCCGCCATCACCTATCGCGAAGGCCGCATTCTCGTTGGCCCCAACACTGGCCCGTCGCTCATCCGCAGCGTCAAGGAAATCCATGCCCATGAAATCGCGCATATGTGGTTTGGCAATCTCGTCACGCCGCCCTGGTGGGATGATCTCTGGCTGAAGGAAGCCTTCGCCACCTGGAGCGAAACGGCCGTGCTCGAGATCATGGAGCCGCAGGGCAATCATGATCTGGCCGCCGTGATCGATGGCATCCGCGCCATGTCGCTCGACAGCCTGAAAGGCGTGCGCGCGGTGGCCGAGCCGGTCAGCCGCAATGAAGACATTCGCAACGCCTATGACGCGATCACCTATTCCAAGGGCCAGTCGGTCATCCGGATGATCGATACCTTCTTCGGCCCGGATGTCCTGCGCCCGGCGCTCGGGCGCTATATTGCGCAGTATGCGGATGGTGAGGCCAATAGCGCGCGCTTCTATTCGGCCATCGGCAAGGCCAGCGGCCAGCGCGCCATCGGCAATGTGTTTGAAAGCTTCGTCACCCAGCCGGGCGTGCCCCTGGTCACGGCCCGGCCTGTGTGCGGCGGCGCCCTGTCGAAGATCGAGTTCAGCCAGACGCGCTATCGCCCCATCGGGTCGGAAATTCCGCCGGGCGGGCAATGGCTCGTTCCGGTCTGCGCTGCCTGGAAGGATGGGGCCAATTCCGGCGAAGTCTGCGTGCTGCTCGATGCGCCCCAGCGCACGGTGGATGTGCGCGGCGCCATCTGCCCGGAAGTCGTCGTGCCCAATGCCAGGGGCGCGGGCTATTACCGGTTTGATCTGCCGGCGGAGTATTGGCGGTCCCTGACGGACCATTTCGCAGAGCTTGAGCCGCGCGAAGCGCTCGCCGCCATCGACAGTGCCCAGGCCGCCTTCAATGCCGGCGCGATGGGCGGGGTGGAGTATCTCGGCTTTCTCGAAGCCAGCCTCTCCCATCCCCATGGCACGGTGCTGATCTTTGCGCTCAATGCCTGGGACGCCCTCTTCGCCCAGCTGGGCGATGCGGCAGAGCCGGCAAAGGCGCGCGCCGCCGCCGCGCTCGCCGGGCGGGAGGCGCCTGCCGAGCTGGAAACCCAGATCCGCCTGCGTGGCTTCCGCGCCGCCTCGCTGCAGGAGCCTGAGGCCCGCGCCGCGCTGGTCGCCGAGGCCGATGCGTTCCTCTCGGGCACGGGCGAGCTTTCCAGCGACCTCTACCCCTACGCCCTGCGCGCCGCGCTCGAGGAGGGGGGCACGGCGATGGTCGACAAGGTGCTCGCCGCCATCCCGCGCCTCGATGACGCGGTCTTCCTGCAGGCCGCCGCCGACAGCCTCGGCAGCGCCGCCGCGCCGGAGGATGCGGCCCGCGCGCTCGATCTCATCTATGAGGGCGGCATCAGCCAGCAGGTCACCTTCTCCCTGGCTCAGAGCCTGATGAACAACCCGGCCCACCGGGAGATGACCTGGGCCCGCCTCACCGGGAACTTCCCCGGCTTCACCGCCCGCGTGCCCTCCCAGCTGCGCCGCAACACGCCCCGCCTCGCCAGGGCCTTCTGCGACCCCGGCGTGATCCCGGATCTGGAAGCCCTCTTCGCCGCCGGCAGCCGCGACCTTGCCGGGCATGAGCGCGCGCTGGAGGAAACGAAGGAATATCTGACGCTCTGCGCCGCGCAGAGGGAGAATGCCCGCGCGGTGATCCTGCCTGTCCTGGCGCGTCCCTGATCTGTCCGGAACTGTCCGGAAGTGTCCGGATTTGTCCGCTGGATGTCCTCCCGTGTCCGCGTACTGACACGGGAAGACACCGGTTTGGCGCGGGTCAGGCGTTCTTGATCGTCAGCCCGCCATCGACCGGGATATGCACGCCGTTGAGGAAACTCGCCGCCGGCAGCACGAGGGAAAGCGTCATGTGCGCCACCTCTTCGGGGATGCCATAGCGGCGCAGCGGCACCCGGCGTTTGGCGTATATCTCCTTGTGTTCATCGGAGATTCCGGCGGTGATCCCGGTGATGATCGGGCCAGGGCAGATGCAGTTGACCGTGATGCCTTCCCGGCCGAGGTCCACCGCCAGGCCGCGCGTCAGGCCGATCACGCCATGCTTGGCCGCCACATAGGGGGAATTGCCCGGCGTTGCCCCCAGCCCTTCGGTGGACGCGATGTTCACAATCCGCCCCCAGCCATTCTTCCGCATATAGGGCAGGGCCGCCCGGATCGCCCGCTGGTGCGAGGTCAGCATGACGTTGATGCTCGGCCCCCAGCTGTCCTCATAGCTTTCCTCTCCGACCTGTCCGGGAATGGCGAACCCCGCATTGTTGACGAGGATATCCATGCCGCCAAAATGCGCGGCGGCCTCGTCCACCACCCGCTTGATCGCCGCGCCGTCGCCCACATCCAGCGCCCAGCCCTTCACATGATCAATGCCGGCCGCCTTGATTTCATTGACGACCTTGTCGACGTTTTCCTGTTTCAGGTCTGTCACCGCCACATTGGCGCCCTCGCGGGCGAAGAGGTGAGCCGTCGCCCGCCCCATGCCGCTGGCCGCGCCGGTGATCAGCGCCGTCTTGCCTTTGATACTTCTGGATAATTCCTGATAGGGGGGCTGCTCGCTCATGTCTGTTTCCTCCGTTTTTTGATTGTGCCTGAAAAGTTGAGAACCGGCCGGCCATCCTGCCCGGTCACCAGCCCGCGCACGAAGCTCAGCGACCCGCCCTTGCGCAGCGTCTCCCCGCGCGCCTCCAGCCGCTCGCCTTCCAGCGCCCCGTCGAGAAATTCTGCTGTAAAAGCAACGGTGACGCCGTAGCTGCCCTCCATCGCCTCATGGCCAATCGCGAACAGGGCAAAGTCGGCAAAGGTCATCAGGCAGCCGCCATGCACCACGCCCCCGGCATTCATATGCTTGCGCGCCACCCGGAACGCGGCAACCGGGCCTTTCTCATCGACCCGGAAAAAGAACGGCCCGGCCGTTTCATGCTCGAAGGGCTCCTCGGCCCATGTGGTCCAGCCTGCAAACTCACCGCTCTCGACAATCGTTGTGGACATGGGGCTCCATCTCTTTTTTGACTGCGGCACCTTACCGTCATGCGCCCCTTCGACAAGCGCCGCATTGGGGCATAGAGTGCGCGCCGAAGAGAAATGACGGGAGAAGAAACCCATGGCTTTTGACGCTGAAACCCGCGCCGCCCTGATCGAACAGGTGCGCCGCTTTGTGACCGAAACCTGCGTGCCGGTGGAGGCCCAGGTCTCGGAAGAAGACGCAGTTCCCCAGCATGTCGTCGATGCCATGAAGGAGCTTGGCCTCTTCGGCGTCGCCGTGCCGGAAGAGTTTGGCGGGCTCGACCTCGACATGGAAACCGAATGCCTTGTCGCCATGGAATTGGGGCAAACCTCACCGGCCTTCCGCTCGGTCGCCGGCACCAATATCGGCATCGGCAGCCAGGCCCTCGTCCTCTTCGGCACGCCCGAGCAGAAACAGAAATGGCTCCCCGGCGTCGCCTCAGGCGATCTCATCGCCTCCTTCGCGCTTACCGAACCCGAAGCCGGCTCCGACGCGGCTGGCCTGAAGACCAAAGCCGTGCGCGACGGCGACCATTACATCCTCAACGGCACCAAGCGCTACATCACCAATGCCAACAAGGCCGACCTCTTCACCGTCATGGCACGGACAAACCAGGACGAGCCCGGCGCCAAGGGCGTCTCCGCCTTCATCGTCGAGCGTGACACGCCCGGCCTCTCGGTTGGCAAGCCCGAGAAGAAGATGGGCCAGCAGGGCGCCCATATCTGCGACGTGATCTTCGAGAATGCCCGCGTGCCTGCCGCCAATATGATCGCCAAGGAAGGCGAGGGCTTCAAGGTGGCGATGAGCGTTCTGGACAAAGGCCGCCTGCATATCTCGGCGGTCGCCACCGGCGTTTCCAAACGCCTGATCCGCGAGATGGTCACCTATTCGCTGGAGCGCCGCCAGTTCGGCAAGCCGATCTTCGAGCACCAGATGCTGCAGGCCCTGATCGCCGACAGCCAGGCAGAGACCTATGCCGCCGAATGCATGATCCTGGACGCGGCCCGCCGGCGCGACGCGGGCGAAGACATCACCATGCTTGCTTCGTGTACGAAGCTTTTCGCAACCGAGGCCTGCGGCCGCGTGGCTGACCGCGCCGTGCAGATCTTCGGCGGGGCAGGCTATGTGGCCGATTACGGCATCGAGCGATTCTACCGCGATGTGCGCATTTTCCGCCTCTATGAAGGCACAAGCCAGATTCAACAGATAATCATCGCGCGCGAACTGGCACGCGCGGCCAAAGCGGGGAGCCTCTGATGTTTGAACATGATCTGACCGATCCGGGCGAAGTTGGTTTGAATGCGGAGCGTCTGGACGCGATTCCGGACTTCTTCCAGAAGAACTATATCGACACCGGCAAGATACCCTGCATGGCCACGCTGGTTTCGCGCAGCGGCGAAGTCGCCCATGAGAGCTATATTGGCGCGACGGAAATGGGCGGCAGCAAACCCATCGGCCCGGAGACGATCTTCCGCATCTATTCGATGACCAAGCCGGTCACCACGCTCGCCATCATGATGCTGTTCGAGGAAGGCAGGCTGCGCCTGGAACATCCCGTCAGCCGCTACATTCCCGAATACAAGGATGTGAAGGTCTGGGCCGGCGGCACGGCGGCGGCGCCGAAGCTGAAGGATCCTGACCGCGAGATGACGATCCTTGATCTGATCACGCATACGGCGGGCCTCACCTATGGCTTCCTGATGCAAGACGAGACCGACGAGATCTATCGCCGCGAAAAGGTGGGCCACCCCAAGCAGACGCTGCAGGAAATGGCGCGCCAGATGGCGGGCCTGCCGCTCGCTTTCTCGCCCGGCACCGAATGGCGCTACAGCCATTCCATCGATGTGCTCGGCGCCATCGTCGAGATCATCACCGGCCAGGAGCTGGACGCCTTCTTCCGGGAGCGGATATTCGGGCCGCTGCAGATGAACGACACTGATTTCTGGGTCGCCGAAGACAAGATCGACCGGCTGATGGCCTGCTACCAGAAGGACGCCAAGACCGGCGAAACCACGCTGGCCGATCCCGGCGGCGCGGCCTCGAAACTCTATGCCAAACGCCCGGTTCAGCTGAATGGCGGCGGCGGCCTTGCCTCCACGGTGCGCGATTATCACCGTTTCGCCCTGATGCTGCTGCGCGGGGGCACGCTGGACGGCGCGCGCATCATCAGTCCCAAGACGTGGGAGTTCATGCGCCAGAACCATCTGCCGGGCGGCCAGACCATGCGCGGCATGGGCCGCTCGGCCTTCACTGAAGTGATGGCCGAAGGCGTCGGCTTCGGCATTGGCGGCTCGGTGGTGACCGACATCGTGCAGACGCGCCAGCCGGGCAGCGATGGCACCTTCAGCTGGGGCGGCCTTGCCTCCACCTTCTTCTGGATTGATCCGGAAGAGGAGCTGATCGCGGTTCAGGCCACCCAGCTGATGCCGTCCTCGACCTATCCGATGCGCATGCAGCTGCAGCAACTCGTCTATGCGGCGATCGACTGGTGAGCGAGGAACCCAAGAACCCCGTTCGGGAAGCGATCCTTGAGCTGACGGCTGCGCGCGGCGTCGGCGGAACGATTGCGCCGGAAGATGCGGCCAAGGCGGTGAGCGCGGACCGGTGGCAGAAGCTGCTGCCGGATGTGCGCGCCGAGGCCGTGCGCCTTGCAAAAGACGGCGTGATCGCGATCTACCGGAAGGGCAAGCCGGCCGACCCGGAGACCTTCAAGGGCGTCTACCGGATCGGCCTGCCGGGTAAGGTTGTCGGCGCCCCGTCCGGGGGCTGAGTATGGCGAAACCGCCCGACCCCTTTCACGAGTTCGTTCTGGAGCTTCTGGCGGGCGCAGGCCCGATCAGTATCCGGCGGATGTTCGGTGGGGCGGGGGTGTATCAGGATGGGGTGATGTTTGCTCTGCTGGCGGACGATCAGATATTCCTGAAAGTGGACCCGGCCCTGCGGGCCGATCTGTCTGCCGAAGGCGGCGCGCCCTTTCTCTATCTGCGCGCGAGCGACGCAAAACCGATAGACCTTGGATATGTCAGCCTGCCCTCCTCGGCGATGGATGATCCTGAGGAAGCCGCCGCCTGGGCGCGCCGGGCGCTCACTGCCGCGCGGGTGGCCAAGGCCAAGAGCCCGCCGAAGAAGCGCAAGCCGAAGTCAGGGTGAGTTCAGGCGACCGCCGGGCGCGGGGCGGGCTGATCCAGAGAAAATGCGTAGTCGGACGATCCGTGGCGGCGCAGATGCTGCAGGCGCTGGAAGCCGTCTTCAAGGGTGAAGCGTTCGCCTCTGCGGGCCCACCACATCACGAAGCCGGGGCCGTCGCTGCGGTCGATTTCCTGGCCGAGGCGGCGCATGCCCGGCGGATGGGTGCGGCCGTTATAGGTAAAGGCTTTCAGGTCTTCAAAGGAGCGCCAGACCGCCATGGTCGAGACTTCGGGCGCGCGCCAGCTATCGGGATAGGGAAAAGCGTCCGTATACGTCCGCCAGCTCTCATCCGGGCAGCGCAGGCCGTGTTCGTGATAGTGCAGGCCCTCAAACTTGTCGGCATCGGCAAAGATGCGCGGCAGAATGGACAGGAAGGTCATGACATACGGATTTTCGTGCGTAAACGACCCAAGCGGGCGCACGCAGTTAAAGTGTATCAGCCGAAAACCCATCTTGTCTCGTCCCCATGAGGTTCGAATTTCGCGAACCCTATGGGGACAAGGTTGATTAATCTTTAAGGTGCAATCGATTTCAGGAAAGCAATCCTGGGTTACTTGCCTTTGAACTCGGCAGGGCGCTTCTGGAGGAAGGCGCTGACGCCTTCCCTGAAGTCATCGGTGCGGCCGGCGGTGCGCTGGGCAACGCGCTCATTGTGCAGGGCGGCGCCGAACTCGGCCTCGGTGGCGTCCCAGATGATCTTGCGGGTGAGGGCAAGGGCCACCGTCGGGCCGGAGGCAAGCTTCTGGGCAAATTCGAGCGCCGTCGGCAGCAGCTCGGCGTCGTCGACCACGCGGTTGACGAGGCCCCAGCTCAGCGCCTGATCGGCCGAAACCTTCTCGCCGAGGAGCGCCATTTCCATGGCGCGGACACGGCCGATGGTGCGGGCGAGCAGCCAGGTGGAACCGCCATCGGGCACAAGGCCGATGCGGCGGAAGGCCTGCAGGAAGTAGGCGCTCTTGCCGGCGATCACGAGGTCGCCCATCAGGCCGAGCGCGCAGCCGACACCGGCCGCGGCGCCATTGACGGCGGTGATGACCGGATGGGGATGTTCGCGGATGGCGGTGACGAGGGGATTGTAGAAGGCGTCGAGCGCCTTGCCGGCATCGGGCTTGGAACCGGGATGGGCGATTTCCGGGCCAGAGCCCATGCCGCCGAGATTGGCGCCCGAGCAGAAGCCGCGGCCCTTGCCGGTGAAGATAGTGCAGCGGGCTTCATTGGCGGCCACTTCAAAGGCGTGGAGCAGCTCGATGGCGGTATCGACGCCGCAGGCGTTCAGCGTCTTGTCGTCATTGAAGGCGATGATGGCGGTATCGCCGTTGCGCTCATAGGAAATCTTCTCGTACGTCGCCATTGGCGTCTCCCTCTGTAAATCCGGTCTTGTGGGCAAGGTTCTAGAGGCAAGCTTTGCGTCCGTGAACGCCTCACGCCGGGTAAGCGGATTCCGATGCCTCTTGGGGAAACGCTGAACAGGCGCTACAGTGTTCACCGACCACAAGGGATTGGGAGATATCAGCACATGGCCCTCGACGCCGCGCCGGGTACCGGCATGAATGCACTGCTCGCGAAACAGAAGGCCGCGCATCTGCGCGACGGGATTCCGTCGGTGCAGAAACGGATCGAATGGCTCGACAAGTCCATCGACCTTCTGGCCACGCATGGCGCCGCGCTGGCCGAAGCGATGCGGGCCGATTTCGGCCACCGCTCCGTGGACCAGTCGAACCTCACCGACATTGCCGGCTCCATCGGCGCGCTGAAACATGCCAAGGCGCATGTGGCCAAATGGGTGAAGCCGGAAAAGCGCAAGGTGGAGTTTCCCCTGGGGATGCTCGGCTCGAAGGCGGAGCTGCAGTTCCAGCCCAAGGGCGTGATCGGCGTGATCAGCCCGTGGAATTTCCCGGTGAACCTGACCTTCACGCCGCTGGCGGGCGTGTTTGCCGCCGGCAATCGCTGCATGATCAAGCCGTCCGAATTCACCGAGGCGACTTCGGAGCTGATGAAGGAGCTGATCGCGAAATATTATACGGCGGAAGAGTGCGTCGTTGTTACGGGCGGACCGGATGTGGGGGCGGAGTTCACCAAGCTCGCCTTCGATCACATCCTCTTCACGGGGGCGACCTCGGTGGCCAAGCATGTGATGCGGGCGGCCGCCGACAATCTGGTGCCGCTGACGCTGGAACTCGGCGGCAAGAGCCCGGTGATCCTCGGCCGCTCGGCCGACCTCCAGAAAGCGGCCAACCGGATCATGGCGGGCAAGACGCTGAATGCCGGGCAGATTTGTCTGGCCCCGGACTATGCCTTCGTGCCGAAGGAGAAGACGCAGGACTTCGTGATGGCGGCGACCAAGGCGGTGGAGATGATGTATGCCTCCGGCC
The DNA here is from genome assembly GCF_013823385.1 of Hyphomonas sp. GTDB lineage: Bacteria > Pseudomonadota > Alphaproteobacteria > Caulobacterales > Hyphomonadaceae > Hyphomonas. The sequence goes on from NZ_PNMA01000054.1 coordinate 9,961, forward strand.
TGAAGGACAATGACGACTACACCTCGATCGTCAATCAGCGCCATTTTGACCGGATCACCGGCTATGTTGAAGATGCCCGTGCCAAGGGCGCCCAGGTGATCGAGCTTAATCCCAAGGGCGAGAATTTCTCCCAGCAGCCCCATCACAAGATTCCGCCGACGATCATCGTCGATCCGACCGATGACATGCGGGTGATGCAGGACGAGATTTTCGGGCCGATCCTGCCGATCAAATCCTATGGCGATGCCAAGGATGCAGTGGCCTATATCAATGCGCATGACCGCCCGCTGGGCCTCTATTATTTCGGCGAGGACGAGAGCGAGAAAAGCTTTGTACTGAACAATACCACCTCAGGCGGGGTGACGGTGAATGACGTGGTTTTCCACGTGGCGCAGGAAGACCTGCCCTTCGGCGGCATTGGCCCCTCGGGCATGGGCTCCTATCATGGCCGCGAGGGCTTCCTGGAGTTCAGCCACAAGAAGGCGATCTACACCCAGACCAAGAGCGAACTGCTGGCGATGATGCGCCCGCCTTATGGCGAGAAGTATCGCGCGCAGGTGAAGGGCCGGATGAAGAAATAGGCTCCAGGCGGATTATTTTGAGAGGCGCCGGCGGGGAGACCTGCCGGCGCTTTTTCTTTGCGCGCAGCAGGTTGGTCCGGAACGCGCGGGGGGCGCGGCCGGGGGTTTGTTTATGCGGAGAGCGCCCCCACCCTAGCCCTCCCCGCAAGCGGGGAGGGGACCTGTTGCGTTTGGGGGTGAGGGAAGGTTTCAGCGGAGGGCGACTTTTCCCCGGGGCGCGACTTGCCCCCTCCCCGCTTGCGGGGAGGGTTGGGGTGGGGCTGCTCGCGGCTAGGAGGTGTCAGGGTGTGGGGCTCCCCCCTCCGCCCCTGCGGGGCACCTCCCCCGTGAACGGGGGAGGAGAACGGTGGCGGAGGGAGAGGTTTCGTCCGTTGGAGGATTTTTGGAGTCTTCCGAGAAAATGCCAGCGAGGTTTGGCGCAATGTTCGATTCCCAGACGGGATCATCCCAGCTCGGTTTCACCGCCTTGGGTTTCTTGTAGGCCCTCCAGTGGTCGCCGACCTGGACGATGTGGACATGGCCCCATTTGCTGACCGAGATCAGGAGCGTGCGGAGTTCCTTGTCCTGACGTTTGAAGATCCAGCGCAGCTGCAGCCAGAGGTATGGCCAGAAGACTGGCAATACGTGGGCATAAAGACGGGCGGCGATCTGGGGCGACATGAGGCGGAGTATACGTCCGCTTGCGGAGGGGGTGGATGAAATTCCTGGAAATCGCCTAAGTGCTGCAGGTTCA
>NZ_PNMA01000055.1 GCF_013823385.1 Hyphomonas sp.
AGGCGGACAGAAAAGATTTGTAATGAGAGTTGTCCGTATTAGCTTCTGAACGGGGGAGACAGAACATGCGGATATCCACCCTGACATTGCGCCGCTGGCATCGGCGGTTCGCGCTGACGCTCGGCATCTTCTTCATCATCCAGGGACTGACGGGCGCGATCGCGCAGCAGCGGTTCTGGTTAATGCAGGCAAGCGACCCTAGCGGCTACCGGGTCAATGCCCGCGGCGAGCCGATGGCACCGGGTTCGGTCGTCGCGCTGATCCGCCGCAACAAACCCGACTTCCAGATTGCGCACATGATGTATCCTGCGGCGGTGTCGCCGAACACGGCGGTCGTCGTCATGGGCGGACGCGATACCACGAAGCACGATATGTCGCGCATGATGATGATCGATCAGTTCGACGGGCGAATCATCCGTGAACAATCCTCGATGTCGGGCTGGGTGGGGACGGCGGACGCGCTGCACAAATGGCTAATTTTCGGCACGGCGGGCAAAATCATTCTGACGATCCTCGGCCTCGGCGTGATGATTTTCAGTGGTCTTGGCCTCGTGATATGGTGGCGCACCCGAGCGACGAGCAAAAACGCGAAAGGGGTAGTCCGCATCCACCGAACGGCGGGACTTGCAGCGAGCCTCTTCATCATTTCGGTTTCGGCGACCGGCACATGGCTCAACCTGACGACGTGGGCGGAGAAGGTGTCGGGCCGCTCGGTGTTCACGAGCAACATGAGGATAGCCGATCATGCCGACATGACGACCGCGGCCCCTGCGATCAGCGGCGACACGGCCTATGAGATTGCCCGCAAGCGGGTTGGTGACGAGCATCTTGCGGCCTTCGGCCCGCCGGGACCACACGCGAAAAATTACTGGTTCGCGTTCATGGACGATCGGTTGAAGCGCACCGACGTGCTCGTCAATCCGGCGAACGGCAGGGTGATCGGCGTCTATCCGACCGGGCTGACCAGCGGCGGCGGTGGCGTGCGCGCGTGGCTGTTCCCCGTTCACAGCGGTTATATCATCGGCCCCATCGGGGGATTGATCTATTCGCTGATCGGCGTGTCGGTCAGCCTGTGGGTGCTGACAGGGTTCATCATGTGGCGGCAGCAGCGGCGACCACGGCGTGCTCGTGGAACTGCCGCTGCCCTTACGGAGGTTCGCTCGTGACGTTTCGTTGATCGGCGCCCGCAGTGTTGTTGCCCATTTCGACCGCAGCGTCGGCGGCGACGTCGATCCTCATGCGCTGCGACCCGAGGATGCAATTTGGGGCATAGCGTCCGTCGGGCGTGCGCGGTTTGGCGGTGGCCGTGATGCCGATGGGGTGTCTGAGCAATGATGATGGCGTGTTCAGAAAACGACCGTGTCGTGACGGCGTGACGTTGCGGCAGCGGCGAAATGAGGACAGCGGCGAAATTTGGTAACGTAGGCAGGGATCAGGCCGAGGCGCGATGCTCCTCCCGCGCGGCCTCCCAGATTTCGCGCGCGGCATCGGCGTTCATCAGCGCGATGGCGAGGCCGACGATGAGGTCGGGCCACGCGGAATGCCAGAGCACAGCCGTGACAAGTCCGGTTGCGATGATGGCGACATTGGCGAATGCATCATTGCGCGCTGACAGGAACGCTGCCCGGGTAAGACTGCCGCTATGGTGGCGGTGGCGGGCGAGCATAAAGGCGCAAGTCAGATTGACCGCAAGCGCACCGAGGCCCGCTAGGGTGAGCGGCACTGGGTCGGGGGCGACCGGCACGTTGAACTTCGTCCAAGCCGTCCATAATGTCGCGAGTCCCGGCACAAGCAGGATGAGGGCCAATCCCATGCCCACGCGCGCGCGGCTCCGCACGGACCAGCCCAAGGCGAGAAGGATAAGCAGGTTGACCGAGGCATCTTCGAGAAAATCGACAGAATCGGCAAACAGCGACACAGAGCCGATCGCCTTGGCGACCGCGAATTCGAAACCGAAATACGCGAGATTCAGGAGCGCCACGAGGCGAACCGCCCGGCGCAGGCCGAGATTCGCGAATTTATCGAACCCTTCTTCGGTCATGCGCTCCCCTTACGTGCATATTCGTAGTGGAGACAGGCTGTTCAACCTAAAGCCAGGCCGACACGAGCAAGGCAGGGTTATTAGCGACCGCAGCCTTGGCCTAGCGCAATGGCCGACAGATCGGCGGCAGGATCGACAGTCCGATTCGCTTCCTTCCTTTCGGAATAGCGATCGACGAGCTGGGCCGCATGAGGGCGCAATAGTACCGTGAACCGGACCAGCTCCTCCATCACGTCCACGATCCGGTCGTAATAGGCGGAGGGTCTCATGCGCCCGGCTTCATCGAACTCCTGAAAAGCCTTGGCGACACTCGACTGGTTCGGGATCGTGACCATCCGCATCCAGCGACCGAGCAGGCGCAGCGTATTGACGCTATTAAACGATTGCGATCCGGCCGACACCTGCATCACCGCGAGCGTGCGGCCTTGGGTCGGGCGCATCCCGCCCATCGAGAGCGGCAGATGGTCGATTTGCAGCTTCATGATGCCGGTAATTTGCCCGTGGCGTTCTGGCGAGCACCACACATGGCCTTCCGACCACATCGACAGCGCGCGCAGCTCATGGACGGCGGGATGATCGTCGCCAGCGACCTGATCGGGCAGTGGCAGCGTCGAAGGGTCGAAGATGCGTGTCTCGCACCCGAAGAATTGCAGCAAACGCGCAGCTTCCTCGACACATAGGCGCGAGTAGGCGCGCTCGCGCAAGCTACCGTAGAGCAGCAGGATACGGGGCGGCGGATCACCCGCGCCTAGGCCGAGGCCGGGCCGCTCGATCGCATAGCGCCGATCGAGCGCGGGCAGATGGCCAGGGTCCGTGAGATGGCGCAGCGGCATCAGCCTAGGCTGATCCGCAAAGCCAGCGCGGCAAGCGTCACCAGCAGAATCGGGATCGTCAGCGTCATGCCGACCCGGAAATAATAGCCCAAGCCGATCTTCACATCCTTCTGCCCGAGCACGTGCAGCCAAAGTAGTGTCGCAAGCGATCCGATCGGCGTGATTTTCGGCCCCAGATCGCAACCGATGACATTGGCGTAGATCATCGCTTCCTTGGCTGCGCCCGTTGCGTGCGTCGCGTCGATCGACAGCGCGCCGACCAGCACGGTCGGCATATTGTTCATGATCGACGACAGCAGCGCCGCGATTATGCCGGTGCCAAAAGTTGCGGCCCAGACGCCGCCTTGCGCCGTGCGATCGAGCACTACCGCCAGGTGATCCGTCAGCCCCGCATTCTTCAGGCCATAAACGACGAGATACATGCCAAGCGAGAAAATGACGACCTGCCACGGCGCACCGCGAATGACCTTGCCCGTTTCGATCACATGGCCACGACCGGCAATCACGATCAGCACCAGCGCGCCGATCGCGGCGGTCGCGCTGACAGGAACGCCGAGCGGTTCGAGCAGGAAGAATCCGGCGAGTAGCAGCGCCAGCACAACCCATCCCGCGCGAAACGTCGCGCGGTCGCGGATCGCCTCGCCGGGAGCGCGCAGCTGCGCCACATCGTAGTTTGCCGGAATGTCGCGGCCGAAGAACAGAAGAAGCGCGGCCAACGTCGCGGCGATCGCGGCGAGATCGACCGGCACCATAACCAGCGCGTATTCGGCAAACCCGAGCTTGAAGAAGTCCGCCGACACGATGTTGACTAGGTTGGAGACCACCAGCGGCAGGCTGGCGGTGTCGGCGATGAACCCCGCCGCCATTACGAACGCCAGCGTCGCCCTGGTGCCATAGCCGAGCGCCCGAAGCATCGCGATGACGATCGGCGTCAGGATGAGCGCAGCACCATCATTGGCGAACAGCGACGATACTGCCGCGCCCAGGAGCACGACGAGCGAGAACAGCCGCTTGCCATTGCCGCCACCCCAGCGCGCCACATGCAGCGCCGCCCACTCGAAAAAGCCCGCCGCGTCGAGGATCAGGCTTATCAGGATGATCGCCACGAAAGCGCCGGTCGCGTTCCAGACAATGCCCCACACCACCGGAACATCGGCGAGCGTGATGGCTCCCAGCAGCAGAGCCACGACCGCTCCAGCCATCGCGCTCCAGCCGATACCGAGACCTTTGGGCTGCCAAATGACGAGCGTGATCGTCGCGACGAAGATCAGCAATGCAACAAGCATCAAGCGACCCGCTCGCCACGCTCATCGATCACCTGTTCGCCATCTTCCTTGGTAAATGCTCCTTGCTGTGGTGCGGGGAGCAAATCCAGCACTGCTTCGGACGGACGGCACAGCTTCACGCCGAGCGGCGATACGACCAGTGGACGATTAATCAGAATCGGATGCGCCATCATCGCGTCGATCAGGTCGTTGTCGCTCAGGCTCTCATCGGCGAGGCCAAGTTCGGCGTAGGGCGTGCCCTTTTCGCGCAGCAGATCACGCGGACGTATGTGGGCGCGCTCGATCAACTGAACGAGTAGCGCCCGCGACGGCGGCGACTTGAGATATTCGATGACGTGCGGCTCGATGCCCGCGTTTCGGATCATCGCCAGCGTGTTGCGTGACGTACCGCATTCTGGGTTGTGGTAGATGATGATGTCAGTGGTCACGATGTCACCGCCCCGTCCGGCAGGGTTGCACCTTCACTATGGCCGATTTCGCGTAACTTGGTCCGCAGAACGATCGAGCCGATACTATCAATCGGCAGCGCCAATAGCAGGTTGATGCGATTGGTGAGGTAGCGCAGCGCCATGTCGAAGGCGTGCCGCTGGCCTTCGCCTTCGACGGCGGCAGGGTCTTCGATGCCCCAGTGCGCCATCACCGGATGCCCCGGCCACACCGGGCAGACTTCACCCGCTGCGTTGTCGCAGACCGTGATGACAATATCGATCGTGGGCGCGTCCGGGCCGACAAACTCGTCCCAGTTTTTCGACCGCAAGCCCTCGGTTGGCAGACCTGCTTCCGCGATTAGGGTCAAGGCCATCGGATGCACGGCACCCTTGGGATAGCTCCCCGCTGAAAACGCGCGGAAACGGCCTTTGCCGAGATTGTTCAGCACGCTTTCAGCAAGGATCGAACGGGCGGAGTTGCCCGTGCACAGGAACAATACGTTGTAGATACCGTCGGTCATGCGTGACCTTCCTCGACGCAGTGCGTGCGCATCACCATGTCGGCCAGGCGCGCGCAGATTTCGGGGTTGCCGCCGCAGCAATCCTCCATGAGATATTCGAGCACGTCCGCCATGCTCTCATACCGTGCAGAATAGATGATCGACCGACCTTCGCGGCGGCTCTCGATCAGATTGGCGTGCGACAGAATGTTGAGGTTTGCCGATAGCGTATTGGGCGGGACGCCCTGCTCTCGTGCAATTTCGCCCGCAGCAATCCCTTCCCGGCCCGCCTGCACCAGCATGCGAAATGTGGTGAGGCGTCCGGGATGGGCGAGCGCGGAAAGCGCGGCGACAGCGTGTTTGAGTTCCATGATTCGGATTTAGCGGAAATGTCGCAGCGGACAATGCTTCATCGGCGATGGTAGCAATCTACCGCCCGCCCTTTTTCTTGACGTCGAACGTACCCGTCGCACCCGCCGGAAAGGTCTGCTGACATGGTTTATCGACCGCCGAGGCAAGCGGACAAACATACATTGGACTGCGCAGCGAGATGGTGAGCGGCTTATCGGGCGCAGCGACGTAGGCGCATGAACCGCCAATTGGTTCGTCCAGCGAAAAACCAAGCGCCTTTTTCCCGCGACCTGTAAACTCCCGCGCCACGGGGTCGCCCTTTTTCGTCTGCATTTGGCACTTGAGGTTCCAAGCACCTTCGCCTTTGCCCTCAATTCGCAGCATTTCGGGATACGGCTCCCATTGCGCCGCACTGGCCGTGGCGATCATCAGCAGCGGCAACCCAGCTAACAGCGATTTCATTGTCTTTTCCTCCCAGTTGCGACCGAACCGACGCGAGCGATTCGATAATTCCACGATACAGGAATGATGGTGGCGTTCAATTAGGGTTGGGAAAATAGTTTCCAATATGCCGCTAGTCTTCACTTCTCGAATCATCGAATAATGTTTATCCGGTGGCATCGGGGGAGAGTGGGATGCTAGCGTGGTTTCAATCGCTGATGCCGAAGCAGGGGCGCTTCCAGGAACTGATCGAGACGCACGGTCTGGCCATTACCGAGGCAGCGCGCGAGCTGAGTGCGTTGCTCGACCATCAGGGTAGCCGTGACGGCTGCATCGACAAAATCGCGCACCAAGAACGGCTGGCCGATGCGCTGAGGATTTCGATCATCGACGATGCGCGCAGCGTATTTGTGACGCCCTTCGATCGGAGCGCCATCGTCGCGCTGATCAATGCGATGGACGATGCGATCGATCAGATGCACCAGACCGCGAAGACGATCCGGCGCTATGACGTTACGATGTTCGATCCGGAAATGCGCGATCTCGCGCGCATCGCTGTTGACGCGAGCGACGTCGTTATGACGGCGCTCCCCCTCCTGCGATCGGTCAGCAAATATGGCACACGCCTCCTCACGCTGACGGCGGAGGTTGTCGCGTTGGAGGAGCGCGCCGACGCGTTGCATGAACGCGGATTGCGGACGCTTTTCGAAACCGGCGGGGATGCCACCACCTTCGTCATCCGCCGCGAAGTCTATTCCCATCTTGAACGTATTCTCGACCGACTCGAGGACGTTGCATCCGAAATCCACGGCCTCGTGATCGATCACGCCTGATCATGGCGCTATCGATGTCCATGCTGGTCGCGCTGATCGGTATTGCGCTCGCCTTCGACTTTTTGAACGGGCTGCACGACGCCGCTAATTCGATCGCGACGGTTGTCTCGACGCGGGTGTTGAAACCGCACCACGCCGTCGTCTGGGCTGCGTTCTTCAACTTCATCGCCTTCCTGTTTTTCGGCCTTCATGTCGCTAAGACCATCGGCACCGGAATTATTGACGCGCATATCATCGACGCCAGCATCATTTTCGCGGCGCTGATCGGAGCGATAGCGTGGAATTTGATCACGTGGGTGCTGGGACTGCCGTCGAGCAGTAGCCATGCGTTGATCGGCGGATTGCTCGGGGCCGGCATCGCCAAGGTTGGCATAAGCGCCGTTGTATGGGGCGGCGTCCTCAAAACCGTCGCCGCAATCTTTCTGTCGCCTACAGTTGGCCTGTTCTTCGCTTTGGTGCTGATGTTGGTCGTCGCGTGGACCAGCCTGCGCCTCACGCCGCTCGCGGTCGATAAACGGTATCGTCGGCTTCAGCTTATATCGGCAGCACTCTACTCGCTCGGCCACGGCGGCAACGATGCCCAAAAGACGATGGGGATCATCGCTGTCCTACTCTATTCGCAAGGGCTGCTCGGTGGCGAGTTCCACGTACCGCTGTGGGTCGTATTGTCCTGTCAGGCTGCGATGGCCCTCGGCACGATGTCCGGCGGATGGCGGATCGTCCATACAATGGGATCGAAGATCACCCGGCTGACACCGCCTCAGGGTTTCTGCGCCGAGACTGGCGGCGCGATCACCTTGTTTATGGCGACTCTTGGCGGGATTCCTGTTTCGACCACTCACACAATAACCGGCGCTATCGTTGGCGTCGGCGCGGCACGGCGGCTTTCGGCGGTACGCTGGAATATTGCCGGGAGGATTGTTTTCGCTTGGGTGATTACTTTGCCCGCAGCTGGTCTGATTGCGGCTCTCACATATTTGGCGACAGCGTTCGTCGACTAAGCGATCGACGTCGCATCGTCGTCCAGAAAACGACCGTTTTCCAGACACGCGGCGCGGTTCCCGAAAATCCCGGTCGATCGGCAGTCGAATTGTTTACAAACCCGTTCGAGAATCTATGACGTGAAAACGGCATGATCGATTTGAATGATGAACACGCGCAGCAGTCTCGATCAGTCCGGCACGACCGCAGGTGGCGTACGCGTCGGCTATGCCCGCGTATCGACTGAGGATCAGAGCCTCGACGCCCAGCTCGACGCGCTCAATCGTGTCGGATGCCATCGCATTTATTCCGAACATGCCAGCGGCGCGAAATCCGATCGGCCCGAACTGGCGCAGGCGCTCAAAGCCCTGCGCAAGGGCGACAGCCTGGTCGTGTGGCGTCTCGATCGGCTTGGGCGGTCCCTGCCTTACTTGGTCGCGACCGTCGCCAAGCTGGCGCGCGAAGGCATGGGATTCGAAAGCATCGACGAGCGGATCGATACGGCCAGCGCCGGGGGAACGCTCATCTTTCATATCTTCGCCAGCCTGGCGCAGTTCGAGCGTCAACTTACTAGCGAGCGCACCAAAGCCGGTCTTGCTGCCGGACGCGCGCGTGGCCGCATGGGCGGTCGCCCGCCAGCGTTGACTACCAAACAGCTTCGTGAAGCGAAATTGTTGTTGGCGGACCCGCACGCTACCGTAACTGATGTGGCGGTGACTTACGGTGTCAGCAGGGCAACGCTCTATAAAGGGTTGAAGCAGATCGCGGCATCGGGTTGATGATCCGCCGCAGCTAAGCCGCCGATTTCGACCGAGCGATCGGAAAAGGTCGCAGTGATATGCATCTCGCCACCCATCGCCGCGCTCAGCTCGCGCAACGTGCTGACCTTCATGTCGGGACTGCGCAACAGCCTAGAGATTGCCGACTGCTCCAGATCAATCAATCTTGCCATCTCTTCCGAGCCGATGCCCATGCCGTGACACAACCGCTCAAAGCTGGCCCACCGATTGGTCAGCTTAATCTTGCTTGCCTCGCTGTGCGCGCGACGCTCGGGACTCCAATCCTTCATGAGATCGGAAAACGGGCGATGTCCGCTCATGCAGCCTCTTCGAGTTGGATATGCAGCTTGAACCCCGCTGCCGTGGCGACATTGACGAGCGCATCCAGCGAGAACTTGTCGAGCTTCCCGCGCAGGAGATCGTTCACCCGGGGCCGGGTCAGGCCAAGCCGTTTGGCGGCCTGTTCCTGCGGCACGTCCCACGACTTCACCCGCTCGCGGATGCTCAGCAGCAGGTCCGCGCGCGCCGTCAGGTTTGCTGCTTCCGCCGGTGTGTCGGCGAGCGCGTCAAAAACGCTATCGAAGGTTCCGACAATCATAGGTTCGGCGTTCATTGTTCTGCCTTCCAAGTTTTCAGCCGTTTCGCGGCCAGGTCGATGTCCTTTTGTGCAGTCTGTTGTGTCTTCTTCTGGAACGCATGAAGCACCAGCACGCGATCCGGTAATGTCGCCACATAGATCACCCTGAACGCGCCCGACGCTTCCCTGACCCTTATTTCTCTTACGCCCGCTCCAACGGTCTTCATCGGCTTCCAATCCGAAGGATCGAGGCCCGTCTGCACCGCCCGGAGTTCGACGCCCGCGCTGTAGCGGGCACCGTCCGGGAAATTTCGTAGAGCCTCGCGGCTGTCGCCGAGGAAATGGACCGGCTTCGCGGTTATAGACTCCATCCCGTCGCCTGTATCAAAACAGAGACAGAAGCGCAAGAGGATCGTTCCGCGATGACCGATCGGGGGCGCCCTGACGGGCCGCGCTCTATCTCCGCTGGCGCTACGACCAAGCCGCCTGTGGCGTCTCGTCCCTGCCGGGTGACGATCGCTCGCGCGCGGGGTCGGGCCAGGCCCGCCCATGATGACGCCGGCGTCGCCGACGAGATCCCTTATTCAGTCGGGGAAAGGGGCGCGCCGCGCCCTCTCCCCAGCAACGACAATCAGCCGGGCCGTGGCTTCCTCGCGTGCCGCTCAGTGCGCCCGCACCACCCC
>NZ_PNMA01000056.1 GCF_013823385.1 Hyphomonas sp.
ATGGAATACCAGATTGGACCGCCTCTGCTGGGGCTCGCCCCAGCAGAGGCGCATCGCACCCGCCTCAAACGAATTTCCAGACGTCAAGTTACAGTACCTGCCCATCGACAGGTGGTACAAAAAGATCAGCGTAGCCGCCGCCGCGACAACCGCCGTGGTGAACATCACCGGATTGCGCATCAGTGTGCGCGGATCGAGTTTAACGAAAGCATCGCGCGCGGCAGGAGCCAGCAGCGCGCGGTCGAACATGCCAGCGGCAGCCATCAGAACCGCTCCGGCCGAAGCAGCACGATGCCAAGGTAAACAAGCAGGCCCAGCGCCACCAGCGCCGCCAGCAGAAGGTCGAAGGTCATGAAGGCTCCTTTCGCTTTCGCAAAAGGGCCATTGGTGCAAAGTTGCGTGAAATCTCGCCGGGGGAAACGGCTCTCACGCATTAAATCTGCGTGAAGATAAGCCTAGCCGGATAGCTGATGGTACAGCGTTTCACGCAGATTTCACGCATTGGCACGGCATTCCGCATGGCGATTTAAGGCGTGTCAGGACGAAAAGCGTAGGCACCGAGCGGCGCGCAGGCCGCAATGAGGAGCTTCCACAATGCGTTTCCGGTTTTCTCCTGCCGCCGCGGCCTGCGCTGTGATGTGTGCCGCTGCACCTCTGTCCGCTCAAGATACCCCCGCTGGGCCAATTGAGGAACCTGCGCCGATCTGCACGGATCGCCCTACCAAGGGCACCGCGACCTGCACCGTCCCAAAGGGGATGATTCAGGTGGAAAGCGATGCGATTTTCTGGTCCCGATCCGACACGGAAGGGCAGCGCAGCGATGTGCTGGTCTATACCAACCCGACGGTGAAGTTTGGCCTGACCGACAGCAGCGACATCCAGTTCAACCTCGCCCCGCAGGTCGAAGTGCGCAACCGCATTGCCGGACAAACCGTTACGCAGCGCGGTGTGGGTGATTTGACCGTGCGCTTCAAGCAGCGCCTTACCAACCCCGGCGACCGCGTTCAAATCGCCTTGGTCTCCTTCGTTAAGGTGCCGACCGCCGAGCGCGGGATCGGCAATGGCGAATGGGAGGGCGGCCTCGTGACATCGGTGCAGGTTCCCGTCGGGGCTGCGACACTAACTTTGGTGCCGCAATTTGCGCTGCTGTCCGACAGCCTGGAACCCGAAGATCGCCACGTCGAGTTCCAGGGTCTAGTCAACCTCGCCTATCCGCTCGGCTCCCACACGACAATCGCAGCCGAGCTGTGGACCGCGCAGAACTGGGATCCGTCTGGCACCGTGCGGCAATACTCAGCAGATGCGGCGATCAGCCATCTGTTGAACAACAACCTGCAAATCGACATTGGTGGCAACTTCGGCCTCAATCAGGCGACACCGGACTTGCAGGTCTATGCAGGCATTTCGGCGCGGTTCTGACGCATTCCCTTGGAGGAATCGGTCAGAACCAAGATGGTCGGATTGGTGTCGGTAGCTTGAAGTCCGCTTTCGGCTCAAGATCGACGAAAACGGACGTAAAATCCCTAATTGGTCACCGGACCTTGTCTGGCTTCGCTTTTGCTTCGGCTTTGAGCTTGTCGATACGCTCCGAGCAGACCTCGTGGACAACGCGGCCAAGCTCCTCGACCTGCGCGCCGAGCCATTCAAGTTCATCTTTGGTGACGCGATAGTGTTTCGAGTAGCGCGCCTTGACGTAGGCGTCCTTGAGCTTCTCAAACCGGGCGCGATCCTTCTTGAGCTCGCGCGGCCAGACGTAGGTGAGACGAGGATCGATCCGCTCAGCCTGAGTGCGCAGGAAGCCGAGATTGTGAACGTGAGGGGTGTAGAAGGTGCAGACGAGCAGCACGCAGTGATAAAGAGACTCTGCAGCTTGATGCAACACGAACGACGCCTGCTTTAGGTCGCCTTCAGCGACCCCTGATCGATACATTTTGTAGAATGCATTGGATTGAGGCAGCCATTCGCTCTGATACTCCCGAGCCATCTTCAGCGCCTGTGTCGGTGTCTTGGGCTTGGGGGTGTGCAGTTCGGTGTCGTCGGACTGGTAGACCGCGATCCCTTCCTGCTTCACGTCCATGAAGAAGTAGCGCCCGTGGGCGAGCCCGTCGTTCACCTCCTGCAGGGTGTGGACGATGAAATTGACCGGGGTCCGCAGCGTACCGGTAAGGCCATATTCGCGCATCAGCCGCTCATCGAGCTTGGACCAGTACTTCACCCGGTCGGTGAGCCGCTTGTCGCTGACGATGATCAGCAGATCGAAGTCCGAGCGGTAGCCCTTGGCGGTATGCGGCTCGTCGACCCAGGTGCCGCGCGCATAGCTGCCATAGAGGATGACCTTGAGGATGCGCCCGGCCTTCTTCCACTCGTGTTTGGCGAGAGCGAAGGCGTCGTCGAACTCCTCGAAGATCAGCTGCACCACGCGCTCCAGCTCGCGCTGCTTTTGCGGAGGCAGATGATCGAGGTCGGTGCGCATGGTCACATGAGTGTAGCAGGGCGGGACTCGCGGTGCACCTTTGTTCTTATCCGCTTTGTTCGAAGGCGCGCTTCCCGCGCCGTCGCCACAGGGCCAACATCTGTTCGCGTTCCTCGCCCTGCAATTTGGCAGCAATGGCGAGGAACGCGCCCAGCAGCACAGGCCGGTCATCATCGATGAGTTCGATGAGCCCAGCTTTCCGGACCAGACCGCCGAGCTCGATCAGTTGCTTTGTCCGCTCGCGGCGTTTGATTTGCCAGTCGCGCATGTCGGTGCGAGCCTTGCGCAGCTCAAGCCTGTGCCGCGCTGCTGTCAGGCGAGTCAGCGCGGTTTGGCTCGCGCTCAGTTCCTTTGCCAGCGTTGCGGCTTTTGCTCTGAAAAAACGCGTTACCGCGTTTGCGCCAGCTCTCCTTTCTGGCGCCATCGGTGGTCTCGGCGATGACCAGCAGTGCACCGGCCAGGGTCTCGGCGTCGATGCTGTCGGCACCGGTGGCGATTACCAGCTCGCCCAGCTGCAGCACACGGCGTTCCTTGAGCTGCTTGGTCTTCTCGGCGAGCGCCTTGAGCTCGGCATCGATATCTCTTGGCTTACGCATCATGGTTCTCCGTTTTGGGGTTGATGCGCTGATTGTAGATGGTGAGCTCGTCCAATGCTTTAGTGTCGTCGGGACCGTGTGAGACCGGGTAGTCCCGAACAGGATTTTATCATGTGAGGGCGCGCTTATACGTCGTGCCGACGTGGCTTGTGTGACGTAGATGGTTCGCCGTTATGGCGATCTACCATCTCTCCGTGAAAGTCATCAGCCGCTCGGCCGGGCGCAGCGCGGTTGCTGCCGCTGCCTATCGCTCGGCAGGCCGCCTGCTCGATGAGCGGATCGATCGCACCCACGACTTCACCAACAAGGGCGGAGTCGTGCACTCCGAAGTGCTGCTGCCCGAAGGTGCGCCCGAGCATCTCTCCGACCGCGAACGACTGTGGAACGCGGTCGAGGCATCCGAGAAGCGAAAGGACGCGCAACTGTCGCGCGAGGTAGAGTTTGCGATCCCGCGCGAACTGAACAAGGAACAGGGCATCGCCCTTGCCCGAGACTTTGTCCAGACCGAGTTTGTCGAGCGCGGCATGATTGCCGATCTCAACGTGCACTGGGATGTTGGCGCTGATGGCCTCGCCAAGCCGCATGCGCATATCATGTTGACGATGCGCGAGGTCGATGCAGATGGCTTCGGCGCAAAGGTCCGCGACTGGAACCGCACCGAACTTGTCGAGCAGTGGCGCGAGCGCTGGGCAGATCACGTCAACCAGCGACTGGCGGAGCTCGATATCGATGCGCGCATCGATCATCGCAGCCTTGAGGCGCAGGGCATTGGCCTGGAGCCGCAGGACAAGATCGGCCCCGCTGCCTCGCGCATGGAGGGGCGCGGGCTTGAGGCCGAGCGGATTGAAGAACACCGAGCCATCGCCGAGCGGAACGGCGCGCGGATCATTGCCGATCCGGGCGTCGCGCTTGATGCGATCACGCACCAGCAGGCCACCTTCACCAATAGGGATCTTGCCCGCTTCGTTCACCGCCACAGTGACGGGAAGGATCAGTTCGATGCGGTGATGAGCGCGGTGCGGCGCTCGCCGGACCTTGTTGCGCTCGGCAAGGACGGGCGCGGCGAAGAGCGGTTCACCTCCCGCCAGATGATCGACACCGAGCAGCGGCTGCAGCGTGCGTCTGAAATGATGGCCGAACGCAGCCAGCATGCGGTCAATGAGCATTGCCGGGACGCGGCGCTGGCGCGCGCAGCAGAGCGTGGTCTGGTTCTCTCCGGCGAGCAGCGCGCGGCGTTTGAGCATGTTACCGGCGAGCGTGATCTCAGCGTCGTGGTCGGCTATGCCGGGACGGGCAAGAGCGCGATGCTTGGTGTCGCGCGCGAGGCCTGGGAAAGTGCGGGCTACAATGTCCGCGGTGCAGCCCTGTCAGGCATTGCCGCCGAGGGCCTGGAGAACGGCTCGGGCATTGCCTCGCGCACCATTGCCAGCCTTGAGCATCAATGGAGCGAGGGGCGCGAGCAGCTCACCTCGCGCGATGTGCTCGTGATCGACGAAGCCGGCATGGTCGGCACGCGCCAGATGGAGCGCGTGCTGTCCCAGGCCGCCGATGCAGGCGCAAAGGTTGTGCTGGTCGGCGATCCGCAGCAGCTGCAGGCGATCGAAGCAGGTGCAGCCTTCCGCGCGATCCATGAGCGGCATGGCGGGGTCGAAATCACCGAGGTGCGTCGTCAGAGTGACGATTGGCAGCGTGATGCCACACGGCAGCTTGCCACGGGAAGGACCGGGCTTGCCATCGCGGTCTACGAAGAGCGCGGGATGGTACATGCTGCCGAGACGCGCGAGTTGGCGCGCAGCGAGCTGATCGAGCGCTGGGATCGCGAGCGGCAGGCGAGCCCGAACGACACGCGGATCATCCTCACCCACACCAATGACGAGGTGCGCGCACTCAACGAGGCGGCACGCGAACGGCTGCGCGATGCTGGCGAGCTTGGGGATGATGTGGTCATCGGCACTGACCGCGGCCAGCGGCAGTTTGCCAGCGGCGACCGCATCATGTTCTTGCGTAATGAGCGCGAGCTCGGCGTGAAGAACGGCACGCTCGGCACGTTCGAGGAGGTCACGCCGCAGCGCATGTCCGTGCGCGTCGATGACGGTCGCAGCCTTGCCTTCGACCTCAAGGACTATGCCCATGTTGATCACGGCTACGCCGCCACGATCCACAAGGCGCAGGGCATGACCGTCGACGAGGCGCACGTGCTCGCGACGCCGGGCATGGACAGTCACGGGGCCTATGTGGCGCTGTCGCGGCATCGCGACAGCGTTGCCCTGCATTATGGCCGCGATGACTTCGCCGATCAGGCTCGGCTTGTGCGCACTCTGAGCCGCGAGCGCGGCAAGGATATGGCCAGCGATTATCAGCACGCCGATCCGGTGCAGGCCTTTGCAGAGCGGCGCGGGATCACCTTCCGCGAGCGGGTTGCTGAAATCATCCGCAAGGTGCCCGAGAAGGTGCGCGGTATATTTGACGGGCTGCGTTTGCCCAGGACGGGTGTTCCGGAACCGGCAGTGCCGGAACGCAAGGTGGTTAAAGATCCCGAGGCCGAACTACGCCGCGCACGCACCAAGGCGCTCATTCGCCATGCGCGCGCGGTCGATAATATCCTCGCCACGAAGGATGCGGGGCAAAGGTGGAGTCACGCTCAAGCGCGCGAGCTCAACTCATCCCGCGATGCATTCGAGGAAGTGCGGCCGCATGGCTGGCGCGATGCCGAAGCCGCCTACAAGAAAAACCCGGAACTCGCCCGCGAGGCAGGCAGCGGGCAGGTCCGGCGTGCTGTGCAGGCGCTCCAGCTCGAGACCGAACTCCGCACCGATCCGCAGCGCCGCGCCGATCGCTTCGTGGCGCGCTGGCAGGAGCTCAAGAAGACCGGCGAACGCCAGTATCGCGATGCCGACATGTCCGGCTATCGGGCAACGCGCTCAGCCATGGGCGACATGACCAAGAGCCTTCAGCGCGATCCGCAGCTGGAATCAATTTTGGCAAGCCGCAAGCGCGAGCTCGGGATTGGCTACGACACAGGCCGCAAGCTGGGTGCGGAGCTTGCGTTCACCCATGGCATCGATCTTGGCAGGGGACGAGGGCTCGGGATTTGACTCCAGCAACGCAGAATAGTCTATTGATATCCGGCCCTTAAAAATGGGACCGCGAGTGGGACCAATTCCCCAGAAGGGAAATCTTCTATGACATAACAAGCCGTTAAAGGCGGTGGTGGCGGAGACGGAGGGATTCGAACCCTCGGTACCCTGATAGAGTACGGTTCCTTAGCAGGGAACTGGTTTCAGCCACTCACCCACGTCTCCGGGCAACAGCTTGGGCTGCGAGGGCGGGGCTATAGTCGGCACTTGGACGGGCGGCAAGGTGGCTTGGCGAAAAAACCGCCGGTGCGCTTGCGGTGTTCCGGTTCTGGCCGGTTCTGGTCGTGTTCAGGCTCGCAGCAATAGCCCTGCCACGGTTCGTCGCGTTTCGGATTCGCCTCGGCGATGGGCGGTTGCCTCGCGGGGCGGAAGCGATTCTCTTCCGATCCGCAGAAAACCGGGGCTGACACTGACATGCGAAAGGTCGCACAATGAGCATGATGACCGCCCGTTTCCCTGAAGCCCGCCTCGCTGACTGGGGCCGCCGCATGGCAGGCCATGCGCTGGGCGCGCTCGCGGCGCTGTGCCTTACCGCTCCGGCGATGGCGCAGGCGCAGGATCTCGAGACTGTCGATCCCGATGCGGCCTGGAGCCAGCAGAACGGCGGCATCGACGCCGATCTCGCCGCGCCGCAGGCTCCGCCCGCCGCCACCACCACCACCGACGGCCAGCCGCCCGCCGATCCGAGCGTCGATGCCACCTTCGGCGATCTTGCAGCGCCGTCCGCCTCTTCGGACACCGCCCCGCTCCCGCCGCAGGACACCCTGCCGCCCGCGACCGACGCTGCCCCCGTCGCCGCCGCCGAAACCTATGGCGAGGATGACCTGATCGGCGCGGCCGAGGGCGTGTTCGGCAAGGGCGCGGAAGGGCTCGCCAAGCTGATCGAGGACCTGCTCAAGAAGCAGGGCCGGCCCAACGGCTACATCGTCGGACGCGAAGCGGGCGGGGCGTTCATCGTCGGCGCGCGCTACGGGTCGGGCACGCTCCACCACAAGGTCGAAGGCCAGAAGAAGGTCTATTGGACCGGCCCCTCGATCGGCTTCGATGCCGGGGCCAATGCGGGCAATACCTTCGTCCTCGTCTACAACCTGTTCGACACCGAGGACCTGTTCAAGCGCTTCCCGTCGGGCGAGGGGCAGGCCTATTTCGTCGGCGGCCTTACCGCGAGCTACCTGCGCCGCGGCGATGTGGTGCTGATCCCGATCCGTGTGGGCGCGGGGCTGCGGCTCGGGGTCAATGCCGGCTACATGAAGTTCTCCAAGGAACAGAAGTGGCTGCCCTTCTGAGCGCGTAAATCCACCATTGCATACGAAAGCCGGTTGCGATCGGCGCGCGCGGAGGCCATGCGCTCGCGCATGATCGACCGACTCAGCCCCCAGGCGCCCGACGCCCTGCTCGCCCTGATCCGCCTCCACGCCGCCGATCCGCGCGCCGACAAGATCGACCTCGGCGTCGGTGTCTACCGCACCGAGGACGGCGCGACCCCGGTGTTCGCCGCGATCAAGGCAGCCGAGCAGGTGCTGCTCGATACGCAGGTGAGCAAGTCCTACCTCGGCCCCGAGGGCGACATGGGTTTCGTCACCGCGCTGATGCCCTATATCTTCGGCGCGGGCGACCCGACGATGGGCGGGCGCATTCAGGGGATGCAGACCCCGGGCGGCACGGGCGCGGTGCGCCTCGCGCTCGGCCTCGCGCAGAAGGCGGGCGTGAAGCGCGTCCACATGGGCGTGCCGAGCTGGCCCAACCACGCGCAGATCCTCGCCGATCTCGGCATGGAGCTGGCGCCCTTCGACCACGCCAACGTTGATGGCACCGCCAACCTCGACGCCGTGCTCGCCGCGATCAATGGCGCGGGCGAGGACGAGGCGGTGCTGCTCCACGCCTGCTGCCACAACCCGACCGGGATCGATTACACCGCCGACCAGTGGACCGCGATCACCGACGCCTTTGCCGACAGCGGCAACTTCCCCATCATCGACGCCGCCTATCAGGGCCTCGGCCACGGGATGGAAGAGGACGCGGCAGGCATGCGCGGGCTGCTGGCCAAGGTGCCCGAGGCCTTCATCGCCTATTCCTGCGACAAGAACTTCGGCCAGTACCGCGACCGCGTCGGCGCATTCTACGTGCTGGCGAAGGATGCGGGCGCGCTCGATACCGCCTTCTCCAACGCCAATGCGCTGGCGCGCGCGGGCTGGTCGATGCCGCCCGACCACGGCGGCGCGGCGGTGCGGATCATCCTGCGCGATGCGCAGATGACCGCGCAGTGGCTCGCCGAGCTCGACACCATGCGCGCGCGCATGCGGCAGGTGCGCGATGCGCTCGCCAAGGCGGGCAGCGCGGGGCGGGTCGACCTCACGCCGCTCGGCCACCAGAACGGGCTGTTCTCGATGCTGCCGGTCACCAAGGAGGAGGTCGCCACCTTGCGCGAGGAGCACGGCATCTACATGGCCGCCTCGGGCC
>NZ_PNMA01000057.1 GCF_013823385.1 Hyphomonas sp.
GCAGGTTCTTTGCGTCGGGACATAGTGGGACTCCTTCTTACCCATTATGCCCGCCCACACACGAAATTCCTGACAGTCCTGCCGCATGGCTTCGTCCGCGTCCACCGCTCGTACCTCGTGCGGCGGGCAGCGATCGCAACCACTGAAACACGGCAAAGTGGGGACTTCGATATCACCTTGCGTTCAGGCGCGGTGATCAGCGGTAGCCGCAGGTTCCGGCAGAACCTCGCTTAGCCGGAGAGCGTGTGAGTATTCGCTTCAAGGTCGGCTTGGGAACGGTGGGTCTTTAGGAATAAACATCGAGTAGCCGGCATTCGCAGCCGGAGTTGAGCAGGGTCGACTGCCGACCCAACACCGGTCATCCCCGACCGCTGCGAACAATTTCTGGATCCGCCAGAAGCCGCCATTCCGGTTTCGGGATCGCGCATCGACCCCGTTCATGACCGCAACTGGGTAAGTTCCTGAACGGTGGCTATCTTGGTTGATGCGAGAGCGGATCAATGCCTTACCGCCGTATGGTGAAGCCAAGCGTCACCGATGACGTCGAGGTACCGTCGGTCCGGTGTCCAGCCAAAAGATCGAAATCGATCCTTCCGCGATCCCTCACCCAGCGCAGCCCGGCCTGCCCGCCCGCCGCGCCCCCATCATTGCTGAACAACTCGCCCATCAGAACCAGATCTGGGGTGAGCTCATATTCGGCCTGCACCCCCAAAAATAGGGTGTCGCGGTCAGTGCCGGCGGGAGTAATGATCCAGCCGAGATTGCCGTGAATCACCAGCCTGTCGCTGGCACGGGTCGAAATTGGCACGTTGACAGCGACAGTCTCCACCCTGCTTGAGGAAGGGTTCCAGATGGCCATTGCCGAAAGGGCGATGCCAATCGGCGCTTCCTCAGAGGACCGAAGGTTGAGCTTAACCGCTGGTGCAATAGCGGTCGCCCCGCCTTCGCCCCAGCTGCTCTGAACGGCGGTGGCAATTTCCAATCGAGGTAGGGCCTTGAGCGTGCAGGCAGGGTTGGCAACTGCTAAACCGCGCCCGTTATCAGCGAAAGTCAGCCAGCTCTCAAGTTGGCAGACCCCGGCAGGCAGGGTCGCATCGTCATCAGTAATATGCGCGCCGCCGCCCGCCATAGCAGGGCTTGGCTGCGCCAAAAGAGCGCAAACCGCGGCGATCGGCAGAATCCAGAGGAACCGATGCCGCATTCCGCCTCAAAGCCACCCGCGCCGCTTGAAATAGAGGTAGGGCAACAGCATCGAAACCACCATGAGCGCGAGCGCGAAGGGGTAACCATATAGCCATTGCAGTTCGGGTATGAAGTCGAAGTTCATCCCGTAAATCGAGGCGACCAACGTGGGCGGCAGAAACACCACGGCTGCAACCGAGAAGATCTTGATGGTCCCAGCCTGCTCGATGCTAATCATCCCCAATGTGGCATCCAATAAGAAGTTGATCTTCTGCGACAGAAAGACGTCGTGATCGGCCAGCGAACGCACATCGCGCGAAATAGTCTTTAGCCTTTCACGCAGATCCTTGTGACTCTTGCGCTGAATGAACAGCGCGGTGGCGAAGGTTGCCAGCCTTTCGAGTGACACCAGGCTGTCTCGGATATTAGAAAGCGCATTGGCCTGCCGCCCAAGTTCGGCCAGCACCTTCCCGAAATCGGTTTGAGAGTGTACCTTGATGTCAGTCTTGGCGAAGACCGTCTTGGCTACCGTTTCGATAACGCGGCCACTGCGTTCAAGGATGTCGGCGAGCCGGTCCACGATCGCTTCGAGCAGTTGCAGGAATATATCTGGCCCGTCCGCTGCCACCGCCAGTCCACGATCAGCTCTCTGGCTCAGCATTGTAAAAACGCGCGGTTCATGGTGACGAAGCGTTACCAGCACCGTTGGGGTTAGCACAAACGTCACCGGACCCATCTCCGGTTCGTCGCTGTCTCCAAAAGCGGGCAGGATCGCGGTCATGAAGGCGGTATGGCCCTCTGTGTAAAGGCGCGAGGAAATCTCGATCTCCTCCATTTCCTCGCGATCAGGGATTTCGACGCCGAGCCAGCGGTTGATCGCTTGTTCATCGATGGCGGTCGGGCGCAGCAGATCGATCCAGCTAGCCCCGGTGGCGTCGCCAAGTCTTTCGGTGATTGGTTGCAGACGGCCTTCGCGGGTGTCGTATATGCGCACTGCTCAATCGTCCTGGAAGAAGGGGTTGGACCAATCTCGCGGCGAGCCTATAACCAGCCTGATTTTCTGAAGCGAAGGAAAAGCACCAGACAAATGAAGCTGATAGTCCCGATCACGGCGAAATAGGCATATTCCATGCGCAATTCGGGCATATTCTCGAAGTTCATCCCGTAAATCCCGGCAATCGCAGTTGGCACGGCGAGGATCGCTGCCCATGCCGCCAGCTTACGGGTTATCTCACCCTGACGCTGGGCTTCGATCAGGGCGCTAGTCTCCATCACCGAATTGAGCATTTCGCGATGCAGCGCCGCAAGCGATGAGACACGCCGGACGTGGTCGAGCACATCCCGGAAATAGGGACGCACTTCCGGGTCAATGTTCGGCAGGTCGAGGCTGGCCAATTTGGCGCAGACTTCCTCCATGGGAATCAGCATTCGCTGCAGCAGCAGCAGGTCGCGCCTCAGGTTGAACAGCTCGCGCATTTCGACGCGGGTCAGCGCGGAATCGAGCGCACTCTGTTCGAGCCGCTGGACGATCTCCCCCGCGGCATCGATGACCGGAAAGTAATTGTCGGCAATCATGTCGAGCAGAGCATGAAGCACATAGTCCACTCCATGCGCCAGCAGCGCGGGCCTTGTCTCGAGCTTCTCTCGTAGCGCCGAATGGCCCTGGTCGGACCCGTGCCGGACGGTGACGATATGGTTGCGCCCGACGAACAAGGCGGTCTCACCGTAGCTGATGTGCCCGGCCTCCATCTTGGCGGTGCGCGCAACGACGAAGAGCTGGTCGCCATAGATTTCCAGCTTGGGGAGCTGATGCGCGTGAAGCGCGTCCTCGACCGCGAGCGGGTGGAGGCCGAAACGCTTGGCACAGGTGGCCATTTCCTCAGAGGTAGGATCGAGCAGGCCGACCCACGCGAAAGCATCGGGAGATTGCGGTTCATGGGTCTGCACTTTGCTCTCGCAAAGCGCCTCGCCGACGACGTGTCCCTCGCGATAGTCGCGCGCTGCAATTATCGCCATCAGCCCCTCTTTCGTCCAATCAACAGGCCTTTGGTTCCTCCACCTTCGAAGGTGAAGTTGAAATCTGTCCACTTTCTGCGCCACCGCCGGGCAACGATGCGCTCACCTGGGCGCGCTGCGTCATCGAGTAAAACGATCCCTCCGGACACAACCCGGTCGAACAGGCGCTCCGCCATGCCTCTGGCAAAGGGATGGACTGCCCACGGAGGGCCATCGATGATCAGCATGTCGATTGTCGCGGGGATCTCGGGCAAGTCATACCAAAGGCCGGGCCATGCCAGATCGCGCTCACCGAGTGGCGCATGATAGAACCGTGCCGCCAATTCATGCTCGGCCAGCCATTCTTCCATCTGCCGCACAAACGGTTCGTGCTGGTCGTAGCTGTGCAGACAGCCGCGGCCATGCAGGGACAACGCCTTGGCAATCACAAGAGAGGTGGCGCCCGAACCCAGTTCCACCACAACTTGTGGCTGCCGGGTCTCGATCTCGTCGACGATCCGGTGCAACAGATAGGTATCGGCCTTCCAGCTCCCGAGATGCGGCAAAGCATCGCTTTCCAGTTTGACGCGTTCGAGCAGGGCGGCCTTTTGCGCCTTGGTGCCGCCGTAAAGGCTTTTGAGCAGCCACGGCCATTGCACCACGGCGAAGCCGAGCTGAAACAGCTTTTCGCCGATGGTCCGAGACGTGGGGCTCGTGTGCGAAAAATCCTTCGCGAGCAGTCCGGTAAGGTATTTAGTGGTCAATGTTTGCGCCATAAATTTAGGGAGGCCCCATTAGCGGCCTTGCACGTCGATTGCGAACGGAAATCCCGACGCTTCACCTAGGGGTCATTTGGGCAAGCGCAGCCGACCGCCCCCAAATTTGTGGTGAAAAAGTAGACCACAAATGAGCTTGATGGTAGGCTCTAGACCAACCTTTGACCGTCTTTCATTTGCCGGTTTGGGGTCGGTTGATCAAGGGCTGGATTTTTCGTAAGCGCAGTAAAGCAGCCGTGCCGCTTTTGGGACCGCGAGTCAGCCCCGCTCATGGCCGAGGATGGGTTGATAGCTGAGGAAGGACTGGTCGTCACGCCGCTAAGGGACTGTGCGTCAATCGCGTGCAATTCAGTTTGGGTTGCCAGCGTTGAAAGGATATCGGTCCAACATGACCTGGCCTTCCCCTCTCAAGCTCAAGATCCAGATCATGTGCAGTGACGAGATCGCTATGGGGCCGGGCAAGGCCGATCTGCTGGATGCCATCGCCGCGAATCGCTCGATCTCGGCCGCCGGGCGGGCGATGGGGATGAGCTACCGCCGCACCTGGCTGCTGGTCGATGCCATGAACCGCTGCTGGCAGGGGCCGCTGGTCGCGACCGTGCCGGGCAACCAGAAAGCGGGCGCGCACCTGACGCCGCTGGGCGAGGTGGTGCTGGCCGGTTACCGCCAGCTGCAAGGCGATGCAGAAGTCGCCGCCAGCGCCGGCTTTGCCGCCATCGCCGAAGCGTTGCTTCCCTCCCCCCGGCCTCCGAAGCGTAACGAGGGGCCCGCTTAGCTCCGCCACCTGACCGTCACCCCGAGCGTGCGCGGATCGCTGGGTGTGCCGAGGATCAGCCCCGAATTGCCCGCCTGGATGGTGAGGTTCTGGATGTAGTCCGCACCCAACACGTTGCGCGCGAAGACCGCGATCTCCCAGCCCTTGCCGCCTGCATCCTCGCGCCGGTAGCCGAGGCTCGCATTGGTGAGGTTGTAGCCCTCGATGAAGGTGAAGCGCGACAGGCTCGGGTCGCCGGAATAGCCGCTGCGCCAGTTGCTGTCGGCATGGACGAACAGCGCGCCCCGGCCAATCGGCACGGCGTAGTCCGCGCTCAGCGTCTGCGACCAGCGGGGCAGACCTGCGATGCGCTGCCCGGTCAGATCGCAGGCGGCGGTCGCCGCGGTCTGGCGTTCGAGCGGACAGGGGCCTGCGGGATAGTCGGTGTAGGTGCCATCGCCATGGGCGAGCGCGCCCACCAGCGTCAGCCTGCCGAGCGTGAGGCGCGCATCGGCCTCGAACCCCTGCACCCGCACCGCGGGGATATTCGACAGATAGCCGCGCAGCGCCACGGTCTGGCTCGAGTCCACCACGGTCGCCTGAAAATCGCGAACCGTGGTGTGGTAGGCGGCGAGGTTCAGCGTCAGACGCCCGACCCAAAGCGCCGACTTGATTCCCGCCTCCCATGTCGTGTTGCGTTCCGGGTCGATCACGGCGGTCGCCAGCGCGGGCTGGTTGTTCGCATCGAGCGGCAGGCCCGACATGTTGATCCCGCCCGATTTGAACCCGCGCGCGAAGCTCGCATAGAGCAGCACGTCGTCCGTCGGCTGCCACGCGACATTGGCGCGGCCCGAAAGGCTCCCCTCGCTGTCGCGCGCCGAATAGGTCTGGGGCCGCAGCACGCCGAGCCGCGCGTTGACAAGCGCGGGCGAAGTGACCAGCGGCCCGCCGAACACCCGCGTGCTGTAATCGCCCTCCTTGCTCTCGTGGGTGTAGCGCAGGCCGCCGGTCAGGGTCAGGCGCGGCACGATCCGCCAGTTCGCCTCGGCAAAGGCCGCATAGCTGTTCACCGCAAAGCGCGTCCCTCCCGTCTGTCCGTAACCGTCGAGCAGGTTCGCGGGCACCGGGGTGGCATTCGCGCCGGTCGTCGCCCCGATCAGCCACGGCGCGCCATAGGGGCCGAACACCGAATTGGGCGACCCGGTAAGCACCTGCCGGAAGAAATAGAGCCCCGCGACATAGCTCAGCGGGCGATCCCCGTCCGACGCGATCCGCACCTCATGGCTGAGCTGATCCTGCCGCGAGGGGATGCGCTGGATCAGCTGGATCGGCAGGCCTGTGTAGTCGCGGTCGTTGGCCGCGTCCCAGTTCCAGAAGCGCCATGCGGTGATCGACGTGATCGTCGCCGGGCCGATGTCCCAGTCCGCCGTCGCCGCCACCCCGCCTTCGCTGGTGTCCACACCGAGGCCTGCGTCGATGTCGGTCAGGCGGTCATAGGGATTGGTGCTCGGCGGGGCATAGCCCGCTGCCGCTGCCAGCGCCGGATATTGCCGCGCGGCGGGGCGCAGGCTGGTGCCGACGCGCAGGAACACCTGCGTGCAGCACTCGGCATCGAAATTGGCGAAGTCGGCGATCAACCGGAGCCGGAAGGCCTGTGAAGGCTGCCACAGCAGCTGCCCGCGCACCGCCTGCGTCCCCAGAGTGTTCTGGTCCGCGCCGGTTCGGACATTTCGCAGCACTCCGTCGCGCCGCGTGAAGGTGCCCGACAGGCGATAGGCGAGCGCCTCGCCCGCCAGCGGCCCGGTCGCCGAGAAGCGCCCCTGTGCGAAAGCGCGCTCGCCGCCGCTGAGTTCGGCATTGAAGCCGCGTGTGAAGGACGGCGCGGCAGAAACGATGTTGATCGCGCCCGCCGTCGTGTTCTTGCCGAACAGTGTGCCCTGCGGCCCGCGCAGCACTTCGATCCGCTCGATGTCGGAAAAGTCGAAGGCGGCCGTGGCGGGCCGCGCGTGATAGACCCCGTCGACATAGTAGCCCACCCCCGGCTCCAGCCCGTCATTGGCCTGGCTGACCGCGACCACGCTCGAACCCAGCCCGCGGATGGTGAAGGCGGTGTTGCGCGGATTGGCCGAGGAATAGTTGAGCGCAGGCACCAGCGTGGTCAGGTCGCGGGTGTTGAGCGTATAGGACTGCTCGAGCCAGCGCGCGTCGACCACCGAGAGCGCAGCGGGCACGTCCTGTGCAGCCTCCGGACGATGCCGTGCGGTGACGATAATCGCGCCGCCTGGCGCGTCGTCACTCGACGCATCTTCCGCCATCGCGGAAGCGGGCGATAGGCATGCAGCGCTGCCGAGCAGGCCGAGCCAAAGAATGGTGTGCAAGACTTACCCCTCAGTGCCTGTCGATCCTATATTTCATGATATATAGATAGGCGGGTCGGACAACATCAAGCTGCTTCGCTGGCTCTCGCTGGCAAGGCAGCGCTCGCTGTGGCAGAAGCGGTGGTCGCTTCCTGAATGGCGGCAACCGGGAAGCACTTCCTCAATAAACGCCATTTGCCATGCGCTCGTCGCAGTGTCGGCTTCTGATTAAACCGGTCATCTGCAAGGCGGTTAAGGAAGGGCAGGAAAGTCCCAAATTACGCCGCCGCGGAGCTAAAGAAAGCTCTGGCCGGCATGGTTTTCGAACAACGCAGCGTCGCGGACGTAGCCGAGCAGGACCTCGACCTTCTTCTGGCGGGAGACCTCCTGCATCTTGGGCAGTGAAGCTCCGGCTTTTGCGGCTTCGGTGAGGAACCCCGAGCGCAATGAGTGCGCACCTATCGCGGCAGGGTCGAGCCCGACCTTTTCGGCATAGCGCTGGATGAGCCGGGCAACCGAGCGATCGGACATCGCCTCCTTGGTCATGATCCCCTGCGCATCGGTGCGATAGAACAGAGGACCCGCCTCCCCTCCCCTGACGCTGAGCCATTCGTTAAGCCGAGGGCCCGGCTTGAGTACCCTCCCCGATGGCACAGCGATGACCTGCCCTTCCCCCTCCTGATCGGTCTTCGAATGCCGGATGGTGAGTTTGAGCCCTTCGCGCACCAGTTCGAGATCGGCGAGTTGCAGCGCCACAAGCTCCGAGCGCCGCAGCGCCGCAGCCAACCCCAACGCCATCACGGCCCGGTCCCGGATCGCCCGCGGGCTCTGCCCTTCAGCAGCAGCAATCATTCGCGCGAGATCGCCGGCGAGGATCGCGCTTTTCTTGCGCGTCGGCCGCGCGCGCTGCTCCCGGCGGATCCCGGCAAGGGTATCAGCGATCACATCGCGCAGATCGCGGTGCTGGGGTGCAGCCTCGCCGGCCTGCCGGTGGTGCCAGGCAATCGCCGCCAGATGCCGCCCGATCGTGCTGTCCGCCCTCCCCGCTTGGGCTAGCGAAGCAAGGTAGGTCGCAACGACCTCTGGCATGGCCGGCAGTGGATCGAGACTGCGCTGCCAGCACCAGCTTTCAAACTGGCGCCAGTCGCTGTCATAGGCGCGCACCGTATTGGCCGCCTTGGAGCGGGCCCGGTACGAGCGCGCTGCTGCAATCTCTGCTGCAAGCTGCGGCGGGAGCGCCTGCCCGAGCGGCGCTAGTGCGTCATCGCCCTCGCGGCGCAAACCCGTGCTGTGTCCATCGTCTGCCACAACCATTTCCCATCTTGGCAAGGCGCGCGCGCTTCCGCGCGCCCTGCCCGCGCCCACCGGGCGCAAACCCGGCAATTTCTGCGGCGCTTTATAGAGAATATGCTATCGTCCGTGAAGGGCTCTTATCGGACAGCGAAACGACCGTACAAGCTGGGTATACTTTCTAAGCCATTTATATACTATCTGGCAGATGGCATCCGCCCCAGCACCCTGGCAGCTGACGCTTGCCCGCATCGAAGGCGCCCTCCCCTTCATCTCACCCGAGCTGTCT
>NZ_PNMA01000058.1 GCF_013823385.1 Hyphomonas sp.
ACTCAAATGCCCTTCCGAGCACTTCAGGTGGCATGCCGTGGCCAGTGTCTGTCACCGAGATCATCACGTAGTCGCCTGCCTCGAGGTCCAATAGGGCTGACTGCACATCTGATGAGATCGTTTGATTTTCGGCGGAGATGGTAATCTCACCGCCATCAGGCATCGCATCGCGCGCATTGACTGCTAGGTTAATGACGGCTTGCTCCAGCGCATTGCCATCGGCTTTGGCTTGCCAGATACTAGGCTTCAAATCGCAACGGATCGCGATGGTCTCCGGGATACCTATTCTCAGCAGTGCAACCGTGTTGGTCATCAAGCTGGTCAGTTCAACACATCCAGCACGAAGCTGCGACTGGCGGGAGAAGGAAAGCAGCCGTCGGGTCAGGTCCGCAGCGCTGCTTGAGGCTTGGTGGATCATCGCAACCGACTCGGCCTGATCTTCGTCAAGCACGGTGGTTTCGAGAACCTCTGCGTTGCCAAGAATGATCATCAATAGGTTATTGAAGTCGTGCGCTACACCGCCGGTAAGCTGGCCAACTGCCTCGAGCGCTCGCGCTCGTGTGTAACCTTCCTGCTGACGCTTCAATGCCGTCACGTCACGCACGCTCCCCAGCACGCGGTAAGCCCTACCATCTGGGTGTCGTAAAATGCGGGCCTTTACGGCCACATTGATCGTTCGGCCATCCGCGCTGATAATCCTATACTCAGTCTCCCAATTGGTCGCTTTCGAGTTCAGCGCCTCGTTATAGGACTGAAGTGCGGCACCAATATCCGCAGGGCTGATCAAATCTCTCCAGTGCGCCTCCTTCGGCGGTCCTGACGGTTCTGGCACCCCCAGTTTGGTTGCCCAATCTGGCGTCATCCACAATCGCCCTGAATCTAAGTTGTTATCCCACAGAACATCGCTCACCGTATCCGCGATAATCCGGAAGCGGGCTTCTGACTCCTCCAGGGCAGCAAGAGCAGCCGTTAAACGGCCTATATCGGTTGCCGTCCCAATTACCCGCGTCGCCTCTCCTTGCGAATTTCGGACGATGAAGGCGCGGATTGCAACATGGCCCATCGAGCCATCGGGACGATTGATCATATAATCGACGGCAAAACGATCAGTTCCAGACTCAATAGCCTCAAGCGCAACGTCGCGAACGACATGCTGGCCATTTTCGGTAGCAATAAGCGCATCGAGATTTTCGGGCGTCATAATCGCAGGTGGATCATAGCCGTATATGTTCTTGAACGCCTCATTGGCGCTGAAAGCATCGGTCTCGATGTTCCATTCAAAAATGACATCTTGACTAGCACGCGCTGCAAGCTCGAACCGTTCGCGGTATGCGTTCGCAGACTTCTCACTTTCTATGAGGCGTGAGACATCGCTGAAGCTGACAAGCACAGCGGTAACTTCACCTGCATCGTTCCTCGCGAGGAAAGCATCACAAAGCGCCCAACCGATGCTGTCGTCAAACGGATGCTTGCGGCCAAGCAGAACGCCTCGAACCGTTGTATTCTCGTCAATGGCACGGTTGAAAGGCAACTCTTCGAGCGGCATCGGAGATCCGTCAGGGCGAAGGAACTGCCAACCACGATCTTCAGCGGTTCTGTCGATCGCCGCATTTCCTGTAAGGCCGAGCATTTCTCTAGCTTTACGATTAATAAAGCGAACGCGGGAATCTGGATCATGAATTATGATGCCCGCCAATACATTTTCGAAAATAAACTCGTAATCTCGCTCAAAACCACAATAGTTTGTGATTTTTGATGTAACGTCTCGCACGATCCCGATGAAATGATTTTCACCACCCGATATTTTGATAGCCGGCTTTATGACGAAATGGTTAAAGAATGGCTCTCCAGACTTACGAAAACTTAGGATTTCGCCATCAAATTCTGCGCCCTTGGAGAGCGAAGCGTTAATCGCGGCAATAACTTTCGGATCGGTGCCAGCGCCTTCGATGATTGCCGAAAGTGCATGATCAAGATCACCGCGATTAAATCCGGTGATGTCAAGAAACGCTTGGTTGCAGAAGGTGATCCGTTTTTCGTGATCGAAAACCATTACCCCATCCGACATGGCATCCAACATGTCGGTGTAAAATGCCTCATCCATCGTCGCACTCACCGGTCAGCATCGTTGCCAAAGCCGCTTGAAAGGAGGTCAGTGGCAGCCTTTTCACGAGTGCGTTTAAAGCAGATTTCCATTGCCATAACAAAGGACAATTGGGTCGCTACTTCAGGGCATACAGATCGCTTGACCCGATTGCCTACCTGACGGATAGACAATCCACCATGCTGTCCCAGAAGACCCGCTATGCCATTCGCGCGATGCAGCACCTTGCCGACAATTACGGCGGCGGCCCGATCCAGCTCGCCGAAATCGCCGACAAGCAGAACATTCCCGCCAAGTTCCTGACCGTGATCCTGTCCGAGCTAACCCGTGCGGGGCTGGTCGAATCCCAGCGCGGGCGCGACGGGGGATACTGGCTGGCGATCCCGCCGATCGACGTCACCTATGGCGACCTGATCCGGCACATGCGCGGCAGCCTTGCGCTGGTGCCCTGCGCCAGCCGCTATGCACACGAGAAGTGCAAGAACTGCCTTGAGGAAGGCGAATGCCGCACCCGCGCTCTGCTGCTCGACGTGCGCGACCGGACAGCGCAAATTCTCGATGGCATCCGCCTGTCCGATCCGATCACGCCCGTTCCGCCCTTCGCCCAGGATGCCGTCTGAGCGTGCAGACGGCAGTCCGTCAGAACGGCGCATAAAGCCCACCTTTCGTCCGGTGACAGAAAATCTGCGTCGTCTGTCGCATTGTCAATCGATCCACTTGAGTTTACGTCCTTGCGTGGCAGGCAACTCCCACGCAACGAAAGGCCCAATCATGGACCACAAGGACAATGGCGTTACTGACAGGGGCAATCTGCCCCCGGCGCTGGCGCTGGTTGGCGAGGCGCTTGGCCGCCTGCGCTACGGCGCGATCCAGCTGACCGTGCATGACGGCAAGGTCATGCAGATCGACATTACCGAAAGGACACGGCTGACCGATTGACCGGCCCGTGACCCGCTCAGACCCCATCATAACAGGGACCCGCAGACCGGACCGCCGGATGCCTTCCCGCTTGCAAAGGCGAGATATTATGCATCCGATTACCCTCCGCAGCGCGCTGCTGCTCGGCGCCGGCGTTGCCGCGCTGCTTACCGTTCCCGCCGCCGCTCAGAGAGCGGCTCCTGCCACCGATGATGCCGCAGCCTCGGCTGACGAGGCGCAGGCAGACAGCAATGACATCATCGTCACCGCCCGCCGCCGCTCCGAAAGCGCGCAGGACATTCCGCTCGCCGTGTCGGTGCTCGATGCGAAGCAACTGGACGAAACGGGCGCGTTCAACGTGAACCGGCTCCAGCAGCTTGCCCCGACCCTGCAATTCTACTCATCGAACCCGCGCAACACCGCGGTCAATATCCGCGGGCTGGGCGTGCCCTTCGGTCTCACCAGCGACGGGTTCGAACAGGGCGTCGGCATCTATGTCGACGATGTCTATTACTCGCGCGTCGCCTCGGCCACGTTCGACTTTCTCGATGTGGCCCAGATCGAGGTGCTGCGCGGGCCGCAGGGGACGCTCTACGGCAAGAATACCACCGCAGGCGCGATCAACATCCAGACCAACCAGCCGACCTTCGACTTCGAGGGCCGCGCCGAGGTGAGTGTCGGCAATTACAACTTCCAGCAGGCGCGGCTTGCCGTCTCCGGGCCGCTGTCGGAGACGGTTGCGGCGCGGGTCGCGTTCTCGGGAACCAGCCGCAACGGCACGATCCGCAATGTCACCACAGGCGAGAACATCCAGAGCCTCGACAATATCGGCCTGCGCGCACAGCTTTTGTGGGAGCCGACGAGCAACCTCAAAATCAAGCTGGTGGGCGATTACAACAAGCAGGATGCAGTGTGCTGCGGATCGGTGTTCGTCGGCACCGGCGCAACCCAGCGGCCACTGAACCGCCAGTTCGCCGCCCTTGCCGCCGCGCAGAACTACGCCCCGCCGTCCGCCAACCCCTTCGACCGGCTGACCGACCTCGATTCGAACCTCAATGCGGGCAACGTGATCGCGGGCGCGGCGCTGAAGATCACCTTGGACGTGGGGCCGGGCACCTTCACCTCGGTGACCGCTTGGCGGTACTGGGACTGGAAGCCCGAGAACGACCGCGATTTCACCGGGCTTTCCATTGTGGCCCTGTCGCAGAACCCTTCGCAGCAGGACCAGTACACGCAGGAATTCCGCTACGCCTACACCGGCGACCGGTTCGATTTCGTGCTGGGTGCCTTTGCCTTCAACCAGCGGATCGACACGCAGGGGACCGAAGCCCACGGTATCAATTCGAGCCGCTGGTCAATCGCGCCAAACAACCCGCTGTCGCTTGACCCGAGCGTGCTGAACGGGCTGACCGCGCGCAACACGCAGTTCCTCAAGAGCACCAGTGCGGCGCTGTTCGGGCAATTGAGCTGGAAGGTGACCGACGCCTTCACCATCCAGCCCGGGGTGCGGCTGAATTACGACAAGAAGGAGGGCTTTTATCAGCGGCGGGTGTTCACCGGCACTGGCGAGGAGTTGACCGGCAGAGAAACCGACGCGCGAAGCCGCGCCCAGCTGGGGGTGTTCCAGCCGCAGATCAGCGCGCCCGAGGATACCGACTGGAATCTCACCTACGATCTTACGCTCAGCTATGAAGTCGCACCCGATGTGCTGGCCTATGGCACCTACGCAAAGAGCTTCAAGACCATCGGGATCAACCAGAACGGGTTGCCGACCGACGCCAACGGCGAGCCGATCGCGGCGGCGGGGACGATCCGGCCCGAGACAGTCGATCACTTCGAAGTGGGCCTCAAGAGCCAGTTCTGGAACCGCAAGGCGACGCTCAATCTTGCCGCTTTCCGCACCGATATCCGCGATTATCAGGCGACCGTGAACAACGGCCAGCTCGGGGTGCTGCGCGGGTTCCTCGCCAATGCGGGCAAGGTGCGATCGCAAGGAATCGAGGCTGATTTCAGCATCCGCCCGAGCGCGCGGTTCACCGCCTATACGAACGCGGCCTATACCGATGCGAAATATGTGCGCTTCACCGATGCGCCTTGCCCGCCGGAACTGGCCGGCGGCACCACAGCCGTCCCGGGCCAGACCCCGTCTGCGCCGGGCACTCCCGGCGGCATCAGCCCGGCCAATTGCGACATTTCCGGCCAGCGCCTGCCCGGCGTGTCCAAGTGGTCGTTCTCCTTCGGGGCGGAGGGCAATGTGCCCGCCACCTTCCTCGGCAAGCCGGGCGAAGTCTATCTCGGCTATGACGGATCTTACCGGTCGAACTTCTCGTCCAACCCCTCGCCCTCGGCCCTCACCTTCGTGGACGGGTACAGCCTGTCGAACCTTCGTGCCGGGTTCCGCAGCGATGATGGGCTCAACCTGTTCGTGTGGGTGCGCAACGCCTTTGACGAGAACTATTTCGAACAGCTCTTCGTCGGTCCGGGCAACACCGGACTGATCGCGGGGCTGCCCGGCGACCCGCGCACCTTCGGCGCGACAGCCGCGATCACCTTCTAGACCTGCAAAGCCGCAGAGAGGACCGCCTCATGCCTGACTTCACCTCGCTCCTGATCGACATGGCGCCGTTCATCGCCATCGGAATGGCCGCGCAGATGATCGACGGGGCGCTGGGAATGGCCTTCGGGGTCATCACCCAGACCCTGCTGGTCAGCGCACTTGGCGTGCCGCCCGCCACTGCCTCGGCCAGCGTCCATCTGGTGGAACTGTTCACCACCGGCGCGTCAGGGGCGAGCCATATCTGGCACCGCAATGTCGATTGGGGCCTGTTCCGGCGGCTGGTTCCGTTTGGCGTGCTGGGCGGGGTGGCGGGGGCCTATGTGCTGTCGAACATCGACGCATCGGCGGCGCGGCCCTTCGTGATGATCTACCTTACCGGCATCGGCTTCTACCTGCTGTGGCGGGCGATCCGCCTGTCGAAGCCCCGGTTCGAAGACCCGCGCTACACCCGTCCGCTGGCGCTGGCAGGGGGCTTTCTCGATGCGGCGGGCGGGGGCGGGTGGGGGCCGGTGGTCACCTCTAACCTTCTGATCCAGGGCGGCGACCCGCGCAAGATCATCGGCTCGGTCAACTCCGCCGAGTTCCTGCTGACACTGTCGATCTCGATCGCCTTCATCGCCACGCTCGGCCTTGCCGCTTTCACTAAGATCACGGTCGGCCTGATCATCGGCGGGGTGGTCGCCGCGCCCTTCGGGGCGGTGCTGGCCAGCCGCGTCGGGCCCCGCTATCTGCTGCTGGCCGTGGCCATCGTGCTGATCGCAACCAGCGCCTACTCGATCTACCGGGCATGGCCGCTCATCTAAGGAACGCGTGTGGACACCGAACTGCTGCTGATCTGCGCGCTGACCGCGCTCATCAATCTGATCGGCGCGCTGGCCTATGCCGCGAGGATCGCGGGCGTGCGGACGGGGAGGATCGCGCTGAGCTTTGCCCTGTTCAACATCCTGCTGCTGGTGTCGCGCACGTCGAACGGGTTTCTCGGCCCGTTCCTCGCCAAGCGGATCGAGACCGCATTGGCGCACGGCGGGGGCGATGCGCTGATCTGGGAACTGCGTCTGGTGCTGTTCTCTGCCGCCGCGGCGGTCGCGCTCGGTATCGTGCTGGTGCCGACCGGCCAACGGCTGTTTGCGGCGGCGATCACCTTCTTTCAGGCGAACCGTTCGACCACGAAACTGTTGCTCCGCAGTGTGACCCCGGCGGGGCTCAGCACGATCCGGGATTCGGTGACTCTGCCCTCTGCGGACACGTTGCGTTCTCTCAAGCGCCCACGCGGGGTCAGCTGGAGCGTGCTTGCCGCCAATGCCGCCGCGCAGGGCCTGCTGGCGGTGGGCGTGCTGGCCTCGCTCTATGCGGGCTATCTGGTGCCGGAATTCCGCGTCACCGCCTCGCAGATGACCGCGATCGTCAACGGCTTTGCCACGATCCTGCTGTTCTCACTGATCGACCCCCAGATTTCGGCGCTGACCGATGATGTCGTGGATGGCAGCGTTTCCGAGGCGACTTTCCGCCGCGCGATGATCTGGGTATCGCTGAGCCGACTTGCCGGTACGCTGCTGGCGCAGGCGATGCTCGTTCCGGCGGCGGTTGTGATCGCCTGGGCGGCCGGTTGGATCTAGCGCGGAGGGCTAAATACCAATCCACCTGCCGCACAAACCACGAGAATGCGCAGCACCGAACAATTCCGGCCGCGATCATGAAGGCTCGGACACCGCGCTGTTTCAGCTGTCCGATGACCTCGAAGACAACCATTGGCGAACGGGGAAAGGGAGCGGCGATGCCAAAATCGGGATGGGGCGGTTTCTTTGCCTTTGCCGATCCCGAGCGTGGCTGGGCTGTCGCCTACACCATGAACCGGATGGGGGCCGATCTCATCGGCGACCCGCGCAGTTTTGCGCTTGTGGACGTCCTTTACAGGGTCCCAGACGGCACGATGTAGCGCGTTTCCAAGCCATTGGCGCCTTGCTTCCCGCTAAGATCGGCGCACTGAAATGGCAACTTTCGCCAACTTCGAACGATTGCTCAGGCAATAGCGAATGACCGCCTCTGGGCCGAGAGCTTCCGGAAGGTCCTGGGACAAAACCGTCGTTTGCCAACCCGCTTGGGAACGGCAAGTTACGTCGGGACACGCCATTCGTGAGGAGCAGAGTAGGCTCCCCGCTATTACTGAGATTGCGCACGATCCGGAACGGCAGATTTTAGACCTGCACCCGCCTAGGTTGCCATTTCGTCATTCTCGCCGCCGCAACAGCAATGGGGTGGTGGATCTTTGCAGACTCGAAGACTGACTGTGAGCGCGCCTGCCACTTCTTGGTCACGGAGACGGCAAAGCTCCACGGCATTAAGCCGCAAGCTTAAATCGTCGAAGTCATCGCGAGGATTGCAGCTGCGTGAGGCCCCCTGTTTCTTTCGGCCGCGGGCAGCTCCGTCGACGTCAGGGCGCTAGTTGCTCCATGTACGGCAGCATTGACGATGCAATCAGTTCGTAGTCCTCCGCTTCGAGAACCGATTTTTTCTTCGTGAATTCGATAA
Source organism: Hyphomonas sp. (assembly GCF_013823385.1). Taxonomy (GTDB): domain Bacteria; phylum Pseudomonadota; class Alphaproteobacteria; order Caulobacterales; family Hyphomonadaceae; genus Hyphomonas. The sequence goes on from NZ_PNMA01000058.1 coordinate 8,109, forward strand.
CCTTCCCATTTGGGATCGTTCTGCCGTGCAAGGAAACCGTGCCAAGTATCGTCTGGGCGTCGTCGGGTCGGGATGCAACAATCAGATCGATCATGGCCCCGACATTAATCTTGTCTTGGTCCTGCTGATTTGGACTATCAACGACAATTGGCGCGAACAGCGAGTCAGAGTGCTTGTAAATGGTCTGAATGATAGCCAGGAAATGGGCCAAGACCGAGCGAGGGAGGTCGCTCCCCGTATCGGAGATAGTGGCAGGTAGCTTGGTCACCTGATCGACGTCAAAGTTCACCACATCCAACTGGTTGAGGTACGCCAATATGAAGGATGCGTAGTCCTTCACTATCTTTTCGCGACGTTCGGCT
>NZ_PNMA01000059.1 GCF_013823385.1 Hyphomonas sp.
GTCAGCAATGGTCTTGCTCCGCTGGAACTCGATGCGCGCGCGCTCCATGGCGCGCTGGAACGCGCAGCGGAACTCAGCCGCAACTGGATCGGGATCCCGCCCGAGGCGATGAAGGAGCTACTGCGGAGCATCGTGGCCCGGGTGACGTTGCTGGCCGATCGGATTGACGTCACGATCGGAGCAGACCGACTGGCGCACGCGCTCGGTGCGTCGACCGCATCTGTGCATGACGCCGGCTCGACAGTCGATCTGTCGGTCGCCGCGGAGCTGCGGCGGTCCGGACAGGGCAAGCGCATGGTCGTCGGGGACCCGCATCAAGCCGCCAGCGACGCAAGCTTGGTCAACGTTCTGAAGGAGGCCGTCGCCGCCCAGCAGAAGCTTCTTGCCGACACCGACGAGACGCTCAACGAGATCACGGAGCGCACGACGAAGAGCAAGGGCCGGCTGACGGCGCTCACGCGCCTATCTTATCTGGCGCCCGACATCATTGCAGCCATCCTGGCCGGCCGGCAACCGCCCGAACTGAGCGTGAAGCGGTTGCTGCGAACATCTCAGGATCTGCCGCTCGACTGGCCGGGCCAGCGCGCCTTCCTGGGTCTCGCCTGACCAAAACCGCCCCACGGTTCGCGAAGAGTTCCGGGTCCGCCCGCCCCGATTGACGCCACTTGAGACGTTTGCGCACGCAGCGCCCGAAACGGCGGTGTTCGCCGTCTCTGATCGGCTCTGCTGCGATGTTGGGGGCCATAACCCGCGGACACGTCGGCGCAATTCCGCAGAGTGCGGATAACGAGAAAAATATGCGATTTCAACGAGTTGTGTGGCTGGGGACGCAGTCCAGCGCGAACTGGTCTCGGTATCAGGGAAAAATTGGCGCTTCTGGGCTTGAAAACGGCCAAAAAATCCTATTTTCGTCCGTTATATCAGTGCGATATTGTGACTCAAGGTCGCAAAAGTAACAGCGAATTTTGCGGGCCGAACAGTGAGCCTTGCGGCCGGTTCAGGGCCCCCGGCGGAGTTATCAGGGACAGCTCAATGCCTGTTATCGTCAGGCAAGTATTTGACGGTCCGGCGGCATGAGACTTGCTCCTTCAACCTACCGACATGGAGGAGCACATGGATCGCGATGAGGTGCGCAGGATCTACGGTCCGTTACTGGACCGCGGGACCGTTCGCGGCATCACGGATGTCGTCGCGCGGAATCCGGCCGCCTGGATTGAAACAGACATCCTGATCGGGGCTCTACGCGACAACGCCCGGGAGCCGATCCCCGATGCCTTCATCGACTATCTGATGCGGCGCCTCGAGGGTGAGGTGCGCAAGCAGCGGGGACGCGGGCGCACCGCGCAAAGCTCCACGGTTGCGCTTCGGAACCTTCTGATCTCGTCTCGGTTCGAGCGCTACGAGCGATGGCTGACGGCGCGCAAGACGCGGTCCGGATTGAAGGGGTGGAGCGCCGTTCGAACTGCAGAATGGTGGCAGGGCCCGCCGAGCGAGCGGGCGGCACGCATGGCGCAGCGAAGGTCCGGCCTCAACGTTTCATGGCGCCGGATCCAGGACATCGCCTACGCGCAACGCCGGTAGCCCGGCCCTCCCGCGTCCGCGGGAAATCGCCCGATTTCATCTGGATGCCGTGGGCCTGCAGTCTCTTCATAAGGAGGGTTGGACTCAACAACGGAGGTTCAACCCATGTCCAAATCGCTCACGATCGAGCATCGCCCGCCCGGCGACCTCAAGCCCTACGCCCTCAACGCGCGGACGCACTCCCCCAAGCAGATCGCCGAAATCGCGGCCAGCATTAGGGCGTTTGGGTTCAACAACCCCGTGCTGATCGACAAGGACGGCGGCATCGTCGCCGGCCACGGTCGCGTCGAGGCGGCGAAGCTGCTCGGCCTCGCGACGGTGCCGACCATCAGGCTTGAGCATCTGACCGAGGCCAAGAAGCGGGCCTACATCCTCGCCGACAACAAGCTTGCCGAGAAAGCCGGCTGGGACCGCGAGATCCTGGCCATCGAGCTGCAGCACCTCATGTCGATCGAAGTCGATTTTGACATCACGGCGACCGGATTCGAGCTGCCCGAGATCGACGTGCTAATCGATGAACTCGAGGCCAAGCCGGCCAAGGCCGATCCGGCCGATGAGGTGCCCGCGATCGAGGGCCCTGCCGTCACGTGCCTCGGCGATGTCTGGCAAGTCGGCCCGCATCGCTTGATCTGCGGCGACGCGACTGCGCCTGAGACCTATGCGCGGCTGCTCGAAGGCGAGTCCGCGCAGATGATCTTCACCGACCCGCCCTACAACGTGAAGATCGACGGCCATGTCTCGGGCCTCGGCGCGGCTCGGCATCGCGAGTTCGCGATGGCCTCGGGCGAGATGTCGGAGACTGAGTTCACCGGTTTTCTCAGCAAGGTCTTCGCCAACCTCGTCGATGCCTCGGCTGACGGCGCGATCCACTTCGTCTGCATGGACTGGCGCCATCTCGGCGAGGTACATGCGGCGGCGCGCGGTCGCTACACCGAGTTGAAGAACGTTTGCGTCTGGGCGAAGAGCAACGGCGGCATGGGTTCGCTCTATCGCTCACAGCACGAGCTTGTCTTCGTGTTCAAGGCCGGCACCGCGCCTCACATCAACAATGTCGAGCTGGGCCGGCATGGACGCTATCGGACCAACCTCTGGTCCTATGCGGGCGCAAACGCCTTCAGCGCTACGCGCGATGACGACCTTGCCATGCACCCGACCGTCAAGCCGGTGGCGCTGGTCGCCGACGCCACCCTCGACTGCTCGCATCGGAAGGGCATCGTCCTCGATGCCTTCGCCGGATCGGGCACCACGCTGGTCGCCGCCCACAAGACCGGCCGCCGCGGCTTCGGCATCGAGCTGGATCCTCTCTACTGCGACGTGATCCTCAAGCGCCTGGCGAAGGTCACGAAGCTCGAGCCGGTGCTGGCGGCGACAGGGCAGACCTTCGCCGAGGTCGCGGCCGAGCGCACAGCCGAGGCGGCACCTGAGGCCGTCGAGGAGGTGCCGGCATGACCGACCGAGATGATGAAGACGACGCCGAGGACCGTGGCGATCAGAAGCCGCGGCGGCGCAGCCCCTCAGGGTCCGGCGGCCGGATCGACATCCGTGCCGCGCTCGAAGCGCCGGTTCGCATCAAGCAGAACGGCGAGAGCAAGCCGATCGACCCCTACGAGGCGATGCTGCGCCAGCATGTCCACAAGGCCATCGTCGGGCGGAACGTGCCGTCGATCAAGCTCGTGCTCGACGAGGCGGAGAAGCACAAAGTGATCGAGAGGCCTCCGGCGCCTCAGAACGGCGGCGTATTCGTCATCCCAAAAGACCTGCCCGAGGAGATCGAGGCGCAGATCTTCGACGACGCCGCCTATGCCGAGCAGCGCCGGTCATCGATCGTTCCGATCATGTTCGCGCTGCTCAAGGTGATCAGCTTTGACCGGCTCAAGAGGTGCTTCAATGGCGGCAAATAGGGACGATGACGACGGTGCCGTCGGCTACGGCCGACCGCCGCGGGCGGCTCGGTTCAAGAGAGGGCAGTCGGGCAATCCGGCCGGCCGCCCGCGGAAGGACCGTGGACAGAGCGCAATTGCCGCGCGCGTGCTCGGCGAGACGCAGCGGCTCGCCGGTCAGCCGAAGGGCGCGCGCGTGCGCTTCAAGACGCTGGAGATCGTCGTGATGACGATGAAACAGATGGCGATCGCCGGCCAAAACGCAGCCGCGACGCTCTACACGAGCTACATGGAGCGATACTCACGGCCAGCTCCTCCGGAGCACCCTGTCGGCTATCTGGTCGTGCCCGAGGTCTTGACCGAGGAAGAGTGGGAGGCGCGCTACACCCCGAAAGACGACCCGCCTGATGAGCCGGAGGCTGCGGAATAGCCCGACAATCTCGATCGCAGGTCACAGCGCAGGAGCAGTCTCGCGCAAGGCCTGGGTCACATCGACGACGCTGGGGGCCAACCAGACGTCATCGCGGAGGTGGAGCACGTCGCTGTTCGTATGCGACGAGCGCCGCACCCGCGGCTTGACGACGTCGATCGGGATCAGTGCCGCCCGGTGGACCGAGAAATCAGGCGCGAACAGCACGGCGGCGAGCTGGTCGAACGGATCGCCGGCAAGATTGCGGATGGCGCTCAGTTGACGAGAGCCCGGGCTGCTGCCTAGGCGCCGGGCCTTGATCTGATAACGCAGGCCGGTGCGGTCCCTGGCATCGAAACCAGACGTCGAGTTCCCCTCCCGGGTCCAGCCGAAAGCTCGACAGAACAGCGCCTCGGCATAGTCGCTGATCGGGCTGTTGGCACTGCGCAGGATCTCTCGACGCCGCAATTCATCCAGGATGGCGCCGTGAGCGCGCAAAAGTTCCAGGGTCGTGAGCGGCATGAAGTCCATGCGAGAGCCTACCGCGATTCGAATTCCGCCCGATCGCTCACCCGACGCGATCCATGAGCCACTCGAAGAGGCCGGACTTGACCGCGACGTCGGCAAGGTGCTCGCCGGTCCAAAGGTGCAGGCCCGAGGCGCCGCCCGTCGAGAGCGACCCGTCGGGTGAGTGGCAGACGAAGAACGTCCGGGTGAGGCCGCTCGCCGCAAAATAGCTCATGTGCTCGTCCAGAACCGCTTGGCTTGCGCGAGACTTGACCTGGACCGACGCCACCTCGCCGATGGTCGGCTGCTCGATCAGGAGGTCGATATCCGCCATCGTGCCGCCGAGCACCGAGGTGCGCTGCCAGCCGCCACGGGCGAAGATCAGGTCGACCATGATCTCGAAATCGGCCCAGTGCAGCTCGGCGATCATCTGTCTTGCCGACGTGAGCATCGCCGCCCGCGCCGAGGTCGCGACCGCGACGATCGGCTCCTCCACGGCATTAATCTTGCGGAGCAGGTAGTCCTTGGCACGGACGGCGCAGATCGTGCCGCGGTAGTTGGCGACCTGGGTCAGCCGCGTCGTGAGATCATTCATGCGCAGCGGCGCGCCCAGGATGTCGGTGCAGCGCCAGCCGCCGATCATGCGCCGCGTTCGGGAGGCCGAGCGGTTGTGATCGGTTCCGAGCCAGGTCACGCTCGCCTCCGCGAAGCCCCACCACAAGAGCCCGTCGGCAAACGTGATCCAGAGGCAGTCGGACCCGAGCGTGTAGAAATCCTGGACCTCGCGCATGGAGTCTTTTGCCTTGCCAGCGGTCCGCCGGATGCCCGTGAAGTAGCCGAGCACGCCGTCCCAGTCGCCTGCGGCGCAGAGATCGTGCGGCACCTCATGATAGCCGAGCTGAAGCTCACCGTGGTCGAGGCTTGAGCGGGCGAAGCTGCCGCCGGCACCGAGTTTGATGTAGCGGACGGCCTCGGGGGCAATCGGAGTGGTCTGGTTCATGGATGAGACTCATAAGTATCACTGCCGGGAACGCCAGATCGCTTCCTTCGGCTGTGAAGTCCAGAGAAATGAGACTCATCGTCTGTAGATTGATCGACTGAGGTGTCGAAACCCTTAGCCGATGGACGTGCGCCGCCGGCTAGGGCTGAACCTGAAGAAACTGCGGGAGGAGCAAGGCTTCTCGCAGGAGAGCTTTGCCGACCACTGCGGCCTTCACCGGACCTACATCAGCGGCATCGAGCGCGGCGTGAGGAACCCGACCGTGGTCATCCTCGACAAGATCGCCAAGGGGCTGAAAGTGCCGGCGGGTCAGCTGCTGGATGACACCAAGTTAACACCTAAGAGGTCCTGACGCCTTTTTGGTCGATTCGGACTGCCCCATAGATTGCCCAAGTCATCTGGCCGGCAGGCCACACCATCACCGCGTTCGCGCACGGCGATTGATCCTTGATGAGCGCCACCCTTGACATGGCGCAGAAATCAATCGACTTGTGGAGCATGCGCTTCAGGGCTTTTGCATCGCTGCTCGCTGTTTTCCTCGTGGCCGTTATGGCTGCGTGGACGAGTTCGCGTGCGGTTGCCTATGAGCCGAGCGCCCATTTGCTAAGCCTTGGAGCCTCAGACGCGGTGGGCATTGCGTTCAACGCGCAACGCTCCGATGCGCCGGTGATGGTGCACGCACACACCGCTGGCGCCCACAACCACGCTGGGCACGGATCTCACGACCACGGTCCGGGACAAGATCATCAATTCTGCCCCGACTGCGGCTGCTGCTCGTGTGCAGGGGCGTCGCATTTCTTGCCGGCGTATATTCGACCCGGAATCGTAGACGGCTCGGCACACCGGATTTTCTGTGCCTTTGACGACGCCGCGCGGCACATCGGCGTGCGCTTTTCCCTCCTGAGACCCCCCCGAATCCCTGCTTGATCGCTGGGGATGCGGCGCGAGCCGCGTCCCTCGTCGTCATGATCAGGGATAATCGGGCATGAACCGAAAGACTTCGGGCGCTTGGCTCGTCACAATTGCAGCTATTGCAGCACTTGCCACGACCGCCGACGCTTCTTCACTCACTAGTCCGTTCGAGGCTGCCGTCGAGCGCAGCGCCGAGATCAAGGGACTGCTGGCCCGGATGCCGGAGCAGGCCGTCAAGCGCGACGCAGCGGGCGCGCTCTTGCCTGGCGGCTGGTCGATCTCGGTCAGTAGCGAATCCGACACCTTGACGACCCAGCGGGGCGCGCGCGAGGTCGCGACCGAGGCGGCGTTCCCGATCTGGTTGCCCGGCGAACGTGGTGCCACGGCCCATGCCGCTGACCATGCGCTGCTGGCCCTGGAAGCCGAGCTTGCCAGGAAGCGCATGGAGATCGCCAAGATCGTGCGCGACGCCTACTGGGAGTTCGCCGAAGCGCGGGAGAAGCTGGCTCTCGCCGAGCGGCGCCTTGCGATCGCGCGAACTCTCGCGGCCGATACGCGCCGGCGCGTGAGTGCTGGACAGGCTGGAGAGGTGGATGCGCTGATCGCCGAAGCTGAGCTGAGCGACGCCGAGGCCACCGTGGCCGCGCGGCGCGGCGAGTTAAACGAGGCGCTGGTCCAGTTCAACGGCAGGACGGGTCTGCGGCCACCAGCTAGCTTTTCCGAGGAGACGAACAGGCGCTCAGCCACGCATCCGACGGTGATCGCATTGTCGGCTGCCGTCACCAAGGCCGAATCCGAGCGTCACCTGGTCGAGGTCATCGACCGGGACCGGCCCGAGTTCGCGTTAACGACCAAGACGGACCGCGGTGATCGTGACGAAGCCTACAACACGCAGATCGGCGCACGGGTAAGGATCCCGTTCGCGTACGATGCCGTCAACGCTCCGAAGCGGGCCGCTGCTGATGGAGCGATCATTGCTGCGAGGGCGGAGCTGGAAGCGGCCGAGCGGAGTCTCAAGAACGATGTCGCAAAGGCGCGTGCCAAGCTCGACGGCGCGAAGAAGCAACTCGCAGCGCTGGAGAAGCGGCACACCCAGCTGTCGGCGGCCGTGGTGCTGATCGAGAAATCGCAGCAGGCCGGGCAGACTTCGCTCAGCGAGCTGATACGCGCCCGCGTCCAGATGTTCGACGCCGCCAATTCCAGAGCGCTTGCGCGGATCGCCGTCGAGCGTGCCCAATCCGAAATCAATCAAGCTCAAGGTATCGAGCCATGACACGCACCTTCATCTTGTTGTTCGCTCTCGTTGCGTCGACCGCAGCGGCGATCGCCGGCCCCGGTCACGACCATGGCGGCGGTGGAGCGGCCCAGGCCACGGCAGAAATTCCTCGTATCGAGAGCGTCACGCCCGACATCGAGCTGGTGGCCACGGCCGAAGGGCACAAATTGACCATCTATCTCGACGCGCCAGTCACCAACGAACCGGTCGAAGGTGCCAAGATCGTGGTCGAGGCTGACGGCAAGCACAAGGCCGAGGCCAAGCCCAAGGGCAATGGCGTCTATGAGCTGGAGGCCGACTGGGTCGATCAGCCCGGCGTCAAGGCTCTGGTATTCACGGTCACGACGCCGACGATCACCGATCTGCTCAA
>NZ_PNMA01000060.1 GCF_013823385.1 Hyphomonas sp.
AGTTGGGCGGTAGTCGGCGACATGAGGGCGCCTCGAGACAGGATGTCTTCGACGCTGCCCTCGCGCAGAAGTTGGGCCACGAGGACGAATGCCATCAAGTTGTTGTAATAGGTGTCGTAGCTGTTGGTCCTACACAGCCAGTAACGCCCGACGAGCAAGACCGCCATGGTCACGATGACGGGCCAGGCAATGACGGCTGGGACGCTAGAAATCATCGCCGATGAAGGAAGGCGCTACGCATCATCGATTGGCTTTGCGCTGCCTCGGCGGCGGCAAGCATCAATACCGAAGCAAACCGTTCGGCGTCCCGTTCCTGCTCGTCGGCGTAGTCCGTGCGCCCCAGGACCGTCCGTATCAGGGCTGGCTCGAGGTCGGGGAGGATGGAGCGGCACAGTTCGGCGATCGCAGTCGGCCCTACCCTGTTGCCCTCGCGTGGCCCGCTGCGATGTTCAAGGACCATGTGGCCAATCTCGTGGCAGACAATTTGATCAATGTGGTAGTCGGTTGTCCCCGCCTCATGAACGATGATGTCTTCATCATCTTTGATCAGCCACAGGCCGCAGGGGCTGTCGATGAAGGCTGCGGTGTCAGTCGGGATCAGCCGGATGGGGCGGCCACGCTGATGCGCAAAATTTTCGACGAACGTTCGCCGATCCCATGGCACAGGGATCGGCAATTGACGCGCCAGGGTAAGCAGATCAGCGTTAGTCGCTGCCATGATCTGGCCCTCGAGGAGAGACATCGACCGGCGGCAGCTGTTCGAGTTGGCGCACGTGATCGGCCATCGCCGCCAAGCTATTGAGGGACTCGGTCGTCAATCCGTGGGCGCGCATCGCCAGGTCGCGCACGCCACTGTCCCGCAAGGCCTGCAGCAGATTGAGTTGCGCGTCAATCTGCGGATCGATACCAGGGTCGATCAAATATGACGGTGAGACCCCAAAGAACTCGGCGATCGCCCGAAGGTGCTGGACAGTCGGATTGTTCTTGGCGCCCGTGCGCAGCTGCCACACGCAGGCGGCACTGATCGACACACCGGTGTGTTTCGTGATGGCTTCCGCGGCTGCAGCGTTGGACAACGGCGGTTCGGTGGGCTTGCGCATGATGTCGAACAGCTTGTTGAGCTTGGTCGCCAGTTCAGTGACCTCGCCTGTAGCCGAATCACGGTGCACAGGGTCAGTCAATCTACTCTCGTTTCGCTCCACGCCCCCTCGCATAAACTGAGGTTACTACACGACATCGTCCCAGTTCCGGGTGGAAGTCTCTCTGCGGACTGACGCCCAGGACTGGGCCGGACGGTGGCAGCGGCTGCGGCACAATCGCTTGCATTTATGTGAGTATATGGTATGAACTAGGTCAAGTACACAGATTGATGGAAGTCAGCGGCGACCAGCGACGACGCCTGCCAAGCCCGGCTGACAGCCTTAACGCGTCAAATAGCCGCCAAGATGGGGGATGTGTTGTGTTGACAAAGGATTCCCATGTGGCGCGCATCCAACGTGATGAGTGGCTAGAGCTGACACGTACGCAATCCCTTCTTCCGACACAACGAAGGTTTCCATTCAGGACGACGCGGGCAGAATCGACGATGACAGTGCCAAGCGAGACGCAGATGGACTCAGAATCGGTGCCCGACGAGTCACGAATAGAGTTCTACGAAAGCTATTTTCGCGCCCATCACGGCCTTTCCTGCAGCCTGTTCACGGCATCCGATGGGGAGCGGTTGCACGTCTACACCGCCGGTCCCGACGCGGCGTCAGCGATACTTCTGTGCAACGCGCCGGGAATGTCGGTTGAGTTCGTTCGCCCCCTTGCCCATCGGCTGGCCGGAGCGTTCCGTGTGATCACATGGGAGTCCCGTGAACTGCCGGGCGTGTATCACGACGCCCAGTCATTGCGGCATCTGATGGATCGTCAGGTGCGTGACGGGCTGGAAGTACTCGCTCACTTCGGCGTGTCCGGCGCGAAGCTGCTCGGCTGGAGCGCCGGGACGCGGATTGCACTAGAAATTGCCTCAATATGGGATGGCGCCGCCAGCAGTTTGGTCCTGATGAATGGTGCCTACCCGACTGAACTCGCAGAACTCACCGCGCTGACACGGAAATATGCCGACGATTTGCAGCCTGGTCCGACGGGAAGCGATGACACACCGGCGCGGGCGGTGGAAACGGGCGCAATATTTATGACCCGCGACCTCAGCGGTGCCAGACCAGGCAGTAACGCGGCCGCCATGTATCCTTTTGGCCCGCCACAGCGACCTGCCGAGAATATCCGGGCCTACGCAAAACTGCTTCTGTCGCAAGCGGATAACGCGCTGGACCTGAGCAAGCTACCGTACGTTCCCGCGCTGATCCTGACTTGCGATGGGGACGTGACCTCACCTCCCAGCTCATCCACTCGCTTCGCCTCAGAGGTCCCACTGAAGGCCCAGTGTATTTCGTTCCCAGCTGGCGACCACTTCTCGCTGTACTGGGACCCTCGATTCATTGACGCCGTCGATGACTTCGTCAAGTGCTCGGAACTTACCGAAACCGCCAGTAGCCCCGATGTCGCGGCAACGCCCAGGTTCGGAAAGGTCGCCACTTCTACGGTGGGTGCGGGGGAGAGGATCACCGTGGCGGCGCTGTCGAAGCGGTCACCGACACGCGCACTCGCCTAACGGCCGTCAGTCTCGTCGCGACCGATCCTGCACATGCGTTCCCCCCAGAGTTTAGGCTCGCAGCACGCGATCCTGATAACATCGGTACACGTCCGGTGTCATCGCGTGAAACGAGAGTGTATGGCCGAGAGTGCTTCACTTGGGCTTCAAAGTAATTCCGGGCTGGCGCAGAAGCTGAACAAATTGTTCGAGGTCATGCGTAAGCCCTCGGATGCGCCGTTGTCTAACGCCGCGGCGGCGGAGGCGATCAAAGAGAAGACGGGCGTATCCATCAGTGCGGCATATATATGGCAATTGCGTAGTGGCCTGAAGACAAACCCCACTGTTACGCACCTGCAAGCGATGGCCAAATTCTTCGGAGTGCCGGCGTCCTACCTGATCGACTCCGACTCTGAGCCGGAGATCGAAGGGCAACTCAACCTGCTGCAAGCACTGCGAGACAGTGGCGTGCGTGATTTGGCAATGCGCGCTTCGGGGCTCACCCCGAGCGCGATCACCAACATCGCAGCAATGGTCGACCACGTGCGTCGATTAGAGCACCTGCCGCCGGTCGCCAATGATGAAGGGACATCCAAGTAGATGGCGGTTGCGAGCAATGACATTCTCGATTTGGTGCGCGCTTTGCCCATCCCCACGCCCTGGAATCGAAATGTCTTCGTCGAGAACCTCTCGAAAAAGCGCGGTCGCGCGATCACGCTCGTCCCTACAGACACCGCGTCACTGGGGCTCGGCCCCTGCGGACTGTGGCTTTCCCGTGACGACGACGACCTGATCCTGCACGAAGTAGGGACTTCGGAGTATCACATCGATCAAATTGTCGGCCATGAGGTCGGGCATATGTTGCTGGGGCACGATCGCATCGATGCCTTCGGCAATAAGAAGGAACGCCAACGCGATTTGTGTCACTACGTGTTGCCCGATATCGACCCCGAAACGGTTCGGGCAGTCTTGGGGCGCACCAACTGCCCCGGCGACGAAGACGAACGCGACGCCGAGAGGTTTGCTTCTGCGCTGATGCTGGCCGTCGCTGATGCCAACGAACGGCGATCGATTGTGCGCAGCGCCTTTTTCCGCCGACGATGAGCCCGGTCCTTCCAGACACCACCGCTGACCGGTGACGAAGTTCATCATTGTCATCGATCGTTTGTGGTGGCGGCGGGCAGACCTCCATGTGAAACACTTTTTCACGGTGCCTGCACACGTGGCGGTGTTTCAGTGACCCCCTCCGCCGTCCCGGCCATGATCGCCTGGCCATTCATCGCATTCATGACAGTGGTACTACTCGGGCGCTACCGGTGGTTCAACGAAAATCTCTCGGAAAAGTACATCAACAACACCCTGGCCTTCTTGTGGGCGGCTCAGCTACTCCGAGAACCCTTCGTGCAAAGGCAGATGATCGATTCAGCATTGGTCACGGAGCCCGGCGTGTGGCAAATAAGTACCGCGCTCATGGGCTACAGCTTCACCGAATTCATCGGATTCAGCATGCTGTGGTCAGGGATGCCCGAAGCGGAAACCCGCCGCAAACACCGGTACTACCGTATGGCGGCGATTCTGCTAATCACGGGATTTCTGATCTGCGGGACCCGTGCCCGCCTTGCCAACAAGCCCCTAGAGCTCCTGGTGGGGTGGGATTCAGTGACAACGCTGAGTTGCCTCACGGCCATGTTGATGGTCCTGGCTATACGTCTGGTGTGGAATTCCCTCAGCGAGCTGCGGGCGGCCAATAGCCCCCGGGAACGCTGGATTGCACTGAGCACACTGCTGATGGGGGTGTTCGGCGTCGGAATCGTAGTGCAAGAGGCTGCGCTGCAGCTGTTCGACCAACTCGGCTGGACTCACACCGCTAGTTACCGCAAGGGGTCGCACGAGGACGGTCTCTTTTTCGGCATCCTGGCGCCGTTTGTGATGGCCGCCGTCCCTCTCGCGCTGAAGCTGCTCCGGTCGCTCGGGCTGGATCGCACCACTCGAAGCTGGCACAAACTGCAACCCCTGCGCCAGGCGATGAGAGCCGTCACCCCAGAACGCTTCATCGATTCTGACGACGAGGAGTTCGGGCGGCGGGGAAAGTCGACACTTCAACTGCACGACACCGTGGTCGAGATCCGCGACGCCATCTTGCGCCTGCGCCCCTACGTCCGCGCAATACCCGAGGATGAGGTGATTTGCTTCCTGGATGTGTCCCAAACTGTCCGTGCCAGCGAGCGCGAGGCCGCGCTTGCCGCGCTGCGTCTCGCTCACGCCGCGAACGCGAAAACTGCCGGCATCACCCCCGATCCCCCCGAAGGCGACGCCGCGCTGATCGTCACCTCAAAAGCGACAACCCTCGAAGAAGAAGCGGCCGAACTGCTCACGCTGGCGAAATGGTGGCCCAGCGCGTACGCCGCAGCCACCTCCGTGGCCCCCACGAAAGCGAGCCCAACACCATGACCACGCCCACCGCCACGGCCATCCCGCACTCCCGCTTCCGGCTTCCCTTGCTTGGTGATCTCCTCACCATCGACTTCACCAGCCCTGTACTAGGAACGACCGACAAGCTGCGCAACTCCACCGACGGAATCTTCGAACAGCGCATCTTCGCCCTATCAGCCATCGCTATCTCCGATGCCGCCCTCATCGAGGAAGTCAACGACGAAACCCGATGGCAAAAACACGTCGGTCCGCTCGTCGACAAGCTGCGCCTCACCCTCGGAGACGGACTCTTCACCGCCTACAACGATGAACCCAACTGGCACAAAGCCCACAACATCCTGATGCCCGCGTTCACCAAGACAGCCATGAAGAACTACCACGACAGCATGGCCACCACCGTCGAAGAACTTGCCCAGGCATGGAAAGACGCCAGCGCCAAGCGGTCGTGGATTGACATCCCCGCCCAAGCCAACCGGCTCACCGTCGAAATCATCGCGCGCGCAGGATTGGGCCACACCTTCGGCAACCTCAGCGATCCGGGGGAGAACGCATTCAGCGCAGCCATCATCAGCGAACTGAGCTACGTGCGGCGCGCGATGCGCGTCGACCCGATTCCCTTCTACACCAATCTCTTCGGGAAGAAACGCTATCAGCAGCACCTGGCCGACAGGGAGTTCATCCGAAACTTGGTCTGCGGCATTGTCGATGCGCGCCGCAACAACCCGGCACCAGGACCAACCGAAAACATGCTCGACATCATGCTCCACAGCGCCGATCCCGAGACGGGGGAGAAGCTGGACTCGGAGAACGTTGTCAACCAAATCCTTACCATGATGGCAGCCGGTAGCGAGACGTCAGCTAACACCATCTCGTTCGCCCTGCATTATCTGTCCGCCCACCTCGACGTGGCGGCTCGCGCACGCGCCGAAATCGACCAACGCTGGCCCGAATCTGACTTTCCGCGCATCGAATTCGACGACATCGCCAAGTTCAGATATCTGCGGCGGGTGGTCGACGAAACGCTGCGCCTGTGGCCCGTAGCCCCCGGTTACTACCGTCAAGCTCGCAGCGATACCACCCTCGGCGACGGCAAATATAGCTTCCGGAAGGGAGATTGGGTGGCTGTCGTCCTGCTGGCCGCCCACCGCTCCCCGGCCTGGGGGCCCGACCCCAACGAATTCAACCCCGACCGATTTCTCCCCGAGAACCTACGCAAGCTGCCCCCGCACATCTACAAACCCTTCGGCACCGGGCCACGAGCCTGCATCGGCCGCCAATTCGCACTCCACGAAATTTGCTTGACACTCGCCGCGATCCTGCACCAGTTCGACCTGGAACCCAAGCCCGGTTACCACCTCAAGATCGCCGAAACACTGACCCTGAAACCCGCCGACTTTCAGTTACGCCTGCACCCGCGACATCGACCTGACAACCCCAGCTAGCCGGGCCGCTGACGGCGAGTGCCAGCACGGCCACCTCAAAGCAACTGGCCGCCAACAGGCGAGAGGAACCGACGATGCGCCTGCCATTCCTGCCCCTACCACTGTGGGTCGCGCGTGGGGTGATCGACCTTCGAGAACGGCTGCTGGGCCTCGCCGACGCCACAGTCCCTGGGGAAATCACGCTGTTCCTCGACGTCATCTTCGGGCTGCAGAAAACAAAAATCGCCGGCGTTCTCGTCACCTCCGGCATCGCCGATGCCCTTGGCGAAACCTCTCGGCGGCCAGTCGATCTGGCCGACGAACTCGGATTAGATTCTGACGTGACAACCAGGATCGTCAACGCCGCGATCACGCTGCGACTGATCAAACGTGACCGCACCGGACGTGTGCGCTTGACCAGAATCGGTGCGCCGCTGCGCCGTGAACACCCCAAGTCGATCGCATCCTGGGCCGCCTACTACGCAGACCCAGACACCGCGGCGGTCTACGCCCACCTTGACCGCCAACTACGCGATGGCGCCGAAATATCCGGACATCGAGCAGCATTCGGCAAATCGCTATGGGAATATCTAGGCGATCGCCCAGAACGAGGAGATGCGTTCGCAGATGCGATGCGCCAACTCACCGAATTCGACCTTGCCGGGATCGCCCAGTCCTACCCCTGGCCGAAGCACGGAACCATCTGCGACATCGGCGGCGGAGTGGGACACCTGCTTGCAGCCATCCTCGAACAGCGCCCGCATGCGCGAGGCATCCTGCTCGACACACCGGAAGTACTTGAGCGGGCAGACAGATTTCTGCGCCAACAAGGGCTCGACGATCGGATCGAAACCCGCGCCGGCGACCTGTTCGGCCAACTCGACGCTCACGCGGACGTGTACACGATGAAATGGATCCTGCACGACTGGAGCGACGACGCATGCCGCGACATCCTCAAAAGCGTACGCGCCACCATGCCGACCGGCTCCAAGCTAGTCACCATCGATCAACACCACGAATCTGCCCGCCCCAACGCCTTCACCGCCATGGCCGACGTGATGATGCTCGTCTTCTGCGAAGGCGGGCGAGAACGCTCACCCCAGCAAGTGCAAGCACTGATGCGCGACGCCGGGCTCATACCGGGACCAGTTCGCCACTTCGGACCGACAATGCTCGTCGAGGCCACCGCGCCCTAATGGAAGCGGTGAAGATCCTGGAAGTGCAGCCGCGAAGGACTCCCCGCGTAAGGGGGGTGCGCAGCGTTCAGATGCTGACGGCGGGAACTGTGGAGGCCCTCCCCGGCCGAAACGCACTGAGATTTGTTCGAAATGGCTTGTCCTGTAACTGGTGCCGAGCTAGGAAGTGAATGGGTGTCGGGAGGGAGTCGGAGGTGGTCCTAGCCT
>NZ_PNMA01000061.1 GCF_013823385.1 Hyphomonas sp.
CTCGATCCGGTCGGCCTGCCAGGTGAGGATTTCCTGCGTGGTCTCGTAGGATGGAGAATAGCGCGCCTCGACATAGGCGCGTCGCAGGAGCTCGAAATAGCGTTTGTAAGGCTTCTGCGGCGGTCCCCATGCATCCTCAAGACGGCCATCAATCGTGCGGGCGATGTTCCGGAGCTTTCCGAGATGGTGGGTGCCAGGTGCGTACAGTGTCGTGGTCAGCAAGAACATGCGGTACGCGCTCTCGGCGGCTTGGTGGAGAAGGAAAGCAGCGATATTGAATTGCGGTTCTTTGCGCTCGGTACATTCACGTCCGATGTCTAAGAACGTTTCCGAATTGTTTTTCCACTGCGTGTAAAATCCCGAGGCCAATTCTAGCGTTTTTGTCGGATCAGGTTTCGCGGGTTTGGCGAGGAGGTTCTTGGGGTTTCCGTTCTTGTCGGGCTCGGTGTCTTCGAAGAGCAGAATGCCCTGCTGGATGATCTCTGAGAAGAAATACTGTCCATCCTTGAGCTGACGGTTCACGTCCTGCAGGGTGTGGACGATAATGGAGACGTCGCGTTTGACGAGTGGGTCGCTATAGAGACGGTCTTCGACCTCGCCCCAGAAGGCGCTCATCTCGGTGAGGGCTTCATGGCTGACGATGGCGAGGAGGTCGACGTCGGAGGCGCGCCCGGACCGGCTGTCCTCAAACCAGGTGCCTTTGGCGAAACTCCCGAAGAGGACGAGCTTCAGGAGGCGGTAGCGTTTCGCGCGGGCCTTGCCGTCCGCCTTGATGCGGGTTTCCAGCTCCTCGAGGATGACCTCCTGTATCCGGGCAAACTCGGCCTGCCGGGCAGGGGGGAGATGATCGAGGCTGGATTTCAATGTTACACACCATTTTGGGTTATTGCTGGGCGCTCTTTCTCGGAAATTGAGGAGTGTCTGTCTATTGAAGACTGAGCTGCCGACAAATTGATTCTTGGCATTCAGGCTGTGGGCCATGGAGCATCGGAGTTGATCGCGGCCTTGAGCTTATTCCTCGATGTGTGAGCAACGCTCGCCCGAGAAGTCGAGTGACGGCCGGACCAAAGTCGGGGTCAGCCCCGAACAAGGTCTGCCAATAAACGGCCCGGATTGGGGGGAGCCAGCCACGGAGGGCTCGGCGTTTTCTTTTTTACTTGGCCGTAAGTTTCATCACTTCAGTCGCCCACCATTCCGCCATGCGGACGCGTTCGTCCCAATAGGTCGCCCGGTGATAGGCCTTGCGGACATGATCGTCGCCTACATGTGCGAGCTCGGCTTCGATGGCGTCAGGGTGCCATTTGCCACTTTCATTGAGGAGGCTTGAAGCGCTCGCTCTCAACCGCTCACAGCTTTGCGAGTGCCTGAATGATTCGGCAGTCGCGCGCGGATCCGCCTTCGCAGCTGACCACAATTTGTTGAAGTTCGCGCTCGAGCGAACGTAGCGCAGCAATCCGCGACTTCACGATTTGAAGATTGTCCTGTGCGATTGTTCGCGCATCCTCGCACGTGCTTGCGGGCCTGCTGGACAGATCAAGAAGTGCGCGGATCTGGTCGAGACCGAAACCAAGCTGCCTGGCGTTCTGAATAAATGCGAGCCGGGAGATCTCGGTATCGCCGTAAACGCGTCGCCCGTTTGGAGCCCGCTGCGGAGCTGGCAGCAGACCGATCTCCTCATAAAAACGTATGGTGGGAATCTTGAGCTTCGTGCGGCGCGCCACCTCGCCGATAGGGTGATGCAGCATTGAGCTTGATCCTCTAGTTACTTGAGGATGTAGCAGTAAAACTGAACTGGAGGAATACACCATGAGCGGATGCGAAGATGGATGCGGAGCGAAGGCAGTCAAAGCGGCGACCACGCCCGCTTATGTGCGCACGTTATGGCTCGTCGTCTTCCTGAATGCAGGCATGTTCCTGATCGGTTTGATTATCACTGTTACCGGCGGGTCGGTGTCCGTCCGGGCGGATTTGCTGGATTTTCTAGGCGATGCGCTCGCAACCGGCATTGGCCTGCTGCTGGTGGGCCGTTCGCGCCGCGTGCGCTCGTTGGCCAGCCTTTGGCAAGGGTTCGCTCTCGGTGCGTTGGGACTGTTCGTGCTGGGCACTGCGTTGTCCCGAATGGCGGGCGGCGTTGCGCCTGAACCATTCGGAATGAGCGTCTACGGGGTGCTCGGGCTTTGCGTAAACATCGGTGCCGCCTTGTTGCTGCTGAAGCACCGCAATGGCGACGCAAGCGTGCGCGCCGTCTGGCTGTATAGCCGCAATGACGCGATCGGTAACTTGATTGTCTTGGCTGCTGCGGCACTCGTGGTTGTTTCGGGGTCGTATTGGCCCGACCTTATTGCGGGCGCAGCCATTGCATTCCTTTTCCTGCACTCGTCGGTGCAAATCATCCGGGATTCACGCCGTGAACTCCGTGAGGTGGCGGAATGAACAGGCTATTGGGCGCAACTGCATTCCTCGCCGTTCCGGCACTCGACCTCGGGACGAAGGCTTGGGCGCGATCGCGCTTGCACGAAGCACAACCGTTGGAGTTGCTGCCATTTTTCGACCTGACACTAAGCTTTAATCGCGGCGTATCTTTCGGGCTATTCGGAACTGCATCGAGCGCTTGGCCTGTCATTGTCATCACAGCGACAATCACGTTGGCTTTGGCATTTTGGTTCTGTCTCACGACGCGATCAGGTGAGCAGCTTGCGTTGGCGCTAATCGTCGGCGGCGCGTTAGGCAACCTAATCGACCGGGTGCACCGCGGCGCTGTGACGGACTTTCTGGACTTCCATGCTGCCGGTTGGCATTGGCCAGCTTTTAACCTGGCCGACGCAGCAATCGTGTGTGGTGCGGTCTTGCTTCTTTGGCATTCACTTAGCCCGCGCAATCAGACTTCCACTTAACAACCTCAGTGCTACGTGCCCCGCCTGCTACGGGACAGATTTCAGGCTTCAACGAAGGAATAATCTCTCGCTCGGGTCCCCGCATCCTGAACGACCGCTGGAAGCATCCGATGAGGAGCGCCAAGTATATCTTGTGCGAGTGCCCTCAGTAGACGGCGTCAGCACCCTGGAAAGCTCGATAATGGACGAGGTTTAAGCGACCCATCCTGTATATTGCGGACTCACGAATATGGAGCGGGTAGAAGGTCTGCAACGACCCCGTTTTTGACGCGAGCATTCGCATTAAATTTTTGGCGACCGACTTGTTATGTGTGCGCGTGCGCCAGCCAGTTCGCTAAACGGTCTTGATGGGGTGTTTGCGTTGTCATGGAGTTGCAAATTTCATCACTTCTGCCGCCCACCATTCCGCCATGCGGACGCGTTCGTCCCAATAGGTTGCTCGGTGATAGGCCTTGCGCACATGATTGTCGCCGACATGGGCGAGCTCGGCTTCGATAGCGTCTGGGTGCCATTTCCCGCTCTCATTGAGCAGGCTTGAAGCGCTGGCCCGGAACCCGTGGCAGGTGTGGACGTCCGGCTGGATGTCGAGCCGGCGCAGCGCGTAGTTCATCGTGTTCTCGCTGAGGGGCCGTCCGTCCGACATCTGAGACGGCAGGACGAGCGAACCTTTGCCGGTGAACCGCTTCAGATCCTTGAGGATCTCGATGGCGGGTCCGGGCAGGGGCTTCGTGTGCAGTTTGCGCGTTTTGGTCCGGTCGGCCGGGATGGTCCACATCCGCTCTTCAAAGTCGAACTCGCTCCAGTGGGACAGGCGCAGCTCGCCAGGACGGGGATAGAGCAGCGCCAGCAGCTTCAGGGCAGCCTGGGCTTCGACCGTGCCCTCATACGTCCAGACGGTCCTGATCAGCTTCGCAAACCCCTTGCGGTCGGTCACGGCGGCCCTGTGCTGGACCTTGGGCGCGATAAGCGCCCCCTTCAGCGCCACGGTCGGGTCACCGTCCGCCCGGGTCGTTGCGATGGCGTAGCGAAAGATCTGACCGATCAGGGCACGAAGCCGGCGTGCTGATTCGTAGTTTCCCTCTTTCTCGACTCTTCGAAGGGTCGCTAGAATTTGGGGTGCCTTGATGTCCCGTATGGGCTTCGGGCCGAGGTCTTCGCATGCAAGTCGCGCGAGCCAGCGTTTTTTCTTGAGCGTGGCCGGGGCAAGTCCCTCGATCTCCTCCTTCTGGAGCAGTTCATCAGCGATCCGGGCGAAGGTATCCTCGATCTCAGCGCGCCGCACTTCTTCGCCGGCCTTTTTGATAGCCGAAGGGTCTACGCCTTCGAATAACATCGTCCGGGCTTCAAGCCGCCGTTCTCTGGCCCGCGCAAGGGAGACCTCCGGGTATGGGCCGAACGACAGTGTCTTCTGCTTGCCCTCAAAGCGGTAGGCCAGCTTCCAGAGCTTCGATCCTCCGGGTGTCACCTCCACGTAAAGGCCATAACCATCGCTGTATCGCTTCGGTCGGCTGTCGGGTTTGAGGCCTCGGATTCGTGTGTCTGTCAGTGGCATTTTGTTGGCATCGTCAAAAAGTGTTGGCATTTTTCCGGCCGTTGCGATTCCGAGCCGTCTCGATGCCAACAAAATGCCAACAAAAAAAATTTCTTCCAACGTTTTTGGGTGGACGTTGGCGGACGGAGACGTTGGTGGCCCCGCTCTAAGTCCTTGTTTTTATGGATGCGGGCGGATGCCGGCGGACGTCGCTGGAAGCCAGAATGGTGCCCGGGGGCGGAATCGAACCACCGACACGCGGATTTTCAATCCGCTGCTCTACCCCTGAGCTACCCGGGCGGGCCGAACGGGGAAGCGGCTACTTAACGAAGCGCGCGGGCCTTGTCTACGCACAAATCAGTGGGATTCTGTATCATCTTCAGCGGGGCGTCCGCTGGCGGCTTCCTCGGCATCTTCCGAAGGCCGTCCAGCGATCACATAGCTGCCGGTCAGCCAGTGGCCGAGGTCGGCGTCGGCGCAGCGTTTGGAGCAGAAGGGGCGGTATTCGGCCGCCACGGTCTGCTTGCGGCAACGGGCGCAGAGGGGCTTTTTCTGGTCGGGGGTCGCAGGCTTGCTCATGGGGTCGGGAATAGCTCAAACCCGGCCTTGCCGTGAACCCCGATAGACAGCCGCGCCCCATATTTCGCGCTCAGCAGGGCCGGCGCGTCGAGCCCGCTTGCCGCCAGCCAGTCATGCGCCGCCGGAGGCAGGGCCAGGGTCAGCCGCGCCATCCGTTCCTGCCGCGCTGCCTTCTCCAGCTGGCGCAGGCCCTCCAGCGCCACCGTCTCCGGCGTCGGCGCCCCGGCCGCGTCCAGCATCCGCTCGGCCAGCGGCGTGATCCACCAGTCGGCGGCCACTTCCATCAGCCCCAGCGCCGAGGGCGCCAGCGCCTTCGCCTGGCGGCTGGTCAGCCCGTCCCAGACCCCGGCAAACGCCGCGCGGATCTTCGCGCCCCCATCTCCCGCAACCGGGCTCACACAGTCGAGCACCACGAGGCCGCCCAGCCCCCGCAGCAGGATCTGCCGGGCAAGCTCGCCAGCCGCCTCCCGGTTGAGCGCCAGGGCCCGCGCCCCGGCGCTGCCCTTCATCGCCCGGCCTGCCGAATCGATGTCGGCCGCCGTCAGCGCCCGTGTCCGCTCGATATGCATCTGCCCCCCGCCGGGCAGGGTCACCTCCGGGCGAAGGGCGTCCTCAAAGGCGGCGCTCACCCTCGCCTCACCGGGCGGCACGTCCTCCACCGGCGCAGCGCGTCCGTCCCGGAGATGTGCCCGCCAGGCATCGGCGCCGGAGATCGCAGGACCGCCGCCCGGCGCCACCAGCTTCACCCTCGGCAGCTTCCCGGCCCGCGCTTCGGCGACGACCTCGACCGTCACCGGCGCGCCCTCGCTTGGTATCAAAGTGTCCGGATTTGTCCGGATTTGTCCATTCTTTGTCCGAAGGAATGCACTCATTGTCCCGCTCAGGGTGATGAATGTCCCGCCTGCGCCAGGTTCTGTCTTGCCGATCCGCCCCTCCAGCCGCGCGCCGAACGCTGCGGAGTTCGAGGCGCGCTCAAGGTAAAGCGCGGCGGGCCTGTCCTCCGAATCAAGCGCCAGCCAGCGGGTCTCGCCCACTGTCTGCTCGCGCAGGATGCGGGCAATCGGCATGCCCTAGAAAATCTGCTTCAGCAGCGCAGCTGTTACAGGATCAGCCGCTTGGTCCGGGGTCTTCAGCACCGCCTTGATGCGCCCGGCCATGGTCTTGCCGCGCTCCACGCCCCACTGATCGAACGGGTTCAACCCCCACAGCTTGCCGGCGAAATAGGTGCGGTGTTCATAGAGCGCTATCAGCGCCCCGAAGGCTTCCGGGCCGAAACCGGCATGGGAGAGCAGGGTGGAGGGCCGCCCGCCGGCATGCACCTTCTGGGCGGATACGGCTTCGCTTATCCCCGGCTCCTCGGCGCGGACTTCCTCGAGGCTGCGGCCATTGGCGAGCACTTCGGCCTGCGCCAGCGCATGGGCGGTCAGCGCGTCCAATCCTGCAGAATCGCGGTCAAAATCCGGCGCCAGGATGAACTCGCATGGCACATCCTGCGATCCCTGGTGCAGCCATTGGTGATAGGAGTGCTGCCCCACCGATCCTTCCCCGCCCCAGAGCGCCGGGGCTGTGGGCGGGGCAACCGTATTGCCTTCAGAATCAACGGATTTTCCGTTCGATTCCATCTCCAGCTGCTGCAGATAGGTCGGCAACAGGCGCAGGCGGTTGGCATAGGCCAGCAGCACGCGCATCGGCTTCTCGCGGATGGAGGTATTCCAGAAGTCCAGCAGCGCCAGCCGCATCGCCGCATTCGATTCGAGCGGGGCTGTGCGGACATGCTCGTCCATCTCATTGGCGCCATTGAGAATTTTGCGGAAGGTCTCCGGCCCCAAGTATATCATGCAGGCCAGCGACGCGGCCGACCAAAGCGAGAATCGCCCGCCCACCGAGATCGGCATGTCGAAGGTGTAAGCATCCTGCCCGCCCAGCCAGGCCTTGGCCTTCTCCGGATTGGCGGTCACCAGGGCGAGGTGGCGGGCGGCATCCTCGCCGAGCTTGTCCTCCAGCCAGGTGCGCGCACGGCCCAGATTGTAAAGGGTTTCTTCGGTTCCGAAGGATTTGGACACGCCAATCACCAGCGTGGACAGGGGATCAAGTCCTGCCATCGCCCGGTCAAGGTCGTAGGGGTCCACATTGGCCGCAAACCGCAGCTTGATCGCGGGATGCGCCAGATCCTCGAACGCGTCGGCAATCAGGCGAGGCCCGAAATCCGATCCGCCAATGCCGATATGGAGAACGGCGGTAAACGCCTCTCCGTGCGCCGTGCGGATTTCGCCGGTCTGGATTTTCCCAGCAAATTCAAGGGCTGGCAGCACGCTTTGGCGGATGGTCTCGGCCTCGCCCGTCAGCCGCGCTGGCGCGCGCAGCGCCCAGTGCAGGGCCGGGCGATTTTCCGATGGGTTCACGATGGCGCCGCCGAACAGGTCTGCGCCTGCTTTTGCCAGCGCCGCCTCGGCGCCATGCTGCAACAGGTTCGCCTCTGCAGAGGCATCCAGAAAGTGCCGTGCCAGGCTGATTCTCCAGCCCGCCGCCTCAAAGGGCTTTTCCGCCGCGCGGGCAGCCGCCAGCAGTTTCAGAGGCTGCAGCCTCAGGCGAGCGGCATGGTCTTTGAGTTCACTGCGCATTCGGCCCTCAATTACGTAAAGTCAGACCGTGCGCTTATCGGCCGGGGCGTTTGGCTTCGCAAGGCCTGCAAATGTGCAGCTTTCCCCCGTAAAACCCCGCTTGAAACCCGTGTCACACATGGGTATTAGGCGCCGCTTGAAGGCCATGTGGCCGGAGATCAATCTAGGTTGAACCTGTCCGGCGGGCCGGACGACACCAATTAT
>NZ_PNMA01000062.1 GCF_013823385.1 Hyphomonas sp.
CCCAGCGCCTGCCAGTGGCCGGTGCGCTCATAGTAAGGCAAGAAGCTGTGCACGACGATGCATGCGGTCGCGCCCATGTGGCCATCGGCATCGCGCCGGTCCCAGATATGGGCGGCGTAGTTCGCCTCGTTGCGCGAGCAATTGTGCTTGCCCACCCCCGCCTCGTTGACCGCGCAGGAGCGGAAGGCAGAGCGGATCGAGATGCGCCCCAGATTCGCCCAGATCGGCTCGAGCAGGTCCTCACACAGGCGTGTTCCCGCCGCGATTGCCAGATCAGGATCATCGGGGATGTTGGGGATGCCATAGTGATTGGCAATCTCAGAATAGAGCATGTCGCGCATGAAGAAGTTCTCGGACAGGCGCGCCCGGCCAAGATCTTCGAGCGCGGAAACGGAACCCGGTCGTCGCATCATTCTCCCTCCCTTCAATTGCCCGCCAGGGCCCGCGCAACGGCGACCATCGCCCAGGTGTCGCGCGCGCAATACGCCCTGAGCGCCTCTTCCAGCGCCTCACGCCGTCCCGGATCGCAGGCCGGATCGGCGGCCTCAAACCAAGCCGCCTGCGCGTCGCCGCCATCCTTCACTTCGAGCGCGCCGTAATCGAGCTCGGAAGCGATGGTCGGTAGCACGGCCTTGATCGACCAGCTGCCGCGCTGGTCGCGGTGATACCAGTGGTTGCGGGCGACAGGCAGGAGATCGACCGTGGCCTCGGCCATCGCTTCGAGGCGGGGGGCGAGGTCTGGGAAGGCCTTGGCCAGATCACGCAGCACGCTGCGCTCGAAGGCGGCGTTGTAGGCGATGATCGTGGCACCCTCGGGGATGTGCTCGGCCAGCGCCTCAGCACAGGCGCGGCGCGGGTCGGAACCATCGCAACTCAGAAACTCGTGATGCGTCATGCGCCCACCGCGGCGTTCGAGGTGGAGCGAAAACTGGAACGGGATTTGCTGATAGGGCCGCGTGCCCACCCAGCGCGGGACAGCGGGGGCGACGGTCTCGAAATCGAGCCATGCGCGCGGCCAGCCCCATCCTGCCATCGCCTTGCGCGCCCCTTCGACGTCGTGGAACGGGATGCCGTCCCGTGTGGCGGCAAGGATGCGGGCGTGGCGGTCGTTCAGGTCGGATTCGGCCAGATCAAGCAGATCCTCGACCCCGCGTTCCAGCCAGCGCTTGCCTCCGCCATAGGGGAGCACAGTCACCGGCCATTCGGGCCCGCGCGGCAGATCACGGCTGCAATAGGCAGCGAACTCGCAGGCGAAGGGCGCGCTGCAATGATCGCCCATTTCGCGTTGGGGCTCGTCGCCGGACAGCGTGGCGCGTGTCTCCGCCACCAGCGCCGGGCGAGTGGAGATAGTGCCTTCCAGTTCGCCGAGCAGGTCCGCATCGGTGAACAGCCCAGCATAGTCGCCTTCGCGGGTGAGGACGAAGCCGGTGTTGATGTGGCGGATGGCGGCACGCTTCAGTTCAATCCCAGCCTCGCGCATTACCCAGACCTGTGTTGCGAGATCGCCGCGGTGGTAGTCCTTGACCTTGCCCGAGCTCTTGACCTCGGCCGCGGCCCAGCCCCCGCCCTCGACCTTTTCCAGCACATCGACCCGCACCAACACGCCGTCATGTTCGAAGGTCGCCTCGAAGATCGGGCCGGGATGCCCGCCTGAAATGAGCGAGGACGTCTTGGCCAGAGCTTCGGAGAGCGACGGGGGATCGACCATCACGCCGCCCGGATGGAGCGCGCAGGCGATCTCGCCCACGGCATTGCCGGTCGCAAACCGCGCCTCGGCGCCCTCGTCCTGCTCAGCGAGCTCGGGTCGATGGGTCGCAAGCCACAGCTTCTTGGGGCACTGCTCGAAGGCCGTGATCTTGGATTTGGAGAGGCCGAAACGGCGGGTCGAGGTGTGAATCTGCGTCATGCTCCGTTTCCTACAGCGATGATACGACAGAAACGGTCATTTATTCCTCGATTTCGGAATTGAGCGGCATGGTTCGGATTGAGGCGATAGTGTTCGAGAAGCACAGCCCCGACAAGATTTATCTCTTGTTACCAGATGCTTCTTTACAGCACATGGGGCGGTGTCCGACATCGGCAGCAAAGGGATGCATGTGATGAGAGTGGTCCTCGGTATCGACGCGGCATGGACGGACAAGAACCCCTCGGGCGTTGCGGTCGCGACTGAGGAAGCAGAAGGCTGGCGGCTCAAAGGCGCGTTCCCATCGGTCGAGCACTTTCTGGCCGAGGCGCACAAGAAGCCAGCGCCCGAGAAACCCTCCGGCGGGGTCGGGCAGGCGCGCGACCTTCTGGAAGCGACGCGCGCAATGGCTGGCCGCCTGCCAGATCTGGTCGCGATCGACATGCCAATGGCGCTAGAGCCGATCACGACCCGGCGCGCATCCGACGATGCGCTGTCGCGGGCCTATGGGGCCAAATGGTGCGCCGCTCACAGCCCCAATGCACAGCGGCCCGGCCCCATCAGCGATCACTTGCGGGAGGGCTTTGGCGAGGCAGGGTTCCCGCTGTGCATCACCGAGATTGCGACGCCAGGCCTGATGGAAGTATACCCTCACCCCGCCTTGGTCGAGCTTTGCAACGAGCCCAAGCGCCTGCCCTACAAGGTCGGCAAGGTGCGGTCCTATTGGCCGGATGCCAAGCCAGAACACCGACGGCTGTTGCTATCAGGCGAATGGAGCTCGATCGGCACGGTGCTTGAGCCCTATCTCCAGGGCGCCGGAGCCTTCTGCAACACCTTCGAGCTGACCCCGAAGCGGCTTAAGGCCCAGGAGGACATGATCGACGCGATCATCTGCTGCATCTGCGCGATCCGGGCTCTGGATGGCGGGGCAAAGCCGCTGGCCGGCGACGAACTGTCGGCTATCTGGGTTCCGATGGCCGATCCGGTCATCCAGTCGCGGACCATTCTGCCTTGCAGCCCCTACTCCGATCGCGCCGAACTGCGCCGAGAGGTCTGGCACGACAATCTGGAAGATGACCCGGAGCTGGCGAAGTACCTGTAAGGCAGTAATCCCATGGGGGGATCAGCCAGACTGCTTTGCCTACGGTGAGCGTGTCTGCTTCGGCCGAATGTAGACCTTGAGATTCTCACGTCTGACCTCGAATGCGTCCGACTTCTCAATCAGCGTCAGCAGCTTCGGGCATCCATACGTTCGAGGGTCGAAATCGGGCATCAGCGCGGCGAGCCGCGTGCCGACCGCCCCGAGAAAGTGCCATCCGTCAACGTCGTCGAGTTGGCTGAGCGCAGTGCAGATGTGCGGTATCGCCGCGGCCGGGGGTCTTTTGGATGATCCGCTGGTCGCCCCGCTCCCTCCAGCCTCAGCCTCGGCAGGCACCGATCCGTCGCCCGGAGGAAGCAGGTTCTCGGTGTAGATGAACCGCTTGCATGCCCGGCGGAAGCTTTCGGGGGTTTTCTGCTCGCCGAAGCCGTAGACATCGAGGCCTTGTTCGCGAATGCGCGCGGCGAGCCGCGTGAAGTCGCTGTCGGACGAGACCAGGCAGAACCCGTCAAATCTGCCGCTGTGAAGCAAGTCCATCGCGTCGATGACCAGCGCGATATCCGAGGCGTTCTTACCGACCGTGTTGGCAAAATTCTGCTGGGGGATGATGGCATAGGTAGCCAACACCTCGGACCACCCCTTGAGCCGTGTGCCCGAGAAATCGCCATAAATGCGCCGGGCGCTCGCCTCGCCGATGGTCGCGATCTCCTCAAAGATCGCCGCCGCCGCCCGCGGGGATGCATTGTCCGCGTCGATCAGGATTGCGAGGCGATATGGGCGCTCAAATTCGGTGGCCATTCCACTTAGTAGCTGATTTGTCCTAACGTCTTGTTTCGATGAGTGATGGGTCAAGGTTGCTCATCAGCGGAGCATGATAGGAATCGGGAAAGGGGGCTTCCCGAACCAATTCAAACCGTTCCTGCGCAGTGCGGACTGTCAGTTCAAGCTGACCTCGGCTATTCCGTGTGGATCCGGCCCTTCGGTCAAGGTCGAGAACAAAGCCATCTTTCCCGCTTCGGATTGGCTAGCCAAGAGCTGCCCCCCTTTCAGGCACTAGCGGATCGCAGCAAACCGCGGCTTTTCTGCACGACTGCGGATAGGGGTCGATGGGCTTAGGCGTACGAAACTACTGGATCGGTCTGCAATTGCCAGCTATCTTGTTGTGAGTAACAAATTGATCGGGGTTATGCGCTACACGCCGAGCCAAGTCCGCGATGTCGTCGGCATTACACAGGAAACGCTCCGCCACTGGCGACGAGCGCTACCTTCACTCGGCGGTCTCAAAGGTCACGCCCCAGTCTTTAGGCCAGGGCAATTGCTTGGTTTGGCGGTAGTGCGGGTGCTTGTTGAAGATCTCGGTCTCACCGTTGGCGCACTTCGCGCCGCCGAGCGAGACATCTTTGATATCTGCTGCTCGCCACAGTGGATTCGCCTTGCCCAGGGTTACCTCTTGGTGCGCCCAATCGAGGGACAGGTCTCCTTCGTCGACACGGTGGCGGATGATGATCTTCAGCGACCCGCAATTTTGCTCCCGCTTGAGCCGATCGTCACCGCTCTGCGGCTCGCACTCCTTGAAGTCGCGCCTGAAGAGGTTCAGCAAAGTATGGCATTCCCTCCTGTCGATGTGAGCGAACGCAGGGCAGCGGGAAGCGCAATGCCATGACCCCTGCAATCGCCGCCATTGCCAACGAATTGGGCGGCCTTGGCTATCCATCCAACGCACTGCTGCCAGACTATAGTTTCGCCGACGTCCTTTCGCCGGGCGGTGAAACCAGGCAGGTGGCGCTTGCCGCCTTTACCCAGACGCCACCCTCCTATCGCACGGCAGCGTTCGGGGTGGTCGAGGGGGGATCGAGTGGATCAGACCTCACGGGGCTGCGAGCGCTCGGCGCGCCAATGATTTTCGCTGTCGCTGGCGAATGCGTCGAATTATGGCAGGTCCACGCGAGCAAGGCGGCGAGCCGGATCACCGCCGCTACGATCGATACCTTAGGCGACCTGTTCGCACGTCACGCCG
Organism: Hyphomonas sp.; assembly: GCF_013823385.1. Classification (GTDB taxonomy): domain Bacteria; phylum Pseudomonadota; class Alphaproteobacteria; order Caulobacterales; family Hyphomonadaceae; genus Hyphomonas. The sequence goes on from NZ_PNMA01000062.1 coordinate 5,020, forward strand.
AACATTGGAGCCCGCTTGCCATCCATCGTGCCAAGGCGATCAATTCTGAGTCATTGGCTGGCCGGCAGTTCGACTTCATCGACATCGGCCTGATGATCGCAATTGAGGGCGAAGTGCATGTCAAACTCGATGCGTTGCTACGCGAGACACTTGCCAGCGTCGTCGACGCCCGAGGGCGTCCGGCCATGGATGCTCGTTTGCTGTTTCAAGCGACGTTCCGGTTCCTGGCCGCAAAGATCCTGACAGATCGTCATCATGAATCCGCAGAGAATTGGGCCGGTGGTAGCATTGACGATGTGCTACGGGGCATCGACCAATACTACGGATTGGGGACCATCACTCCGTCGCCGCGCGACCGCGCACGACTGGAGACCGTATGGGAAGGAATCCGTGCCGGGATTAACTTCCGCAACATTTCGGCCGACGACCTCGCCTTCGTCTATGAAAACACTTTTGTTACATCGGAAGCGCGCGAGGCGTACGGCACGCACAGTACGCCTCGGCAAATGGCCGAGCATATCGTTCGACGTCTCGAACTTTGGCGTGATCCTGAACGTGTCAGGGTCTACGAGCCATTTACCGGAGCTGGTGTCCTATTGGTGGCAGCGCTCAGACAGTTGCGCTCTGCATTGCCGCTCGAATGGAACGATGAGGAGCGCCATAGCTTTCTGACAGAGCGTCTTGCAGGCGATGAAATTGACGAGTTCGCCTGTGAAGTCGCCAAGCTGTCCTTGATTCTTGCCGACTATCCCAATCACAATGGCTGGGACATCCAGCAGGCTGACCTATTCAGCGGCGATCGACTGCGGACGCGGATCACCGCTGATACCTTTGTGATCTGTAATCCGCCGTTTGAGGATTTCGATGCCGACGACCGGAAAAGTGGGATCGCGCAGCACGATGTTTCCAAGCCGATCGCAGTGCTGGAAGAGGTCATCGCTGCCAACCCGGCGGGAATCGGTTTTGTTCTTCCCTCAAGTTTCATTGTCGAAAAGCGGTACCGCAAGGTGCGAGCGTTGATCGAAAGCCACTACACTTCGGTTGAAATTGTTGAAATTCCCGATGACGTGTTTTCGGCATCGCGCACCGCGGCGGCTCTCTTGATCGCCCGCGACCGGCGGACCGTCGAGGACATACCCCGGATCACAATCCGCTCCAGTGAAGTCACGTTGCGCGACCGTCTGCCGTTCCTAAAGGCAGGCGTCATCACCCGCAGCCGCTCGCTTACCCGGTGGGTGCCAGACACGCCCAGTGGCGATCTCTGGGTGCCAGCTCTTCATGAGATTTGGGCCTATCTTTTCGATCGTCCCAAGCTCGGCAATCATCTCGAGCTGCATCGCGGAATCGAATGGACGGCTCCGCAAGCGACCGCCTGGAGCGGCGAGCCTCAGCCCGGCTTTGAACCGGGGTTGCATGGTGTCAATGGTCATCAGCAATTCCAGTCTCCGCATCCCGTATGGCTAGATTGTCGACCGGAATCGGCGCGCGGTAGCGCTTTCAAACTGCCATGGGATCAGACGAAACTGATTATCAACGGTGTGCGTCTTAGCCGCTATTCGTGGAGGCTGGCGGCGAGCTTCGACGCTAGTGGACTGGTCTGTTCACAGCAGTTTATCGGCGCATGGCCAAAAGAAGGGGTGAGCGACAAAGAGTTGCTTGCGTTGATGGCCGTGCTCAATAGCCCCATTGCGAATGCCTTCGCCACAGTTTTCACCTTGGACCAACGCTATCGTTTGACAACGCTGCGCGACATTCCGCTCCCAAATCATCTGCCTCCGGAGATCGCCGAGATGGTCGCGACCTATTTGGAGCGCTTGTCGCAAACTGAACTCAGCTTTGATGGTGATGCCGTGCTTCAACGCCTTCTCGCGGAGATCGATGGTGCGATCCTTGCGAGCTATGCCCTCCCGGTCAGGCTGGAACGCGAATTGCTGCGCTTCTTTGAGGGAGCTAGGCGACCGGTCGCCCACGCATGGGAAGGCTGGCCTGGACTGGAAATTTCGCCCGGTCTTTCACTTGCCGAAACACTCAATGGCGCCCGGGAACGTTTCAGCGGAAATTGGGTGAGAAGCGTTTTTGAACCCTTACCCGAAAGCGAAGCCGAAGCGCTACGCGCCTATATCGGCTGATCGATGACCGGGTATCTGCTCGACACCTCGGTTTTGATCGCCCTCGTCGATCCCGCCCATGTGCTGCACGCGACCGTTGCGGCAACTGTCGACGCTATGGATAGCGAAGATCTCCAGTATGTCTCGGCTGTGAGTATTGGCGAAATCCGCACGGGCGTAGCAAGCGTGCAGAGCATCCACGGCCGCACGCCAACGCATGCCAGCCAGGTGCTCGCCGCAGCACAGGCTCGCACGCTGCTTTCCATCAATACACAGGTTGCGATCACATATGGCGACCTCAAGGCCGCAATGGTGAGCAAGTTCATGCCGAAGGCGAGCAGAAACAAGTCGCCCGCCCACCTCGAAGATTGGATTGACCACGCTACTGGTAAGCGGCTTGGCATCAACGAAAACGATCTTTGGATTTGCGCTCAGGGATTCGAGCGCGATCTGCACGTCCTCACCTGTGATGGCGATTTCACGAAGGTGCAAACCGCCGAACCCCGCCTAGCGCTCAGCGTATTGCGGGTTATCTGAAACAGGCGACCAAGTCCTGAAATGAGCGTTGGCTCACTCTATCGATCTCAGCGGAAGCAGAGTGG
>NZ_PNMA01000063.1 GCF_013823385.1 Hyphomonas sp.
TACAATGCCGACCTGGCCAATCAAGATTTTCCCGGGATTCATAAGCGTAGACTCCAGCTTCTAAAACGAAGCCGTATCTTCCACTAACCGCATCGGCCCTGCCTAGTTGGACGCTATACAGAGATATGCAAACGCACGCAGACCTGACCAACGACGGGGCAATGCCCCGCCAGCTACTTGCTCGACAACGCGCGGAGAATTTTGGCGATCGTCTCAAGCGTCGCCAGGGAAGTCGTCCGGTCAATCAGGACGTGACACCTGCGCCGGGTCCGCAGGATCGCAGTGTCCTCAACCTCTGTATCAGCGTAGCCCTCAAACAAAGCATCGACCGGCAGCGTGAAAAACCGGGCAAACTCGAACAGCATTCCTGCAGATATGCGGTTGGTTCCGCTTTCATACTTATGAAGTTGCTGGTGACTGATCCCCATCGCCTCAGCCAGAGCGGAGAGCGTCAGTCCGGCATCCGTGCGCCGCCGGCGGATGTTCGCCCCAACGATTAGATCAGCTCCCACCGCTTTCCGTACAGAGCGTTTCCTCGCAGGCTTCTTCATCGCTCCCCCCGCACCAAACATTTGAGCGAACCATAATCGATGTGCCCTGCGCGACAATCGACAAGCCGTTCACCTCTCGCATCACTACAACGACCATCACGGCTCCTATATCCCGAAAGCGGACCTCAATCATACAACACTAAGCGTCTTCTTTCGGACGCATTCCGGACCATGCATGTTGACTTGGATGCCTCTGCTTCAGCCCAGAAGCAGAGCCTAAGCTGTTCGAACTGGAGTTCCGCTGGGCGCCATAAGCGGAAGTTAGGGGCGAGCCGCAGAGCGGAGGTTCAGCCGACGCGTGCGGGAGCCCATGAAACATGGCAGCCTACGTCGACGTGCTCAAAGAACTATTGCCATTCAATCTTGCGTTCCGGTTTGGCGAGTTAACAGGCAGCTGAGCATTTTCGCGGAAGGATCCGCACGAACTAAGGCCAGGTCAAACAAAGCTTTTCCTCTACAGCCGCTCAAAAAGCACTCCGTGGACGGGCCAGACCTCCTTTAGGTCGGTCTCTGCGCCAGTATTGTGTGTTAGAACCACTGCAGAGAAGTCCCCGCTGATCTCGAGGCTCTCAAGGATTACAGCACCTTCCTCGCCGCAACGCAAACGCTTGAAGTAACGCTCATCGGCAATATTGCTGGCGATGACCGGGCGGCCATCAAGCTGCGCAAGGGCGTCGCTGGCGGAGACCGCAGCACCGATCATCAGCATCTGTCCGTCGAGTGCGATGGGTTCGGCGCTATCGCCGACTACCTCCACGAGACCTCTGATCTCTGTGGCGTAACGGCTGATCACCGACTCGCCGCCACAGTCGCAGACCTCACCCGGCTGGATAGGATTGAATGAGCTGAAGTCGAACAGCACTCCAACAACCTTGTGTAGCTCCAAGGTTGCCTTCTTGACGACAATTGGTGACGCGATCTGACGAGGGTTTACGGACTGGGCCGTCAGCACCGCGAGGTCACTGTGATTGTCGGCCACTTCGAAGCGGCGCGCCACAACTCGGTCCTCACACCTCGCCACGACTAAGGACCGCACCGACGGCTCCCCGGCCTCTTTGACCAAGAGGAGGTCGCCTTTCCGCGCGACGGGCTCAAGCGTTGCTGCGTTTAGACGGTAAGCAAAATGCCGCCCGAGCACCAAGTGGTTCTGCGCGCCTGCGCTGAAGTCTAATTCGACCCGTCCATCAGCAACGCGCCCGTCCGTCAACGCCGCCGCGCGGCCGACTATATGAAGACGCAGACTGCTGACCTCGGGGCTATACCCCTCCGGGAGGGCGCAATCGGGTTCGGCGGCGTGGAGGGCTCGCAGCCCGCCGTGGATCAATTGGTGATCACGCGCGAGTTGGAACGCTCGCCTGAGGGCCGGGGCGAGCTCCTTACGCCAGTGCATCTCTACCGTTTCAGCCTCACCTATACCAAGGTTCACTCGGCCGGAGTGGTGCGCCATTTCCATATACTTGAGCGCGGAAATTCCGCTGTCGAGTTGTCCTGTCAACCGTTTGAACTCGGCTTTGTCCCAAGGGGCGAGTTTGGCGGCATGAAGCTCGCGAATTTTTTCGCGCGCCGCGCCCATCACAAATCCATGAGTTGCCCAGTTCACGTCAGCTGCGTGGCCTCTCAGCATCATGCGCAATAGGCCTTCGACGTAGATCCGCACCGCCCCGATATAGTCTTGCCCGGCTCCTGGCGTGTTCTCGGTTTTGGTCCTCGCCCATTTTCGGTCCAGCGAAGCACCCTCGAAAATGCCGATGTGTTTAAGCTCATGCCCCGCCGAAACGATGATGCCTTGACGACCTTCCACACCATCGACCAGAACGAGTTCCACAAATATCTCGTCGTGGGTGACGAGGACGACTTGTGCGGACGGCTCTGCCTTCTGCAGGCGGATAATCTCCCGCGCCCAACGATGGCGATGCTCGGCATCAAACGTAGCTTGGGGGTCGTCCAACACCAACAAGGGCAGCGGGTCGCAGCCGAGTTGTTTGACCGCCTCTTGCCGCAGAGCGAACAGAAATGCCCACAAGACGGCCCTAAGCCATGAAGTGTTGGCCACCAAGGTCGCGTCGATCTTGAACTCTTCAGCAAAGGCTCCGCGCACCTGCAGCCCCGCTTTCCGCTCAAGGTTGGCACCCCTGAAGCCAAGGGACTCCGTTATATGCATCCGCTTCAGAATTTCCCCGATATCGTCCGACAAGGAGTGGATCGCGAGGCGCGCCTGCGCTTCTGACAGGGCGCCTAGAGTCTTGAGGGGAGCCAGATAGTCAGCGATGGCCTGACGCTGTTCCTGCTCCTTTTCATAAGTTCGAGCCTTCCGGCCACTCGTCCAAGCACGCCCCAAAGCCTCAGCCGCCGCGCGATACGGCTCGGCTTCACTGACCGCATGAGACAATCGGGTTAGGTGTTCGGAGAAGGTCTCGCGGCGCGCGTTCGTGGACTCGGCCCCCGCCTCCTTTTCGTCCCCTGTCTGTGCAGCGCCTACCGCCTCCAGCCACCAGATCTCCCAAAGAGGAGCGTTCTTCAAGCGCCACTCTCGCAAGTCCACGAGACGGCGGACGACCGAGATACGGTCCCGAAGCATGCGCGTCGGGTCCGCGTTCTCTGTGACCATCGTCTGCAGCTCTAATTCGTCCGCCGGCGCCATTGCCAATGCGTGTGTCACAAGCTGCGTAAACGTGGCTAACGTGTTCTTGTAGCGCGGCCGTTTAACGAACGTCGTTTCAAGGTCGGCAAGCAGCGCTTGGCGAGGGGCAAGACAGGCGACATCTCCAAGCTTACCGGCAAGGGCAGGAGGCACGGAATCGTTCAATTTGGCTAGGATAGCGTTTAAATTGTCGGACAACTGCCGAGTCGCCGCCTCACCTGCGCGTCGCAGTTCGTTCAATTCCGCACTCAGCGCCGCCTCGCGCAACGGCTCGTCGCAGAGCGGACATTCCGTGAGTTCGGCCGGTCCTTTGTGTACCAAATGCCACTGCGCGCCGAGCGCCTTCAGTTGCAGTCGTGTATCTTGCTGGCTGCGGTTGTGGAGTTTGAGAGCGTCCGCCATAGCGTCTACGGCTTCCAGAGCCGCCGCCTGGAGCACTTCACAGGTATCATTGTTAATAGCCGCAGCAATCTCCGACAGCGTTTTCCATGTGGCGAGCTCCATAAGGCCGCCTGCCATGTCCTCGCGTGCGCCGGAGATGGCACCGGCGACATCGAGTTGCGTTTTTGGACTGGTCAAGTCGAGGCCTGAGGACAGGTCTTCGCCAATGACCTTCGTTAGCTCGGCCGCCCGTTCCTTCAGCCGGACTCCGAACTTGGCAAAATCCCCATCCTTGTCGTCCGTGTCTTTCGGCATAAAGGCTGTCACGGTTTCGCCGGTGGGATTGAGAAGCCGCACCACGTCGGCCATTGCGCCATCAAACACCTGCTTTTGGGCGGCGTACAATTTGGAATTTGTCGAGAGGTACTCGCGCCCCTTGTTGCAAAGCCCGTCAACAAATGCGCCCAGCTCGACGAGCTCGTCCAGGCCGGTGAGAGACTGCACCGCTTCAGTCAGTGGCGTCGGCCCCTTGGCGAACTTGATCTGCGACATGCGAATGGGCATAAGCAGCCCGGTCTCGATGAGCACGTCTGGTATGGCTAGAGCTGGGTCAATCGAAGGCGTGACCAAACCGTTGCTAAGTTGGCGGCGGACCAAGGCGATGGCCCCAGCATCGTCTTTGAAGGTCAACGTGACACTGACGAAGGGATCGACTGACAACCCCGAAGGCGTTTCGGGATAGCATGCAATCGGCGGCCAGGTTCCAATCTGGCGGTCATCATCGCCATACACCTCAGCTCGTTCTGCAGGATTGGCGTCCGAGTGATCCCGCGGCCGTTCGCCCGTCATTGCCCAAAGGATTGCGCCGACCAACGACGATTTACCGCTGCCGTTGGGACCCTGCAGGATCAAACTCTCGCCATCGATCTCATGAACGAATGGCGGGCCACTGCAAGTGTTTAGCCCCCCGAAACCCTCTGTCTCGATCTTGTGCAGCCGCCAGGGGCCGGTAAGCGTAGACGAAGCGGTAGTCGCCGCTTCTTCAGCCGGGTCGCTTTCGGCGCCAAATGCGCGCCCTAGGCCGATGATAAACTCGTCGGGGATATCCTTGGGCTGCCGGACTTTGGACTGCAGCAGATATTCAAACATACGACGCTGCGCAGCGCTCTTTAGCTCAATGGCTTGGCGCTTGCCTGCGGGGTTGATCCAGCCGACCTCTCTGCCGCCAATTAGAGAGCGCTGAATTTCGATTTTGGTCAGTCGATCCATCGCCCCTCCTTTAGGCAACTTTGAGGTAAAGGGGTCGTATATGCTAGCCCCCACCTAAACTCGGATGAGAAAAAAATCTAAAGTAGGATTAAATCGCCGCCCACGGTTGTCGCTCGTGGAGGGAGCCGCTGCGTCCGAAATGCTGCCACGCTGACGCCATCGTCCCTTAGAACGCGGGCGTGGCACACGTCCGCTATGAAACACAAACTGACCGGACGCATCCCTTCGACAAAGGCGACTCTTGTTCCACAGCCGCGATATGGACCTCCCCGCAGGATGCCCGCACTTAGACGTTAAACGGTCACAAAAGAATGGATCAGTGAGCGGCAGGAAGGGTCCAATCCCGGTCGATGAGGCTGTCAGTTCCCTAAGTCTGCATTTGCGCCCAATGCTTCCCTTACGTTTTTGAAGTTGGTTGATCTGTTTCAGCCTGAAGCAAACATTAAATCGAACCTCCAATGAGATGCGCTGAAGCCTTTTGTAGATCACCGCTCCATGCCCCGCTCAATCCCAATCGTCCAACTGACGCTTGCCGTTGTTCGTCTAAACGCCATATCCCTCCCTCTATGACGCTCCATCTCCGGCCGCCATGGAACCAGCGCAAACTCCTTAGCATTCCCGACGACCGCAATTCTTCCCTGCCCCAGGTCCAGCGCCTTCTCGAACCGGCCTTCAAACCTGTCTCCCGGTACCAGCTCCACAGGAGCGCGCCCAGTTGATGAAGCAAGCCTGCTTGATGCCCTCCGCAGCTCCATGGCGCGCAACCTGTTTCGCAAGGCCTCACCCACCTCGCTGTCCCCGCTTTCAAGCCAGCCCTTCTCCTGAAGATAGGTGAGGCGCGCCTGCCGCACCTTCGCGAGCCGGTCGCCAGTCACCCCAGCTCCCTCCGTGTCGAGCCAGGTCAGACCGGCATGCCGGGGCTGCTCCGTAAGCGGAAGCCAAGACCGGACATGCACTTCAAGCCGCCCCGTCCTCGCCGCATCGTAATCGGCGGCGCGCTGGGCAAAGTCCTGCGGCACCTTCCACACGCCATCGCTGCCGCGTTCTACAATACCAGCGCGCCGCAAGGCTTCGAGGCGCCGGACATGTCCCTGCCGCCAGGCCTGCGTTGCCGCAGGATCATCTGCGACATGCAACGTATCTGAATACACCCCACCCAACCGCTCGGCGATCTTCAGGATGGAGGCATCCATCTCCCTGAGTTTCAGGGGCCGGGTACGAACCTCAACGACGGCGCCATCCGGTGGGATCCTCCCAGGCTCCTCCAGCCCGATATCGACGATCCACCCTGTCCCGTGAAAGTCCTCGACCACCAGGCTCCGCCGGTCGCGAAATTCATCCTCCGGAACCGACGCCAGGACTGACCCGAGAAGGACTTCCTGCTCCTGGCCGCCCGGTTCGAACCGGTGGAGATTCTGATCGGGTGCCCGATCCCTATGCTTCGCTGCCAGCGCCTTGAGGATATCACCTCGCTGCCCCAGCGCCTTGAGTGAGGCGTCCCAGCCAGGTTTGAGGGTCCAGCTATCCTTACCTGCCGGCACTGCGAGCCCAAGCCCCTCGAGATGGCGCAACCTCGCCCGCCGCAGCGCTTCGTCAAACCGACCCCGCGTGTCCCTTCCTTCTGTGATCCGGATACCGGTCTCCGAGACCTCTGCGAGAATGCCCCGATCCAGGCCTGTAAACCGGTCCTGCGTCACCTCGCTCTGCCGCGCCAGCGCAATCTCAAGATCGCGCCTCGGCCCAAGGCGCTCTGTGACGATGTCCTGCGCCCGCGAGGCCATACCTTTGCGGATGTAGTCCGGTGAGATAACGAGGTCCCTGCCGTCTTCGTCCTTACCTCGGATCACGATATGGGTGTGCGGATGACCGGTATTGTGGTGATCGACGGCGAGCCAGTCGAGCCGCGTGCCGAGATCGGATTCCATCTGGGCCATCAGCGCCCGGGTTGTCTCCTTCAGGTCCCCGAGCCGGGCACCATCCTCGGCCGATACAATGATCCTGAACTGGTGCCGGTCCCCGTCGCACCGCTCGAGGAATTCTTCCGCCTTCGGTTCCAGGCCCACCCGCGTGTAGAGATCGCCCCCGGAGCCATCCCGCTCGACGCCGTCGCGCTGGATGTATCCCAGATGCGCTTTCAGCGCCCCGCCCCCACCACCGCGTGGCGCCCGCGACACATGGGTCTTCACGATGACCCGGCGCATCCGGAATGATGCCATTCGCTGACCGCGCATTTCAAGGGTACGCGCGCTCGCGCCGCCTCGCCCAAGTCCGGCGCCGCTGAACCGCGCCTTTCCAGTTTTCCGGCCAAGCCGCGCAGCCGCCTGCCTCACCCGCTTTGAATAGCGAGACGTGCCGCCACGTCCCCGATCCCCCAACCGGCCAAGGCGCGGCGTGAATTCATCCGTCATGGGAAGATTCCCCAATCAAGATATGGCGCCAACCAGACCTGCAGCAAACACGCCAGATCGCAGCAAACCCGGCGTCTCGACCCGGTGCAACGGGCGCCGGAAAATCGTTGTGCAGGCAAGGCGCAAGGCAGGGCCTGGCGCCAGCGCTTTTAACTTGCCCTACCGGGTCCGCCTTCTCCACCCCTGCGCTCGCCTGCATCGCCTTGCCCTACTCTGCAGACGGATCGTGGGCGGACGAACCGAAGAGCGGCGCCGCGACGCCCAGGATGTCCGCTTCGTGAACTGCGCCGAAGTAGCGCCCGTCCAGAGAGGACGGATGCGGCGAGAGCAGGAATACCTCGCCTGCCGCAAGCGTGATGCACCCCTCCCAGACCGGCAGCTCCCGCCGCATCCCGTCGACAAAAAGTGCTTCAGCGGCCTTCTGACCATC
>NZ_PNMA01000064.1 GCF_013823385.1 Hyphomonas sp.
ACATTGGCGGCAAACTGCTCCTTGGCCCTGAATCCATTCACTCTTGGCAGTTTCACACCGACTCCACCTTCGACCCAGAAGCGTGGTTGGATGAGTGCGCCACTCGCATAACCACCGACCTCATCAAACAAGCCAGAGGCATCGCCGCCGCTGCAAAAGCAGGGCTGCTCACCTAATTACGGGGGATTATAAATACCAGCATGACAAACTTCTCAGGCACAGACGCGCTTCAGGCGCTTACCGCATTTGCTATCTTGCATGGCAATTCCCTACCAACCTACCAGCGTGACTTCCTGGCCAATGAAATGGCGGGCGGCGACCTACTCCGACGCATCATCGTTGGAATGGAAGTGCTCTACGCTTCTAGGGGCGAGGAAGACTTCCCTGAGGAAGGCGTCTCGCTGCTAGACGGTCTGGCTCGTTTTGTAAGCCAGAACAACTTTTATGGCCTAGGTGGCCTAGAGGGTCGTGCAACCAAGATTGCCCTAGTTGCGCAGCGCCTCCTAGAAGATGGTGACGCCGTTGCAGAAGACGACATTGAGCCATCCACCGAGTATGTAGGCAAGCCCGCGACCGAAGGTCCTACTCCAACAGTTTAATGGGTTGGATTAGCTATCTCAAAACCAGGCTGAGAGAAGCCTCTAGCTGGGCCTCCATTGTGGCCTCGATCACTGCTGCCAGCGTGCTGGAATTCCCTTGGGATATTGCAGCCGCAATCGCCGGTGTCATTGGCGTGCTGGTCCCTGAACAGTCGAACAAAAAGGAAGCCACCTCAACAGACGAGGTGGCTTCTGATGTCTAATGTAGGGGTAAACCAAGAAATGCGCGATTTGCTCATCCGGCTCGACCAAAAGGTCAGCGATGGCTTCGAAAACATCAACCACAAGTTGGATGAGATGAACCGCCGTGCTGATGGTCACGAAGATCGAATCCGCCGGTTGGAAGATACCACTAACAACCGCAGCCAGTTCATTCCTCGCTTTGAGGTCGTGGAAGCCAAAGTTGCAATCCATGAGGGCCGCTTCAACCAACTTGACGGAGCCGGAAAAGGCGCGGGTCTTTTTGGAAGGGTGGCGACCGCCGCACTAGGTGCGCTCGCTGCTGTCCTGGCAATGTTGGGCCTTCAGGTCAGCACCACACACAAGGCAAGCCACCCAACCACAGTGGAGCAGCCTGCCAAAGGTGCCATCCTAAAGTGAGGACCAAGCCCCTCAACTAAGTAGGGGATGAATTGGCAGTATGACCCACAGATAAACCCGCTGGACTTCGAAGGCTTCGTCTACCTCATCACCAGCCCCAGCGGCAAAGGCTACATTGGAAAAAAGTCGGTATGGACCCGCAAGGGCCGAGGCAAAAAGCAGACCACTTCAGAATCCAAATGGCGGGACTATTGGTCCAGCAGCAAAGAGCTACAGGCAGACGTCAAAGCGCAGGGCAAAGAGGGTTGGACGAGGACGATCCTTTGCTGGTGTAGGGACAAGGCAAGCCTCACCTACTGCGAGCAGCGTGAGCAGTTCGCCCACAACGTCCTAGGTGCCAGCCTGCCAGACGGCTCCCCTGCCTATTACAACCGCAACATCGCTGGCCGCTTCTACCGCGCTCCTGACGCCATTTGAGCCGCCTTTTGGTGCCCCTCAGATAATTAGAGCAAAAGGGAGGAACACCACATGACACTGAAGCCAACACCAATTCCAGCAGCCGAGAAACTCCAGATGATGAAGGCCGACAAGCCCGCGTTCCTAGCAGGTGACAACACTGCGCTAGCCGAGAGCCTTGAACGCGCAATTCAACTGCTGGAGCGCAACATCGCCCTGATAGAAGAGCGCAGGAAGCAGGAGTAGGAATTTTGCCTACACCACCAATCTTCGGTTGCGATCCCAAAACTCTGAAAGCAAAGAGAGTTAACGAAACGCTAACAGGAGACAAAAATGCCCGCACCCGAAGACAAGCTGTTTGTAATTGACCAACACTTCCAAGCCCGCATCTTCGAAGCACAGATCGGCACTCGTCAGGGCAAGCAGGTAGTCGCGTTTGTTCTTGTCGAATGTGAGGTGGACGACCCGCAACGCTTTGCTTTTAATGGCGGAACGTGGTGGAAGATCGAACAACCACAATAAACGATTGACAAATCAGCGTTCTAGCCGAGAATGGCCTCTCTAACCGGAGGTCATTCTTTTGCCATCTAAGCGTCGTGCCAATGTCCAAGCCCTTCCACTTTTCAACAGGCTGCTCGATGAGCGTTGGCCCGATGCCAGCGGGGATATCCTGCCCTCTGAGAGCACTCTCAGGGCCATCGAGGAGTTTGGGCGTCAGTATGTAGCCGAGGCGCTCCTTGACCCTGACAGCCCTCCTCTGGCGTATTGCGCAGCGCAGTGGCCCACGAGCGGTCCTGCGCTGCTGGGCATGACCTTTGCCTACAACAAACTCCACCCCCTCAACACGGCCACGGGCGAGGACTGCTTCAGCTGCCTATGGGCAGAGCAAGGCGGGGGTGACGTCCTGACCAAGGACCAAATGCAGGGCGCGCTGGCGCTGTATCTCGTCGCCCACATGGGGCGACCTACCGCCGTGGACTAGAACTCATGGCGATGCCCTGACCCAGGGGATCAGGACACCACCGTTTAAGCGCAGCTGGCTTTGCTCAACACATCGCCATTCGTAATTGCGTTCATCAGCTGCAACCGCGTCAGGCCATGTAGCGTGACGCTGGAGCCAGTGAGGTTGACAAACTCCTTGGCAACTGGAGCAGCGCAGTTGAGCGTTCCAAACTCATAACCGTCTGCGACCGCAATCTCGATATCGAAAAGGTCGTAAACGTGGCTGATGTCACCATAGCGGTGGTGGAATGTATAGTGGACCACCTCCCGCCGGTAGCAGCCGATGATCTTTCCCTCACCACGAATAAAGGGGATGATGTTGAAGCGCACCATCTGTCCTTTGGTGTTGTCGTAAACCTCTTGGTTGAGTATTGCCATTGCCATTCTCCTGTTAGTGGCCTGCTCGCTTTGCAACCAGAGTTAATAAAGAGCTAGACCCAGAATGGCTGAAATCCTCCTTTTTGTGAATTGTTGAACACTCGCGCGCTCGCGTGAGTTATTCTTACGGGGGCAGGAAACTGTTCTTCAGTTTTTCTGCGCTGCACCAAATCTTTTCACTGAGGTTTAGGAATTGTTAACCACCTGAACACAGATCGAGTGGGCAGCGGAGGCAATGGTGCTTCCGATTGCTTAAACCAGGAGACGCTTTATGCGTAATTTTTTCAAGTCCATCGCCCGTGACGAGCAGGGTGCGACCGCCATCGAATATGGCCTGATCGCTGCGCTGATCGCGGTGGCCGCTGTCGGCACCATGACCAGCGTCGGTGAATCGCTCGACGGCACCTTCGCCAACGTCAACACCAAGATCGCTTCCGGCAACGCCAGCGCGCCGTAAGCTGCAAGGTCTCCTGCGGGTCTGGTCCCCCGAGGGTGGGGTGGGAGGAAACTCCCACCCCATTCTGCCATGACTTCAATCCCAGTGCGTAACCGTGTATGCAAGGGAGCACGGCTGCGTCTATTGCTTCGCGCGCCCCACCCACGCCTATCACGACCTCTCGCCGGGGCTCGATTTCGAGACGCGGCTCTTCGCCAAGCCCAATGCGGCCGCGCTGCTGCGGGCGACGCTGGCGAGGAAGGGATACAGCCCACGGCCGATTGCGCTCGGCACCAACACCGATCCCTATCAGCCGATCGAGCGCGATTACCGCATCACCCGCCAGATCCTCGAGGTCTGTCTCGAAGCGCGCCACCCCGTCACGATCACCACCAAGTCCGACCGGGTGCTCCAGGATGCCGATCTGCTGGCGGCGATGGCGCGCGAGAAGCTGGTGGCGGTGTCGATCTCGGTGACGACGCTCGATCCCGTGCTTTCAGGGAAACTCGAACCGCGCTGCGCCGCACCGTCCAAGCGGTTGAACGCGCTTGGTAAGCTGGTCGAACTGGGCGTGCCGGTGCATTGTTCGCTGTCCCCCGTCATCCCGGCGATCACCGATGAATTCATGGAAGAGATCATCGCCCGCGTCGCGCCGCTGGGGGTGCGCAGTGTCGGCTGGATTCCCCTGCGCCTCCCCCACGAGGTCGCCGGCCTGTTCCGCGAATGGCTGGCCGTCCACTACCCCGCGCGGGCAGGGAAAGTCATGAGCATTGTCAGGGAGATGCGGGGCGGACGCGACAATGATCCGAACTTCCACAGCCGCATGAACCCGCAAGGCGTGTGGGCCGACCTCTTCCGCGCGCGTTTCCGGATCGCCTGCCGCAAGGCCGGGATCGGCAGAGCCAAGTTCGAACTCGATTGCTCGCGCTTCAGGCCACCACAAAGCGATGGTCAATTGTCGCTGCTGTGATACGCTTGAACGCACCACGCGACCACAAAAGGGGGAATCATGCGCTGGACTGTTCTTGCCGCCGCCGCCGCTTTCGCATTCACGACCACCAGCGCGCAGGCGCAAAGCATCCAGCACTTCACCCGCGCCGATTTCGAACGCGCGCTGGTTGACGCCGGGGCCACCATCACCACCAAGGATCCCAAGGCCGAGCGGATCGATTTCGAGTTCGATGGCGGCGTGATCGCCGATGCGCTGCTGCTCGCCTGCGAGGACAATGTCGCCAAGACCAAGTGCCTTGGCTCATCGATGCTCGCCACCTTCGAACCCGAAGACCGCACCCGCGAGCAGATTATCGAGGCGATCAACACCTACAACTACAAGGAAAATTTCGGCCGGGCCTATCTCGATCAGGACGGCACGATCTCGGTCCGGATGTATATCATCGCCGACGGCGGCATAACGCGCGCGAATTATTCGAGCCAGATCGGCCTGTGGTTCGCCTCGGTCTCGGACTTCTTCGGCTACCTCTACGGCGAGGAGTAAGCCTCGGCGGTGCCGGTCGGTCCGGAGCCGCTTGAACGGTTGGGGAGCTTGCCCATGCGTATCAGGAGACCGGTGCTGCTCGCCGCAGCCGCTGCGCTAGCGATTGGGGTGGCGCTTGCCACCTGCGCGCCCTCGCTCCCTGCGCCCGATCACGCCGAGGTGGCCTATGCCCCGCTCTCGGCGAGCCAGAGGTTCGATCTCTATCTTCCGCAGGGCCCGGGCCCCTTCCCGCTGGTGATCAACATCCATGGCGGCGGGTTTTGGCAGGGCGACAAGGGGATGCTCTCTCCCGAGCTTCTCGAAGCGCTGCGCGCGCGCGGGATCGCGGTTGCCACGGTCAACTACCGACTCGCGCCCGAAGCGCGCTTTCCCGCCGCGATCGAGGATGCCAAGGCCGCGGTGCGCTTCCTGCGCGCCAATGCCGCGCGCTATCGCCTTGATCCGAAGCGCTTTGTCGCCTTCGGGCAATCGGCAGGCGGCAACCTCGCCGCGCTGATCGGGACGACCGGGAATGCCGCCGTGTTCGACAACCCCGCGCTCGGCAATCCGGGAGTCTCTGCCCATGTGAACGCAGTGATCGACTGGTTCGGGCCGCACGATTTCCTGCTGATGGACCAGCAGGCCCGCGCGCAGGGCTGCCCGCCCAATCACGATGCGGCGGATTCGTTCGAATCCCAATATCTCGGCGCCCCGATCAGGACCGTGCCGGACAAGGCGAGCGCCACCAACCCGATCACCTATATCGATGCTGCAGACCCGCCGTTCCTGCTGCAGGTGGGCAGCGCGGATTGTCTGGTCCCGGCCGCGCAGACCACCATTCTCGCAGACGCGCTGCGGAAGGCCGGGGTGCCCGTCGAACTCGACATGTTCGAGGGTGCGGGTCACGGCGACAACAGTTTCTGGTCGCCGGTCTTCGTGGGCGACGACAATGTCGAACGGGTGGCGGATTTTGCGGAAGCGCACCTGCGAAAGTCGCGCTGAGGCGGCGCGGCAGGCTCCTGCGATCAGTGGCGGTAGAATGCGTCGAAGGCGCGCATCTCGTCATCCTGCGGCGGTTCGAACATGGCGAGCCAATGCGCAATCACCCTGACATCAATCCGCTGAGCTGGCGGCAGCCCGGCGTTGCGCCCCCTGACGCGGTCCTCCAGCTCAGCGAGGGGAACATCGCAAAAATGCAGTTCGCATCGCGCACCCGCCTCACTTGCGAGCGCAAGATACCTCAACCGGTCGGCGCGCGACCAGAAGCCGTTCTCGAGGATGACCGAAAACCCCGTCGCCAGCAGCGAGGCCGCGAGCTGTCGCTGCTCGGCCTCGATTGTCTCTCGAGCGGCCTCGTCGTTCAGATCGAAGCCCGCGCCGATCATCCATTCGTCGGGCGAGAGGCGGATGCCTTTGCCCTCGCGTTCCAGCGACCTCGCCAAAGTGGTCTTGCCCGCGCCCATCAGGCCGCAGACCAGCGAGAGCCGCGGCCTGATCACCCAAACCCCTCCCCCGCCTCGCCCGGAGAAAAGCGGATCAGGCGGCTGTCGATCAGCGCCGCGGTGCGGTTGACCACCGCGAGTTGATAGTCCGGGTCCTTGATCATCTCGAAGAAGGCGCCCGCATTGGGGTAATGCGCGATGAAGCCGTTGTGCCATTCGCGCACCTCGGGCCCGGTCACCATCGTCTCGAACCGCCCGCGCCACAGGATCTTGCCGCCCACCCGCGCGAAGATCGGGCCGGAGGTGCGGCCATATTCCTTGTAGGCCTCCCTGCCGCTCCAGCCCTTGCCCGCGTGCTCGTGGCCCTCGGGATATTCGGCGTGCTCGCGGTAGAGAAGCAGGTTGAGCATGTTGATCGGCGTGTCGCGGGGCAGGTCCTTGAAGGACTGGAAGTTCGCCGGGCTCGGATCGATGTAGGTTTCACTCATTATCCCATCCTTCTCCTGTCAGGTCGCATTGCATGTAGACCGTATCGAGCAGGCGGCCGAATTTCTTGCCGACATTGCGCATCCGGCCTGCATGGACGAAGCCGCACTTGGTATGGAGCGCGACGGATGCAGGCTCGCCGCCGCCGACGACGGCGAGCATCTGTTGGAAGCCGCTCACCCGCGCCGCATCGATCAGCGCAGGCAGCAGAACGCTGCCGATGCCCTCCCCCCGCGCCTCGTGCGATACATAGATGCTGTCCTCGCAGGTATGCGCATAGGCCGCACGGTCGCGGAAGCGGGCGGCATAGGCATAGGCGACGACCCTGCCCTCCAGCTCCGCCACGAGGAAGGGGAGCCCGCGCGCGGCGAAGTCAGCAAGCTTTTCCTGCCAGAACGCCGCATCGGGTGCGGCGGTATCGAAGGTCGCGGTGCCGTTCGCCACGTGCCAGGCATAGATCGCGGCGATGGCCTGCGCGTCATGCCTGCGCGCAGGCCGGATCGCGACTTCAGGCAAGCGTGTAGTCCTTGAACCTGTCGCGCAGGTCCTTCTTCGAAATCTTGCCGGTGGCGGTGTGCGGGATGTCGTCGACGAACTCGACCGCATCGGGCATCCACCACTTGGCGATCTGCGGGCGCAGGTGATCGAGGATGTCGTCGGCGCAGCAATCAGCGCCGGCCTTCTTCACCACGAACAGCACCGGGCGCTCGTCCCACTTGGGGTGGAAGATGCCGATGCAGGCCGCCTCGGCAACC
>NZ_PNMA01000065.1 GCF_013823385.1 Hyphomonas sp.
CGTTGTAGGCCTGCGGTTGGCCGGCTGCGCGGACCTTGCGGAACTCGGATACCGGGCTTTCCTTGGTCGCCCAGTCGCGCGCCATGTTGCGCAGCATTTCCTGTTCTTCGCTGAGAACTGCCATTGTCCTTGCTACCCTCGCTTACTGGTGGTCGAGCATGCCAAGCACCCGCTTGGCAATGATGTTGTTCTGGACTTCGGTCGAACCGCCATAGATCGTCGCTGCCTTGCCGAAGAGCCAGCCGCGCACATCCTCAAGTTCGTCATCGCCAAACTCGTCGCCTTCCCAGCCGAGGCCCTGAAAGCCGCGGATTTCGATCAGCAACTCGCTGCGGTCCTGGGCCAACTTGGTGCCGACCTTTTTCAGAACCGAACTGATCTCCGAAACGCCGCCTTGCGTTTTGCTTTCCTCGACCGCACGACGCGCGGTGAGCAGGAAGCTGTTCCAGCGGATCTCAAGATCGGCGATCTTGTCGCGCAGGACCTTGTTGACGAGCGCGCCATCACCGCCGGTTTCGCAGTACTTCTTGGCGATATCGCCAAGGCTCTGGCCCATCATGCCGGCGAGGCGCCCTCCGCCCGAAATGTTCGTGCGCTCGTGCTGAAGCAGGCGCTTGCCGATAGTCCAGCCCTGGCCTTCCTTGCCCACGAGATTTTCCTTCGGCACTTTCACATCGGTGAAGAAGGTCTCGCAGAACGGGCTGGTTCCGCTGATCATTGTGATCGGGCGGACTTCAACGCCTGGTGCGTCCATGTCGATCAGCATGAAGCTGATACCTTTGTGTTTGTCTGACCGGTCGGTGCGGACGATGGCAAAGCACTTGTCAGCCCACTGGCCACCGCTGGTCCAGGTCTTCTGGCCGTTAATGAGGTAGTGATCGCCCTTGTCGGCCGCGAAGGTCTGCAGGTTTGCGAGGTCTGATCCGGCATTCGGCTCCGAGTAGCCCTGGCACCAGCGAATTTCACCACGGCAGATTGGCGGGATATGCTCCAGCTTCTGCCTTTCGTCGCCGTATTCGAGCAGGGTCGGGCCGAACATCATCACACCCATTCCGCCGATCGGATTGTAGGCGCCGACCTTGGCGAACTCATGCTCGATGATCCTGGCCTGGCCTTTGGTCAGTCCGCCCCCGCCATATTCCTTGGGCCAGGTTGGCGTGCCCCAACCACGCCCGCCCACGGCTTCTCGCCATTTCTTCTGGACAGGGTTCTCGTCGGTCGGACCGTCGAGCCCGGCCATCGTATTGCCCGTGCCCCTGAGTTCGTCAGGGAAATTGGTGGCGAGGAAGTGCCGCACTTCGGTACGAAATGCGTCTTCGCTCGTCTGGACATCGGATTCTAGTTGTGTTGGCACGGAAACCTCCGTTCAAAAATCAAATTCGTGGCACCCCACTCGGACGACAAGGCCGCGCTCTGGCTGGTCAGTACTGCTGCGCAGGAACGTGCAAAACCAAACCTTCCATCGCAGCTTCCATGGGTATCTGGCAGGCGAGGCGACTGTATTCGCTGGCCCCTTCTGCAAATTGCAGGAGTTCGGCCTCAGCTTCGCCTTCCTTCAGACGACCCACCTTTTCGATCCAGGCCGGGTCGACATGGACATGACAGGTCGCACAGGCGCAGGCCCCGCCGCAATCGCCGTCGATGCCCGGCACGCCGTTGAAAAGTGCCGCTTCGCGCGCTGTTTCGCCCTCAGCAATTTCGACTTCCCGCCGCGTTCCATCGCTGGATACGAACGTCACTTTGACCATCATAAACTCCGTATTTCTGCCTTAGTATATCAGCGGGCGTGCAGCCGCACCGGCAGCTTGGTGATCCCACGCACAAGGGTTGAATACAGACGCTCGGGTTCGCCGGTCACCTCGACCTTGGCGAATCGCTTGTGAATCTCTTCCCAGATGATCCGCAACTGCAGTTCTGCCAGCCTGTTGCCCATGCAGCGATGGATGCCATAGCCGAATGACAGGTGATGACGCGGATTCTTGCGGTCAATGATGAACCGGTCGGCCTGGTCGATAACCGTTTCGTCGCGGTTGCCCGACAGGTACCACATCACGACCTTGTCGCCCTTCTTGATCTGTTTGCCGCCGATCTCCCAATCCTGAAGCGCAGTGCGGCGCATGTGAGTCAGCGGCGTTTGCCAGCGGATGATTTCCGGCACCATGCTGGCAATCAACGATCGGTCGTCATTCAGTTTGCGATATTCGTCGGGATTCTGATTGAGGGCGAGCACACCGCCGCTGATTGAATTGCGCGTGGTGTCATTGCCGCCCACAATCAGCAGCAGGAGGTTGCCCAGAAATTCTAGGAAAGGCATATCCTTTGTCACCGGGGAATGCGCCATTATGGAAATCAGGTCGTTCCTCGGCGGCTCATTGACGCGCTGATCCCACAGGCCCTTGAAATACATCGCGCACTCGATGAGCTCTTCGCGCCTCGCTTCGTACGATGCGACGATGCCGGTTTCAGGTGCAGCGGTGGTGACATCGGACCAGCGGGTGAGCTTGCGGCGTTCTTCCCACGGAAAATCGAACAGGGTGGCAAGGGTCATCGTGGTCAATTCGATCGAGACCTTGTCAACCCAATCAAATTCCTCGCCGATCGGTAGATCATCGAGAATCTGACACGCTCGTTCGCGGATTGTCGGTTCGAGCAACAGCAAGTTGGACGGTGCCACAGCGGGGGTGACGGCCTTGCGTTGCTGGTCGTGCTTTGGAGGATCCATGGCGATGAACATTTCAAGTTCGAGCGCGCCTTCCACACTATGCATGTCCTGGATGGCGATACCGCCGAGCTTTGCCTCCGATGAGAAGACTTTGTGGTTGGTATCGACGGCCATAATGTCGTCGAATTTGGTGATCGACCAGAAGGGTCCGACATGGCTTTCACGGCAGTAATGGACTGGCTTCTCCTTGCGCAGCCGGTCGAAGAACAGGCCGATCGTGTCCTGCTGAAAAAGGCTCGGCCGAGAGACATCGATTTCGTCGATCGGGATGGCCGCGATTTTTTCGGCAGTATCCAGCTCCATCGTGTCGATGCTCATGTCTTATCCTCCATACCCAGCAAGCAGACTCACCTCGTTTGCCGATAGGTAGGGAATTTGCAGGCCGCAGTCAATAAAGCTTATAAGGATTATTGCAAAATCCGGTCAAACTGTGTATTTCATACGAAAGCTCTGGACATATCGTCAGATAAACCCTTATAAGGATTTATAAGAGGAGCGGTTCCCCGAGATGCTGCCTAAGGTCGATGATTCCAGGAAAGTCAAGCGTGCGCTTACGCTTGCGCAAGACATTGTACGCGATATCGAAGCTGGGGCGCATGTTGCGGGCGACAGGTTGGCGCGCGAGGACGAAATGCTTGCGCGATACGATGTCGCTAGAGCGACTTTGCGCGAAGCGCTCCGCTTCCTTGAGCTTCAGGGCGTAATCCATCTTCAACTGGGCCGTAGTGGCGGCCCGGTGGTCGCCCGCCCGCAGACTGGTGATTTTGCGAATAATCTTTCTCTCATCCTGCAATTCATGGAAGCAGACCTCAGAGGCCTGCTCGAACTGCGCGAAGCCATAGCGCCGAATGTTGCGGCCTATGCCGCCAAGCGCGCGACCGCGGGTGATCTGAGCGCCCTTGCCGATTGCCTCAAAGAGCTGGAGCGAAACGAAGCCAGCAGCCAGTTCGAGGAACTGAATCGCCGTTTTCACGATATGCTCGGCTGGGCCAGCGGCAATCCGCTTTTCGGCCTTCTGACTTCCGCGTTGCACATGCTTACCCGCGAATTTTCGCTCTCGCTGGGGTATTCGGCGCAAGAGCGTGCGGTCCAGTTGCGCTTCTTGCGCCGCGTCCTTGAAGCTGTGCGCAAGGGCGATGCCGAAGGAGCGCGGCAGGCTATGGCTCGTCTCGTGGCGGGCTCCACCTCCTATCTCGCAGAAAGAAGCCCTGAGCTTGTGTCCCAGAAGGTCAAGTGGGGGCAGACGTAAAATAACAGGCGCCCGTGGATGGCGCAATTTGGAGAAGGTAACACGATGGCACTCAAGAGCCACATTTGCGAAATTCTCGGGATCGAGTACCCGATCCTTCTGGCCGGGATGGGCGGGGCCAGTGTCCCCGCGCTCGCGGCTGCAGTATCGAATGCTGGGGGGCTTGGCGTTCTTGGCGCTGCGGCCTGCTCGCCGGACCAGTTGCGTAGCTGGATATGCCAGACCCGCGAGCTGACCGACAAACCGTTCGGGGTCGATACCCTTCTGCCTGCCTCTGTCAGGCGCGGTTCGGCCCCGCAAAGCGGCGCCGTGCCCGAAAACCCGATGGCATTGCTTGGCGAATACCAGCAGTTCACCCACGATTTCATGGAACGCGAGGATCTGCCCGAAGTGGATGCCGCAATGTCCATGCGCGCGGCTGGCGCGCCGGAAATGGGCAAGGGCGGGCCGCAGTTGTTCTCGCGGGAGTTTTTCGAGGCGCAGATGGAAGTTGTAGTCGAGGAAAAGGTGCCAGTCTATGCCGCCGGCCTCGGCAATCCCGGACCGTGGATGGACCGCCTTCATTCGAATGGCACCAAGGTCATGGCGGTGATCGGCAAGGTCAAACATGCCCAACAGGTGGTCGATTCCGGTATCGACATGATTGTTGCGCAAGGTCACGATGGCGGCGGACACAACTCCCCGATCGGAACCTTCTCGCTGATTCCACAAGTGGTCGATGCTGTGGGGGACCGGGTTCCGGTGATCGGGGCGGGTGGAATCTCCGATGGCCGAGGAGTCGCTGCGGCGATGATGCTAGGCGCTCTGGGCGCGTGGGTCGGAACGGCGTTCCTGGCAACGGATGAAGCCGGCATCGAACGGTTTCAGAAGGAAGCAATCACCGAAAGCGGCGATGCAGATACCATCGTCAGCCGCTCCATGACCGGCAAGCCCGCGCGCATGATCCGCAACAAATGGGCCGATGCCTGGGTTGCGGCGGGCAAGGAGCCGCTTCCCATGCCTTACCAGTCGATGATTTCAGGGCCGGTCATAGCTTCGGGCATCAAGGCTCAGCGCAAGGATATCATGCCCGGCTTCGCGGGGCAGGGAATCGGTCTGGTCCATTCGATCCGTCCAGCGGCAGAGGTCATGCGCGATCTTGTCGGCGGGGCTGAAAGGGCGCTGGCTGATGCCAGATTCTATTCCTGAATTCCGGCAAGACGGGGACGCGGTATGAACGCTTCACAGACCTTATCCTTTGCCGACAAGGCCGCCATAACCGGTGTGGGCGAAACCGTATTCGTGAAGGGCGCCGAACGGACTGCAGTGGACATGATGCTGGAAGCCTCGCGCCGCGCCATCGCGGATGCCGGCCTGAAACCTTCCGATATCGACGGCATGGTGCCGCCGCCGATTTATACGACCTCGGAGGAAATGGCCGCCAATCTCGGCATTGATGTGCTGCGTTATGCGGCCACCGTTCACATGGGTGGCGCCAGCCCGACGACGGCGCTGCAGAACGCTGCGATGGCGATTGCCAGCGGGCTTTGCGATCACGTGCTGGTTACGCTCGGTTGGAACGGCTATTCCGCCCTCAGGTCCAAGCCGGGTGCCCCGCCCACTCGGGCGATGAACATGAACACGCTGACCAATACCATCCAGGGCTATTACATCCCCTATGGTGTGTTCCTGCCGGTGCAGATGTATGCTTGGCTGGCGACCCGCCACTCGAAGCTTTACGGTGTGGGCGCGGATGCGATGGCGGCCGTCGCGCTGGCCTGCCGTCGTCACGCGCAGTTGAATCCGCGCGCCTTTACCTATGGGCGCGCACTCGACGCGGAAGCCTATCATTCAGCGCGCTGGATATCCGAGCCCTTCCGCCTTTACGATTGCTGCCTTGAAACCGATGGGGCCTGCGCGGTTGTCATATCGCGAATGGATCGGGCCAGGGATATGCCCCATGTGCCCGTCAGCATCGCCGGTGCCGCGGAAGGCCACCCCTATCCCGCCGACGACATCCCGTCGCGGCCCGATCCCTTCAAGATCGGCCTTAGCTATGCCGCCCCGCGCGCTTTCGATATGGCTGGCGTCAATCGCGAAGACATGGATTTCCTGCAGATCTACGATTGCTTTACCTATGTCGTCTTGCTGCAACTGGAAGCGATGGGGTATTGCGAACCAGGCGGACAGGCAGAATTCGTCGCCAACGGCCAGATTGAGCTGGGTGGCCGCTTTCCGATCAACACCCATGGCGGCTTGCTCAGTGAGGCGCATGTCTGGGGCCTCAACCACGTGGTCGAGGCAGTGCGTCAGCTTCGTCACGACTGCGGCGAGCGCCAGGTGCCGGGAGCGCAGACAGGCCTCGTGACCGGTTGGGGCGACCTCGGCGACGGCAGCATCGCCATTCTCAGGAGGTTTGCATGAGCAGCGAAAGCGATCTGCCGCCCACAATGCGGCCCTCCGCGCAGATTGTGCCTCCCAAGCCGCGACCGCGCCCACAAGACCCGGTTGAGCAGGAATTCTGGAAGAGGTGCCAGGACGGCCATCTCTATTTCCAGCGCTGCGGCGATTGCGGCAGCTTCCGCCACTTGCCGCGCTATATGTGCGCAAAGTGCGGCTCGCCGGAATTTTCCTGGGAACGCAGCAGCGGCAGGGGCACGTTGTTTTCCTGGACCGTAACCCACCAGGCCCTCCACCCGGCTTTTGCCGCCGACATCCCCTTCGTGGCTGCGGTGGTTGAATTGGAAGAGGGGGTGCGCATGGCCACGCGGCTGGTTGGTTGCGATCACGAGCGTCTTGCGCTCGACCTTCCGGTGGTAGTGGAGTTCGAACTGATCGGTGAGGACTTCCGCCTTCCTGTTTTCCGCCTGAGTGAAAGTTAGAAGCGCCATGGATCTCGAATATGGACCCGAATACGATGTCTTCCGCAAGCAGGTGCGGGCCTTTATCGAAGCGCACAGCCATCTTGCTCCGCCTTCTTCTGACCGGGCGGCCCGACCTTCGTGCAAGGCGGTCGAATGGCAGAAGCTGTTGATCGAGCATGGGTATACCGCTCGAACGATCCCTCAGGAGTATGGCGGCTATGGAGCGGAGCCGGACATTCTCCAATCGCGCATCATCGCAGAGGAATTTGCGCGGGCCAGGGTGCCGGGCGGACTTTCCAATCAGGGAATCTCGATGTTCGTGCCGACTCTGCTCGAACTCGGCACCGAGGAACAGAAACGGCGCTGGATCGAACCCACGTTGAAAGGCGATGTTGTCTGGTGCCAGGGCTATTCCGAACCCGGTGCCGGGTCGGACCTCGCCAATCTCAAGACCAGCGCGCACATCGAGAACGGCGAATTTGTTGTCAATGGCCAGAAGATTTGGACCAGCACCGCCAAGCAGGCCGATATGATCTTCTGCTT
>NZ_PNMA01000066.1 GCF_013823385.1 Hyphomonas sp.
ACCTTCGATCCGGCTGACGTTACGCACAACGCGCTAGCCGGGTTGCTGGCGGGGGAGCCGATCCAGATCATTCCCGATGGACCGGGCGCGGAAAAGCAGCCGCAGGTAGAGGCAGATCGAAAGGCTCGCCTGATCGGCTTCGTAGAATTCAACAAGACTTTCACCGGAGGATAAGCGCATGCGCAGGCTGGAAGGAAAGATTGCCATCGTCACCGGCGGGGGCGGAGGGATCGGATCAGCCGTAGCGCGCCGCATCGTCTCAGAAGGCGGCAAGGTCGCCATTGCCGATGTGTTCGACGACAGCGCGAAGGCCGCTGCCGATCCGCTGGGCGATGCTGCGCTGGCGGTTCAGTTCGATGCTGCCGACCCTGCTTCGATAGAGGCGATGGTGCAGGCCACGGTCGACCATTTTGGCGGTCTGGACATCCTGCACAACAATGCTGCGATGACCGATCCGGCCAAGCATCCGCTCGACACAACGCCGGTCGATATCCCGATCGAGATCTGGGACGAGGTCATCGATATCAACCTGCGCGGTTACCTGCTGGGCTGCAAGTATGCGATCCCGCAGATGATCGCGCGCGGTGGCGGCTCCATCATCAACACCGCATCGAACAGTGGTGTTGCAGGAGACCTTGCCAGGGTCGCCTATGGCGCATCCAAGGGTGGCATCATCACCTTGTCGAAATATGTCGCCACCCAATACGGCAAGCAGAATATTCGCTGCAATTCCGTATCTCCCGGCGTTGTATTGACCGCCGCACTCGAAGCGACGGTGCCGGGCCTCAAGGAAGTGATCCAGCGGCATATCCTGACGCCTGAATTCGGCACGCCAGACGATATCGCGGCGCTGGTCGCCTTCCTCGCTTCGGAGGAGAGCCGCTATATCACAGGTGAGAACATATCGATCTCAGGCGGGGGCCTGTCGCACCAGCCGCACTATGCCGATCTGCTGGCGATGATGGAGCAGCATCAATTATGAGCGAACCGCTGACCGTTGCAGGGATGGAGGCAGCAGCGCGCGCTACCACGGGCCTTTCGGATTTCGGCCCGGATACTGGTTGGCGAGAGGGATTTGAAAGACTGGTTGCGGCGGTCGAGGCGATGGGACCGAACGACCAGCTGCGGCACCTGGCGACACAGAATATCGTCGGTCAGCTCGCCACGCGCCTGCGCTTTGTCGAAGATGATCGCAATCATCCCGAGATAGCGCAGCAAGACGTGGGTGATCCGCTGATCGTGATCGGCCTGCCGCGCACCGGCACCACCATTACTTACGATCTGCTGTGCCTCGATCCCGAGGCGCGCGCTCCGCGCGAATGGGAATGGTACATTCCCTGGCCACCAACCGATGCTGCCACTTTCAACAGCGATCCGCGCATTGCGCAGGTCACCGCCATGTATGACAACTGGCTCAAGCATGCGCCGCAACTGCTTGATATCCAGCGGTTCGACTGCACCCAGCCGGGTGAGTGCAACCACGGCATGCAATATCACTTCGCCAGCACCAATTTCCCCGCCGAACTTGGCGTGCCGGATTATGCGGACTGGCTGCGCGTCAGTGATGCGCCGGGGCAGTATATCTCGCACAAGCGGCTGCTGCAGAACTTCCAATGGAAGGGGCCGCGCGGGCGATGGACGCTGAAATCGCCGCAGCACCTGTTTGATCTTCCGGCTCTGCTGAAGGCCTATCCCGGCGCCATGTTGGTGTGGACGCACCGCGATCCGACGCTGACTTTCTCTTCCCTATCCAGCTTCATAGCCGGGTTCCTAGCGGCTTTTGGCGGCGACAAGGACAAGGCGGCAATCGGGCGGGACGTGGTGGAGACATGGATTGTCGCGATGAACCGCGCGCTGGCCGCGCGCGCCGATCCGGCGATTGACGAACGGATCATCGACCTCGCGCACAAGGACGTGGTGGCCGACCCCAAGGGCGCCATAACGCGTATCTACGACAAGTTCGGCCTGACCTTTTCCGAAGAACACGCGCGCCTGATCGACCACTTTCTGACCGACAATCCGGCTGCCAAACGGATAGGCAAGCACAAGCATTCGCCGGAGCAATACGGGATCGACGTGGCCAAGGTGCGCGAGCGGATGGCCGATTATTACGACCGCTTCGGCAATCTTCTGGGGAGACCACGATGAGCGTTCTGGATCGATTCCGCCTCGACGGGCGCACTGCCATTCTCACTGGCGTTGGCCCTGGCGTGGGAGAGCACGTGGCCAAGGCCTTTGCCGAACTGGGCGCGAACGTCGTCATCTCGGCCCGTTCGCAGGACCGTCTGGACCGGATCGCGAAAGAGATCAACGCGCTGGATGGCGGACGCGCGCTGGCCGTCGCCGCCGATGCGGGAGAGCGCGCCGATCTCGAAAACCTTGTAACCAAGGCGCGCGAGACATTCGGGCCGGTACATATCGTCTTAAACAATGCCGCCGCCGGTGTGGTCTACGCGCATGATGGCGGGCTCTGGGCCAACACGGACGAGGTTTGGAAGACGGCGATGGATGTGAATGTCCTTGCCACGTGGCGTTTGGCCGAGATGACCGCACAGGAGATGGAAGCACACGGCAACGGCGTGATCATTTCCGTGCAAAGCTGCGGTGGCTTCACCCCGATCCCGCCTGCTGTCGCCTACGGAGTCAGCAAGGCAGCGCTGGCTTTCCTCGTCCGCTCGCTTGCCAAGGCGCTGGCGCCGCACACGCGGGTAAATGCGCTTTGCGTCGGCTCGATGAGTCCCGATGGGCAGGAGGCCGAAATTCACAAGGGACTGGGCCTGGCAGAGCGCAACGCAATCAAGCGGTTCGGCGCTGCGGATGAAGCCGTGGGCGCGGCCATCCTGCTGGCCAGCGATGCTTCCAGTTATACCACAGGCAGCACCGTGTTCGTGGAAGGCGGAAGGGTGGGAACAGTGGCATGACCAACCCGCTCTGTACGCCAGATCAGGAAGCGGCAGAGAAGCTGGCGCTGCGCCTGATCGAGCGGGCAGATGTGCGGGCTGCGCGCGAACAGGCGCGCCACGGAATGCTGCGCGATCCTGCTGCCGCGACGGTGGATGGTAACCTGGCGCTTGATCGCGCACTCGATCAATGGGTGCTGGCGCTGGCCATGCGCGAGGTGAATGGTGATACCGCCGATCCGCGCGTGGTCTGGAACGTATCAAACCCGCCACGCCGGTGGTTTGGCCACGTCTATCACGGTGCCGCCGTGGCGGTGGACAATCCCGACAATTTCAACCGCGAAATCCCGATTGATGGGAAAGGCCACTATCGCATCGATCTGCGCTTTTCCGCCGATCCGCCGCAGTTCAGCGTGGTGATCGAGATGGAGCCGGAACACCACGCCGGTCTGGGCCACAACATCGGTGCGCTGACATTGCAGGACTTGCGCCCGCATTGCGATAGCCAAGGCCGCGTTTCGGTTACGGTGGGTCCGGAAGAGGGCGGGCCGCTGCACCTGCAATCCCAGCCCGGCCGCATCCAGATCTACACCCGTGACAGCCAGTGCGACTGGAACCAGTTGCCCGCCGAGTTAGCGTCGAGCGCCTTGATCCACCGGCGGACTGGAAAGCACGCAGCGAAGACGAGATCGCCGCAACAATTATCGCCGACATGCCCGCTTGGGTCCGTTTCTGGCGTGGCTTCAAGGACGATTTCCTTGGTTTTCCCGAACCCAATCGGCTTGTCGGGCCAAACGGGCGCGACGGGAACTGGGGTTATCTGGCCGGGGGCCGCTTCGCGCTTGGCGATAATGAGGCGCTGCTGGTCACGCTTGATCCGGCAGACAGCTATTACACCGGTTTCCAGATCACCGATCCTTGGACCATCGCGCCCGATCCCATGCTACGCCTGGCCAGCCTCAACAAGGGGCAGGTGGTGCCCAACGCCGATGGCACGGTGACATATGTGCTGGCGCTGGCCGATCCGGGTGTTGCCAACTGGATCGATACCTGCGGCCTGCACGAAGGCTGGATGTTGACCCGGTGGCAAGGTGTGCCCGCCGATGCGGACCTTGCCAGCATGATCCGCGAAGTGCGCCTGACGACGATCAATGAATTGCCGGAAGGCATTCCGGCCACCGACCTGACCGGCCGTCGCCGCCAGATTGCCTCACGCGCGCAGGCCTTTGCGCAGCGCACCAGCGAGGAAGGATGGGCCGATGCAACCTGAAGGTTCGATCGTCGAGCTTTGTCATGTGGTTGAAGACCTGGACAAGGCGTTGGCACACTGGACACGTAATCTGGGGGCAGGTCCATTCTTCGTGTTCGACGTTCCTGTGATGCCCGG
Source organism: Hyphomonas sp. (assembly GCF_013823385.1). Taxonomy (GTDB): domain Bacteria; phylum Pseudomonadota; class Alphaproteobacteria; order Caulobacterales; family Hyphomonadaceae; genus Hyphomonas. The sequence goes on from NZ_PNMA01000066.1 coordinate 4,288, forward strand.
TCAGTTATATTACGGAGAGCCGACCGCAGTTTCGATGCGGGTAGGTTTCGGCTTTTCTGGCGGCGTTCTGATCGAACTTTTGCAGCAGACCAACGAAGGTGCATCGCCATTTGCGGATTTCTTACAGGCAAGGGGCGAAGGACTGCACCACATCATGCCTCGCGCCGATTTCGATGCGGCACATGCACGCCTATCAGCCGCAGGATTCAAGATCGCCTATAGCGGCATGATGCCTTCGGGCGAGCGGTTCTGCCTGTTCGATACCTTCGCCGCGCACGGCTATTACACAGAGCTGATGGAGCTTTCCGAAGCCATGCAGCGCAGCCTGTTACTCATGGAAAAGGCTCATGCTACATGGGACGGCAAGACCGATCCCGTGCGCGGCATGGATCGGCTGGCCGACCTCGCCTGACAGGCAATTGGCCTACAGCTTGCCGCTTCCCATCTCCGCGAACATTTTCTGGAAATCGGCATAGCTGGGCTGGTGCGCAGTCACACCGCCATCGATCGGGATTGCCGCACCGGTAATAAATTCGCTCTCGTCGCTGGCGAGGAAAGCGACGAGATTGGCAATATCTTCCGGCTCGCCAAGCCGCGGAGTCAAATGGTGCGACAGGAGAATGTCTTTCACCACAGGAGGGGTTGACTGGGTCGCCAGCGAGGTCAGCACGAAACCGATCACCATGCAGTTCGAACGCACGCCTAGCTTGCCATACTGGGTGGCGATCATGCGATTGAGCTGGATCAGCGCAGCCTTGGAAGAGCCATAGGCAGTCAGCGTGGATTCGCCCTGCACGCCGAAGCCGGATGCGCTGTGGATGATCGATCCACGCCCGCCTTCGATCATGTGGGGCAGGACATATTTGCTCATCAGCATGGCCCCGCGCACGTTGACAGCCATCGCCCTGTCCCACGCGGCCACATCAAGATTCATTACATCAAGGTCTGCCTGACGCTGCGCGTCGTTCTGGATCGCGGCGTTGTTGTGCAGGATGTCGATCCGGCCAAGATCAGTGACCACCTGCTGGGCGAGTTCGCGCACGGAATTCTCGTCCGTCAGGTCAAGCGGTAGCGCCAGCGCGCCTTCGATGTCCTGTGCAGCGGCAGCAGCTGCATCGGCATCGATATCGCCCAGCACCACACGGGAGCCTTCCGCAGCCAGCCGCCGCGCGGATGCCGCGCCGATACCGCCTGCAGCACCTGTGACAATTGCAACCCTGCCTTCCAGCCGTCCGGTCATTGGAATCTCCTCATTTTGAAGCAATAGATTGCAAGGGGCCCGGCTCACAACCTGTCGCGGGGCAGGTTGCGTGTATTTCACAGGCATCCATCTGACTTTGAGAAATGTTGGGGAGGGTGTGTTGGCATCAACGATCGTGCCGATGCCGGTAATGCCGGCACCTCAGCCTGCGGGGACGATCTTTCTGGTCGGCACCTGCATTATCATGGTCGGCATCCTGGCGTGGTTGGCGCTGGGGCATGAAAGGCGACTGGGCGGCTGGGTCTTGCTGCTGGCTTTAGCTGGCACTGCGCATTCCGCGATTATGATAGAGCCGGTCTACGACAACACGCTGCTCTATTGGTATCAGGCAGAAGACCCGCTGGCCTTCATCCGCGGATATGAGCGGACCATACCTTGGTATGTGCCGCTAGGCTATGCTTGGTTCTTCGGCGGCTCAGCCTATCTGGTCTGGCGTGTGATAGAACGCGGCGCATCGGCTGCGCGAATCTGGCAGCTGTTCTCTGCCACTGCAGCGGTTGACTGGTTGGCTGTATCGATTTGTGAATGGCTGGACCTCAGCGCCATCTCCGGCAACCAGCCTTTCCATCTGTTTGGCTCTCCCGGGTGGTTTTCCTTCTGCGATGCCACCGGCGGCTTTGTGTTGGGCGCGGCGCTTGCCAAGCTCATGCCCTACCTCTCGGGTAGTAAGCGGCTGTGGTTGCTGATCCTGCCGAGCTTCACCTACGCGGCAACGCAGGGATCGACCACCGCACCTGTCTCGCTGGCACTGAATTCGGCTTGGTCGCCGTTCATGACGTGGCTGGCTGGCACTGCCACGATGGCAATGTGCCTGATTGCCATCCATGTGATCGCCAAGATGGCGCAGCTGCGGCAGGAAAGCTCATTGTGAGCCAATTTCCAGGCCGCGACTGGTGGTTCATCAGCCTGTTCGGCACGATTTACGCGTTCAACTTTATCGACCGGATGATCATTGCCGTGGTCGGGGAGTCGATAAGGCAGGAATTCGGCCTGAGCGATTTCCAGCTTGGCATCATGGGCGGAGCGGCCTTTGCGCTGTTTTACGGCGGCGTCGGCATACCGCTTGCGCGGCTGGCAGAGCGGGTCAACCGAATCGGCATCGTGGCAACCGCCACCGCCCTATGGTCCTTGATGACCATTCTTTCCGGTGCGGCGACCGGCTATATCCAGTTGCTGCTGGCGCGCATGGGCGTGGGTGTGGGTGAGGCGGGATTTACGCCACCAGTCGTCTCCCTGATTGCAGATCGTTTCCCTCCCGAACGGCGTGCCACGGTTTTCTCGATGATCGCTGTTGGCGTTTCCGTGGGCGGTGCCATCGGTGTGCTGGCCGGGGGCTGGATCGCGCAAACCTATGGTTGGCGTTGGGCTTTCGTGGCGGCAGGGGCACCCGGCATCGGCCT
>NZ_PNMA01000067.1 GCF_013823385.1 Hyphomonas sp.
CTCACTCCGGGGTTGCAGGGAAGGACGCGGCCTCGCGCCGAGGTGTGCGCTGCTGCGCGGCGAGCTTCTCCGATACCTGCGCCTCGATATCGGCGATCGGATCGCGCGGACCGGACGCAGGGATCTGCGCAGCTGCGACGGCAGGAGGCCCATCTCCCTCAGGAGTGCCGGTGGCAGGATCGGGCGCGGGAAAGGCGCTCGGCGCGATTGCAAGAAATGGCGGCGCGCTCTCGGCCGCAGCAAGCAGGCCTTGCGCACGCGAGGGCTTGGGCCCGCGCATCGCCATGGTCTCCATGGCGTCGCCGCGGCCAGGAAGTGCAGCCTCGGTGCGCACAGTGCGCCGCGCGTGCACCGTGCCCGAGGCATCGGTATAGCCAGGGAACACCACCGCCAGCTCGTATCTCGGCGCGGCCTGTGCAATCAGCGCCTCTGCGCCCAGCGCGGGGCTGTGGACCGGCGCATCTATGCCGTCATCCATGCGGAAGGGTCCGGCCGGGTTGAGCAGATCCTGCGAGCTTGTCTCCTCGATCCGCGCGAGCGCGCTGTCATCGATCACCATCGAAGGCGCGCAGACACCTTCAGGCGCATCGCAGTGGAACTTTGCATTCACATTGGTCCCAAGCGTGGTGCAGCCGCCCATTCCCAGACCAAGGAGACACATCGCAATGATGGCTTTGACGTTCACAAAACCTTCTCCTTGAGCCAGGATTCGAGGAATTCGCGCGGGCGGTAGCCGTGGACCACGGCCCCATCCTCGCGCACAATGACCGGGGTGCCGGTGAAACCGTGCTTCCTTGCAAAGGCCTCGTTGGCATCGAGCCCCGAGGTATCACAGCCAGCACCGGAGCTGATCGAGCCGCCGTCATAGGCTTGGATCACCGCGCGGGGCTTGTCGGACGCGCAGATCACCGCTTCGGAGATGGGACGGGTTCCAAGCACCGAAATCGGGCGCTCGACGACCTTCACGTTGAGGGTCTCGAGCGTCTCGTGCAGCCGCTTGCAGTACCCACAACGAAAATCGCTAAAGACCGTGAGCGTGCGCCCGCCCTTCCCCATCGAAATTGCGCCATTGGCTGGGAGTGCGGCAAGCGCGGCCGGATCGATCCGCGCGTCGGGCCCAGGGGCTTTACGCGAAGCGTCGGCGCGCTGCTCGGGCGCGGGACCCGTGTCATCTGCACTGCCGCCCCCGATCAGCATGTCGGGGTTCATCTCGAGCAGCCGCGCTGCAGTGAGGTCCTGCTTGGTCTCCATGTCATAGACACGGCCGATGATGAGATAGCGGGCTGAATGATCGATGTAGAACAGGTTCTGACGGGCCTGCACTTCGCAGACGCCCTCGATCTTGTCGCAGTCGATCGCGCTGATCTCCGTCTTCGGGAGACGCTCGGCAAGCGCCGCCTTCACGCTCTCGGCACTGCCGGACGAGGCGGCATGCGCGACCGCTGCCACGGCAGCAACCGAACCGGTGAGCGCGAGCGCCGCGCCGGCAACTTTCCATGTGGTCCACTTCATATCCATGTCGGGCCTCAGTTCCTGATGAAGGTGCCGTCGAGGAACACGACCTCGACCGCTGCACCGGTGGGCATTTCAACGACGGGCTGATATTGCTCGGCGCGTTCGATGAGGTAGTCGGACAGGGTGCTGCCGGCATTGGCCGCGCCGCCGCCGATCGCCTGGATGCCGACGTCGGACGCCGACGGGAGATTGGGACTGCCTTGCGCAATGCGCGGGATCTGGTTTGCACCCTGGAAGGCGTTGCCAGCGCCGCTCACGAGACCCGCAAGGAACGCCTGTGTGGTGAGCGAGCCCTCACGGCTCACCACCCGGCCGCGCACGCCGACTTTGCCGCCGAAAGCGATGAAGCCCTTGACCTCGGAAACCGCAAAGCGGCCGCCGGGCTGCGCGCAGGTCATGCGCTGGAGCTTCACATAGACCTTCTCGGAGGAAAGATCGCCGTAGGCCGCGCCGTTAACCATGCAGCCCTGAACCCGCGTCGCCAGGAGCTTGCCATCGCCATAGACCGAGCGCGCGGGCCCTGTGATGCGGAGCAGCACGGGCAGCGGATCGCTCTGGCTGCGGGTGTTGGTGGTGGCATCGACCCCGACCACAACGATCGCGTTAGCGATCGAGTTGGGGGGCAGGTAATTGGGCGAGTCGGTATAGACGGCAGGCGCCTTGGAAGGATCGATCCGCGATCCGGTGCCCGTGCCTTGCGCAAACGACACCATCTGGACGTCGTTACCGCGCCGGACCGGCGGGAGAGTTGCCGCCGCACCGGTCCCCGGGGCCGGGGGCACCCCGAGATCGCGGGCGGCGGCAACCGGGCCGGGCGCAGTGGGGCGCGCGTTACCCCGGCCGACTTGCTGGCGAAGCTGCTGGTTCTCGCGCTCATAGGCTTCGAGCACCTGCTGGCCATCGCGCGCCATCGCGGCATTCTCGCCGCGCAGCGCCTGGATCTCGTTCTGCAGCTCGGAAACCTGCCCGGCCTGCGCCTCGACGCCCTTGAGGCGCTGGTCCTGGGAATTGACCTGGCCTTCATACATGGCCATCCATTCCTGGTCGACGCGCTGGCGGTTCATCAACGCATCGGTCGAGACCTCGGTCTCGGTTCCTGCCGTCACGGCCTCGTCAACCGTCTCGCCGGTATCGAGGACGAACATCGTTGCTGCGATCACCGCAACGCCGCCGATACCGAAGAAGATCATCCTCTGGCGCTTCTGCGCCTTGTCATTGTCGATGATCGAGCCGGTTTCATCGACAGCGTCCTGGCCTTCGGCTTCGGCGCCATCGAGGTCCTTGGGCTTGCGCTTGAGAAAATCCATGAGCCTTACCTTCCTGCAGGAACGACCACGTAAGCGGCAGTCGCCTGCCCGCTTGCGAGGTTGGGATTGGAAATCGTGACGGCGATCGCGCCGTCTCCGGCGATGAGCTCCTCGCGCAGCACCATCGGTGCCTCACCGGTGTTCTCGATCCGCAGAACCTTCCCGACCATCGTGGGGCTGCGGTATTCGGTGATGAGCTGCACCTTGAGGTCGCCGACATTGACGGGCGCGCGCGCATTGTCGCTGATCTCGAAGCCGATGACCGGGCGCTGCTCGAACATCGCGCGCACCAAACCCACCGCACGTTCATCCAGCGACCCGAACGCCTGCAGGACCTCAGGCGCAGCTTGGGGGTTCTCGAGGTCGGCATTGGCGACAAACACCTGCAAGGCTTCCTCGCCGCCCACCTGGCAGTTGAACTTGTAGACATAGCCCTTCTGCGTGGTCCCGAAGAAGGAGATGTTGGCCTTGGCATAGCCCTCGGGGACCGAGAGGTAGATGTCGCCGCGCGTGGGCTCATGGACGATAGAGAAGTCCTCGACCGGATTGCCGGTCTGCACCCGCGAGACGGCAACGAACTGATCGTCCTTGAGCGATATGCGCGTCAGATCGGCTTTTGAGGCCTGACAGATTACCTCGCCATTATCGGCAGCAAGAATCGTTTCATCGGCAAGCGCTGGGAAGACCGGGACCACAAGGGCTGCTCCCATTAGGGCGGGGCGACCAAGCCGGAAAAGCGCAGATGCCAGCGCGCTCGCGGGCGCTTTGTTAGGATTTGAGTTCAGCGCGTTCATGCTCCATCTCCGTCCTTCTTCACCACGACCCCGAAGCCCTTGAGCCGCAGCGAAACGCCGGTGTATGTCCAGTTGAACTGGAAGATCTTGTGCTCGCGCCGGACATCCTTCGAGCCCACGATTGTGTGGAGCACCCCGCCCACCTGGCTGGTGAGATTGTCGGGGTCGGTCCGGATCCAGTCGATCGTGACGAACTGCGTGATCTGGGAGCCCTGTTGCTCGTCCATGATCTTCATCAGCTGCGCCTTGAGAGCGCCGCGCGTTTCAGGCGCTGAAATCGCGACTATCCCGTCCATCCAGTATTGCAGCGTCTCGGGGGAGCGATTGAGCGCGAGTTGCGCGGTGTCGCGCGTCACCGCCGCGAGATACTCGTCGGTCACTGCGGACGAGCTCAGGGTCATCTGGCTCGGCAGGATCGGCTGCAAGACAACCTCGCGGTCCCGCGTCGATGCCGCAGTGAACATCACCACCACCAGAATGCCGAGAACGATGCAGACCAGAGCAAGGACGTTGCGCTGTTTGAGGGTCCGCTGCGACGCCTCGTGAGCAAGAGAAAGTTCCATGTCAGCCCGCCATCACACGAAGATGAGATGGCGGAGCGACCTTCAGACCGAAGAATTCTCCCGGCAAATGCCAATAGGCAAAATGCAGGACCCAATGCATCGAACGCCCAGCTTTCACCTTGCGATAGCCGAACCACGCCGCCAGAGCCAAAAGAAGACCGATGACGACATGCTGAGCGAGAATTCCCCAGATGAACGGGATGATCATCACGAGGAATTCGTCGAGCGTCCAGAACCCGATCAGTTCAGGATCGTCGAGATGCTTGGGGATAGAATACTGATCCAATGATCCACTCCGCCAGTTGCCGGGAAGGGTCTGTCACTCGAAGCACGAATGCGCGTTCCTTCCCCTCGAGAGACACCGTGACCGGATGGTCAGACGGTGCCGGTGACAGAGGCAGTGACGATCGGAATACCGGTGCCGGCACCAACGCCAACACCGACCGGGATCGCGACCTGGCCGAGCGAGAAGCGACCCGACGCAAGCGCGACGATACCGCCGGCGAGCGAAAGGACGGTGATGATCCGGCCGCCTGAGCCTTCGAGGAAGTTGGTGAATGCGGTGAGCGCTGTGTCGAATGTGGTGTCAGTGCCCGCCATTGCGGCTTCAACGCCGAAGACGCTGGCGCCGGCAAGTGCGGCGAGGACAACAGCGAAATGGCCACTGCCTTGTTTCAGATTGGTTGCGTTCATGATCGTTCCCTTCCGTTTGGATTGGCGCCTGTCGCCAAGACAAACTTCCATCCGGATGGGATCTTTTCTCAACACCGGATTCGCTTGGATGACCCCTTCGCCGCCCATGGGCAGGACTGGCAGGAGTGTCAGTCCCGATTCGGATGCGGCGCGATGCCATAAACGGGACGAGGCAGCCCGCTTACAGGGCACCCACTTCTGATTTCAGAACGATGGATTTCTATTTTAGGATCGCCTGTCCTGCGGGCAGGTCAACAAGTCCTGAAACCGTACATCGGCGATTCTGATGCGTGGCGGGGCTTCAAAAAGCGGCTACGCGTCGGCAGATACTCCGCAACAGAGGCTTAAAGATTAAGGGTGAGGGAGACGAACGACGCATGACGCGCGAGAGCACCGTGGTTCACGAACTCATGTTGAGCAATCAGGCGTTTGTGCTCCTCGCTGACGCGATCCGCGAGCTCAGCCTGCAGAAAGGCAAGCTCCAACGACTGAAAGATGTTGTTGCCGAAGGGCTTAGAGTCAATCTGCCTGCGAACGAGAAGAGTGCAGCAGCACTGAAAGCGTACGAGCCCTTTGACGGCACCATAAGGGTCTATCTGCGTTTGACCACGAGAACTAACGCGGAGCTTGATCGCATCAAGAATGACCTGAACAAGCCTGCCAATAATCAATTTGGTGTGCGCGAAACCCTCGTATTCCTGTGTTTGATGATCTGTGAGCCTGAAAAATTTGCTTGCAAAATCTGACCGCCATGGAGCACTCTATGCTTATGCATAGAATAAGGCGACGGAGGAGTTATGGGTCTGGCATCGAACGAGGATCATCAGGCTGACATAGCGCGCACACTCGGGCTGTATGCCGTGTTGATCAGAGAGCAGATGCGACGCCAGGGGCTAAGCGTTAAGCGCTTGGGCCAAGAAGGACTCATCAGAAAAAACCACCAGAACGGTTTCTACGCCAGACTGGAAGCCGGCAAAATCTCACTGGAGGAATTCCAGAAGCTGAACGAACGGCTACAAATTGATCCCATCAGAGCCGCGCTTGCAATGGTCTGCTTCGAGAATGCCGACTCTTACGACGATCCGTGCTGCCGAACTTCGGCGCAGGTCGCCATGGCGATGGCCAACCATTTGCCCGAAGAAATTGCTGCGTGCGATGGAGAATTCGAAGGTATCCGCGAGCAGCTCTGCGTCACGATCGCGCGTCGGACTTCAAGCGCGATTGCAAACCACCATCGCCTGATCGAAAGCAAGCTCAACGGCGACGGTTTTGCCCACGCTTATGGATGAAGCCGCTCCAAGCGAAACCGGCGCAGGGCCCCGCGTTTAGGAAAGCGCTCTAGCGCTTGGGCATCAGAGGTCCGCACAGCGCATTTTCTCTAGCCAAGCGACGCTAAAAGGCGGTCAGCCCGAGAAACAGAAAACTTCAACCAGGCATCCAAATGTGCGAAGCTGCCATAGCTAGGCAGGAATCATGAAGCACGAAGCATTGATTGCGTGGACCTCGCTCTACATCGGCGTGGGAATGATGGCGCTGATCTGTGCAGTGCTCGCGGTCATCGTCACGGCCGACGACTGGCGCAGTGGTAGGTGGCGACCCACGCACCAAACGGGGCTTCAGAAAGCTCTGGTCATCCCGAAGCTCTGGCTTCGCTGGCAACTTAACTACCTCAAGGGCACGCCCGTCATCCTGGCGATCAGTGTGTACTATGCTTGGGCTACTGGGTTCTCAGTGTTCTGGGACGTCTGATCGTCGTTCGAATGAGGCAAGCAGCACCCGGCGAAACGGATTAGGCGCGGGAAGCGGGGCCGAGGTTAGCGACACGCCTCCGGTCGAATTCGGAGTGCCAATCGAGCCA
>NZ_PNMA01000068.1 GCF_013823385.1 Hyphomonas sp.
GGCCGGTTTGGCGGCGCTGTCGCTCGCCGCCTCGCCAGCATGGGCACCGAAGTGCTGGGGGTGGATAGCACCCCCGAACTGGTGCAGGCTCATGCCGATCACCTGACCAAGGTGGTCGAGGCCGATTGCACCGATCCAGCGGTGCTGCGCCAGCTGGGCGCGGCCGATTTCGCCACCGCTGTGGTCGGCATCGGCAGCGATATCGAGGCGAGCGTGCTGACTGTGCTAGCGCTTGCAGACATGGGCCTCACCAACATCTGGGCCAAGGCCAGCAACACCAATCACGCGCGCATTCTGGAACGGATCGGTGCGACCCACGTGGTATTTCCCGAAGAGCGCATGGGTGAGCGGGTGGCGCATCTGCTCAATGAACGCCTGCTCGATTTCATCGCCTTTGACGATGAATTCGCCATCGCCCGGCTCTCCGCGCCTACTCCGATTGTCGGCCTGCCGCTCGTCACGAGCGCCTGCCGCAAGAAATACGACGTGACCGTGGTGGGCGTGAAACGGAAGGGCGAAGCGTTCATCCACGCCGTGCCGGACACGATCATCTTCCCCGACGATGAATTGGTGGTGTCAGGCAAGATCAAGGATCTGGAGCGATTTTCGGCGATCTGACCGCCGGTCGCTACCCTGCGACCCGGTAACCCACGCCGGGCTCGTTGATGATCAGCTGCGGCTCGCCCGGATTAGACTCCAGCTTGCGGCGCAATGACCGGACCGCCACGCGCAGGTAGTTGAGATCATGCCGGTGGGCCGGTCCCCAGACCAGTTCCAGCAGACGGTCGTGCGTCACAACACGCCCGGGATAATCGGCGAGCGTCCAGAGCAGGTCGAATTCGCGGGGAGTGAGGTCCACATGCTCGCCCCGGACGACAACCTCATGCGCGTCTCGGTCGATATGCCCACTGGCGAACTGGCGCCGGGCCGTGGTGGAGAGCGGCCCAGCCTTTCGGCGAAGCGCCGAGCGGATGCGGGCCAGCAGCTCCTCGCTATCGAAGGGCTTGGTCACGAAGTCGTCGGCGCCAAGGTCGAGCGCGGCGACCTTCTCCTCGGTCGCGTCGCGGGCGGTGAGGACAATCACAGATAGGCTAAGCGCCGCAAGCTGCGGCACCACCTCCAGCCCGTCACGATCGGGCAGGCCCAGATCGAGCAAAGCGACCAGCGGCGCGGGCGCGGCACTGGCAATCCGCAAGGCTTCGGCAGCGGTAGCGGCCTCGACGTGGGTGATTGTTACCCGATCAAGCGCGCCGATCAACAACCGCCGGATGGCGGGTTCGTCATCGATGATCAGCACGTCCTTACGCATCGTCAGGTTCGTCTCGCGGGTTTGAGGCCGGAAGGCGAACCGCAAATTCAGCCCCGCCTTCGGGCCGGTTGGTGGCCGATATCACACCGCCAACGGCTTCGACGAGATTCTTGGCGATCCACAGCCCAAGGCCCGTTCCGCCCACCCGGTCGCTGCCCTCGAGCCGCTCGAAGCGTTCGAACAGCGTATCGTGCTGCTCGGGCAAGCCCGGCCCGCGGTCGCGCACCCGGCACGCCACGTGGCTGCTCTCATACTCCAGCACGATCTCTACCGCGCTGGTCTCGGGCGAGAACTTCAGCGCATTGTCGACGAGGTTGATCAACGCATGGCGGAGCAGCACCGGATCGCTGGCGATCAGCGGGCAATCATCGTCGATACGGGTCACGACTCTGCTGCCATCGCGGTTTTGGCGCAGGTCGCGCAGCACGGCGTGGATCACATCGGTAAGATCGATGCTCTCGATGCGCGGTTTGACGCCGCCGTCCTCGATGCGTGACGCCTCCAGCAGATCGCCGAGGAAGCGTTCTAGGCGTCGTGCTTCGCTGCGCGCGATCAGCACTTCTTCGGCATAAGCCCCCTCCGCAGGGATCGCTTCGGCGGCAGCGATGACCGAGGTGAGCGGGGTGCGCAGGTCGTGGGCGATGCTGCCAAGCAAAGCGCCGCGCAGGCGGTCCCGTTCGCGCAAGGTGCCGACCTGTCGGGCTTCGTCCTCCAGCACCAGACGTTCATGCGCCAGCGCGGTCTGATCGATCAGCGAGGCAAGCAGCGTTGCATCGTCGGCGCGGATGATCCGGCCCTGTTCGGGGCGCGCCGCTCCCAGGGCCCCCATGATCCCGAGCGCGGTCTGAAGCGGGTGAAACTGCCAGTCGGACGCATTTAGCGTGCCGGTGTCGCGCCCCGTCACTTCGCCGCGTTCCAGCGTCCAGCGTGCTGCCGCTTCGTCGACCAAATCCAGTGCGGCGTGGGCCGGATTGCCGCGCACGGTCAAGCGGTCGCCTTCAAGGCTTACGATGATCGCCTCTACCTCCAGCAGTGCGCCGATCTCGCGGCAGGCGACTGCTGCGGTGCTTTCCCGATCCGACAACCCGCCCAGCAACCCGGCAAAGCGCGCGAGCGAGGCGTTCAACCGGGCAACCCCCGCACTGGTCTCCGCCTGACGGCGCACCTTGCCCGCCAGCGCGCCGATCACACCAGCGACCAGCGCCAGCACGGAAAAGGTGATGACATCGGCAGGGTCATTCATCAGCAGCGTGAAGCGCGGCTCGGTGAAGAAGTAGTTGTAGGCTAGCGCCGCAAACCCTGCCGCCCAGAGCCCGACATAGGTCCGCAGCAAGCTCGCGGCGACAATCACCGGCACCAACAGCAACATATCGATGGCCCCGCGCGGCAGCCAGTCTTGCGCTGCGAACACCGGGCCGACCGTCGCCGCGACGATGGCTAGTGCCGACAAGGGCGCGCGCCAGGGGCTGTAATCACCTCTGGTCGCTGGACGCTCATCGGCGTCTTCCAGTGGGACGACTTGCACCGCGATCCCCCGCGCCTTGCGGATCACGTCCTGCGCAATGGAACCGTGCCGCCATTCGAACCAGCGGCTGCGGCGGCTCTTGCCGATCACGATCTGGCTCGCCCGAAGCTCGCGAGCCTGATCGACCAGCGCCTGCGCCACATCGGTTGCGGCCAGTGTCATCAGCGCCGCACCCAGCGAAGATGCCAGCGCCAGGTTCTCGGCCAGCTGCTCGCGTTGCGACCCTGCGACCCCGCGCGCACCGCCGCTCTCGACCACCACCGCTGTCCAGGGGGCATAGGCAAGATCGGCAAGGCGTTTGGCATGGCGGATCACCTGTGCCCCGCCTTTGCCCGGGCTGACCGCTACCAGAATACGCTCGCCCACCGCATAATCGCCTTCGTCCCCGGCCAGCGTGAGCTGATCGGTAAGGCGCCGGTCCACCGATCCCGCCGCATAGCGCAAAGCCAGTTCCCGCAAGGCGGCGAGCTTCGAGGGCGTGAAGAAGTTCGTCAGCGCCTGCCCGGCTGTATCGGCGAGGTAGACCTTGCCGGCCCGCAGTCGCTCGATCAGCGTTTCGGGCGGGAGATCGACTACGATGACTTCGGCGGAATCGAGGATGCTGTCGGGCACCGTCTCGCGCACCCGGACATGCGTGAACCCGGCGACAAGATCGTTGAGGCTCTCGATGTGCTGGATGTTGAGCGTGGTGGCAACGTCGATCCCCGACACTAGCAGTTCGGCGACATCCTGCCAGCGTTTCGGATGGCGGCTGCCGGGCGCGTTGGTGTGGGCGAGTTCATCGACGAGGATCAGCCCTGGGCGCCGTTCCAGCGCAGCGTCGATGTCGAATTCATCGAGCGTATGGCCCTGATAGGCAATCGCCCGGCGCGGAAGCACTTCGAAGGGTTCGAGCTGCACCGCAGTATCGCTGCGCCCGTGGGTCTCGGCCACGCCCACCAGCACATCGAGGCCTTCCGCCTGCCGCCGAGCAGCTTCCTGCAACATCCGGTAGGTCTTTCCCACTCCGGGCGCAGCACCCAGATAGACGGTCAGCCGCCCGCGCTCCTCACGCTGTGCAAGGCGCAGAAAACGCTCGGCATCATTGGCGGGGCGCGGCTCGTCCATCAACCCCGCCTACTGCGCCTGCCGGTCGAGCGCCAGATTGAGTTCGAGAACGTTGACGATCCTCTCGGGCGCGAAGGGGCCAGCGGCGCTGACTGCCTGAGCCTCGATCAGGCGCTTGACCTCGGCAGGCGGTAACCCGCGCGCGGCGGCCACGCGGTCCGCCTGATAGAGCGCACCCTCAAGGCTGATATGCGGATCAAGCCCGCCGCCTGATGCTGCAACAAGATCGGCGGGAATTGGTTTATCCGCCGTTGCACCGTAGCGGGCGATGAGCTCTTTTGCCCGGTCCGTCAGATCCGGACTGGTCGGCGATGTGTTGCTGCCGCCCGCACCCATGCCGTCGTAATCCACCGCCGAGGGCCGCGGCCAGAAGTAGCGGGGGCTGCTGAAGTCCTGCGCAATTAACTTGCTTCCGACTGCCGGGCCATCGGCTTCGATGATCGACCCATTCGCCTGAAACGGTGCGACGCTCTGTGCGAAGGCCAGCACCAGCGCCGTGTAGCCAACGACGCATATGGCAAAGGTCACCAGCCACAAGCGCAGTGAGGGGAGAAGATATTGCATCGGTCAGGGTTCCTTAGCGCATCAAAGTGACATGCTCGGCGATCGGACCGAGCGCGGCGGCGGGGAAGAAGGTGAGCGCACCGAAGATCAGGATGACGATGAACAGCATCACCCCGAAGGTCGGCCCCTCGACGCTCAACGTTCCCGCACTCTCTGCGCTGCGGCGCTTGGCCATCAGCGATCCGGCGATGGCGAGCGGCACGATGATCGGCAGATAGCGTCCGATCAGCATGGCAAGCCCGGTGGCGATGTTCCACGCCGGGGTATTGTCGCCCAGTCCTTCAAACCCTGAGCCATTGTTCGCAGCGGCCGAGCTGAACTCGTAGAGGATCTCGGAAAAGCCATGCGCGCCGGTGTTGTTGAGCGTGTCCAGCCCCCAGGGGGTCGCAGCGAACAGCGCCGTGCCGCCGAGGATCAGCAGCGGGTGCGCAATCAGCGCGAGCACCACGAGCCGCATCTCGCGCCCCTCGATCCGGTGGCCGAGATATTCGGGCGTGCGCCCCACCATCATTCCCGCCACGAACACGGCGAGCGCGATGTAGAGGAACATGTTGATCATGCCGACGCCGACGCCGCCGAAGGTCTCGTTGAGCCACATCCCGGCCATCGGCACCAGGCCGGTGAGCGGATTGAGACTGTCATGCATTGCCCCCACCGAGCCGTTGCTGGTTGCCGTGGTGAGCACCGCCCACAGCGGGCCGGTGGTGGCACCCAGGCGCAGCTCCTTGCCTTCAAGATTGCCGACATCCTGCGGCACGGCGAGATCGGCAAAGGCCTGTGTCGGTGCGGCCTCGAAGGTGACTGCGGCGGTCAGCTTGATCACCAGCAGCGCGGCCATGACGCCGAAGATCACGGCGGCGTGCTTCACGCGGCCGATGATGCGCCCGAACATCCACACGCAGGCCATGGGGATCAGAATGATCGCGATGATCTCCAGCGCGTTCGACCAAAAGGTGGGGTTTTCGAACGGATGGGTGGAGTTGGGCCCGAAGAACCCGCCACCGTTGGTGCCAAGCTGCTTGATGGCAACGAAGGCAGCGGCAGGCCCGCGCGCGATGGTCTGGGTTGCGCCCTCAAGGGTCGTCACCGCCGCCGCGCCTTCCAGCGTCATCGGCACGCCCGCCAGCGCGATGGCACACGCCAGCAGCATTGCGACCGGCAACAGCAGCATGAATGCAGCACGTTGCACATCGAGGAAGAAATTCCCCATGCTGGCCTGTCCCCCGATCCCCCGCGCCAGCGCCGCCAGCGCGGCAATCCCGGTCGCGGCGGAGACGAATTGCAGCCACATCAGCCCGCCAAGCTGGGCGAGGTAGCTCCAGGTGCTCTCGCCCGAATAGTGCTGCAAGTTGGTGTTGGTGGTGAAGGATGCAGCAGTGTTGAAAACGAGGTCGAGGCTGGCCACACCCTGCCCGTCGGGGTTGAAGGGCAGGAGGTGCTGGGTCGCCAGCAGCAGGAAAACGAAGCCGAACATCACCACGTTGAAAGCGATGAGCGCGAGCGAATAGGTCTTCCAGTCCTGCTCTCCCGCGCCTCCGGTGGCGGCAGTGAACAGCCGGTCGGCAGCGGCGAAGCGGCCCGAGAACAACGCGGCCATATATTTGCCAAGCGGCCAGGAAAGGAGAGCCGTGCCGCCGACGACGAGGATGATGGTGAGGATGCTTGCAAGCATGTCAGGTTCCTTTGCGGCTCAGGCGAGGCCGAGGCCGGCGACAGCGAGGTCGATGAGCTTGATGCCGACGAACGGCGCGATCACCCCGCCCCCGCCGTAGATCGCGAGGTTGCGCAGCAGCTGGCTCGCCGCAGGCATGGGGCGATACGCGACGCCCTTGAGCGCCAGCGGCACCAGCAGGGGAATGATGATCGCGTTGAAGATGATCGCCGAGAGGATTGCGCTGCTGGGACTTGCCAGCCCCATCACGTTGAGCGCGTCGAGCCCGGGATAGAGCACCACGAAGATCGCCGGCAGGATCGCGAAATACTTGGCGACATCGTTGGCTATCG
>NZ_PNMA01000069.1 GCF_013823385.1 Hyphomonas sp.
GGGAAGACCGAAACCGCCAAGCAGTTTCTGCGCGAAGCACAAGAAATTGCCCGTCAACGCGAAGAGGAAGTGCCGGGGCTGGGCGCCTTGCCGGCCTTGCCCATGGCGGAAATCCTCTACGAGTGCGGGGAACTGGAGGAGGCCGGCAGCCTCGTCGATCAGTACATGCCATCCATCCGGCAATGGGGCTTTGTGGACCAGGTGGCGTCGGGATATCTGGTGCGTGCGCGACTTTCCGCCGCGGAGGGCGATCTTGCATCTGCTCTGTCGGTTCTGGAGGAGGCCCACCTAGTCGCCATCGAATGTGGCTTGGACCGGCTCAGGGCGATGGTCGTCTCTGAACAGGTGCGCACCCTTATCAAGAGCGGCCAGTTGGAACAGGCGGAGCAACTCTTCTACTCCTGCGACCTCGTGACCGAAGGGGAGCCTGTTCCGACGCTTAACCCCTCTCGTCTCAACGAATGGCTGGCAATCGCCTGGCTGCGGATCGAGATGCACCGGTTCCGCCTGGTGCGTTCGCGCAAGGTTGCCAGGCGCTGGCTTGAATTCGTCCGGCGGCGCGGGGCCGTGCGCTCGGCCCTTTCGTTCGAGCTGTTGCTGGCGGAAATCGCGGTGCTGGCGGGCAACCGTTCTGAAGCGCGTCGATCTGTCCGTTCGGCTGTCGAACTGGCCGAACCCGGCGGCTGGGTGCGCCCGTTTCTCGATGAGGGCGAAGCAATCGGCTCGCTCATTATCGAAGCATATAGCAGTGGTCCGATCCTGGACAATCCGGTCGACAAGTTTGCAGACCGGCTTGTGCGTTCGCTCACGGGCAATGCCCAGATCGAGGATGAAGAAGGCGAGGAATTCGGTCCGAGTGGAGGCCTTTCCCTGCGCGAAATCGAAATCCTCACACAAGTCAGCGGCGGTTTGCGCAACCGCGAAATCGGTGACCGCCTGGGCCTGACCGAAGGCACCGTGAAATGGTACATGCAGCAAATCTACGACAAGCTTGGCGTGCGCCGTCGCCCGCAGGCCGTGTTGCGCGCGCGCCAGCTGGGGATTTTGTCCTGAGACCCTATCGAAGGTTAGATTGCGCCCTCTTCCGCCGCTCCTACTCATAGGAGAATTGATATTTCTGGCGGGAGAGCATTGTGGCCAAAGGCAAGGTAATCATCAGTTGCGCAGTGACCGGCGCGATACATACGCCAAGCATGTCACCGCACCTGCCGGTGACTGCCGATGAAATTGCCGAAGCTGCCATTGGCGCAGCAGAAGCAGGAGCTGCGATCATTCACCTGCATGCCCGCAATCCGCAGGACGGTCGCCCCGATCAGAACCCCGATCTATACGAGCCGTTTCTGAAGGTCATCAAGCAGCGCAGCGATGCCGTGCTCAACATCACCACCGGCGGCCACCCGTCGATGGCGCTGGAAGAACGGCTACGGCCTGTCACGCGCTTTGCCCCGGAAGTCGCCAGCCTGAACATGGGCTCGATGGGCTTTGGCCTGTTCCCCATGCTAAATCGCTACAAGGACTGGAAGCATGAGTGGGAGCCGGCCACGCTCGAGGCCTCGCGCGATCTCGTGTTCAAGAACACTTACAAGGATATCGAGGGGCTGCTGGAGCTGCTGACTCCGCTTGGCACCCGTTTCGAATTCGAGTGCTACGATACCAGCCACCTCTACAACCTGGCCCATTTCCTTGATCGCGGTTTGGTGAAGGCACCGCTGTTCGTCCAGACCTGCTTTGGTATCCTTGGCGGCATTGGCAGCCATCCCGATGACGTTTCGCACATGAAGCGTACGGCAGACCGGCTGTTCGGCGACCAGTACGAATGGTCCGTACTGGGCGCAGGGGCGCGGCAGATGAGCATCGTCGCCATGGCTGCGGCAATGGGTGGCAATGTGCGGGTCGGACTGGAAGATTCGCTGTGGGCAGGGCCGGGCAGGCTGGCCGAGACAAATGCCGAACAGGTGGCAACGGCAAGGTCTATCGTGGAAAGCATGGGCCTTTCCGTCGCGACGCCTGATGAAGCGCGCCAGATCCTGGATCTGAAGGGCGGCGATCGAACGAATGTCTGATCGTGGCATGATGCAGCCGGTTTCATGACCCTGTTGCGTCTCCTTTTGGCCTGCATGGCTGCGCTTGGCCTGACGGGCTGCGTCAGTGATACCAGGCCATCTCCTGAAGGAACGCCGATTGCCCAGCGCCCGGACGTGCTGGTCATCGTTGCAGATGATCTTGGTTTTTCGGATATCGCGCCATACGGCGGGGAAATTGCCACGCCAAACCTCTCGCGTTTGGCGCAGCGCGGCATTCGGCTAACACAGTTGCACAGTGCCCCCTCGTGTTCGCCAAGCCGGGCCATGCTGTTTTCAGGAACCGACAGCCACGTTGTCGGCCTTGGCCCGATAGCGGAGGCCATTGCACCGCACGATCGCGGCCGGAAGGGTTTTGAAGGGGTGTTATCGAGCCGCGTGGCCTCCCTTGCGGAGCGCTTTGCCGAGAATGGCTACCGCACTGCCATGGCGGGGAAATGGGACCTGGGAATGGAGCAAGGGCAGCGCCCAGCGCAGCGCGGCTTCTCCAGCAGTTTCGCCTTGTTGCAGGGCGCGTCGAACCATTTTGGCTGGGGCGGTTTCAGCCGGGATGGCGATGGCCTGCGCGGCGCAACCTATTTGCTGAATGATACACCATGGACACCGGCGCAGAATTTCTATTCGTCCGATGTATTCACATCAATGCTGATCGACCAGCTTGAAGCGGGCAACGACGTGGCTCCGTTCTTCGCCTACCTCTCGTTCACTGCGCCGCATTCGCCCTTGCAGGCTTTGCCGCAGGATATCGCCCGCTATGCTGATACCTATGCAGACCGGTGGGGCGCACTTGCCCGAAGGCGCGTAGAAGGCATGCATAAGGCAGGGATTCTGCAGTCCCGTTCACCCGATACAGCTGCCCTTTTCGTGCAGTTGCAAAGCCAGTGGGATGCCCTCTCGCCCCAGCAGCGGGCCTTGGAAGCCCGGCGCATGGCGATCTACGCGGCCATGGTGGACCGAATGGATCACAACATCGGCCGTCTACTGGATGCCCTGGAAAGGACGGGGAAACTGGACAGAACGATTATCCTGTTCATTTCCGACAATGATCCTGCCAGTGAAGATCCGCGCCAGTATGCCGTAGTTTCCGGCTTTAGCGAGACTTACGGCAGCGCCGACAATTCGCTTTCGTCCATGGGAAGCGCGGCCAGTTTTGTTCTGCAGGATCCGCGCTGGGCCAGCGCAATTGCCGCACCATCACGCCTGTTCAAGGGCTTTGTTACCGAAGGGGGCACGCGGGTACCAGGTATCCTTGTCGCACCCGGCGTTTCGGCAGGTGCCACCAGTCACGCCGTGACACAATTTCCTGATGTCGCGCCGACTCTGCTGGCCCTGGCCAGTGTTCCCGCCACCGATGACGTTGGTGGGCGAAGCGTTGCCGCGATTACAGGCAACAGCTTCGTGCCATCCTTGTTCGATGCTGCCGTGTTGCCGGATTACGAACCAGTAGCATTCGGGTTCAACCGCCAGGGGCTGGTGCGGTTCGGCCAGTGGAAAGCCGTTCGTCTGGTCGGTCCGCCTGGTGACAGACAATGGCACCTTTATGACACGGCGGCTGACGCAGGCGAACTTCACGACGGGCAAGAACACGATGCTGCGCTTTTCGATAACATGATGTCGGTGTGGCAGGAATATGTGCGCGAGCATGGGCTGAACGAATCGGCGGACCTGCGCCAGACGCCCATGGGCGATCCGGTTCTCCAGAGGGAGAGAGTTCAATGAAACTTGGTGTCTGTTCGATGTGGGGCACCTCGCTCGATCTGTTTCGCAGCGAAGTCAGGCTGGCTGCAGAACTGGGTTATGAACTTGTCACAGTGGGGGATTCGCCATCGGGTTGGCATGAAATGGTCACTTCGATGACGATTGCCGCGCTGGAAGCACCGGGCGCACAGATCGGTTCGCTGGTGACATCGCCGTTCATGCGGCACCCGCTGATTGCCGCAAATGCCTTTGCCACACTTGATGAATTGACTGGCGGCCGCGCTGTCCTGGGCTTTGCCACGGGTGGCAGCACCGTGCTGGCGATCGGTCGCCCGCCGGCCACACAGGCCGAAGTGCGCGCCGAAATTGCTGCCTTGCGCCAATTGTTTGCAGGCGAAGAATTCGAGTGGGAAGGCCGAACGGTCAAATCGCTGCGCTTTGCCCGTAACGTGCCGATCTATTATTCGGCCTTCGGTCCCAAGGCGCTGGCACTGGCCGCGCAGGTGGCCGACGGGGCGATACTGTTTGCAGGCGATCAGCACCTTGACGCAGTCGAAGCCCGGATCGCCATGCTGCGCGATGCGGCAACCAAGGCGGGACGCGATCCCGATGCGCTGGATATCTGGGTTACCAGCTTTATCTCGGTCCGACCCCGGCGCGAGCAGGCCATAGAAGATCTCAAGGCCTTCATCGCGGTCAACGCCCTGGCCTTGCGTACGCCGCAGGCGCTTGCCATGTTGCCAGAGAACGTGCGGCCACTCGTCGAGGCCTTCCAGACGCGGTATGATCCTTCCGAACATGTTGTGGTTGGAGGCAAGAACGTCCGCCTGATGGATGAGATGGGACTGACCGAATTCCTGCAGAATTTCGATACGATTGCCGGCCCCGAAGAGCACGTGGCCGATGTGCTCAAACGGCTGGAGGCAATCGGTGTCTCGACCGTGATCGCCGCCTTGCCAGGGCATGCCGACCCGCTAACCACAATCCGCGGCCTCGCCGCTGCACGAAAGAGAATGTAACGCGATATGGCCGAATGGTGGAACAAAACCGAAGCACGCGACTGGCTGGGCAGGCTGGAGTGCTTTTCGCTGGACGAGCTTTCCTCCGAAGCCGAGGCCAAGACGCTGGCGGCGCATGGCACGCTGGTCACTTATTCGCGCAAGGTCTTCATACCGCTCACGAAATTGTGCCGCGATGTTTGCCATTACTGCACCTTCGCCCATCGTCCTTCACAACTGACAGCGCCATTTTTGGAGCCGGAAGAAGTGCTGGAGATTGCCCGCGCGGGCGAGAAGCGCGGTTGCAGGGAGGCATTGTTCACCCTGGGCGATCAGCCGGAGGCGCGATATTCCGCAGCCCGGCAATGGCTGGAAGAACGCGGTTTCATCAGCACGCTGGATTACCTGGCGCATGTATCGGCGCTGGTGCTGGGAGAGACCAGCCTGCTGCCGCACCTGAATCCGGGCATCATGCAACCGTCCGATTATGAGCGACTACGCCCGGTTTCGGCATCCATGGGATTGATGCTGGAGAGCACGTCGGACCGGCTTTGTGCCAAGGGCATGCCGCACTACGGATCGCCAGATAAGAATCCCAAGGTCCGCCTGCGCGCCATTCGCGATGCGGGCGAAGCGAAAGTTCCATTCACCACGGGGCTGCTGATCGGTATCGGGGAAACCCGGCTGGAGCGGGTAGAAGCCCTGCTGGCCATTCGCGACTTGCACGCGCGCTATGGCCATATCCAGGAAGTGATCATCCAGAATTTCCGCGCCAAAGTGGATACGCTGATGGCCAATGCGCCCGATCTTGGCCTCGATGAACACCTGTGGACGATCACCGCCGCACGGTTGATCCTGCCAGCCGAGATGGTGGTGCAGGCTCCGCCAAATTTGCAGCCGGGAGAACTTGGCAAGCTTATCCGTGCAGGTGTCAACGACTGGGGCGGCGTTTCTCCGGTCACGCCGGATCATGTCAATCCCGAGGCACCCTGGCCACATCTTGAACAACTGGAAACGCAAACCGAGAACGCCGGTCGCCTCTTGCGCCAGCGACTGGCCATTGGCCCGCTGTTCGCGCGCGATCCGGGGGTCTGGGTGGACAAAGCCCTGCAGCGACGCATCCGCCAGGCAACCGATGCACGGGGCTTGCCACGTGACAGTGATTGGCACCCTGGCACGGGAGAGCCGCTGCCCGAGGCGCCATTGCTGGTGAGCATGGCCAGCGACATGGAAATCCGCATTGCCCTGGGCCGCGTGGAGCATGGCGAGGAACTGAACAGCAGGCAGATTGCGCGGCTGTTCACTGCCGAAGGCCGCGATTTCGAGCGGATCTGCCGGTTTGCCGACGAACTGCGCAGCGACCGGGTGGGCGATGCCATCACCCACGTGATCAACCG
>NZ_PNMA01000070.1 GCF_013823385.1 Hyphomonas sp.
TGGAGACTGCAAACCACCAGCCCCAGCTAAACGGCATGAACATCGGCTTCACCGGGGTGGTAAAGGCCATTTCGCCCCAGAAGGGGAGGCGTTCGAACTGCGGGTTCCACGCCAAATAGGCGCCCCAATCGGCGAAGAATTCTTGCCAGAATCCGCTGGACCCGGCGACCAGCATAAGGCCGAAGAGGGGTATTCGGCGGTTTTTCGCGGTAAGGGCCGCTGCTGCCAGCAGCAGGCCGCACCACAGATAGATGCTGCCGGTTTCCATAATCCAAGGATTGACCGGATCGCCCATGGTTTGCGCTGCGATTGCTTCCGGGTTCACTGGGTCAACGCCTTGATATGTGAGGGCAGGTTGTGGGCGTAGCTCTTCTTTTCGTAGAGGCTGGAAATTCGCCAACCTTGCTGTGTGCGGCGGAACTGGTGAATGTACCAGAGGCCGAAGAAGATCGTTTGCGGTTCACCATGGTCTCCCGGAACGACCATCGGATTGTAACAGACAGTGCGCGTTTCGCAGGTATCGCCATCGAATTTGTACTGCGTGGTGGAAACTGCGTGCTGGGCCATCGGGATCGGGCCAAGGCTGGCTTCGAGGAAGGCCTTTATCTCGGGCAGTAAGCCCTTGATACCAACCATCTCACTGTAGTCGATCACCGCGTCATCGGTGAAAAACTGGTCCAGAGCATCGAAATCCTTGTTATCTACGGCATAGCAATAGCCGACCAGCAGATCCTGGATCTCGAATCTGTCAGACATCTCTTCGATTGAAAGCACGGCAGTCTCCCTTCTGTCCGTCAGCCCTTCTTGAATGCGCCTGCGCACGATGGTTCGTTCCTTCCCATTGGTAGGTTGCAGCCTGGGTCATGAAATCGAAAAGGAGCGTGTTTGAAGGCCGTGATCCGCATGGGTGCCGGTCGCATGCATTCCGAAGCTGCAATCCGCAGCGCACTTAACTGGAGAGAATTTATGGCCGGGCGGATCCCCCCCTTCACAATGGACGACTTCAAGCTTTCGCCCGAAAAGCGAGCAGAGATTTGCGATGGCCTGACTGAACGCCAGACCTTCATGGTCAACCAGTGGATGGATCTCCACGAAAAGCTTAACGTCGGCGACTGGTCGGGCTTTGACGAGTTCATGGACAAGTCGAAAATGACCTACGACAATCCGAACCGTCCTGACCTAGGCACGTTCGAGGAATGGTCGACTTCCCCGATGGCTCTATACAAGACCTTCCCCCCGTCGGTTTATCGCACGCTGAAGGCCTGGGGTAAGGGCGACGATGAGATCTGCGTGCTGTGCCACCACCACGGGAAGCACACCGGCGGCCCCTACATGGGCGTGCAGCCGACCGGAAATCAGCTGGACGTGCTTTGGTTCAGCTGGATCAAGTTCGAAGGCGACAAGATTGTCCATATCTATTCGATCTCCGATGTGCTCTCGATGCTGATCGATCTCGAAGTGATGGAGGCTCTGCAGCCGGTCGATCCCTACAAGTAGAGCAAGGCGCCCTTCAGTAAAACCAAGGGGAGGCAGCGATGCCTCCCCTTTCTTGTTGTGTGTGGCGCGCGGGGCCCGCTCGCAAGCGCCCGGCTCATTCATACGAGCGGTGGAAATTGCGAATACAAATTCTCTGGCCCCGCACGTGGCTCGTTTCGGTGCTGAGCAGGGTGGTCGTGCCGCATTCGCCGTGCACGTGATTGAGAATGAAAGTCGCAGGTTAATCGCCATTCACCAGCAGTTCGGCTACTTCGACCGTGTAGGTGCCAGCGAATTTATCCCACTTCTGCTGGACGGCGGCCTTACCTTCGAGCGGCGCGCTGCAGAAATATTAAACCACAAAACCTTCAGGCCCAAGGGTACGAAAAACTTTACTCAAATCCCATGATCTCCGACATTCCAGTAAGAATAGAACGATCCTATGCCTACTCCCATGGCAGGGTTTCCCTTCAATTGTCAGACCGCAGCGGCAAATCGCATTGACCTTCGAAAGATGGCCGCGATCGAACGTGCTCATAAGCTGAAGCCTCCATCTACGATGATTGTTTGCCCCGTTATGTAGGCCGACCGGTCCGATGCGAGGAACCGCACTGCCTCTGCCACTTCCCCGCCCGTACCGAAGCGGCGCAGTGCTATTGCCTTCTTCTGCTGCTCCCAAACTTCGGGCGAATAGAGGGTCTGCAGGAAGTTCGTACCAAGGCCCGCATCGATGATTCCGGGTGCCACCATGTTGGCACGTATGCCGAACTTGCCCTCTTCCTTGGCGATGGCTCTGCCAAGCGCCTCCATGCCCGCCTTGGGCACTGACGAAAGGGCATCTCCCGGAGGGAAGGTGTAGTTCGCCACCGAGACGACGATCACGAGGTTGCCGTGCTCTTGCGCGCGAAAAATTGGCAGGATTTCCGCCACTACACGCGTCAGCCCGATCAGTTCGGTCTCGATGACTTCGCGCCACTGGCTCTCTTTGATCTGGCTGACGAAGGGCTGCTCTATGGCCACGCCGGAGGCAAAGACCACAGCATCGATGGAGCCGAGCTGCGCGGCTCCATCGGCGACGGCAGATTGGACCGAAGCGGGATCGGCAAGGTCGCAGGATACCGGCCAGCCTTTGCACGAAGGGGGCAGGCTGGCGCAAAGCTTCTCCGCCTCTGCCTTGCTGGAACGATAGGTGAGGGCGAGGCCTTCGAAGTCTTCGGCTAGCGCCTTGGCGGCTGCTTGCCCAAGGCCGCCGGTGGCGCCCACGATCAAGGCATTCCTTGCTCTCATCCGATAGGCTCCTCTGGAAAGCGGGACAGTTGTGCCAGCAATTGTGCTGCAAAGGCATCATTCCTGTCGGCTGTGAACATGTGACCTGCGCCGCGTGCGATCAATATTTCCAGATGCGGGGCAAGCGCCTTGAAACGCGCGGTGTTGCTATCGCTGACGAGGTGGCTCAGCTCTGCCCGCACCATCACCAGCGGAGAGGTTACCCGCGCTGCTGCGGCAAGCACGGCTTCGTTCTCGCTTGGCGGATGCAGGAATTCTTCTTTGCCGGTGGCGGGATCCCAATGCCAGTGCCAGCGCCCCATTTCGTCCTGTCGCATGGATCGGGCAAGCCGTGCGGGATCGGCCATGCGAGGCTGTGCGAGATGATGGGACAGCGCAGCGGCAGCCTCATCAAGACTGTCATAGCCCCTGGCACCTTCGGCGAAGAACTGGCGAATTCCGACGATCCCGTCGTCTGGCATGTCGGGAGCCACGTCGGCCAGCATGATCAGCCGGACCCTTGCCGGGTGGCGCGCCCCCCCGATCAGTGCCGCCTGCCCGCCCCGAGATGCACCGACCAGTGTTACGCGCCTTGAAAACTGTTTAAGTAGAGCCTCCACATCGCGGGCAAACGCCTCGACATGGTAATCGCCATCGCTTGCCCATTGGCTTTCACCGTGACCGCGCAAATCGAAAGCGATCCCGTAATAGCCTGCTTCACCTACTTGGCGAGCCGAGGATCGCCAGGCGTTGCGGCTTTGGCCGCCGCCATGAAAAAAAAGCACAGGAGGAGCCTCCGGGTCGCCAAAGGCTAGCCCGGAAAGCTCCAGTCCGTCCCCCCTATAACTGACAGTATCGCCGCGCAAATCAGGCCTTGATGGGCACTGTTTCAGCGTGGCTGGAGTGCTCTCCCGGGCCCTTGTAGGCAAACTTCCCGGGCGCGTGATGCCACTTGCCATCGTCATGGCTTTCATAAGGCGAAGCAACTTCGATCAGGCAACCATGCGTGCTCTTGGCACCTACCCAACTCCATTTCTGCCAGGTCATGTCGGGATCGTTAAAGGTCTCGCCACCCCCGGGTAGATGCAGGCCCTCGGCCTTCAGCTTTTCCATCGCGGCGGGAACGTCGTCGGTGGTGAAGCACAGGTGATGAACATGTTCGCCGACCTTGTCCAGCCGCTTGCCGAGCGGTGTGCCGGGTGCCGGCTGGATGAACTGGATCTCGGTGGAATACTCATTGACGAAGGTAGCCCACTTCATTCCGGCATCGTCTCCGCTGGAAAATTCGTCGTACTTTACGATCGGCTTCTCCAGCGATTGCGGATCGAGAACGCGAAGGATCTTGGTCCAGTCCTCGATCGCTTGATCGAGGTCGCGTACCACCATACATACATGGGCAAAAGGACCGCTGGGCATTATTCGTCTCCTTGGATCAGATAATTATCGTGGCGGTGCCGGCATTCACGGTGCCGCGCCCATCCACATCGAGTTTGAGGTCACAGGAAACACGGTTTCCTTCAACCGCCGTAATTTCGCCGGAAGCGACCGCGCGGTCGCCTTCGTAAACGTTGTCGAGAAAGCGGGAATCCATGCTTTCGATACGGCAGCCGGGAAAGGCCGCCATCAGCATGTTCATCAAATAGGCCACGTTTATAGGGCCCTGGTTGATCCGTTTGTCGCCCAAACCCTTGGCCTTCACCACTTCCACATCGAGGTGGATTGGATTTGGATCGGCCAGAAACACGGACCAGTCGCGCATGGTATCGGGGCTGACGCTCTCTATTACGAACGGCGGCAAGGAATCGCCAGCCTTGATGCTGCTTGCGCCGGTCATGCGGCCAACTCCTTGCGCGGCAGAACCCACACGTTGTCTGTCTCCAGCACCGCGTCGCCCCCTTCAGCGGGGTGGAGGCGCAGGCGGTAAGTAAGCACGTCCATCACACCAAGCTTGCGGCTTTTCTTGCGCACGAGGCTGAGGATTTCACCAGTAACCCTATAGTCCTGCCCAACCATCAGTTGCTGGGCAAAGCGTACGCCGGATGAACCCATCATCGGGCCATCTTCCACGTCGAATTCGCAGGTTTCGCAAACCCCTGCCACGGATTTGCCCATGGCGACCTGGGTAGCAATGTAATAATAGATGGGGTGCGCGGTGCCATCGCTAGCCGGTTCCAGCCCGGTGGATTTGCATAGGGCGGCATTTTCATCGGCATCGATCGTAAAGATCGCGGTGCCATCCAGCGATGTTCCGGCGACGTCGGGGGCAGGGAGGAAATCTTCCATCTGCGATATCCTTCAGAACGACCGCGGCAGGCCGAGATTCTCGGCAATAGAATTGCGCACCATCTCGTTGGAGATTGGCGTCATCCTCAAGATGCGGTGATCACGCCAATAGCGCTGCATGTCGGTCTCGGCCGAATAGCCCATGCCGCCCATGATCTGGATGCCCATATCGGCTGCCTTTACGGCATTTTCAGTAGCCACCATCTTTAGCATGTTTGCCTCGTTGCCACATGCCATTCCGTTCGATTGCATCCATGCCACGTTATACAGCAGGAGTTCGGTCACCTTCTGCGAGGTGGCGATGTCAGCAACATAATGCTGCAGAATCTGGAACCGACCGATCACGCCGCCAAACGCCTTGCGTTGCATCATGTATTCCAGCGCGTCTTCCAGAACGCCGTCAATCGCGCCCAGGCACTGTGCGCCCACCATGATACGTTCGTTGTTGAGGCTCGGCAGCATTGCGCTCCACGCCTTGCCAGGTTCGCCAAGCACGTCCTCGTCGGGCACGAAAACGTCTTCGTAGTGCACTTCACAACTGCCCATGGCGCGCATGCCGAGTTTGGGCAGCAGACTGGTGGTTATACCGGGAGACTTGGCGTCCACAAACAGGGCGATCAGCCCGTGATGCTTCTTTTCGGCATTGCGATCGCTGCGTGCCAGCACAAGCAGCCGGTCGGCAACCTTCGCGCCGGTCGTCCACATTTTCGCGCCGTTCAGCTTCCAGCCGCCATCGACTTTATCGGCAAATGTCTTCATCGCGCCGAGCACATCGGTCCCGCCGTCAGGCTCGGTCATGGAGAGGGAAACACGCAGGTTTCCGGCTGCCATTTCGGGAAGCCAACGCTTCTTTTGTTCTTCGCTACCAGCAACCGATACAGAGTGCGCGCCGCCGAATGAGGTCAGCCCCCATACCCACAACAAGCCGCCCGCCGTGCGGGCCATTTCGCGGGCGAAGATCATCTGCATCAGCACATCGCCGCCAAGGCCGCCATACTCTTCAGGGATGCCGACTCCAAAGAAGCCTTGCTCCTTCAGTTTATCCCATATTTCAAAGGGGTAGTTTTCCTCATCCGCTTCAAGCTTGCGCATGAGATCCTTGGGCAATTCCGCATCCACCCAGCGGCG
>NZ_PNMA01000071.1 GCF_013823385.1 Hyphomonas sp.
ATCAGGTGATGTCGTTAGTTCGCTTACCAACTAAGCGGAGTAGATGACATGCAGTTTCTCGATCTTGAATTTGTTGCAGACCAGTTCCAGCAGTATGCGGACAGCGACCCCGTTCACTGGAACAGCGAAGAGGGCTGCATTAAGTTTGGTGAGACCCCTGTGTTCTACAAGCGTTTCGACGACCACTTCGAAATTGAGATCGACGGCGTCACGATGGAGATTCCGCGCATCTGAGAGCCCCTGTAAGGGTCAAGAGAAAGGGCGCTAGCAGCTAGCGCCCTTTCCTGTATCTGGCCCTCATTGACGCTCTGTGGGCGTCCTAGCTGCTAGCAGCCTCGGTCGGCTCGGATAACGCGAACCTCGTCCAACAGCACCATGTCTGCTTTGCGCAGCGCATAGTCCTCGGCCTCCTGGCACTGTCCCTTCACGATCAGCTTGAAGGCGTGCTTGCGTCGCCTGTTTGCCCGATCAGCTGCATCAGCTTCGGCCGAAAAGACGTAGGGCGTAACAGGAGCCACAGAGCGTGGCTGCGCAAGGGTCCAATCGGGCTGGACGCCGGTTTGCTGCTGTCGCTGGCTTTCGCAAATCAGATTGCCAGCAGCGTCGGTCCTGCATTTGGTGACAGTTTGGGCCATGAGCGCAGCTGGTGCAGCTAGCAGGGCAAGTCCGATAAAGACCCTCATTGACCCTCCTCCTTCCCAGGAAGGAAGCTGAGTGCGCGGACGATGTATCCGGTGCAGATGAACGCGATGAACATATAGAACAGCGTCCATGAAGCGGTGCTGGCCAGCGCAGCTTGGGCAAGACCCTCTTGGGCCTTTTCCGCATAGTAGCTGGTGACTTCTGAGGCGAGGCTCAAGTCGTTTTGTGCGGCCTTGGCTTGCAGCATACCAAGTCCACCTGCCAAGCCACTACCAACGAGGCAGAGCCAACCCACCACAATGATATTATCGCCGGTAGGGCGTTCAACTGTATTCGACATTTCATTCTCCTTTCGTCTGACGACTCTACGCGATGTAGTCAGCATTCAAAAAGTCAAATGATTTCTGGCGCTTGGTGCTAGCGCCCACCCTTGGCCCTGTTATACTGCGCAACACGATCCTTGCCCACGTTGGCCTCTAGCGTCTGCTGGCTGACAGGAATATCCAGCCCCGCTCGGGCAATTACAGCACCAGTCTTGTCCAACTTGAAGTTCATCCATCCGCCAAACATCACCACCGTGGCTGTTCTATCCCGTGGGTCCATGACGATCATGTCGATCAGCTGGTCCAAATAGGTCTGCATCTGTAGGCGGGCCTCAGGACTGCTTTCCAGTTGGTCGCGGAGGGCTCTTGCAGCCTTGGCCAACTCCTCGCCCGACAGGGTAACAGAGGCCCTCTCAGACCCAGCTCTGCGCTTGAGCAGTTCGCCCTCTTCATCAGCTACCTGACGCCGGAAGCGTTGGTAGGCTTGTTCCTTGATGGGATCATCTTCCAACATCAGACGGTCCGCTAGTTGTTCCAGGCGGTCCTTCTTCCGCTTCAACTCCAACCACTCCTCGCCCAAATCATCGGCGGGTTCACCTTGCGCAGTGTTGGGAAAGGGCAGGGTGCCCAACTCATCCAAGATGCCATCGAGCAGGCTTTGGTATCGGTAGGTGGCGTTGCACTTGCAACCAGCAGCACGGGCAAAGCTCTGGCACACCAGTTGCGGTTGCTGCTTCTTGTGGCCGCGATAGGTCATCCTGCTACCGCACAAGCCATCCTCACCATGGTGGTGGCAGCGCGCCAAGTGGGACAGGACGTTGATGGCTTGACGCCGAGGGCCACCTGTGTTCTTTCGGCTCTCCAACCCCTTCTGAGAATCGTGCCACTGCTTTAGGGTAACGATGGCAGGGTAAAGCTTGACGGGAGGGCCTGCGTCCTCGCGACCACCAGTTGGCGTCCGCGTCTGAGGTTGGTATTCACCTAGCACTCGTCGCCCGCGCAGCAGGTTATTCACCCGCCGTATGTCTAGAGCGCCCTCTGGCCAGCCAATGCGGGCCTGTTCCGGCTTTAGGGCGTCACTGATAGCCCTGAGCCCATAGCCCTTGGCTGACATGTCAAACATCCTGCGGACGAGGTCTGCGCGGTCTTCCCTCACCGCATACTCACCATTCCGCACCTCAATCCAGTCAGGGCAAAGGCGTTGGTCTGCGCCCTTGCTGTCCTTCATCTGACCAGTGGCTTGAGTTTTCCTCCATGCGCTGCGGACCCGCTTGGACTTCTCATGGCTGGAGCCATAGGCTTCAGCTGCGCCTGCGAGAATGACGATGAGGTTGGTCCAGTTGTCGTCAATCTCTTTGGTGTTGTAGATGCGGTTGCTGCTGGTAACGCAGATCGTCACCCCGCATTTGGTCAGGTCCCGAACGAGGGTCAGACTCTCTAGGGGCTTCTCTCTGGACAGTCGGTCCATTGCCTCGACCAGCAGGACCTTGCCCGCCAGTTCGCCGCGCTGCGCCCGCTCCTCGATTTCATACAGCTTGCCACCCTTTGCGCGGTTCTTCGCGTGGTAAGCGGACTTGCCCCTGTCCAGCAGCGTTTCGGTTATGCGCAGTCCTCGCGCCTTGGCAACGTCCTGCGCTAGCTGCGTCTGACGCCTTATGCTGTCGCCCTTGTCCTGGTCTTTGGTCGAAAAGCGTATGTAGAGCAGAGCGTCCATGTGGCCCTCGTTGAGCTGTTTCCTCCCCGCGTATGCAGTCGCAGGGAGCAATGCGCAACCGTGTAGGCATTCTCGCACCCGCGATAGGCGTTGATCGAGCGGTCAAACGGGACGTCGGGCGACTGGTTGAAGGTGAGGATCGACTTCGGCCGCTCCTCGGTCACCGTGGTGCGCAAGCGGACCGGCGGGCCTTCGAGCGATTCGACGTAATCACGCCAGTCACCATCGACCTCGCGCTCCGCCAGCCCGAAGCGGGTGGGGACCTGCCCCGATTGCGCCCCGCGCCCTTTGACCGGAAAATGTTTCACGTGGAACATTTACGGAACAAAGACGCGTTTGCCAAGTCCTGCGATCACTGTGGCTGCTCTGTTTCTACCGGCGCACCAACTGGCAACGACCCGGCGATGACTGCACAACAACCCGCGTTCAAACCTCCCTCAGCCTCGGCATGAGTTCCACGAAATTACAGGGCCGGTTGCGGCTGTCCAATTGCTCGGCGAGGATGCCGTCCCACCCGTCCTTGACCGCCCCGTTCGATCCGGGGAGGGCGAAGATGTAGGTCCCGCGCGCCACCACCGCCATCGCGCGCGACTGGACAGTGCTGGTGCCGATGGTCTTGAAACTGAGCCAGCGGAACAATTCGCCAAAGCCGGGGATCTCGCGTGCGCCCTCGATCAGGCTGAGCGCCTCGGGGGTCACGTCACGGCCGGTGAGGCCGGTGCCGCCGGTGGAGACCACGGCATCGACCGCGGGATCGTCGATCCATGCCTCGAACTGCGCGGCGAGAAGAGCGGCATCGTCCTTGACGATCATCCGGGCTGCGAGATGGTGCCCGGCGCCGATCACGCGGCCCGCGAGGATATCGCCCGAGGTATCGGTTTCGGGCGTGCGCGTGTCAGAAACAGTGAGAACAGCGATATTTATCGGCTTGAAAAGCTTGGTTTCGTCAATCGCCACGCGCCTCTTGCTCCTCTACCGCTCCCGGCTTGCGGAACGGATGGTAGCAGCCTGCGGGAACTCCGGCCAGCGCCCTTGCGCCAGCGCGCGCCGACTGGACGACTGCACGCCGGCGGCACGCTCGTACATCCAGTAATTGCGCATCACGATCGCGACATAGCCGCGCGTTTCCCAATAGGGGATCGATTCCATCCACAGCAGCGGATCGCCCTGATCGTTGATCTCGGAATTCCAGCGCGCAACCGGGGTAAGCCCGGCGTTGTAGGCGGCCATGATCTTGGGGAGCACGCCGCCGGTCGCCGGCGAATCGCGCAGCATTTCAAGATGTCGCTGGCCATAGGCGAGATTGACCTGCGGATCGTTCAGGTCCTCGTAGGAGGCCCCGAGGCTGAGACGGCCCGAATGGTCGCGCGCCGTCCCCGGCATGATCTGCATCAACCCGCGCGCATTGGCGGGGCTGACCGCAGCCGCGCGAAAATTCGATTCCTGCAAGGCATGGGCAAAGGCCAGAGCCGGATCGACCTGCCAGCCGCCCACGGGCTGCCAATAGGCGACCGGGAAGCGCAAGGCGGGATCGCTGCTGGCACCATAAGGCGCGTTGTGCGCCATAAACAACTGGGTCGAGGGCAAGCCAAGCTCGCGCGCCAGCCGGGCGAGCGCACCATACTGATAGGCGGGGCCGATCTTCGCCTCGTAGCGCAGCACTTCATCGGCGAGCGCAGGGCGGCCGATCTCGATCAGCGCGGCAGCAACGCGGACATTGGGGCGCTGCTGGAGCTGGCTCCAGTCCTCGCGGCTGAGCGGCGCAGGCGCGGCGTGCTGGGGCAGTTCGACCCCGAGCTGATCGGCGGCGAGCATCCCGTAAAGCGTCTCGTCCATCTGCGCGGCCGCGCTGAGGTGCGCTTGCGCCTGCTCGGGCTCGCGGCACCGCACCGCCGCGCGGGCCGCCCAATAATGCCCGGCCGCAGCGAGTTCGACATTGGAGGCGCGCTCCGACACGCGCGCGAATGCCTCGCCCGCCAGCTGGCAATAGCCCATGCGCCAGGCCGCAAGGCCCTCTACCCATGCGCCTTCGGGAACCCACTCGCCGCTGCCTTCGACCACGGTGCGCGCGACTTCGAGCGCGGCACTGTCCTGGTTCTCGATATAGTAGCTCCACGCCACGCGCTGGCGCCATTCGGCGCGCGCATCGCTGGACAGCAGCGGATCGATCTCGGCGAGCAGGGCTTGCGCTTCGGCGGGGTTGTCGGCCTTGATCGCGGCGAGGATCGCGCTCGCGCTCGCGGCGGGCATGGTGCCATCGCTCACCGGACGCGGCAGGATGCGCTTGGGGGCATAGGGCTGGCGTGCGAAGCCTTGGCCTGCGGGCAGAATGGGGAGCGCGGTCAACCCGCGCTTGGCGCCCATCTTGGCGAGCTGTTCGGCCTGGGGCAGATCGGTGCCTGCGGCAAACCACCGCGCGATCTGCTCGGCCGAGACCTTGGGGCTCTTGGCATGGGTGTAATACTCGGCGAGCGCGGCCTGGGTCAGCACGCCGCCGGGGAGCTGGGCGACAAGGCTTTCGACCTGCGGCCATTGTTCGGCATCGATCGCGGCGAAGATCTGGCGATAAGTGTTGCGCTCGTCGGAGGAAAGCACCGCGCTCAGCGCACGCTCTTCGGGGGTCGCGCCATTCCAGCGCGCCACCAGATCGCCTGCCTGCGCGGCCGCCGGGGCATGGAAGCCCGCGCTTACCAGCACGATTGCCGCCAGCGCTGCGCCGCCGCGCTTCAGTGTGTGGCCGACCATTCCATCCATCTCCGCCAGAACCGGGCCTTGAGCCGGGGCATGTCCATCAGGGCATCGAGCGCTTCGCTCGACAGAACCGGGACCTTGCCCGAGGTATAGTTGATTTCACGTAAAGGTTG
>NZ_PNMA01000072.1 GCF_013823385.1 Hyphomonas sp.
CACAATGCCGACCTGTCCAATCAGAATTTTCCCGGGATTCATAAGCGTGGACTCCAGCTTCTAAAACGAAGCCGTATCATCCACTAACCTTCTCGGGCCTGCCTAGTTGGACGCTATACAGAGATATGCAAACGCACGCAGATCTGACCATCGGCGCGGGCAAACCCCGCCGGTTACTTGCTCGACAAGGCGCGGAGAATTTTGGCCATCGTCTCAAGCGTCGCCAGAGAAGTCGTCCGGTCAATCACGCCGTGACACCTGCGCCGTGCGCTCTGGAGTACCGTGTTCTCACCCTCGGTGTCCGCGTGGCCCTCGAACAAGGCATCGACCGGCAGCGTGAAAAACTGGGCAATCTCGAACAGCATACCGGCAGAAATACGGTTGGTTTCGCTTTCATACTTATGAAGCTGCTGGTGACTGATCCCCATGGCCGCCGCAAGAGCGGAGAGTGTCAGTCCGGCATTCGTGCGCAACTGGCGGATGTTCGCCCCAACGATAAGATCAGCTCCCACCGCTTTTCGTCCAGAGCGCTTCCTCACAGGCTTCCTCATCGCTACTCCGCAACCACCATATGGCTGCAGCATAATCGATGTGCCGTGCGCGACAATCGGCAAACGAGTCATCCCAGATCAACACTACGACATAAGCGGCTTCAAAATCTTGAGAATGGACAAAAGCCAGAAGGCACGAGACCTGAAATTGGTGTATTGCTTTTGCCATGATGAGTCGTTTTTTCAATGATAGCCCGATCGAGTCACCTGTTGATGATCAGTATGGGATCATGCCTTTCGCTAGATCATTGGCGAAGAGTATTCTTGGTATCAAAGACCCGGTCGGGACGACAATTGCTCTGAACGGCGCCTGGGGAGCGGGCAAAAGCAGCGCTGTAAACCTGATCCGTGGCGAACTGGAAAAGGCCGATGACGAAACTCTGATCATCTCAGATTTCAAGTGTTGGTGGTATCGCGGCGAAGAAGCTCTGGCGCTGGCTTTCCTGCAGAACCTCCACGCAATGTTGAGTGACACGCTCAAAGACAAAGTTAAGGACCTTGTGCCGAAGCTCGGGCGAGGCTTGCTGCAAGCAGGACCCGTTATAGGCGCAGCGTTGTCACTGACCCCCGCCGGGATTTTCGCTCCGCTAGCAGGGGCGTCGGCCAACTTCACGAAGCGCTTCTTTAGCGATGAAGACACTCTAGAAAAGACCTTCCACAAACTATCTAACGTGCTCAAAGAAGAAAATCGCCGATTTCTTATTATCATCGACGACATCGACCGTCTCAGCCCAGACGAGACGTTGGCAATCTTTCGTATGGTCAAGTCTGTCGGCCGTTTGCCAAATGTTATTTATCTACTTGTGTTTGATCGCGCTCTTGCAGATCAGGTTGTGGCCGATCGATACCCTTCCGAGGGGTCTCACTTCCTGGAAAAGATTATTCAGGCTGCCTTTGAACTGCCAACGCCGCTCAGAACCGATCTTAATCGCGCAATTTTATCGGCGATTGAGACAACTTGCGGCTCGCCAAACGAAACCCAACTGAAACGTATACTGAACTTATTTCACGACATCGTGGCACCATATCTAACTACACCGAGGCACGTTGCACGATTTCAAAATGCTATAAGCGTGACGTGGCCTGCAATTGCGGGAGAGATCAGCCTTGCCGACTTTATCGCTCTGGAAACGTTGCGCCTATACGAGCCTTCACTTTTCCAAGCGATCAGATCGAACAAGGTAAACCTGTGCGGACTGCAAGACCGGCACGGACGTGGTGAACGGGGCGGCGACTCGCGGTTCGAGCCCTATCTTCGCGGGATTGAAGAACAACGACATGAAACAGTACGGATTGCGCTGCAGCGTTTGTTCCCTCGTATGGAGCAGATGGGTTACAGCAATGGTTTCCGTGCTCTCTGGGACGCCGATCGCAGAGTATGTGTCGAAGCGCATTTTGATACCTACTTCAGACTGTCATTGAGCGACGAAACGCTCTCGATGGACGCCATTAATGAGCTGATCAATCGCGCCAATGATCGAGACTTCCTGCAAGCCGCGTTCCGTGACGCGGCCAGGGAAAGACGCAGAACCGGAACGTCAATGGTGCCGGTACTGTTAGATGAACTCAACACCCATGCGACTCGCGTTGAGCGACACAATATTGAACCATTACTGACTGCGCTGTTCGAGATCCACGATGAGATCGATCTAAAGATCGATCAAGAACGCGGTTTTTTGGCAACGGGTGATACGACGCTCCGTTATCATTGGCTTATCCGTCGGATGACAAACGAGCGCTTTAACCTCGATGAGCGGACAAATCTTTACATGACCGCCACCGAAAACGCTTCGCTTGGATGGCTAGTCAACTTCACCGCTTCTGCACGCGATGACTATCGCGAAAGGAGTGAGGGCCCTCGACGCGAGGAAGACTGTCTGACTCGCGAGGATGCCATCGCCCCCCTTGTAGAACGAACACTAACGGCTATTCGTGCCGCAGCGGCGGACGGCTCTCTGCTGCAACACCAGGACCTCATTCGCATTCTTTATCGCTGGCGCGACTTTATGGACAACGATCCTGCTGAGGTTCGCGCTTGGACCGACCCGCTTCTGCTGGACGACCAAGCATTACTGGTTTTTGCAAGAGAACTAACAGGCGAGTCATGGTCGATGGGGATGGGAGTCGAAGGTCTAGGGGATCGCGTTTCTCAGCGACATATAAGGGCACAAATCGACGAAAACACAGACATTCTGGATGTTGATCGTTTTCGCACTCAACTAGAACGCCTCCAGTCGAGCGAACAATTGGACGAACAGTCACAAAAGACCGTAGATGACTTTTTGAGTGCGTGGGACCGTCGTCGAAGCGGAACAGATGACTAGGTACCTGTAAAGCTAGAACTTTATCTCCTACTGCGCTCGTTGCTTCCCTAACGCTTTAGGAGCCTAACCAACCTGCTTCGGCATGAATCAAACGCTGGATCGATAGTACCCAAGAGGAGCGATAAAGGGCTTGCGGATCACCGCTCCAATCCCCGCTCAATCCCGATCGTCCAACTTACGCCTGCCGCTGTTCGTCTGAACGCCATGTCCCTCCCGCGGTGACGCTCCATCTCGGGCCGCCAAGGCACAAGCGCAAACTCCTTCGCATTCCCGACGACCGCAATCCTTCCCTGCCCCAAGTCCAGCGCCTTCTCGAAACGGCCTTCAAACCTGTCGCCGGGTACCAACTCCACAGCGGCGCGCCCGGTTGATGAAGCAAGCATGCCTGATGTCCTCCGCAACTCCATGACGCGCAACCTGTCTCGCAAGGCCTCTCCCACCTCTCTTGGCCCCCTTTCAAGCCAGCCCTTCTCCTGAAGAAAGGCGAGACGTGCCTGCCGGACCTTCGCCAGCCGGTCGCCGGGCACCTCGGCGCCTTCCATGTCGAGCCAAGTCAGCCCTGCACGCCTCGTCTGCTCCGTGAGCGGAATCCAGGACCGGACCTGAACCTCAAGCCGCCCCGTCCGCGCGGCATCATAGTCGGCAGCGCGCCGGGCAAAATCCTGCGGCACCTGCCACACGCCATCGCTGCCGCGTTCCACAATCCCGGAGCGCCGCAAGGCTTCGAGGCGCCGGACATGACCATGCTGCCAGGCCGCCGTTGCCACAGGATCCACGGCGACATGGAACGCGTCCGAATACGACCCGCCCGATGCTTCCGCGATCTTCAGGATGGACGCATCCATCTCTCGCAGTTTCGGTGTCCGTGCACTGACAGCAACGACGGCGCCATCCGGTGGGACAGTACCAGGCTCCCGGAGGCCCATATCGACGATCCAGCGTGTCCCGTGAAAGTCCTCGACCACCAGGCTCCGCCGGTCCCGCAATTCATCCTCCGGAACCGATGCCAGCACCGACCCGAGAAGGACTTCCTGCTCCTGCCCGCCCGGTTCGAACTGGCGGAGATTGCTATCTGGGGCGCGATCCCTATTTTTCGCCGCCAGTGCCTTGAGGATATCACCGCGCTGCCCCAGCGCCTTCAGCGACGCGTCCCAGCCCGGTTTCAGGGTCCAGTGATCCTTGCCCGCTGGCACCGCGAGACCAAGGCCTTCGAGATGGCGTAACCTCGCCCGCCGCAGCGCCGCGTCAAACCGTCCCCGCGCGCCCCTTCCTTCTGTGATCCGGATGCCCGTCTCAGAGGCCTCAGCCAAAATACCCCGATCCAGACCTGTAAACCGATCCTGGCTCACCTCGCGCTGATGCGCCTGCGCAATTTCCAGATCGCGCCTCGGACCGAGGCACTCCGTGACAATGTCCTGCGCCCGCGATGCCAGCCCCTGCCGGATATAGTCCGGCGCGATAACGAGGTCCCTGCCGTCCTCGTCCTTGCCTCGGATGACGATATGGGTGTGCGGATGACCGGTATTGTGGTGGTCGACCGCGAGCCAGTCCAGGCGCGTGCCGAGATCGGATTCCATCTGCGCCATAAGGGCCCGGGTTGTCTCTTTGAGATCACCCAGCCTTGCCCCATCTTCAGCAGACACGATGATCCGGAACTGGTGCCGGTCGCCCTCGCACCGCTCGAGGAATTCTTCTGCTTTCGGTTCCAGGCCTTCGCGCGTGTAAAGCTCGCCCCCGCTGCCATCCCGCTCCACGCCGTCGCGCTGGATGTATCCGAGATGGGCTTTCAGCGCCCCGCCTCCACCGCCGCGCGGCGCCCGCGACACATGCGTCTTTACGATGACCCGGCGCATCCGGAACGCAGGCATTCGCGGCCGCCGCATTTCGAGGGCGCGCGCACTCGCCCCGCCGCGCCCCAACCCGGCGCCGCTGAACCGTGCCTTTCCAGCTTTCGGGCCCAGCCGGGCCGCCGCCCGTCTTACCTGCTTTGAATAGCGAGACGAGCCGCCACGTCCCCGGTCCCCCAACCGGCCAAGGCGCGGCTTAAAGTCCTCCGTCATGGGAATATTCCCCCATCAGGATATGGCGCCAGCCAGACCTGTAGCAAACACGCCTGATCGCAGCAAACCCGGCGTCTCGACCCGGTGCAACGGGCACCGGAAAATCGTTGTGCAGACAGGGCGCTACCCTAGGGGTGGCGCCAACCCTTTTAACTTGCCCTACCGGGTCCGCCTTCCCCACCCGTGCGTTCGCCTGCATCGCCTTGCCCTACTCTGCAGACGGATCGTGAACGGACGAACCAAAAACCGGAACCGCTACCCCAAGGATGTCCGCTTCGCGGACTGCGCCGAAGTAGCGCCCGTCCAGAGAGGACGGATGCGGCGAGAGCAGGAATACCTCGCCTGCCGCAAGCGTGATGCACCCCTCCCAGACCGGCAGGTCACGGTGCATCCTGTCGACTAGAAACGCCTGCGCCGCCTGCTGCCCATT
>NZ_PNMA01000073.1 GCF_013823385.1 Hyphomonas sp.
CAGATAGGTGATCTGCTCGATCACGGACAGGGGATTGGACACACCCCCCGACCAGAAGGCATTCCAGATTTGATCGACTTGGTTGCGGATTTCACCGGTGAGCATTGGAACTCCATTTTGTTATTTTCTTGCTGCCCGATGACAGCCTTTAAGGAAATCACAAAACGGCTGTTTTGTGAAGTGCCTCAAGGCAATAAGACACTTCCGTGATCGCCGATTGAACGGGCGCGGCGTTCATTCATGGTTCGGTGCAGGTGGAGACGGAATTCTCCAAGCCCTGCTCGTGGGTATCGGGTCGCGACGGACCTGATCGGCATCCAATCGGCGCGCGGTTGGTCGTGGGTGTCCAGAGGGGCGCGAAAGCCCCTTGGTCGATGGGGTTGAGGGGAGCGCGAAGGCTCCCTCATCATGGGGTGCAGGGGAGAGCGAAGTCTCCCTTGCGAGTGGTGCAACGGCGATACGTTGTCATCCGGCGCTGACCGACCCAGAACGATTGCCCCTGAATACGACGGTATTCATCTGGGCAGAGAGACGGGTCATGGGAAGCGCCGGACGGCCGGAGGGGATGCAACGGGGCACGCGCAGCGGGTGCCCCTTGCCAAGCTGTGTGGTACTACCACACACAGCTTGCGGTTATCGCGAAGCGAACCGGACTGCGGTGCAGCCGGACTTCTTTCAGATGCCGCACATAAGAGCGAAAACGGTTCACCATGCTCCCATTTTATGACTTCGTGCAGCGAAGGCATCAGGCGAAAGTCTTCGAGCCTGATCCGGCCAAACCCGACGAACAGATATTCGCGGTGTCGCAGGCGAGCTTCAGAAACCTGATCGCGAATGCGGAAATGTTCCGCAATGCGAGTGGCGCCCCCCTTCGTATGCAGGCGGGCTACGTCGAGCGCCTGACGCCTGACGCGTTCGCCGATTTCGAAGATGGCATGCACTACGTGATGATGCATCAAGCCTTGCTGGCGACGATGATCGAGTTCGCGCTTTTCCTGTTCACGCAGAGTGTGGTGATGCCCGATATCGGCAAAGCGGAGGAGGAGATATCGCCGGTGATGGGCAAAGATCAGCCGCCGGGATTGCAGGCGCTGCGGATCACCATCGAAGATGCCAGCGTCGATCCCGAACGGGATCGTGTGCGCATCCCGCGCTGCGAAGAGCGCCATCGCGCGGCCATCTATATGGGTCTGCTCATGTCGCGTTTCGTGTGGTTCCACGAACTCGCGCACTGCATCAACGGGCATGTGTTGTTCATGCGCGATCAGCGCCTGTCGGGAACTCTGATCAGCGCGGCGGCACCGCTTGGCCTTGTGAGGCTAAAGACTCCTGAGCGCACTGCCGATGATCAACGCAGGCTTCGGCATATCCTAGAAACCGATGCCGACCTGACGGCGCTCGATTGGCTGCTGCGGATTCACAATGGCGGTGCGGAGAACATCCAAGGCCTCCTCACGTACGATGATGCTCAGCGGTTCAAGATGACGATCATCGGCACCTATATGATGACCTGGCTGTTCGAAGAGTATCAGCGCTTCGCCGATCAGTCAGACAATCTCACCCACCCAGCGCCGCGTGCGCGTCTCGCGGCCTTGACCGGGTTGATGCGAGAAGCCGCATCACACCCGTCGATCCAATCTGTCATGAGCGAGATCGAAGAGACGCTTATCAAACTCGAAACGCAGTTGCCGGGTTTTCAATTTGCGAGTGAGAGCGAGGTGGTCATGATCGACGACCCCGCGCTCGATGCCGCGCTTGAGCCCTATCGTTTTAGATGATCAGTGCGTTGGCCTCATGAAGCGCGACATTGTCGCTTGCCGCGATTGACCGGGCGATGCCGTCGAGGGTCGGTCGGTCGAACGCACCATCGATAGCCAGCCTGTCGATGAGATCATCGGGGAATGGCGAAATTGATACGGCCATGATGAAGCCTACCTTGCCACCGTCCTCATGATCGGCGAGCGGGATGACGGTTCCATCCTGCTCGTCGCGCGGGAGAGTGACGATCCCTTTCGAGATCGAGACAATCGAACACGTCGGACTTAGGGGTAAGACATGCCATGCGCCGCGCACGCATTGCATGGCGAAGGCATGTCCTTGATGCGGGCTATCGAAGCGCAGGCAGAATTCTTCGCCGAGGCGAAGCCGTACCGCCATCTCGGCTTTCGTATGGGCAAAGCCGACAATGGCAAGATCATTCAGCCGCGTGATCGACAATCGCCCTCGTTCGGCCCGCTCGGTGCAAAGTTCATCCCAAGCGCATGGAGAGACATCATCCAACGCTGCGATGCGAGCAGCGAGCAGCGAGGCTTCCTGCGTATGATGAATCGATAGCCAGCGTGCGAGCGCGGCCGCCTTAGGGCGACCGATACGCCCAGTTCTGAAATTATCGAGAAAACCGATGCCAGCGGCAAACTTGCCATCGAAGACGACGTTCATAAATTTTGGCCAGTCGCCGACATAGTGACCGTCGACGACGCGCTTGCACGCTCGATAGAGCTCGGTGCGAGCATTCGTTGAAGCGGTTAACCAGTCGAAGGCCATGGCTTGTCGTAAAGGCGGCGATGCCCATCGCCAAGCTCGGTTCACATGAGGCCGTGCTGGTAGTGTGAGGCGATGTCGCCATCCCCGGCACTCTCAGCGGATACCTGCCATATACCCAAGAATTACTGCGGCCCTCAGCGTAACGATGCGCTGAAAGCCGCACGGCTGCTGCATTGCAGCACATGATCTCGAACAGAAACTGCTGTTTCTGTGGTATTATGGAATTGAAAGGTAGGCAGGTTCAAAATGCCTTTAGATGATGAAGCCGACAAGAAGTTGGTCGCACTGGAATTCACAGCTGCGACACTTCCGCCTTCATTGGCACTTACCGAGCTTGTTCGTCATTTGGCTCGGATATCTGCGGAAAATGACTATAAGATGTTTCTCAAGTCACTGGAAACGCGCTATATTGGAGGCCTTGAGAAAGGTTCGCCGCAATGACAAAAGTCGCCCTCTACGCCCGCTATTCCTCGGAAAATCAGAAGGACTCCAGCATCGACCAGCAGCTGCGCATGCTCATGCAGCGCGTTGAAGCTGAGGGTTGGGAAGTAGCGGGCGTCTATCAGGACAAGGCGCTAAGCGGGGCGAACATGATGCGCCCTGGCTTGCAGTCGATGCTATCTGCTGCCTTTGATCATCAGTTTGACATCGTCCTCACGGAGTCGATCGATCGCCTGAGCCGCGATCAGGAAGACATCGCCCATATGCACAAGCGTCTGCGGTTTCGGAACATCGCGATCATCTCGCTGATGGAGGGCGAGATCAGCGAGCTGCACATTGGCCTCAAGGGAACGATGTCGGCGCTCTATCTTCAGGACTTGTCGCGCCGCGTGCATCGCGGACAGAAAGAGCGAGCGATCAACGGCGAAAGCACCGGCGGCAAGAGCTACGGCTATGACATCGAGCCGCGCTATGATGCCAAAGGCAATCGCATCAGCGGCGAGCGCAAGATCAACGAGCAACAGGCTGCCATCGTGCGACGCATTTTTGCCGACTATGCGAAGGGCAAATCCCCGAAGAAGATCGCAACGGAGCTCAATGCCGAAGGTGTTCCTGCTCAAGGCGGACGCACTTGGGCAGCCAGCACCATCAACGGCAACCGGCGTCGCGGCACCGGTATCTTGAACAATGAACTCTATATCGGAATGCAAATTTGGGGGAAGCAGAGCTTCTTCAAAGACCCCGACACCGGCCG
The DNA here is from genome assembly GCF_013823385.1 of Hyphomonas sp. GTDB lineage: Bacteria > Pseudomonadota > Alphaproteobacteria > Caulobacterales > Hyphomonadaceae > Hyphomonas. The sequence continues at coordinate 3,740 of NZ_PNMA01000073.1, forward strand.
CGAGAACGGTCGTCTGAATGACGAGTCAAAATGGGTTCGCACCGAAGTGCCGCATCTGCGCATCGTCAGCGACGAACTCTGGCAGTCCGTGAAAAGCGTCCAGCGCGATCTGGATGCCAAGCCGAACTACACCGCGAAGCGCAGGCCGGAGCGTTTGCTTTCATTCCTGCTGCAATGCGGTTGCTGTGGCGGCGGATTCTCGATGATCTCTGCTACGCAGTATAGCTGCTCCGCGCGCCGGAATAAGGGTACGTGCTCGAACAGGCTCACGATCAGCGAGAGACGGCTGTTGGACGTGGTCCTCGGCGCGCTGCGCGGCAAGTTGATGAATCCCGACCTCACGAAGATTTTCTGTGAGGAGTATACCCGTCACCTCAACAAGGTGCGCATGGAGCATAATGCCTCGCTCAACGTCGGACGTGCAGAGCTTGAGCGGACGGAGCGGGCTATCGCGAAGCTGATCGAAGCCATCAAGAATGGCATCGATCCGACTTTGATCCGCGACGAAATCAATGGCCTTCAACAGCGCAAACTGGCGTTGGAGGAAACGCTTCACGACAAGCGAGAAGCGCCAGTCTACGTCCATCCGAACATGGCGCTGCGCTACCAGCAGGAAGTGCAGCGTCTATTGGTCAGCTTGAATGATCCCGAGCATCGCGACGAGTCCGCGAAGCTCATCAGAAAGCTCATCGACAAGATCGTCCTCACTCCCACCGGGGACGGAAGCGCTCTGACAATCGATCTACATGGCGACCTCGCAGGAATCCTGAGAGCGTCGGCTGGAAAGCTGGCAGAGAATATTGGCAACAGCTCGGGCGTGCGCAGCGCGACCGAACTCAACGAACTACAGCAGATCAGGTTACTGGCCGGGAAAACCGGCGGTCGCGACTCCGATGACGATACACATAGGAGTCGATGGCTGGGGCGGAAGGATTCGAACCTTCGCATGGCGGTACCAAAAACCGCTGCCTTACCGCTTGGCTACGCCCCAGCAAGAGGCGCGTCCTATAGCGGCTGAAATCAGGATGTGAAGGGGGCGAAAGCGCGTAATCCGCCCCCTTCGCGTCGCGCTCAGACCGGGGCGCTGGTGACCAGCCGCTTGCCTTCGAAGTCGGCGGCCGAGTGGCGCTCTTTCATCTGGGTGTCCTCGTCGCCCCAGACCTTGTTGACGATCCGGCCGCGCTGGACGCCCGGACGCGCGCCGATTTCCGCCACCCAGCGCGCGACGTTGGTGTATTCGTCGATCGACAGGAAGGTCTTGGCGTCGTTGTAGATCTGCCCGGCAACGAAAGGCGCGAGCCAGGGGTAATTGGCGATGTCGGCG
>NZ_PNMA01000074.1 GCF_013823385.1 Hyphomonas sp.
TGCGGCGGCGCGGGCAGGCGACCCGACGGCAGGCGGCTCTTCCAGTCCGGCTGGCCTTCGAGCTTCGCGCCGTGACATGAAGCGCAGTTCGCCGCGTAGATCGCGCGTCCGCGGTCGAGCCGTTCAGCGGATGCCTCCGTCGGGCCACTTTGATCAAACCTGACCCAGAGCAGCCCGGCCACGGCGCTTCCGCCGAGCAACATCGTGGCGCCAATAATGGCGCGGTTCATCAGCGTTTGCCCCCGAAGAGGTATTTGACCAGCGCCGCAATCCCGAGGACGAGCAGGACGATCACGAGCAGCCAGACAAGGCCCATGCCCCACATCATCATGCCGCCCATGCCGTCCATCATCCCCATGCCCATACCGGTCGGAGCGTTGTTCATCGGAAAATCTCCCTATTCGACCGCGTATACGGACGGCTTGCCGTCACCCACGGCGTAGATCGTAAAAGGTTCGGTCTTGGCGCCGCTCATGCCGGGTGATCCCATCGGCATGCCGGGCAAGGTCACGCCCTTGATGTCCGGATGCTCCGAGAGCAGGCGATTGACGGTCGCGACAGGCACATGGCCGCTCACCACATAATCGTCGATGAAGGCGAGGTGGCAGCCCTGGAAATCGTCCGGAATGCCGGCTTCGCGGCTCATGGCGACGAGCTCGTGGGTCGGTTTCACGGTCACGGTGAATCCGTTCTCACGCAGATAGTCGGCATAGCTTTCGCAGCAGCCGCATTGCGGGTTCTTGTAGAGGCTCACTTCCTCGGCGACCGCGAGAGATGCGTTCGTGATGTAGACGCCGGCACCGAGGACGGCTGCGGCGAGGGCGGCGACGATGATCTTGTGCATTATGGTTCTCCTTGAATCTCTAGATCAGACAACGCGGATGACACCCATCATCCCGCCAGCCTGGTGTTCGAGGATGTGGCAGTGGAACATCCAGTCGCCGGGATTGTCGGCGACGAAGGCAATCTCGACCTTCTCCCGTGGCGCCATTAGCACCGTGTCCTGCCATTCGCGGTGCGGCGTCGGCTCGCCGTTGCGCGAGATTACCCGGAAGGAATGGCCGTGCAGATGGATCGGGTGGTGCCACGCCGTCGCATTGGTCATGGCGATCACATGCGAACCATCGCGTTCGAGCGTCAGCATCGGGTCTAGCACATGGCCTTCGGCGGCCTTGCCATTGACGAACCAGATGCCATTGCCGTGCATCATGCCCATCATGCCGCGCATCATCCCGCCGCCCATTCCCCTTGATGTTCCTTCGCCCATGCTGCCGCCCATCTCGGCCATCACCATTCCGCCCATCATACCGCCGTTGAAGATCACCTCGTGGCGGAGCGCCGCAGCGACATTTGGTTCGCGCAAGGGATTGGCGGGCAGGACGATCGGCCAGTCAGGCATGGTGTCCCTAAACGCTGTCTCACCGTAGGCGAGGTCGACCAGCCGGTATTCGAGGTCCCGATAGAAGCGGTCAATGACCGAGACCCGACTGCCGGGCTCGCCCATCATGTCGAGAATGATGTCGGCCCGCATCGCCGGTCCCAGTACGACGAGGCCGCCCATTGGCGCGTGCGGCGTTACCGGCTGGCCGTCGAGCGCGATGACCGTCGGTGTATGGCCTTGGAAGTCGAGGCTGAAGATGCGCGCGTTCGCGGCATTGATGAGCCGCAGCCGGATGCGCTCGCCGCTGCGCACCGGACGCGCGTCCGGCACGCGACCGTTGATGGTGACGGTGTTGCCGATCCGGCCATTGTGGCTCATGTCATGGCCGTTACCGAAATCGTTGGAGATCTCGGCAGACTTCGTGAGCCGCCAGTCGTCGAGCACCCAGACGAGTTCCCGATCGACTTTTGGCGGTTCGGGCTCTTCGACGATCAGCGGCCCGTACAGGCCGCGGCCGACCTGCTCGAAGCTGCGCTGATGCGGGTGATACCAGAAGGTGCCGGCATCGACCGCGTCGAACTCGTAGACGAAGGTTCCGCCCGGCGCGATCGGCGGCTGGTTGAGATGCGGCACGCCATCCATGGCGTTGGGGACCCGGAGCCCGTGCCAGTGGACTGTGGTCTCTTCGGCAAGCCCGTTCTCGACGGTAATCCGAAGACGCTCGCCCTGACGAACGCGGATTTCAGGTCCGGGGACGGTCTCGTTATAGCACCAGGCGGGCGTCTCGCCGTGCGGCTCCGGAACGAGCCGCGCCCGTCCCGGCGCGGCCCGCAAGGAGAACTCCCGGACGCCGGCCGCACGTGCGGGCAACATAAGGCCAGGCATGCTCAGGCTTGCAGCGCCGGCGGCGCACGCCTTCAGTAAAGTTCGGCGCGATAGCGCCAAAGTGATCGGTGACATGGTTCGCTCTCATCTGATTTCCGCTGTGCTTCGGATGCGCAGACTCGGGTCTGCACACGCATTGAGCGGCGGCTGCCCGCGCGGTCGCCCGGGAAGCGCAGCAGGGCGCAGCGGTCGGAGCGTACCCCGACCGGCGTCCGATCAGATGAGCGTTCGGGGAGGGTAGGGTTCGGGCGGACCTGTCCGTCCGGCAAGATCGTAGAAGGCGCGGACCGACGGAGATATGCCGGTCACCAGCGGAACACTGCCCTCGGGGCTGAGACTGGCCAGGAGTGGAGTGACGCACACCATGCTACAGCTAAGCCCGCCGTCGTCGCCGTCACCGTCGGAGCCGCAGCCCTGACAGTCGGCCATATCCATGGCGCCGCCATCGGCGAGCGCCATCTTGATCGACATGGTGGTTGTGCTCATCGCGTGCGCGCCCGAGCCGACCGCGAATGCGGCGAGCAAGGCGAACACGAATATCCGTACAAGCTTGACCATCATGTATTCATAGGCTGTCGTCGGAAACTTGTCGAGTTCCAAGGTGTCGCGGCTACTTGAGGATCTTACCGACGCAGCAGGAGAGCTTGGCCACGCCCCTGTCGAAAGTCTGGGCGGCAAGCTTCAGCCCTTCGACCGTGGTCAGGTACGGGAAGATCGTCCCGGCAAGCGCCTTGGCGGTCATGCCGAACTTAAGCGCCAGCGCCAGCGTCTGAATGCTGTCGGTGCCCTCGGGCGCGAGGTCTGACCGTCCGGCAGACGGTCGGTGTTGGCGCCCGCCACCAGCTTGATCAGTCCGCGCGTGTCGCGGGCTGCCCGTGCGCGTGGCACATGGTCGAGCGGCACGATGGATGTCTTGACCTCATGGCCGGCGGCTCTCGCCGCGGCCTCGCTCAGGCCGACGCCCGCCACCTGCAGGTCGGCGAACACCACCCAGGGCATGGTGCTATCGTCCTAGGCGAGACTATTCCCGTAGAGCGCATTGAGCGCCGCGAGCTTGGCCCCGCAGGCGGCCATGTAGACGAACTGGTTGCGTCGCAGCGGCACGGCATCCATTTGATGAGCTTACCATCCCTCAGTTTCTCCACGCCCCCCAGAGGCGAGGTAACGGGGCAAAGGACTGGAAGATGGCCTGAAGCCGTCGTATGCCGCGTTTGAACAGGGAGATCAGGCTGCGCCCCGCCTTGCGCGGACGGTCCCGCGGGTCTTTTTTTCGGCGGGGGTGGGATTGTGCTCGGCATCCCACATGCCGGTGGAGACGGCCCAGTAGAGGGCCAGCGCCATGACCAGGATCAGCCGTGCAAGGCGGTCCGGGTACTGGATCTGGCTGTCCTCCAGCCCGAAGCCCCGTGTCTTGAAGTCGGAGAACATGGCCTCGATGCCCCAGCGCAGCCCATAATCGAAGGCACGGTGTATTGTCGGGGCTTCGGAGAGGGCGATGATCCAGGGTTCGGGGTGGCCCTCCTCGTGAACCATGGCGACATGGGTCCGCACGCGCTTGTGGGTGAGTTCGATGTCGCTGAGCATGCGCTCGCCACGGGCGAAGCACTCGCCAAGCGTCGTCTCGCCGTCCTGCTCGAACACCAGCAGCTCCTGCTTGAGCCTCAGCCGCCAGTGCCACCCCTGCTTCCGGCACCAGGCGATGAGATCGGGGCTGCCATAGAAACGGTCGCCCATCAGCACCACCCTCACTCCCTCGGGCAGCATGGCCCGCACCGCTTCCAGCGCCTTGCGCTGTTCGGCAATGCCGATGGCGCCCTGCGTCTCCTTCACTCGCCAGGCCAAGGGCAGCGCCCGGTTGCCGAGGCGCACCGAGACCATCACCATCTGGTGCAGATCGGTCGCCTTGCTCTGGTCGATCATCAGCACAACGGTCTGTCCGGCGTCCGCCAGATGCTTCAGCACCTCGCGACCATAAGGCGCCATCACCGCGTCCACATCCACCAGATCATTGGACAGAAAACGCTCGATCCACTGATAGCGCTTGATGACCAGCTTGCACGGCCGTGGCAGTGAGGCCGCAAGGTCCATGCAATTGGCGCTGCGCACCTCCAGCATCGTCGCCACCAGAAGACCCAGCTTGCCGCGCTGCGTCCTGCGCTGGCCCGGCAGCTTCGCCTCAAGGTCCGCTATGATCCCACGAGCAACGTGTTCGATCCCGCCCATCACGGTTCCTCCGCCTGAAAAAAGGCGGACTCCTTGAATCACACCCGGATTCTTCAGGGCAAGAAAAAACTGAGGGATGCTAAGATTTGATGAGGTAGAACCCTTGATCTGCCAGAAGAATCATGCTAGCCAAGCTCCATGGGAAGTACCTTCTTCACGCTGAGTGATGGTATGAGGCGCCTATTAGGCGCACTCGTCGCTGTGGCATTTCTCATGGCGAGCGTCGGCATTGGCCACTCCATGCCCGCATCAGGTCCCCATGACCATCCGGTCGAGACCACATCGCCCCATGCGGACGACTGTCATGCGCGCGTCTCGCAAGTGGAGGATTGCGGCGAAACCGCAGCACAGCAGGACCAAGGGCAGCCCGCGACGCACGGGACCCTTGGAAACTGCTGCGTCGTCGCTTGCTCTCCGACTGTTATCGTCGCCGCCATTGCGGAAGTCGCCGTCATCACCTTTTCCGGGATACGGCTGGGTGTTCATGTAGACCGGTTCGCCGGCTCGAATGCCCCGGACGGCCTTTTCCGTCCTCCCCGCGCTCGCGTCTGATCTCCGCGCGGCTGCCCTG
>NZ_PNMA01000075.1 GCF_013823385.1 Hyphomonas sp.
GGCGCTGGCGGATATGAAATCGGTCGCCAGCCCCCTGAGCACGGTGCTGTCGGCCCCGCGCCGGGCGCAGGTGATCTGGGTGCGGCCGCTGTTCCAGCTGCTGGGTTCGCTGTTCGTCGCCGTCGCGCTGCCCTATGCGGTGGCGGCGGGGATCACGCCCGAGCTGCTGGGGCTCGATCTCTACTACGTCTCGCTCGCCGCTTCGGTGACCGCGATCGCGTTGGCATTCTGGACCTATCGCAACCTCGCCGCCTTCCCGGGCATCCGGTCGAGCTACTATATCCTGCCGGTCTTCCTCTCGAGCTTCGTTGCGGTGTTCACCGTGCTGTTCCTCGCCCGCCTCGGTTACAGCCGCCCGCTGCTGGTGGCGAGTTTCGCGTTCTCGCTGGCATGGTTCTACCTCGTCTACTTCATGATCCAGCGCCGTCAGACGCTCAAGATCGCAGTGGTGCCGTTCGGGCGGGTCGACAGTCTCTACAGCATCGAGCAGGTGCAGTGGGCGGTGCTGGGGCAGCCGGTGATCCCGCCCTCGGCCGATCTGCTGACCGCGGATTTCGACAGCGACCTGCCGCGCGAGTGGCTCAATTTCCTCGCCGAATGCGCGTTGCAGGGGGTGACGGTGCTGCACTTCAAGCAGCTGCGCCAGTCGCTGACCGGGCAGGTGCAGACCGAGCACCTCTCCGAGAACGCCGATGGCGCGCTGGCGCCGAATGCGAACTATATCGCGATGAAGCGCTTTGCCGATACTCTGCTGGCGCTCGCGCTGCTGCCGGTGCTGCTGCCGCTGTTCGTGATCGTGGCTGCGGCGGTAAGGCTGGATTCGCCCGGCCCGGTGTTCTTCCGCCAGGTCCGGATCGGCTATCGCGGCCGGGCCTTCTCCGTCTGGAAGTTCCGGACCATGCGCGCCGCCGCCCCAGCCGCCCCAGCCGCCCCGACGAGCGAGGACCCGCGCGAGCGCGCCATCACGCGCGAGGACGATCCGCGCATCACCCCGCTCGGCCGCTTCCTGCGCCGCACCCGGATTGACGAGCTGCCGCAGGTCTTCAACGTGCTGCGCGGCGAGATGAGCTGGATCGGCCCGCGGCCCGAGGCGCTCGAATTGTCACGCTGGTACGAGACCGAGCTGCCCTTCTACCGCTATCGCCACGTGGTGCGCCCGGGCATCTCGGGCTGGGCACAGGTCAGCCAGGGCCACGTCGCCGATCTCGACAGCGTGCTGAAGAAGCTCAACTACGATTTCTTCTACATCAGCCGCTTCAGCCTGTGGCTCGACGTGCTGATCATCCTGCGCACGCTCAAGACGATGCTGACCGGCTTCGGCTCGCGCTGAGCGGCGCAAGGCCGCTGGGGCCCGAATTCCCACGTTTTTTTCAGATGATCTGCCGCCATCTTCCCCAAGTGCCGGAAAAGATGGTGGGCGCGACAGGGATTGAACCTGTGACCCCACCCGTGTGAAGGGAGCCAGCCAAATCAGATAGTTAGCTGTTTTGGTTGCAAAAAGAGCCTCTTGTCCGAGGGTGCTTGTACGCGATTTGTACGAGGGGGCGCCCTGAGGCCCTTGAAAACGCGCATGTGTGGGCGGAATTGGCGCGCGACAAAGCCAGTAGGCAGGCCGCCAGACCAGGAACGAAAAACCGCCGGAAGGGCTGGCACCCTTCACAGCGGTCAGATCAATAGCGTTGCGGCTATTTCACCCATTTACGCGACCGGAGAATCGGGCGCAAGGGCAAACCTTGCGGGAGGTGCTTCATGAGCATCTCTTTGGCACACAACGGGCTTCCACCCGGCGTCACCCACTTCAACATGGCTGATCTGATCGAGAAGATCGCACCTGGGACCTGCCGGGCGGAACACCTCTCGGCAACCGCAGTGCGCGTCCTGAAGCACTACCTCCTCGGCTGCCGGTCGTCCGACTTTGAGCGTGGCAAGATTTGCGGGGTGTGGGAGCAACCACAAACCACGGCTCATACGCTGCGCATCTCGACGAAGGTCCTGCACAACGCTGAAGCCGAACTTGAACGTGGCGGGTTCATCGAGCGGACTCATGTTTCTCATGCGCGCCGCACCGGTCAGCGCCGTGACGGCGTCATCGTCAGCCTTGCGGGGATCAGCCTGCGTCCGCTCATCGATGGCTATGGCCGGTGGAAGTCCCGGCTCGAGGCGATGGAGCTGCATGAGCGCGCGGTTGCTTCGCTGCGGCACGAGGTGGTCATGCTCAGCCGCGAGATCAGGGCGACGCAGGCGGCTGCTTTGATCGAGGAGGCAGAGCGGATTTTGCCCCGGGGGCGCGTGTCCCGCATCAGCTCTGCCGAGAAGCTGGAAGCCCTGAAGGCCATGCTCGAGGCGCTGTTGGTGCAGCCAGAACTTCCGTCCGGTGACACGAAATCTTCCCACCGGACGGAAGAAATCTTCGCACCCAATATACTTGTCAAAGACTCGTCCAAAAACCGTAAGCGCGCGACTGGCGTTGACCGGTCGGACGAGGTCTCCCCAGCATTGGCTGCAAGCCTTGCGAGCACAGACTATCGAAGCCTCCTCCCGTCCGACCGGGCACCGGGCTGGCCAGACATTGTCGACGCATCGGCGATCGCCTGCCGTTGGCACAATGTGTCGCAGCCAGCCTGGGCAGAGGCATGCAAAAGGCTGGGGCGCGAGCGCGCGGCACTCTGCCTGCTCGTCATCGACCGCAATGCGCGATTGCCAAGCGATCACCGGTACAGGGCGCGGTCAGGCAGGAAATGCCTGAGCGGGCTGCTGCGGAACGCCTCCAGCCTCTTACCCATGATCAAGGCAGCCAAGGGCTATCCAGAGGGCAGCTTGCCGGACCGTCAGTTCGAACCGGAGGTGTCAGCCCCCAGAACCGGTCACAGCTTTGCAGGTGCATGCCTTTCGGCCCTGGCGAAGCTCTCTGGGGAGGTGCAGCCATGACACAAACGCGAACCACAAGCCTGTGGGAGGAGCTGGAGGCGGGCAACATCTGGTGGCCGTCCTACAAGCCCGGGCGGGACCCCGTCTTGAGCTGGCGCCATGCCGCCGCGATCCTGATGCGCGACATTGACCCGCAGCCCATTTTCGCTGCCCTTCCAGGGGTGTTCGGGGACATGTACGAGCTGACTGCGGACGAGGTCTGCGACCGACTTCCAGGTCCAGACGGCCAAGTCCTTTGGCCCGTATGGCTGAAAAGCTGGGTCAGCCATTTCGACCATTGGCACGACCCGGTCAGGCAACTGGTCGAGCAGCATTGTACCACTCCAGATGCCCGGGTCCTTGCTGACATGCTGACGCGGCTGAACGGGGCAGCCTTTTGTGACTTCGTCCTTCAGGCCTACGAGCGGACGGTCATTCTGGCGCCACTCCGGGGGGCACCCACCGGCGATGACACCCTGCCAATAGTACAGATGATCGCGAATGCGGCACCGTTCGAGCGGCTCAGCTACGGCTTCTACCAGCGGTTTTGTGTCGAACTGAACCGGGAGGCGGATCCTCCAGCGATCCCGATGTCGGGCCTAGATTTCGACCGGGCCGGAAACCCCAACATATTCGGCGGAGACGTCACATGAACCTCGCAGAGAACGCGGTATTCGCTTTCCGGCTGTTCGGCCGGTTGCACTCGGCAGGAAATACCAAGCTACGTCATGACTCCCTACAATCAGACCGTCAGTCACTAAGCAGCGCATATAGAAGTGCACACTCCACGCTGAATTCGAGCGGTGGCAAGGCGTGCCCAAACCCGCAGAAATCAGCCATTCTAGACCCTAGACGCGTTTCTAGGGGCGCCCAAAAAGCACTCCAAAGCTGTGGCGCGCAGCAGCAAGGTCTTCTAGAACGAGCCTATATCAGTCACTTAGCTTCTAGGCCCGTCGATCTCCTCGCAATCCGGGGGAGGGTCTGATGGCACAGGTCAATGTCTCGGTTGAGGATCGCATCCTTGCCGCCCTCGACAGGGTTGCGCAGGCAAAATCGCTCAGCCGGCCCGAGCTTTTGCGCAAGGCGATCCAGGAGCTGATTGAGGCGCACGATGCCGGTCGGCCGACTTTCCAGACCGAAGCTGCGCCCAAGCTCGATGCGACCGTCAGCGGGCTGGTTCACCAGTTGCGGGAGCTGGTGATGGAGCTGGACCGGGCACAAGCGGACAATGCGCGGATGCTTGGCAAGCTGACCGAGAAGTGGAACGGCGGCGAGGAAGCCAATCGCATCGCCCTGCAGAAGCTGATTGTCGAGCTTCGCGAGCTGGATGAAGCCGGCCTCTCGCCGTTCATGACGCAGACTGGTGAGCTGCTGTCTGCCTTCGAGGCGCTGGAGCCCAAGCTGCTAGGCCTGCTCGGGCCGCACCTGGCGAAGATCTCCGCGCAGCTGGATCGATCGATAAAACTGGCGAGCGAACCGCGGCAGATGAGATCCATTTACCTCGGCGACAACCGTTTTCTGTCGCTCAAATTTCTGTCGGCATGCGGAGGCTTGGCGCTCTTTATCGGCGCGCTCATTGCAACAATCCTGCCTACCCAGTTCGATGGCTGGTCGGTCTGGCAGTCAGCCAAGCTGATCGACCACCCCGCGAAAATGTGTCGGCTGATCGCCCGCAAGTACGGTGTTACCGATTGCCGGGTCCCAGAGCAGGAGCGCGATCTTGGCTTGCGCGTCATTGCCCATGAGGACCGGCGATGATTACGCTCGGCAGCATAGGTTCGGCTTCATCCGCGGCGGAGTACTACTCCCAGGACAACTACTACACCGCTGATCAGACGCAGGATGCCAGCGCGTGGTTTGGCAAAGGTGCCGAGGCGTTGGGCCTGACCGGCAAGGTGGAGGAACAGACCTTTGCCGCCGTGCTCGAGGGCAGGC
>NZ_PNMA01000076.1 GCF_013823385.1 Hyphomonas sp.
ATGCACATGGCAGGTGGCGCATGAGCAGCACCCGCCGCACAGGGCCAGCAGTTCGTCGAAACCGTTGTCGCGAATGATCTCCATCAGCGTCAGACCGGCTTCGGCCTCCACTTCCTTGCTGTTGCCAGAACGGTCGATCACATTGATTTTAGCCATGTCTTGCTCCGAAGAAATTATCTGACTTCAACTTCGACCGGGAAACGATCGAAGTAAAACTGGAAATGCTGGCGGATGTCCTCGGCGGTAATGCCGAAGTCGCCCTCCAGGTTGAAACGCACCTTGCCTTTCACTGCCGGATCATGATCTTTGTGGTACTGGTGCAGGGTCTTGAGAGTGGCCTCGTCCAGCGGGATCTCCGCCATGTCGTAGATCCGTTGCAGGATCGGGTCAGGGTCCTTGATCCACTGGTGGAAATAAACGTCGATCGTCTGGTCTTCGGGCAGGCAGTCGCGATCCTTCACGCAGCGTGAAAGCAAGGTCTTGTAGCGATCGATCCAGTAGCCCTTCGGCTCTTCAGGATCGCTCTTCGTGCGCAGCACGCGCGAGGCATAGAGCCACATCGACAAGGTCGAACGGATCGAGCCAACCGGGTCGCGGTGCGTGATCACGAATGTCGCATCGGGAAAGGTCTTGTTGAGAACCGGCAGTTGTTCCATGTGCTGCGGGCACTTGATCACCCAGCGGTTCGGTCCTTTGAGGAAGGTCAGGACCTGCAGGCCCTTCTTCAGGTAGGCATAGGTGCCGCTCTGGTCGTGCGAGAGGTAGTAATCGCGCCACCTTGGCACCAAGGCCAGCCATTCGAGCAGGTAGGATGAAAAATCGAGCGCCTGCAGCTCGATATCCTCGCTGATATGGTCGGGCGAGAATTCGTGCATGTAATTCATCATCGGCAGCACCGCTTCCTGCTGCTGCCACCCTGCCTCCGCCTTGGTCCAGCGCGGGTTGGGATCGTCCGGCGAAGGCTCGTCCTCTGCCGTGGGGACCGGGGCGATGGCTTCCCACCAAGGCAGCGAGCGCAGCCGCTTGTCGGCCGAAAGCAGGCCCAGCAAATGGGTTGTCCCCGAACGCGGCGGACCAGCCACGATGATCGGACGATCGATTTCGATGTCGAGTATTTCCGGGTGGCGCTTGCAGATGTCTTCCACGCGCAGGCGGTCGGCGGCATAGCGCACGAACATGGTCCACAGCCCTGCGCGGCCAACGGGTGAGAGGAATTCATCCTCGTCAACACATTCGCACCACAGGTCCAGCCGCTCGACAAAATCCAGCGCGCCGAAATCATCGAGGCTGGTCTGGGCCTTGGCTGCACCCATGATGGCGGCAGAGGAGAAATCGAGACTGGCTTGCGAAGCGGCGGCAAGGGCGGCCTTTTGCGCTTCGTCCAGCACGGGCGCGCGCATGTCCTTGATCTCGAACACCTGGCCCTTGGCGGCTTGCGTCATTCGCTTCTACTCCCTCGCCACATCCTGTCTCCGATATCTCGTAGATGCGGAGGCGGGTAATCTTTGCCCTACCGAAAGATATGCTGCGCGACTGGCAAATGCCGTTAGGTCGAATGGGGAGAGGATATTGTCGCGATGACAGACAAGCTGTTCGATCTGACGGGTAAGGTGGCGCTGGTAACCGGCGCCAACTCCGGTCTGGGCTTCGGCTTTGCCGAAGGGCTGGCGCGGGCTGGAAGCGACCTGGTTATTTGGGGTCGGCGCAAGGAAGCGAATGACCAGGCAGCCGAAAAGCTGCGCGCGTTGGGCGTCAAGGTTCATTCCGCCGAAGTGGATGTGACCGACGAGGCGCAGATCGTTGCCGGCGTGGCCGATGCACTGGCCGCAATGGGGCGCATAGATACCGTGGTCGCCAATGCCGGGATCGCCAGCGCCAAGCCATTCATCCAAATGGATGCCGCCACCTACAACTCGCTGATGGCCGTGAACCAGCACGGGGTGGTGTTTACTTTGCGTGAAGTGGCGAAACACATGGTTGCCCGCGCCGAGGCAGGCGATCCGGGCGGTTCGATGATCCTGTGCGGCAGCGGTTCCATATTCCAGGGCGTGCCCACGCTGACGCATTATGGCGCGGCCAAGGGGGCGCTGGCGGCCTTGTCAAAAGGGCTCGCCGCCGAACTCGGGCCGCAAGGTATTCGCTGCAACGTCATCGCGCCTGGCTTTATCATTACCGAAATGACCATGGCCGATCCGGAGTACGGCCAGATGCTGGCCGATGCCGTTGCCGCCAAGGCGCCCATAGGGCGCGCCGGCACGCCCGACGATCTGTGGGGCGCGGTGGTTTATCTCGCCAGCGATCTTTCGCGCTATCATACCGGCGACACGCTGGTGATCGATGGCGGGAAAATGTTCAACAACTAGGAGCGTCCATCGTGTTTTCCCGCCCGAAGGCAAGGCATAGCCAGAACGCCTATGTGACTAACGATCTCGATCGCGCGCTGTCCATTTGGCGGGATGATTACGGAGTTCCCGAATTCTACGTGTTCGAGAATGATACGCCGGGTCTGGTCTCGTCACCAGAATACCGGATGAAGATCGCACTGGCCAATGTCGGCGGAATGGAAATCGAACTGATCGAGCCCCTGCCCGGACTTGCCCCCATGCACGCCGAAGTTCTGCCGCAGGACGGCAGCTTTGCAATGTGCTTCCATCACGCTGCCCTGCGGGTCGACGGCGAGCTTGGAGATTTCGAGGAATACATGGCCTCGCTCGATCCCGCTGTACATCCGGTTGTGTGGAGCGGTGGGCTGGGAGACCTGATGCGTTACACCTACACTGATGAGCGCGCGACCCTGGGCCATTACCTGGAGCACGTCTGGTTCGATGCCAGAATGTACGAACAGATGGCCTCCGCCATTCCAGTTTATCCCACGCGTTGAGCATGGCTCTTGCACTCCTCAATTTTCGCGACCTCGGCGGCATGCAGGCTCAGGGTGGCCTGGTGCGCAGCGGCGCGCTGTTCCGTGCGGAAGGCCCGGCCAATTTCTCACCGGAACATGAGGCAGAGCTGAAATCGCTGGGGATTGGTTACATCTTCGATCTGCGTTCCGCGAAAGAGCGCGAAGCCCATCCGCACGATTGGCAGGATGCGGATTGCCGCTGGCTGGGCCTCGATGTGAACGCAGACCTGCGGGTGTTCGGCCATGACGGCCGCGAACGCCTGAGCCTTGGCGAAGATGTGCAACTGGCGATCGATATCATGTGCGAAACCTATCGCGAGATTCCCGATGCGCTTGCGCCGCACTGGGAAACGGTTGGCACCTGCCTGCTCGAAGGCAGGCCTGCGATGGTCAACTGCACTGCCGGCAAGGATCGAACCGGTGTTGCCGTTGCCGTGCTGCTGGAGATGCTGGGAGCCCCACGCGAGGCGATCCTGAACGACTATGCCCAATCAGACATCTTTGGCGAGAACCTTCGCCGCAGCGGTTCGCTGGAGCAAGGCTTTCGTTCCAGTTTCGGATTCATGCCCAGCCCGGAACAGGTCGATGCGCTGATCGGGGTTCGCCGCGAATACTTGGCCTGCGCCTGGGAACAGATCGAAAGCAAACACAAGACCGTAGGGCGCTATCTCGTCGATGCCGGTCTTGGCGAGGACATGCAAATTGAGCTGCGACGCTTGCTGGTAACGCAAGGCGTCTCACCTTCATATCAAGGAGAATTATCATGAAAACTGGCGGTGTAATCGGCCTTGGCGGCATTGGCGGAGGCGTGGCCCAATGCCTGCAGCGGTCTGGCCAACTCTCGGCAATTTTCGATGTGCGCGAAGAAGCCGCAGAGCGGGTGCCCTGTGCGCCGCCAATGTCGGCAACACCAAAAGATCTCGCGGCGGCGTCCGATTGCGTTCTGATCGCGGTGCTCAATGGCGAGCAAACCATCGATGTGCTTTCCGGCCCCGATGGCGTTCTGGCAGCGGGCAAGCCCGGGCAGACTGTGATCCTGCTGTCGACAATCTCCATGTCTGATCTGGAAACATCGCAAAAGCTCTGCGCGGATGCCGGAGTGACGCTGATCGATTGCGGCGTAACCAACGGTCCCAAGTCGGGCGAGAACGGCCTGATCTGTCTTGCAGGCGGTAGCGAAGTGGACATGGCCAAGGCCAAGCCCATTTTCGATGGCTTTGCCGGACAGGTCATCCACATGGGTGGGCCGGGCACCGGCATGGCGGCCAAGATCGCGCGCAACACCACGTTTTTCGGCTGTATCCGGGCAGGGTACGAAGGTGCGGTAATCGCCCGCAACTACGGTGTAGACCTGAATCAGCTGCGCATGGCGCTGGCTGGTGATCCGAACGCTGGTGGCGGCCTTGAAGGCGCGCTGTCCATGGAAATCCGCCCCGATCCTGAAGGCGATGCGCAGGAAACCGGCGTCCGCAACTATTTCAAGGGGCTGATGATCAAGGATCTGGAAGTCGCCATCGAAGAGGCCGCCAAGTTCGGTGTTAGACTGCCGATGATCGAGCTGATCCGCGAAAACGCCGATTCCACCTCTGGCCTGGAATATCGCAAGGGCCAGCCGCTCGATTGAGCGTGGGTACATACAAGTCGAGGAAATACACATGAGTGAAAATGCTTGGGACAAGGGACTAGAGGTTTTCGATGCTGTTTATGGAGACGGCTTTTCCGCGATGATGAAGGGGCAGGAAAACAACCGCTTTTCACGCGAGATTATAGAGAACCAGTTCGGCAACC
>NZ_PNMA01000077.1 GCF_013823385.1 Hyphomonas sp.
CGATTGTGCGCCATCTTGCGCCGTCGAGATGCCATCGCTCGCCTTTGGCGGACTGCTTATCCCACAAATCGCGCTGATTGCTCGAATGTGGGATAAGCCTGAGGCCGGCGTTTCGGAGGCTCGATCAACTCTGTGTGGTATCGTTTGCCTGGTCCAGCAGATCCATAAACATGCGCGCCGCATCGCGGTCGCGTTCGTCCTTGAAGGCGACGTCGAGGTCCGGCGCCGAACCCAACATGTAGAGCAGCGACCACATTGCAAACCTGCGGCCCTTGTCGGTTTCAAGGCCAAACTCGACCTGCATCCGTTCGATGCCGCTCGCCACTGCCGCGGGTGACACCGAACCGAGATCATCGGTCCCGAAGAAGCGCCGCATCTGGTCGTCAAATTCCATCCGAGACGTCTCCTGACCTTTGCCGTCGCTTTGCCGGTGCCCCTGTGGGCTAGCCGGCCGCATTGATCCGTCGCTCGATATCCGCCAGGCGGGACACCAACTCGTCGAAAGCTGGGGGCTCCTCCATGAACATTTCCGCCATGGCGGCGTAGTCCGCCGCAAGTTCCTCGCGCATTGCGTCAGTGACCGAAAGCCGCAGTGTGGCGAGCTGCGCCGTTCCGTAGGAGGCTCTGGCATCAGCGAAGAGCAGACTCTTGTTCCAGACAACCTGCTCCAGCAGTACACGCTCGGCCAGCGCCCGTTCCGTGATGCCGGCAGCATCGAGCATGAACACATCATAGAAGTGCCGCGACAGACCTGGCCGCAATTTGCCGCTGTGGTGCAGCGCATGCAGGATCGTCGCCTTCTCCCAGTAGGTCCTTTCGAGTGCAAGCGTTGGCACGGCGGCCACCGCATCGGGCAATTCGTCCGGAAAGTCCTCGGCGACATATGGCAGGATGTCCCGCAGCTCGAATGGCTCGGGATCGCCCCTTGCCCCAAATTCGAGCTTGATTCGCGGCTGTACGTAGCCGGTACGCCCGCCATAAGTGTTGCCATAGTCGAGGCCGTAGCCCGAGGATGCCGGGTAGTTGAACAGGACGGTCTGCCGATCCTTGTCTGCGGGATCCGCCTCGATGCTCCAACCATCACGGGTGCCCAGGGCTTCCGCGATCGCTTGCGCAAGCGTCGGAAGGAGGATCGTTCCAACCCAGTTTTGCGCCGCAGCGCCGAGCGCCTTGCCGCGCCGTTCGCGCTCCTTGCCGCTGATGTCGCTCGCCATCGGCGAAGCGACCTCGCCGAGCAGCGGCGCGGCGCGATTGATGGTGAGATCGATGTCCTCTGAAAATCGCTTGATGATCCCGAATGCTTTCGAGAGCGAGGTCCCGCCCTTGAAGGTCAGGACCTTGGCCAACTCGGGCACGCCCATCAGCCGGCGCAGGGTCCAGCACACCCAGAAGTCCTTCTCGACGATGAGTGACGTGAGATCGCGGCGTGCGGCAGCTTCGGCAAAGAACGCCCGCCGCTCTTCGGCAGGCCGCCGGGCAAATTCATCCATGGTGCGCCGCCCCGATCTTCAGCACGACATCGCCCATCCAACCCGGCATCTGCGCGCGGCCCTTGATCAGCGCCTGCACGTCCTTGTCGTCGAGCCGCGCGGCGAGCTGCGAAATCGCATTCGCATCGATCTTGTCTCGCCCGAGCCCGGCCAGGAACTGGACCACGCCGTTGGCAGCCTCAGAGGCATTGCCCAGCACTGGTGCGCGGCTGTGCTTGAGCGTGACGCTTCGGCCAGCGGCCTGGCGCACGCGGGTTCGTCCTGTCGTTGCATAGCTCGCCCTGGCAGGTACTTGTGTCGACAGTCCAAGCTTGTTGGCCGCTGCTGCTGCCGAGGGCGCGAGCCGGTCGCCGCTTTGCGCCGATACGGCCTGCGCGATCATCTCGGCATCTGGTGTCAGCGCGCCCAGCTTGTCGTGCAGCTGCGGATAGTCGTAGAGGCCGCGCCCGATCCGGCGTATCTCTCCAGCCTGCGCCAGACGCGACAGCGCCATGTCGACCGAGCCGCGTGTGCCGAAGTCGATGAAATGCTTGGGGGTGAATACCCACCCCCGCCCCTTCGCGCGAACGCGCTTCATGATCTTGTCGGCCATGGCGGACATGATTCGTGTACTCCTTCCGTTAGAAACTAACACACATATTTCTAACAAACCATACCACCGCGAAAGGCCCTTCGAAGGCCATCATGATCATGGTCAGCGCATGTCTGTTGATCATCACCACCATCACCATCACCGGCGACGGCTTTCGGAGATGACGACGATCAGCAGGGTGTCAGACATCGCAGGTCCGAAAATAAGGAGCGGCCCCGTCAAGATTGCCGCACTCGGTCCCGCGCGCCTTGCTGGCGCGCTCCTGCGGGTGCGGGGTTTCCTGCATTGGGCCGCCGGCACTCTTGCCTTCGCCTCCGTCGCCGTCCCGCGCCCGTGCGATGCACCGGGCCACAGGGCGACTGACTGGCTCCGACAAGGGATCCGTCATTTGTAGCTGGCTCCGCCGACCACGGCGCAGCCAGCGCGCCCCGCGACAACCCACAGACATCCTTCGGCCACGGCAATCAAGCGGGGCGCAGAGGACATGGCGTTTTGCGGTTAACCCCGAACGCCCAGATGGGGTTCGGGGGCAAAACCGTAATCTCTCTCTCATCTCGGTGGCTGAGCGAAATCAGCATCGCCATAGCATGACGCCTGGGAGATTGGCGGCCGTCAAGGATCGCGGGTGCCCCCCGATTTTGGCCTGCTGCGGCTAGCGCCTTGCGAGCAAAATCGGCTCCCCCCACGCCCGCGACACGCGGCGGCAGCGCGGGCGCGCCGCCGTCCCTGACTGCCTGATTCCGGCGTCCTTCCGATGGGCATCTTTCATCAGCGTGATGAGAGAAAATTCCATTTGGAGGTTATCATGACGGACCGTTTCTCGAACTTCGCCGACCTTGCCGAACACTATGCGCGTGAAATCGCCACGCCCGACTACGCCCGGGCATTCATGGAGCAGACCGAACTGGCCAAGCTCTCGATCGAGCATGAGCCGAGCGCTGTCGAAATGCCCGATCCCGAGGTGGCGCAGGCGGCGATCGAGATGATGCTCGCGACCGTCTTCGACCTGTTCCGCGACACCCGGATGGAGGACTTCGCGAGCGAAGTCGCCTGGGGCGTGGCCAACAGCTTCCACGTCGTCGCCAAACGCCTCGATGACCGCGAGGACGCGATGGCGAACCGGCTCCAGGAGAAGCTGCGCGAATACGATCCGAGCGAGGTTTACGCGACCGATCTGGAAGACCTGACCATGCAGGCCCGCAGCCTTGCCGAATGCCGCGATGCGATGGAGTGCATGCGTGACCATGCCGCGCGGATCTACCTTGTCGAAACCGGTCGGCCTTTCTCGCCGGTGCGTGGGTCCAGGGTGTCGTCCAAGACCAATGCCTCGATGATCGAAGCGCGCGACTACCCGGTC
Source organism: Hyphomonas sp. (assembly GCF_013823385.1). Taxonomy (GTDB): domain Bacteria; phylum Pseudomonadota; class Alphaproteobacteria; order Caulobacterales; family Hyphomonadaceae; genus Hyphomonas. The sequence continues at coordinate 3,440 of NZ_PNMA01000077.1, forward strand.
CTTGCGCACCTGGTTCTTCTTCGACGAGGTTCATGCGCTCCACCGCCTGCCGGCCATCGAGGACGGCCTGCAGACCGCGCGCGGCTTTGGCGGCGCCTTCGTGCTCGGCATCCACTCCTTTGCCAAACTGGCCGAGACCTATGGCAAGGAAGGCGCGCAGAACCTCGCCTCGCTCGCGCGTACCAAGCTGATCCTGGCGGCCGCCGACCGCGACACCGCCGAGCACTGTTCGGACTATATCGGGCACCGCGAAGTCAGGATGATGGATGAGGCCTACAGCTATGGCTATTCCAACATCCGCGACGCCGCGACCATCACGCCCCGCTCGGAAGTGCAGCCGCTGGTCATTCCCGATGACATCATGCGCCTGCCATCGCTGCGCGGTTTCCTTGTCTTCCCCGAAGGCTTCGATGCGGCGCGGATCAAGCTCACCTACACGGACTATCCCAAGGTCGCCGAAGGCTATGTCCTGCGTGAGAATGTCCAGCCCATCGAGTTCGTGCCGCCGCTGGTAGATGACGCCGAAGAAACGGAGGTCGGGGGCCGCGAACCGCGCGGCGAACCCGAGCGTGAATTGCGCAATGACGATCTCGAAAACGGTCCGGGCACGCTTGCATCCGAGCAGGGTGATCCGGAGCATCCCGCCCCGGAAAACCTACCTGAAGGGCCCGCACAGGATCCCAGTGTGGGCAGCCAGATGGCCTTCAGGCTCGAACAGGCTCCGCAGGGCGAGCGGAATGGCGGGCGCGAACAGGAAGTGCCGGACAAGGCTGCGGACCATGCCTCGGCGAAGGCTGCGGCGCAGCGCGCGGGCGTGACCCGCGAACTCAATGACCCCGTCCGTGAAGAGAAGTCCGCCGAGCGCGGCGGCAAGGCTGCACGCGAGATCGACGATCGCTCGCATTCCCATGACGACGGACCGGAGATGTAGGGCCATGCACTCCATCGCATCCGTCAGGTCGTCGAGCGGGGCCGCCGCCTATTTCGCCAACGACAACTACTACACCGAGCAGGAACACGCGGAGGCTGGGGTCTGGGGCGGCGAAGGTGCGCGCGCACTCGGACTCGAGGGCCAGGTCGAGAAGGGCGCGTTCGAAGCGATCCTCAATGGGCAGCTGCCCGATGGCGCGATGGTCGGGCAGGTCGAGGGGCGGCGCCTGGGGTT
>NZ_PNMA01000078.1 GCF_013823385.1 Hyphomonas sp.
ACGATCGCGCAGGCGGCCTGCGCGGCCGATTGCATCTCGGCGACCACAAAGCTGCCGATGGACGATCTGTTCTGGTGCTCGGGCTGCCAGGGTCCGATGTATCCGATGAACGGCAATGTCGGGGCCAATATCGGCATCAAGCAATCGGCCCGGCTTGCCGCCGAGCGGATGGTTTACAAGCTCCACCGTCAGGGTCTCGCGTTCGGCACCAGCGGTCCCAAGGCGCTGTGCTCCAAATACATCATGCCGATCCTCAAGAAGAGCCAGTACCGCATGCAGCAGGTGAACCCCACGCCGATGGTCAACGGGCGCGAGGCCTGCTCGCCGATCGGCGCCTCGACCATCCTCCCTCGCGCCGGGCAGGTTTATCCGGTCAAGGGCGAGGACGTCGGGTTCCTCCTCTGGCGCAAGCGCAATTGCTGCATGTTATGAGGGAGGATCGCACATGAACCGCAAAGCCGTTCTTATCGCCCTTTCTGCCAGCCTCGTCTGCGGCATGACGGCAGTTTTCGCGCAGGATCTCGAAGGCTTTGATCCCAGGGCTATCGAAGCGCGCGCTGACGAGTTCAAGACCGATGCACAGGCGCTGTTCGACTATGCGACCGTCAACGCGGAAGGCCATCAGGCAGATGCGCAAAGCGTTGTCCAGGACGGCTACCGCAGCGTCGAGGGGCTCGAGGTCGGCGATCTGCCCGGAGAGAATGGCCCGGTCGATTTTGACGAGATGATCGCCGGCGCCAAGGCCGGGATGGCGCAGCCCAAGGGCGCCCCGCTGTTCGTGGCCTTCGCCAGTCTGTCGATGCCCGAGGATGCGCTTGCGCAGATGATCGCCGATACGACGCGGGCAGGGGGCGTGGTGGTGTTCCGCGGGTTCTCGGCCGGCAATCCGCACACCTTCATCACCGGCATCCGCAAGGTGGTCGACCAACGCGGCGCGAGCAACATCGCCATCGATCCCCGCCTGTTCCGGGCCTTCAACGTCGACCGCGTTCCGACATATGTGGCGCTTTCGACCGACTTCGAGCCGTGCGACCAGCTCGAGTGTGTCAGCACGCCGCCGCCGCATGACCGGATCGCGGGCAATGTCAGTGTAGCCTACGTGCTCGAGACCTTCGCCGAGGCCAATGGCCCCGGCGCGCCCGTGGCCCGGCTCGGGCTTGCCAACATCCGGGGGCAGCGGTGAATGGCGCGCGCTTCCTTGCTGTTTGCCTCGCTGTGGCCGCCTGCGGCCAGCTCGCCCATGCGCAGATGGCGACCAGCGATGCGCGCAGTGAAGGCGAAGCGATTGCCAAGGGGGTTCGCGATGCCACCAACTCCGGCATCCTCACCAACGGTCAGGCCGCCGCCGTGCCCGGGTTTGAGGGGACCGATTTTCCCCAATTCGACTATGTCGAGGATCCCGCAGGGCTGAGTACGGCGGGCGAAGCGCAGCGCTATCAGGACAATTACCGCGTCGTTGCCGATCCCTATCGCACGGTCTTTGATCCCGCCACGATCGATCTGAGCTCGGCTCGTCTCATTGAGAGCGATGCCGACACCTATCTTGGCCCCGGCGCCTCTCCCGATGGATCGGCGGGGGCGTGTGCGCCGCTCCCTCCCGGCGGCGGCGGCGCTGCCACCTACCTTGAAAGCTGCAATGCGGGCTCCCAGCCCTATGACGAGGCGCGCAGCTGCACTGCTTCGCTGGCGATCCAGACCCAGGGCTCGCGCTACTGGGAATACATTTGCGAGACCGAAGGCTTTACCGAACGTTACGAGATGTGCGGAGAACTTGCGCGCGCGCCCGGCTCCGGCACGTGCCGTCTCAGCGAGAGTGTCCGCATCGGCGAGACTTGTCTTCAGTGGGTGCAGGAGTTCAACGGCCGGCGATGGTGCGCCGAGCCCGGTGAGCCGATCTATCGCCAGCAATGGCATTGCCCTGCGCCTCTCAGCGGCGTTTCTGGCGGGATCGAGCGCAACACTACCCGCATCATCAGCGAGGCCGTTGACGAGACGGTTTGTCAGAATGCCACGAATGGCGCGACCTGCTCGCTCGCTTCGGAAGTCTGCACCGCACCTAACGAGACCCGCACAATCGGCGGCGTAGCGGTGACACGCCCCTGCTGGGAGTGGAATCGGACCTATCAGTGCCAGGGGGTCGCGCCGGCCAACGACTGCAGCGCGCTTGAGGCGCGCCCCGAATGCCGCTTCAGCCATGATGAATGCCTGAGCTACGACGACCCGGCCGAGACAAGCTGCAACGTCTATGATCGCTGGTATCAGTGCACCACGCCCGCCAATGGCACCGCGCCGCCCCCCGCCTATGTCTGCGGCGGCGATATCTACTGCATTGATGGTGAGTGCACGCAGGTCGAGCGCGAGGCTTCAACGGAGTTCAAGGACGCGATGGTCGCGATGAACGTGCTCGGCGAGCTGCGCGACAATTTCGATCCCGATAACCTGAAGATCTTCAGTGGAGAAAACCTCAAGTGCACCAAGAAGGTGTTCGGGCTCTCCAATTGCTGCAGCGGGAAGGGCGTGCCGCTCCTCACGCCCTTCCTGTGCAGCCGCGAGGACCGCGACGTCGACAAGCGCGATGACGCGGGGCTGTGCCACTATGTTGGGACCTATTGCTCGGACCGGGTGTTAGGCGTCTGCGTCACCCGCAAGCAGTCCTACTGCTGCTATGGCTCCAAGCTCGTGCGCATCCTCAATCAGCAGGGCAAGGCCCAGCTCGGGATGCAGTTCGGCAGGGCCAAGGAGCCCGACTGCGAGGGCTTTCTGATCGCGCAGTTCCAGCGGCTCGATCTCAGCCGCATGGATTTCCGCGAGGTCTACGCCGAATTCGTGGATGCAGCCAAGCTCCCCGACGAGATCGAGATGTCGATCCAGATCCAGGAAAAGATCGAGAACTACTACAACATCAATGGGGGAACCTGAGCTTGCAGGACGCCGACATCCTTCAATTTCGTTCCGGCGCGCCGTTCCCGGCCGCCCAGGTGCTCGATCTGGCTGTCAGCGTTGCGATCGGCCGCGATCTGGCGCGCTCCGAGGACGAGATGTTCGCGCTGATCGAGAACTGGTTTCTGCGGCCCGCAACCCATGCGGAGCTGCGGCTGTCGATCACGCGCTTGCTCGATGGCGGGGTGATCGAACGCGCCTGCGAGGGCGACATGGGTTTCTGCCTTACCGAGCGGGGTGTCGAGACCACCGCCACGCTGTCGGGCGGGATGATCCGGATGATCGACCGCGGCCGCGGCTACATCAAAACCGCTTTCCTTCTCGAAATGCTCGACCTTGAAAAGGGGAAATGCCCATGACCAAGCTTGCAATCCCTGTCCTCGTTGCCGCGCTCGCAGCTGTAACGGTTCCTGTCCTGGCGCAGTCGCCGGCCGATTCGAACCGCGACGCATTCTACTGCGAGGAGCGCAAGCTCGGCAGCTGGTTCTACTGCAACTCCGAAGAGGCCAAGCGCAAGGCGCGCGAGAAAGCCCAGGCGCCGGCGCCTGAGACGGCCGTTCCGGCGACCGCGCGGATGGCGGCGATCACGGCCCAGCTCGACGAGTTGAAGGCGCGCGCCGTGCTCGAGCCGACCTCGGAGAACATCGTCGCCTATATCCGGTTCCAGCGCGAGCAGCTCGACCGGGCCTCGACGTTCGCCGATGTGTGGGGAAGGGCGATCTGGCAGAACTCCGATCTCGATTACACGCTCGAGCGGCCCGTCTCGACGCTCGCCAAACAGACCTGGCTCGAGGACCGCAAAGCCCAGCGCGAAGGATCGATGGCGGCGCTCACCGAACGCTACGGGGTGTTCTATTTCTACTCCTCGAGCTGCTCGGCGTGCCGGACCTTCTCGCCCGTGATGCGCGCGCTTTCCGACAATTACGGGCTCGAAGTGCTCGCCGTCTCGATGGACGGCGGGCCCAACGAAGCCTTCCCCAACTACGTGGTCGATAGCGGCCAGTACCAGCGCATGGGTCTGCAGGGCGGGGCCGTTCCCGCGCTTGTCCTGTTCGACACCCAGACCAAGCAGCCGATCCCGATCGGCTACGGGGTGATGGCCGCCGACGAGGTGATGCAGCGGATCTATTCCTTGACCCAGATCGAACCCGGGAGTGACTACTGATGGCACCGCAAGCACAGCGCGGCATCGCCGCTCGCATGTTCCGTTCCGCCGGCACCGCCTTGGGCATTCTTGCCGCTGCCAGCCTTGTCGCTGCCCCGGTCAGTGCCAATGTCGGGACCGAACTCAATAGCTTCTTCGATGACATGGGCGCCGCCGCCAATGCCACCGGGCCGGTTGCCTATGAGGGCCAGTCGGCAGGCTATTACTCGGGCGGCAATATCTGGACACGGTTTCCGCAAAAGAACGTCAATCCAGTTAATTTGCAGCTCCCGAGCGTCAAGGCCGGGTGCGGCGGTATCGACGTGTTTTCGGGAAGCTTCTCCTTCATCAACACCGACGAGATCGTGGCGATGATGAAGGCGACCGCCAACAATGCACTGGGCTTTGCCTTCCAGCTCGCGATCAAGTCGATCAGCCCGCAGATCGCGGCGACGATCGAGGAAATGGCGCAGAA
>NZ_PNMA01000079.1 GCF_013823385.1 Hyphomonas sp.
CCGCCGCGATGGGCACCTCCAGTTTTCGAAGGGCCAGCTATCTTCCCCATGTCTATGCGGCCGAGGTGAGGTACGCCTTACCCACGGGCCTGCTCGATGCACTTGTGTGGACGGAATCGCGATATAATCCGTTGGCCGTCAGCCACGTCGGAGCGGCGGGTCTCGGCCAACTGATGCCTGCGACGGCCAGGGAACTTGGCGTGACAAATCGCTTCGACCCGGTATCGAACATCGACGGGGCCGCACGCTATCTTCGCCAGATGCTAGATCGTTTCGGAGTGGTGCACCTCGCTCTGGCGGCCTACAATGCTGGTCCCGGAGCCGTTACGAGAGCCGGCGGAATTCCGCGCAACGGCGAAACGCCGACCTATGTGCGCAATGTGCTTCGTCGGTGGAAGCTATGACAGGAGATAATTTGGAGTGAGCAGTCAGCGGAAGCGCTTATCAGGTCGATTGACGAAAGGGGCTCGGAGCCTCCTTCTCACGACATCTGATGAGCAGATCTGGGTCGTAGAAGCGCTGGATGTCGACCAAACCCTCGTCGGCAAAAACGTCATCGTCGATGGCATGCCGACGGCTGCCGACCGCATTCAAGCTGACTGGATTGGATGCGCCTAGCGAGCAGGAAGCCCAAGCAGTTTCGATGGCTCGGGAAAACCCTCAAATAGCATCTTCGCCCAAACGTCGGCGATCTCCCTGCGACGCTCCAGAAAGGCCGCACGATTGTAGGCTCCTTCGGACCCTGACACGCCCTCAGGAATGTGCGCAAGCATAAGATCGATGACCAGCCTGTCGCTCGCCGTTCCGTTCCTCTCGGCCCATTCATTCATGATCGTCGAGAACGATGCCCGCCAGCCATGCGGCACATGCCTGCCCTGATAGCCGCAGCGATTGTAGAAATAGCTCAGCGTGTTCTCGCTCATCGGAACTCGGGCGCTGCGATTGCTGGGAAACACGATTGGTCCGCGCCCGGTGAGCTGCTTAGCCGTCCGCAGGACAGCAACTGCCTCGGGTGCGAGCGGCACAAGATGATCAAACTTTTCATCCTGTTTCAATTCACTGGCCAGCTTCATGTGACCGGCAGGGATACGCCATAGGGCTTGCGGGCAGAGCCCATCACCGTCCCAGTCGATGTTCTCAAACTCTGTCCAAGCCACGCACCGAATGGCGCCAAGCCGCTGAGCTGTCAGTGCCGCGAACCGTGATGCGAGCTTCGTGAGGGGCGAAGCCAGCTCAGCTTCAGTTTTGCGGATCATGTCATGCAGGCATTCAATCTTCACTATCGCTGGCCTTTTGCGCCCGCGTGGCACCGGCTTTAGCGCTTTCCCCACGACTGCGGCCGGATCTCTGACGGCTATGCCCTCGGCGATGGCCTGCACGAAAACAGCTGACATTCTCTGCCGAACGCGATGAGCCGTCTCGATAGCGCCTCGCTTTTCGATTTTCCTCAGAACAGAAAGCACCATCGGCTCATCAAGCTCGGCAATCGGCAATGCGCCGATCCAAGGGAATACCTCCTTCTCCAGGCTTGAGATTACGTCTCTTGCGTGGACCGGCGTCCACCGGTCTTCCTGGAGTGCGAACCAATTGCGGGCCACCACCTCAAAGGTGTTCGCTGCCGACATGGCCCGCGCAATAGCCGCCTTCTTCGCTTCGAGACCGGGGTCCCTGCCTTCCGCAAGTTGCTTGCGTGCCTCGATCTTACGATCACGCGCCTCTTTCAGCGAAACCTCGGGGTAGGCACCAAGGATCAGCCTGCGCTCTTTCCCCGCAAAGCGATACTTGAGCCGCCAGCTCCGATGGCCGGATTTGGCGACAAACAGATACAGCCCCTCGGAATCGGAGAGCTTGTAATCCTTGTCTTTTGCCTTCGCCTGTCGGACTGCCATCTCGCTGAGCATCTGTGCCCCCAAAACTGCGTTTTGATGCCCCCAGAAATGCCCCCAATCGTCGTGGACGCATACGGAAATATCGAAACAAATGCAGAACGATATCTAGCGCAAAATGGCTAAAAATCAAGGAAAACAGGGGTTTTTTGGACGCTTGCGGAAGGGTGTCTGGCGGAGAGGGTGGGATTCGAACCCACGTTACCGTTGCCGGTAAACCGCATTTCGAGTGCGGCGCATTCGACCACTCTGCCACCTCTCCGCGAGGTCTGGCGCGCGTATCAGGGCCGTCTGGTCGAGAGGCGGCGGGCGTCAGAGCCGCGCCCGTTAGCCCAAGGATTCGCCCTTGCCAAGAGGGGCGGGGGCACAAATTGCGCGCATATCTGGGACGGACCGGCCAAGTGCGCTTGTTTTGCCCGCGCGAAGGTCCATATTGCGGCGCATGGAACGTGCTGAGTTCTTTTCGAGCCAGGCCGGACGCACGATCATCGCGCCGCGCCAGACCCGCGCCCGCTTCGGGATCGGCGATGTGGTCCGCCACCGCCTGTTCGCCTTCCGCGGCGTCGTCTTCGATATCGACCCGGTCTTCGCCAACTCGGAAGAGTGGTACCAGTCGATCCCCGAGGACATCCGCCCGCGGCGCGACCAGCCCTTCTACCACCTGCTCGCCGAGAACGAGGATTCATCCTACGTCGCTTATGTGAGCCAGGGCAACCTCGTCGCCGATCCGCAAGGCGGCCCGGTCGATCACCCGACGGTGCGTCAGCTGTTCGACAGCTTCAAGGACGGCCGTTACCGGATGAGAGCCTCGCTCACACATTGACAACCTTGCCCTGCTAGAAGGCGGGGCATGGTCGATCAGCAGCAACCCGACAACACTGCGCCCGATAACGCCGCCATGGCCCGGCTGCGGCTGGCGCTTGAGCGCGAGCTAGGCCCGGGAGAGAGCGCGGTGTGGCACGGCTGGCAGCTGGCGCGGATCGATCCGAGGCATTTCCTGATCTATGTCTTCGCGGTGCCGTGGACGGCGTTCGCGCTGATGTGGACGGTGCTCGCCTCTGGCGCGGTCGGGGCCGCGGAGATCGGCCTTGTCGGAATCGCCTTCCCGCTGTTCGGCCTGCCCTTCATCGCCGTCGGCTGCTGGATGCTCGCGCGCCCCTTCGTGCCGCTCTGGGAGAAGGGCCGCGTGCTGTATGTGGTCACCGAGACCCGCGTTCTCAGGCTCGCGCTCGGCCGCGACCTGGTGGTCAAGACCGCGCCCGCCGACCGCATCGGCCTTGCCGAGCGGCGCGAGGCGCCCGACGGCTCGGGCACGCTCAGCCTCGCTGTGCGGATCGGGCGCGACAGCGACGGGGACAAGCAGACCGAGAGCTTCGAGCTCGGCCCGGTGGCAGGCATCAGCGGTGCTGCGGCCGCAGTCGCGGCGATCGAAGCGCGGGCGGGTTCCGCCGGCTCTGCCGCCGCGCTCAGCTCTTGAGCTTCCAGCCCGAGCGTAGCAGCGCATAGACCCCCGCCGCCAGCGCGCCGTTCAGCACCAGCAGGCCGAGCCCCGCCGCCGCGACCTGCGCGGCGTCTCCCATGTCGCTTGCGCCGAGGAAGCCATAGCGGAAGCCCGAGATCACGTAGAAGAACGGGTTCAGCCGGCTAACCGTCTGGAACACCCCGTTGAGGTTCTCGATCGTGTAGAAGGTGCCCGACAAGAGCGAGGCAGGCGCGATGATGAAGTTCGAGATCGCGGCGGTGTGGTCGAACTTCTCGGCCCAGATCGAGGTCGCTAGGCCGATGAGCGCGAGCAGCCCCGCGCCCATCAGGCCGAACCAAACGACAGCCCAGGGATGCGCCATGGCGAGCGAGACACCCGGCCACAGCGCCATCGCCAGCCCGACCGCGCAGCCCACCGCCACCGCGCGGGTGAGCGCCGCGGCAAGGATCGCCGCCATCAGCTCGCCCGAGGACAGCGGCGGCATCAGATAGTCGATGATCGTCCCCTGCATCTTGCCCCCTAACAGCGAGAAGGAGGAATTGGCGAAGGCGTTCTGCATCATCGCCATCACGATCAGGCCCGGCGCGACGAAGGTGGCAAAGGGCACGCCCAGCACCGCGCGGCCCTCCCGCCCCAGCGCGACCGTGAAAATCACCAGAAACAGCAGCGTGGTGAAGGCCGGAGCCCAGATCGTTTGCGTCTGCACCTTGAGAAACCGGCGCACCTCCTTCATATAGAGCGCCGAGAGCCCCACGCGATTGACGCCCGTGATCACGGGCACACCGCGCGGGGTGAACCGGAAGCTCCCGCCGGTCTTGTCATCCGCCGTCACATCCGTCACGGGAGCGGCATTGCCGGAGGGGTTTGCAGTTGCGTTGTCAGCCATGGGCACTTTGCCTAGGCTGCGCCCTCGCCGCTGACAAGCACCCGACGCCCCGCGCCGGACACAGGAACAGGTAGAAGACTATGAGCTGGACAGACGAGCGCATCGCAACGCTCAGGAAGATGTGGGAAGGCGGCGCGACTGCCAGCGAGATCGCCACCGAACTGGGCGGGGTCAGCCGCAACGCGGTGATCGGCAAGGCGCATCGCCTCGGTCTCAAGGCGCGCCCCTCGCCGGTCAAGGCGAACGAGAAGAAGAAGCCTGCTGC
>NZ_PNMA01000080.1 GCF_013823385.1 Hyphomonas sp.
CGTTTGCAGGAGGGGGCGGAATCCTACGCTAAGGATTTGGGCCAGCGATATTCCCCGGTTAGATTGATGTGTTCCCATCCCAACGGCGAGACGTGGGCGAGTAAATCAGGCGCGATATGGGTACCGCTGGCGGCCCGGGTATTGACGACCTCGCCGAGCTTCATGGTGTTCCAGAATATGATGATGGCGGCGAGCAGGTTCATTCCGGCGATGCGATAGTGCTGGCCTTCGCCGGATCGATCCCGGATTTCACCTCGGCGGTGGAAGCTGATGGCGCGCTTTAGGGCGTGGTGGGCCTCACCCTTGTTGAGGCCGATCTGAGCCTGGCGCTGGAGGCCGGCATCAAGAATCCAGTCGATCATGAACAGGGTTCGCTCGATGCGGCCCACCTCTCGCAATGCGAGGGCCAGCTCATTCTGGCGCGGGTAAGAGGCGAGCTTGCGAAGAATCTGGCTGGGGGCGACGATCCCCGCTGCGATCGTCGCCATGATGCGCAGGATGTCGGGCCAGTTGCGCTCGATGAGCGGTTCATTGATCTTACCTCCGACCAGCGCTCGCACATTGGCCGGCGTCGCGTTGGGCGTGAAGGCATAGAGTCTTTTCTGAGGGAGATCGCGGATACGGGGGGCGAACCTGTAGCCGAGCAAGGCGCAGGCGGCGAACACATGATCGGTGAAGCCGCCCGTGTCGGCAAAATGCTGGCGAACGCGGCGGCCCGCGTCATTCATGAGCAGCCCGTCCAGGATATAGGGAGCCTCGCTGACCGTTGCCGGGATCACCTGGGTTGCGAACGGCGCATATTGATCGGACACATGGCTGTATCCCTTGAGGCCCGGGACGTTGCCATATTTCGCGTTGATCAGATTCATCGCCTCGCCCTGCTCGGTAGCAAGGAAGAACTGCCCGTCGCTGGATGCCGATTGCCCTTGTCCCCAGAAGGCGGCCATGGGCAGGGCGGCGTGGGCCTCCACGATCATGGCGAGCGCCCGATCATAGGCGCTGCCTTCGACATGCCAGCGCGCGATCCGCAGCAATTCCCAGAAGCTGTGCGTGTTGGTCGCCGCCGCCATCTTGCGCAAACCGAGATTGACGCCTTCCGCCAGCAACACGTTCATCAGGCCGATCCGGTCGCTGCAGGGCGCGCCGGTGCGCAGATGCGTGAACGCCTCGGAAAATCCGGTTCGCTCATCGACTTCCAGCAACAGATCGGTGATCCTCGCGGGCGGGAGCTGTTGATAGAGATCGAGCACGAGATCCTCGGCCCCTTCGGGCGTGTCGGCCCTCAGCTTGTCGATGTGCAGCTTGCCGTTCTCGATGATGCCGCCTGGGATCGTGCCGGTTCGCGCCGCGCGGCCAAACTCCTTTAGCCGTGTATCCAGTCGAGCCCTGCGCTCGGCCAGCCATTCGCCGGGTCGCAGCGGCACGGCGAGCCGCGCGGTCTGCTCTATCGCCTGTGGCGGGACCAGAAGCTGCTTGAGGTCGCCATAGCGGCGCGATCCCGCCAACCATATGTCACCGGACCGGAAGGCGTCGCGGATGTGGAACAGCACCGCGATTTCCCAAAGCCGGTGGTCGCCGCTGGGCTCAGCGCGAAGATGACGATGCCATTTCGAGTTGGGACGTAGAAAATCCACCGGCGGATCGACCTTGATCCCGTTACGCAGCATCGCAACGGCCGCCAGAAGAGGCGTGGCGATCGGCGCCGCCTGCATGTCGAGCAGGCGCAGCATCCTGGGCGCGTAGAGGCGGAAACGGTGATAGCCGTCCAGCACACGGCTGAGCGGGTCGGCCGCGAGCACGTTGGTCAGCGCGGAGGCCGTGGCGACAAGGGTTCTGAACCGTTCCCAGCCAGGCCCGGTGGCGATTATCCCGTCCAGGGCCGTGCCATCGTCCTGCGCTCCAAGCAAAGCACCACCGATTTCGGCAAAGGACTTCAGCGTGTCCCGAACGGCCGCCTTTTCGTCGGCGATCCTGGTGTTGCAAAGGCGTTCGGAGGCCCGATAGAGACGGCCTACGATGCGATCGTGGGTCTCCACGATGACATCGGCCAGCGATGACCGCCATTCCAGGGTGCAGACAGCGAGGATCGCAAGCCGCCTGTCTTCGGGCAGATCACGCATGCCGTCGGCGTAATAGCGCTCGCCCTGCCGGCGAAGCCGGGTCACACGATGCGCCGGCACGCCGTCCAGCAAATCCGCCGGAAGATCGAACCTTTGAAGATATTCCAGTCGATCCATCAGCCGGTTAGCGGCTGCTGAATTTGCGCCAACCTCGAACTGTCGCAGCCATACGAAGCGCGTGACGCGACCATCCACCGTATCCTCCAACAGGTGAGCCAAATTCTCGCTCAGGGTTGGCGTGATGCGATGGGCGATAAGATCCTCGATCCGGCGCTCGGCCTCAACCAGCGCATCGGCGCAAAGGCGCTCGATCGTCGAGGAGCCGGGAAGGATCGTGCGGGTGCGGCGACACTCCGCAACGAAGCGACGGGCAAGATCCTCATTCGATGTCGCCGCCTCGGCTTCCCGAGCGATCCATTCGCGCAAATCCCGTGCGCCCCGCCCCGAAAAGGAGCGATAGCCGTAGATTCGGCGAAGGTCCGCCAGATGCTCGTGCCGGGTCTCCTCGCGCGCGGCATAGAGGAGTAGATCGTCGCTGGTCAGGCCGAGCTGGGCCGCGACGAAATCCGATACCTGCGCCGGGATCAACTCGCCAGGAGCGAGCACCCGGCCCGGGTAGCGCAGGACGCACAGTTGCAGCGCGAAGCCAAAACGATTGTGGGCGCGCCGGCGCTGGCGGATATGCCCGAGATCCTCATCGCTGAGGGTATAGTGCCGCAGCAGCTCACCTTGATCGACCGGCAAGTGAAGCAGCGCCTCGCGCTGTCGATCGGTCAGGGTCACGCGACGCGGCATACATGCTCCTTATTCTTTCCGAGCTACGGTTTGAGATAGCTTGATTGAGATGCTGGTTAAGATACACAATAGCCCAATCTTATGTGCTCATGTTCGTCACCGCCTCAAACCTTCGTTTGTGATCCATGCTGATCGGCTACGCCCGCGTGTCCAAAGCCGACGGCTCGCAGTCGCTCGACCTGCAGCACGATGCCCTTCGCGCTGCCGGTGTCGAGCCAGGCAATATCTATGATGATCGTGCATCCGGTAGCCGTGATGATCGCCCCGGTCTTGCCGCCTGCCTGAAATCGTTGCGCGACGGCGATGTCCTCATCGTTTGGAAGCTCGACCGGCTCGGCCGAACGCTCACCCACCTGGTCAGCACGGTGCAGAATCTGTCGGATCGCGGTATCGGTCTGCGGGTGCTCACCGGCAAGGGCGCGCAGATCGACACCACGACGCCATCGGGCCGGATGGTGTTCGGCATTTTTGCCACACTGGCGGAGTTTGAGCGGGATATGATCCGCGAGCGCACCATGGCTGGCCTGGCCGCTGCCCGCGCGCGGGGACGCAAGGGTGGCCGCAAGTTCGCCCTCTCCAAGGCCCAGGTGCGGCTCGCTCAGGCTGCTATGGCCCAACGCGACACGTCCGTTTCCGACCTCTGCAAGGAACTCGGGATCGAGCGCGTCACTCTCTACCGCTATGTCGGTCCCAACGGGGAACTCCGGGATTACGGTCAGCGCGTGCTTGCTGCCAAAACGCGATGATGATGACGGGAGCCCCGATCAAACTTACCCAAGCGGACGCCGCAGACGTTGCAGACCTGTACAACCGTTGCAGCGACTATTTCCTGTTGCAGGACGGGGCCGCGCCCACGCTGGACGATGCTCGCGAGCTTTTCTCCGATGTGCCGCCCGAAAAGAGCGCCCACAATCAAGCTGTCCTGGGATGGAAGGGGCCTGGCGGCCTATATGCAATCGCGGCCATCCTCCGCGATTATCCGCGTGATGGCACATGGTATCTCGGCTTCATGATCGTAGATGCCGCACAGCGTGGTCGTCGCGTCGGACGCTCAATTTACTCGACGGTCGAAAGCTGGGCCGCTGCGAGAGGTGCCACAGAGATTCGGTTGGCCGTGCTGGAAGCGAATGAAGCGGCAGAGCGATTTTGGCGTTCTCTCGGCTTCATTGAGTATCGGCGCGTTGGGCCAGACACCTTCAAAATGCGTAGCCATCGCCGGATAGAACTGAGCCGTCGCCTTTCTGGCGCGACCGTAGAAGGCAGCAACAAGTAAGATCTCGCGCCGGCTATCTGGGCGAGCTTGGCGTAGGATTCCGCCCCCTCCCGCAAACGCCCCC
>NZ_PNMA01000081.1 GCF_013823385.1 Hyphomonas sp.
TGCCATCCTCTTGCGCCGCAAGCGCGTGAAGGTGGCGGTGATCGCGATCCTGGTCGGGGTGGTATCGGCGGCGATCGAATTGCCGCTTCCGGCGGAAGACGCGCTCCGGCTGGCGCGCGCGCAGTTGCGGATGCGCCCCGCGTCGCAGGACATCGTGATGATCGCGATTGACGATTCCACGCTCAATGAACTCGGCCAGCCCTTGCCGAACCGGCATCAGGATAGCGAGGTTCTCGATCGGCTCGCGCAAGCCGGGGCCAAGCGTATCGTTGTCGATCGTGCCCACGCCGATCACGAGACGCCAGCGGGTGATGCGGAGTTTGCCAAAACGCTGGCGAGGCATCGCGGCAAGGTGTGGCTTGGAATGGCACCGGGGAACGCGGCGGGATTCCAGTCTAGTGAGCCTATCCTGCCCCTTCCTTCATTCGCCAGCATAACCCGGCAAGCGTCGATGGTCAGCTTCTTTAGCCCCTTCGACTTGTACATAATGATACCCACCGAAATCGAATTCAGAGGTGCTAAATATCGTTCGATCTCGGCTGTGCTCGCTGGTTATCACGGCGGGTTGGCAAGATATCGGCCCGACTATGCCTTCAATCTGAACTCGATTCCGACCTATCGCTACATCGATGTCTTGCGCGGCAGGGTCGGGGCCAAGCAACTTGCGGGCAAGTCGGTGATTATCGGGACCACATTCGTCGACTCGAAGGACATGCATCGTCACCCCTTCTACGGAAAGGTGTCCGGATCATACTTCCAGATTGTTGGTGCCAATACACTCTTGCGAGGTCGGCCGCTTGACCTGATGTGGTTTCCTGCGATCCTTTTGGCTGCAGCGGTCGTTGCCGCTCAGGCGCTCGGCCGGCGCAGATCGATGGGAATCTTGTGGCTGCCGCTGGCAGTGCTGCCGCTCGCTGCCTTCGTACTCGACGAGTTCAACATCAACATCGACATGATCTCGGCCTTCCTCGCTCTTCTGGTCGCCGCGATCGGTTTCAGCCGGATCAACAGGAAGTACTTCAACGACGGCATCGACGCGATGACGACAACCGCGATCAGCTCCGAGAAGGCGAACGCTGACTGGGACGTGTTCGCGCTCAAGATCGCCAATCTCTCGGAACTTTCCGAGGAATGGAGCTCGCGCGACATCGGCGATTTCGTCAACACGCTGATCGGCTATGTGCAGGGCCCCGGCGCAATCAGCGACATCGCCTTCGAGCGCGACGTGTTGATCTGGCTTGCGCCCCGGGTGGAGAATGTCGAGCTCGAGCGGCACACCGATGGCCTGGCGCTGATGCTCAAGACCGCGATCAGCCACGACTGGCAATCCTCCAACGGCGCGCCCGCGATCGGGGTCGACACCAACTACGACCTGCCAGTCGCGGTGCGAATCAAGAAAGCGATGCAGGCGGCCGACGAGGCGGCGACCCGCGGGGTGCGCTTCATCATCAATGATGCCGCGCATCTCGAAGCGCGTAACCAGCGGCTCGAGCTGATCCGCGTCCTGGAGAAGGGCCTGCGTGATCGCGACATCGGGGTCGCCTACCAGCCCAAGATCGATCTTGCCTCCGGACGGATTGTGGGTGCCGAGACGCTGATCCGCTGGCGGCCGGGCGGGGGCGAGCTCATCAATCCGCAGGATCTTGTTCTTGCCGCCGAGGCCGGGGACCGGATCAACGAGCTTACCCTGGTTGTGATGGAAGCCGCGCTGATCGACGGCAAGGAGGCTATCGCGCTCGACCCGCGTTTCAAGCTCGCGGTCAACATGTCGGCCAAGAGCCTGTCCGACACCCACCTCATGTTCGACATCATGACCCTGCTCGGGCGTTACAATTTCCCGCCGGAAAACCTGACGCTCGAGCTGACCGAAACCGCCAAGCTCGAGGATCACCGGATCGCCCCGCAGATTGCTGCACTGAAATCGCGCGGCATCGGATTGTCGATCGACGATTTCGGCACCGGCGAATCGAATCTTGAATATATCGAGAAGCTCCCCAGCTCCGAGCTCAAGATCGACAAGAAGTTCGTCCAGCAGATGGCCAAGTCGGAGGAAAGCCGCGCAGTGGTGCGTGCGACGATCGAAATCGCGCATTCGCTCGGCAAGGTGGTGGTCGCTGAAGGGGTCGAGGATCTCGAAGTCGCCGCGGCGCTGCGGGCGATGGGTTGCGACCAGGCGCAGGGCTATCTGTTCTCGCAGGCGATCGTGATGCCACAGCTGCTCGCGATGATGGGCGGCGGAAGGGCAGCTCTTAACGCTTGATTAAGGTTAATAATGTGTTAAAGCTCCTTGCATCGGGTTAGAACATTGCAATGGAGGCCTCTATGCTGTGGGCATGGATTTACGACATTTCTGGCTCCCGCTGATAGGCTGCCAGGTATAGGTTAAAGCCCCGGGAAACCGGGGCTTTTTCTATTTCAGGGGTACGTGACGAGCCCGATCCGCACGGGCGCATCCGTCCGTTCGGCCGGCGAACCAGTTCGTCTTCGGGATCGCTAAATCCTTGCGAATCACGGTAAACACGCACCGCGCTCAAGGCGCCGTCAGCCAACCCTTAATGCGGGCCTGCGCCTTTTCAGCAAGCATCGATAAGCGATTTGGTCGGGGAGAGAGGATTCGAACCTCCGGCCCCTGCCTCCCGAACCAAGTTCGGCGAAAGAAAATTCCTTTGTCTTTCAGTGGTTATTGGTTTTCGAATTGGCGTTGGATGACGGTACTTGCCGTTGCGTGACGCAGAAGCGTCTACATTACCGCACACAGAAGCCGCTTAGAATGCCGGTGAGCGACACCGAAATGCACCACCATTAGGTGTTCATTTGCCCCGTTTGCGGCGATCAATCGAGCGAATTGCCCCGTCGAGAAAATCAGGGCTGTGGTGGGAATAAATGCGCGCTGTCGTCTCATGTTCTTGCCCGAGGTAGCCCGCGATCTCAAACATACTAACCCCATCCTGAGCCATCCACGTGGCGATCGTATGCCTCAAGGTATGAGGTGTAATGCCGTCCAGTCCGGCGCGAGCGGCAGCAGCTTTGAAGCCGCGAATAACCCGAGTTGCCGCTTTGCCCCGGACACGGATAACCGGCGCATCGTCGCCCACGCGCTTGGCATGAGCGTACCTTAAAAAGGTCATGAGGCGTTCAGGGATGGGCACGGTGGGATTGCGCTTTTTCGTAAGCTCTCGATCGGGGACCTGAAACTTAATGCGCCGCTTTTCTAAGTCGACCCGATCCCACGTGAGGGAGAGGATCGCCCCAGATCGTGCGCCCGTGTAGATGCCAATCAACATAAACAACGGAAGATATGTCCGCGTATGGGGGTGCCCGCCTCGCGAATGCCAAAAAAGGCGTGCCATCTCGCTTCTGGTGAGAAACCGATCTTTGGGAGGGGTCTTCTTGGGCAAAGGTACGTGAACGGCCCGCGTGAGCTTTCCCTCCTGAACGCAGAAGTTCTGCGCGGCCGTAATGGTGGCCAACTCCTTGCGGATGGTAGCATTTGAAATTCCTTGAGGGCGGCTTTTCCGACGGTACTCGGCGTACTGGTTGCAGGTTGCCTGCGAGATTTCCGAAAGCATCCGACCATCCCAGAACGGGATTAGTGCTTCCATAGCATAGCCGATCCGCGCAGGGTTTACGGCATGGATCGCCTTATGCTCGCCGTAGTACGCTAAGGCGTCCACCACGCCGAACCTGTCTGGCCGCGTGTCATTGTCGATAGTGAACAGCGAAAGACAATAGTCGAGGTAAATCTCGTGTGCCAGCTTGCCATCCGAGGTGCCCGTCGAACGTGACCTCTTCTTCCCTTTCTCGTACCAAACAATGTAAAATGTTTTTCGTGCCTCGACCCACTTTAGCTTGGGACCGGCGCTCCTTCTTGCCATTTTGACCTCTGCGATTCGATTTGAGGTCGGGCCATATGATGCACTGTTTTGCGGATGTCATCGGCATAATTAGCTGACAAGAAGCAATTAAATTCGGCGATGCGTATGTTCATACGTTTGAACATTCAGAAAGGTGCCTCTCATGGGCGACGGTCAA
>NZ_PNMA01000082.1 GCF_013823385.1 Hyphomonas sp.
GTTGCCACGTGCCGTAGTCTTCGGCGGCGGTGAAAAAGCGCTCGTTCATGGGCACGCCGTTCTGGCCCCATGCATCGAGATTGGCGACCCAGGCCTGCAAGCCGTACATCACGAACAGCCGGCTCTGCTCCCAAGCCTCGTCAAAATCGGGCACGCCCTGCGCCCCGGTGGCGATAAGGTATTCGCGGTATTGCTTCACCATGTCCTTATGGTGCTTGCGCCGTTCCTCGATGCTCAGCGCGCCGATCACGAAATAGGTCAGGTCACGCCAAGGCCGTCCGCGCCGCACCAGTTGCCAGTCCAGCCACAGCCGCTCGCCTTCGGGAAGGATGTATGTGTTACCCTGGTGGCAATCACCCAGCACGATGCAGTGCGGTGCGTCATAGGCGCGCTCGATCTCGCCCAGCCGGTCGAACGCGCGTTCCACCTTGCGCGGATCATCCAGGTAGTGCTGCGGCGCGACTTCGCAGAAGGCCGGATCCTTCAGGTTGGCTTCGATCCATTGCCACATGATCCGCACCTGGTCGCTGTCAACCGGGGTGTCCATCTGGGTCTGTAGCCAGGGCGCATTGGCGGGGCTGATCTTGTCTCTGCCCCACAGGCTGCCATGAAGCTTCGCCAGCCCTTCCAGATTGGCCATGATCATGTCGACGCCGTTGGCATCGGTGCTGTGGCCGAATTTCCCGCCGCGCTGGACCAGGTCTTCCAGCACTACGAAGCCGTGCGCGCTGCCATCGTCGTCCCAGTCGGCGTAGTAGCACGTCGCCGTCGGAACCTTCATTTCCTGCACCATAAAATGGTAGAAACGGGCTTCCAGGGCATGAATATCGACATTGTCGAAAGAGCCCGACCAGTTCGCTTTCATGCACACATGGTCGGGCAGGCCCGCCGCTTTGCCGGCATCGTTCCAGTCAACCTTAACGCCATTTGGTGGTGTGGCTGTTGAGCAGTTCAACCGTCTCCATAGAGTTGGCGGCAACACCAGGATACTTGTAGCTCATCATCCGGCCCAGCCACGCAGCATCCACCTGGTCCAGACTGGTCGGAAGTTTCTCCGTGCGGGCCGGGTAGGGCCGGGGCACGCAGTTCGGATCAACGATTGCGGCCTTGTATTGAGCGGGGGCTTGCGGATCCATGGTCAACTCCTGGCGACTTGTGATTTCTTGATTTGAAGGCTGGCCAGCAGCAGCAGGATGCCGCCGACAACACAGAACATCATTGCCGCTGCGATGCCCCAGGCAACGCCATCGCGGCCGCCCACTTCATCGGCGACCCTGCCGATCAACCATGCGCCAAGGCCCACGCCGATCAGGTTCGCGCTAAGCTGCACGAAGGATACTGCCAGGCCGCGCAGTTGCGGCCCTGCGATGGTCACGATCACAGCGTAGATCGGGCCATTATAGGATGAGCTGAAGATACCAGCGGCAAAGACCAGCACGATCGCCAGCGTGGTATCGCTTGCGCCCACGGCGGCGAGCCCGGTGATGGCGGTCAGGAACGGGATGATCGCACCCAGCAAAGCGGTCAGGCCCGGATCGAAGCCGCCACGAGCGGCATTGATCCGGTCCGTGCCCCATCCAGCCACCAGATTGCCGAGAGATCCCAGGATGCCATAGGCGATGGCCACGACCATGCCGGCACTGGAGATTGCCAGGTCATGGCTGTCGATCAGGAACGTGGCGAGCCATGTGCTCATCCCATAGATGCCGGTGGCGATGCAGGTGATGGCAGCAATGCAGAAGAAGATGCCGGGCCTGCCGAGCAATTCCCCCGCGCGCTGGCGGAAGGGACCGGATGCTTCTTCGGACGGCGCGTCCTGCTGCCCGCGTTTAGGTTCGCGGATCGTCAGGAACAGCAGGGGGGCCAGCATCAGGCCGGGAATTCCGGCCGCGACGAAGGCCCATCGCCAGCCGTAAATCTCCACGATCCAGCCGCCCAGAAAGAATGCCAGCGCCGTGCCGATGCCGGTGCTGAGATACCAGATGCCGATGGCGGTGGCGCGCTTGTCCGTGCCGAAATAGTCGGACAGCAGCGACATGCCTGTGGGAGATCCGCCGGCTTCCGCCACGCCAACTGCGGCGCGGCCCAACAGCATGGTCCAGAAACCCGTGGCAGCGCCGCACAGCGCGGTGGCTCCGCTCCAAGCGCTAAGCGCAAAGGTCATGAGGTTCTTGCGGTTGAATCGGTCCACGGCGTAACCGAAGGGCAGGGCTGCGATGGCAAAGGGAATACCGTATGCCAGGCCTGCAAGGATACCGAGCTGTTCGCCAGACAGGCTGAATTCGTTGCCCAAGGGCTTCAGCACCAGGCCGATGATGGCCCTGTCGATCCCGTGACAAGTCTGGGCAATTGTCAAAATGGCAAGCACATACCAACGGTAGTTGCCTTGCTCCTTGCTGATAGAGGCGCCAGCCATCCAAATTCCTCTCTCGTCACCCTGCATTGCAGAGCCGCCCATGCCGCAACCTGTCCAAGGAAAGGCGCGGGCGGCGAGGCACCGCGTGATGATGCGAAAACGGAGAGAAAAACCGGCATGACGCAGGAAGAACAAAACAAGGAAATTGCCCGCCGTTTCCTGGGCGCGGTAGAGGCTGGTGACATCGATACGATCGAGGCCTTGCAGGCACCCGAATGTAGCTGGTGGATCATCGGGACCGGCGAATTGTCGCGGGAATCCTATACAGATGCGGTCAAAGGCATGTTGCTGACCGCTTCCCCGCGCAAGGTCGAGATCATCGGCATAATAGCTGAAGGTGATGCCGTTGCCGCAGAGGTCCGCTCCGAGATGCATTTCGGCGAGCGGGTCTATGCCAATGAATACCATGACCTGTTCGTGATCAGGGACGGCCAGATCGTGCACGGGCGCGAGTATTTTGACACAAGTAAAGTCGCCGCTTTCTTCGGATCGCAAGGGGATGCAGCATGAACCCTGAAATCGCAGTGCGCCAATTCCTCTCGCTCTTCCATACCCGCAAGCTTGATGTCGCGGCGGTGCGGGCCTTGCTGGCAGACGGTGCCCGGTATCAGCCGGTCGTTCCGATCGCGCCAGTCAGGCAGGGTGCGGATGCCATCTGCGAAGAGCTGGAACGCCAGTACGAACTTTACGACGAATGTGCCTGCGCCATTCTGAGCCTCGCCGTTTCCGGCTCCACCGTGTTCACGGAACGGGTCGATACCTGTCGCCAGCTGAAAGACGGACGGGAAACGACCACCAGTGTTGTCGGCGTGTTCGACCTGGATGATGCGGGCAAGATCGTATGGTGGCGGGAATATTGGGATGGTCTGGATTGCGCCGGGCAACTGGGGATCGATGACCAGGTTATGCGTTCGCTCATGTGTGCTTGAGGGGAATGGCGATGCAGTACGAAGTAGTGGTTATGGGGTCTGGCGGTGCAGGCCTGACAGCAGCGCTGGTCGCCGCCAAGGCGGGCCGCAAGGTGGCCGTTCTGGAAAAGGCGCCGCACTTTGGCGGGACGACTGCGATCTCCGGTGGCGGCGTGTGGATTCCCGAAAGTCCGCAGGCGGTTGCGGCAGGCGTAGATGACAGTAAGCAGAAGGCGCTCGACTACTGCCTGTCGGTGGTGGGCAACCGGGCAGAGCGTGAGCTGATCGAAGCCTATATCGAAACAGGGCCGGAAATGGTCGAGTGGCTGGAGGCCAACAGTTCGGTCAATTTCCTGCTCTCTCCACCTTCCAGCGACTGGTATCCGGACGTTGAGGGAGCAATGCACGAAGGGCGATTGCTCGCGCCCGCCGAATATGACGGCAAGCAACTTGGCCCGCATTTTGACAGCCTGTCCAGGCCGCGCCAGGAATTCAACG
>NZ_PNMA01000083.1 GCF_013823385.1 Hyphomonas sp.
AGGCAGGCAGGGCAGGTCGCACCCCAGCATCGCGATCCGCGCGATGTGATTGCCGATACCCTCGCGGGGATCCGGCGCGAACAGCGCGCGCGGCCGACGCGCAAGAAGAGCGCAATTCTGGCGGCTGATCTGGCGCGGATGATTGCAGCTGCTGAAGGCCAGAGTCCGCGGGCGGTCCGCGACCGGGCGGTGATGGCACTGGGGCTGGCGGCGGCGCTGCGGCGTTCCGAACTGGTCGCGCTACAACTGGCTGACCTCGAGCTGGTGCGGGAGGGTCTCAAATTGACGATCCGGCATTCCAAAACCGACCAGGAAGGGGAAGGGCAGGTCATTGCGGTGCCGTCGGGCAAGGTTCTCAAGCCCGGCGCGCGCCTCAACGAATGGCTCAGCGTAAGGGGAGGGGAGGCGGGTCCTTTGTTCTACCGCACCGACGCACAAGGGATGATGACCAAGGAGCCCATGTCAGATCGCTCGGTTGCCCGCCTTATCCAGCGCTACGCCGAAAAGGTTGGGCTCGATCCTGCCGTGGTTGGCGCGCACTCGTTGCGATCCGGATTCCTGACTGAAGCGGCCAAGGCCGGGGCTTCATTGCCCAAAATGCAAGAGGTGTCGCGCCAGAAAAAGGTCGAGGTGTTGCTTGGCTATGTCCGTGATGCTGCTCTGTTCGAGAACCATGCGGGCGAGAGATTTCTGTAGTCCTCGTTTTTGAGCGCTCACCGTGGCCGAATTGACCGGGTCTGGGACTTTCCGGTCTTTCCCGGACAAAATTTCCAGCGGCAGGTTCTGCCAAGACCAGACAATCAGTGATCGCACACCATCCTTGACCATTGCTCCCCAGTTACCTTCATCCAGCAACCATCGGCTCCACGAGTTCCGGGAGGCGACTTAAGTGTTTTACCGACCGTCAGGCTGGTGTCAGGTAGCTCAGCCATTAACGCCTCATAGGAGGCTGTTATGGCACATGGAATTGCATCACCAAAAAATCAGATCGCCGTTTGGGACTTGCCCGTCAGGCTGTTCCATTGGTCCCTCGTCACGGCCATCGTAGTAGCATTTCTTTCGTCTGAAGAGGATAGCGTGCTCGCGACCTGGCATATGACGGCAGGATGGATTGCTGCCGTGCTGATCGCATTTCGACTGAGCTGGGGCTTTATCGGCGGCAAGCATGCACGCTTTGCCAGTTTTGTCCGGCCCGGTGCGCTGCTGCCGCATCTGCGCGAATTGTTCAAAGGCAAGGCCGAACGGTCGGTGGGCCATAATCCGCTGGGTGGCTTGGCTGTTCTGGCACTGCTCGGCGGCACAGCTGCGGCGGTGTGGACCGGCGTCCAGCTGACCGGCGTGGGCGGCAGCGAAGAGCTGCACGAGACGATTGCCTATGGCCTGCTTGTGATGATCGCGGTGCATGTGATCGGCGTGATCGTGATGTCGGTGATGACGCGAGACAATCTCGTCCGCGCCATGGTCACCGGGCGCAAAACGGCGGCGGGGCTGCCGGTGCAGCAGTCCGAGCGCCCCCGCGCCCTGGCCGCGCTGGCAGGCGGCGCAGTCGTGGTAATGTCTGTCCTGGGCATATTGCGCTATGACAAGACGGCTTTTGATGGCGTATCGAGCGAAGCAGGCGAATATGAGCAAGGCAAGGCAGGCAGCACCGATGGCGATCACGACAATGACTGAGTGTCCGCGCCAAGGTTCCACAGTTGCCCAGCGACCCATGAGGCCAGACCCGTGCGATTGCTGATCGTGGAAGACAATGAACGCCTCGCCGGTCTGATCGCACAAGGTCTGGGCCGGCGGGGCTTTTCCTGCGATATTGCCCCGGATCTGGCGACAGCAGATGCATGCCTGGAAAGCGCTGCCTTCGATGCTGTCATCCTCGACCTTGGCCTGCCCGATGGCGACGGCATGACATGGTTGCAGCGCCAGCGCAGCCTGCGCCAGCTGATCCCGGCGCTGATGCTGACCGCACGTGGCGGGCTGGAAGACCGGATCGCGGGGCTCGATTCAGGCGCTGATGATTACCTGGTCAAGCCGGTGGATATTGAGGAACTGGCGGCGAGGGTTCGCGCCTTGCTGCGCAGGCCTGGGCCGCGTGCTGCGATACTTCTGGAAGCCGGGGCGCTCACCTTTGATCCGGTCAGCCGTGAGGCCCGCTGCGACGAGCGGGTGCTTGATTTATCCCGCCGTGAGGCTGACCTGCTGGAACTGCTGATGCGCAGACTGGGCACGGTTGTGTTGCGCGATACGATCGAGACCACGTTGTATAGCTTCAACGAGCCGGTAACCCCCAATGCGGTAGAGGCCACGGTATCGCGTCTTCGCCGCAAGCTGGACGAAGCAGGGCTTGCCGGGCAGCTGCACACGGTGCGCGGTGTCGGTTACATGCTGCGGAGCAGCTGAATGTCACGTCAGCCCACGTCCATCTTCAAGTCTCTGGCGCGCGGCCTTGCGGTGGTCGGGCTGGGCGGGACGGTGTTCCTGCTTGTTGCCGTGCTCATCGAATATCGCATCAGCTTTGCCGAGATGGCAACGGCAAATGCGTTGGAGGCCGCGCTCCATGAAATGGTGGAACACGTGCTGTTGCCCGTCGTCGCGCTGGTCGTGCCGATGACGGCCGCCGCCCTGTTCGTCATGCGACGAGCTTTCAAGCCGTTGACGGATGCAACAGAGCAGCTGAACGCCATTACCGGACGTGATCGCAACATCCGCATTGATGATCACAAGCTGCCCACCGAAGTCCGCCCGTTTACCGTGGCGGTCAACACCCTGCTGGGAAGGCTTGAGCAATCAGCATTGCATCAGGAGGCCTTTGCCGCCGATGTCGCGCACGAGTTGCGTACTCCGCTGGCGGCGATGGTTTTGGAACTCGATGGCATGACCGACCCTGCCGCTGCGCGTTTGAAAGGCGATGTCGCTGCCATGCGCCGGTTGATCGACCAGCTGATGTTGCTGGCGCAAATGGATGCGCAGGAGGCTGCAGCGACCGCGACCGACGATGTCGATTTGGCTGATGTCGCCAGCGATGTGGTTGCAAGATGTGCTCCGGCAGTGATCGCGCAAGGCCGCACCATTGAGCTGGTAAATGATGGCCAAAGGTTGGTGATCCGCGGGCGGCGCGAGGCGATTGCGGCGGCGTTGCGCAACCTCATCGACAATGCTGTGCGGGTTACGCCGAATGGCGGCACCGTTCACGTGGTGCTGGACGGCACTCCTGCCATTCGCGTGATCGACGGTGGACCTGGTCTGTCGCTGGATCAGCTCACCCAGCTGATCCAGCGCAACCGACGCGCCGACTATGCCAGCCCGGATGGCGCCGGCTTGGGCCTCGCGATCGTCGACCGCATCATGCAGGTGCACCGCGGCGCGATCCGCACCGATCCTGAGAACAGCGCGCTGATCCTCGACTTCAGCTGAACGATCGCTCCGTCAGGTTGCTGTCAGCTTCGGCGAGTAGGCAAAATCTCATCAAAATCCAAAGCATTAGTGGGCACGGTATCGTATCCCCCGTAATGCTTCACGGGAAGGGTTCGTGAATATGGTTGGTCGTTCGCCTCGATATTGGTCGGTGGCGCTTCTTGCGGGGCAGCGCCCTGGTGTCGATCCGCTGGCACGCGGCTTCAGGCGTTCTACCAAGGCGCTGATTCCGATCAACGGCAGGCCGATGATCGGCTGGGTGCTCGATGCGTTGCTGCAATCCCGTTACGTTGGGCGGGTCGTCATCATCGCGCAGGACAATGCGATCCTCGATGATCCTGCGCTTGCCCATTTCGCTTCCGATCCGCGCGTGGTGGTGAAATCGGGCCAGTCGGGTATTTCCCGC
>NZ_PNMA01000084.1 GCF_013823385.1 Hyphomonas sp.
AAGGCCCAGTGAAATTTTCGCGTACATAGGCATCGAAGCCGTCGGCACGCGGATCGGTATCGAATGTCGCGGCCTCTGGCGGCGGCGATGGCGCGGCAACCTCCCATTGCAGGGGCGTGCGGATTTGCTGATCGGCACCGATCAGCGCGTGCAGGATCGAAGTGCCGCAGCGCGGCAGACCAATGATAAACACGGGCCGCTCGATGACGACGTCGGCGATCTCCTGATGCGCCTTGCGGTCCGCCGCTATAGCGGAAAGGCGCGACAGGTTATCGCGGAACTGCGCCAGCGCCCGCTCGCGCCCCGCCTGCGAGAGCCCGCTTTCCTGCGCCAGCGCATCCATCGCCGCAGTCAGCCCGGGAAGGACGCCTGCGGCCATGTCTGCATCCAGACCGGCTTCGCCGACCAGTTCCTGCGGTGTTGGATCTCCCATGCGCTCGCCCTCTTTTGCAGCCATTTGCGACGGTGTTTTCGCCATGCAAGCTAGGCACTGGAAAAATCGCTGAACCTGTCACTGGGTAGGACAGACGGGGGTCATGAGCGGCGACATATCGGTTCATGGAAGGGAGCGGATATGGAACCGTCTGAACATCTGGAGCCATACTACAAGTTGCCGAAGCTGCGCTGAAGCGATGGCTACGGATAACACATTCGATTTCATCATCGTGGGCGCCGGTTCGTCTGACTGCGTGCTGGCCAACCGGCTGAGCTCCGACCCAGCGACCAAAGTGCTGCTGATAGAAAGCGGGCCTGACGACAAGAGCCCGCTGATCCGCATGCCGCGCGGCGTGGGAAAATTGCTCGACCCTGCCAATCCGCATGTCTTTGCCTACAACGTCAAACCGGCGGGTAACCAGCCGGAAGAGATGTGGCTCAAGGGGCGCACGGTTGGCGGGTCAAGCTCGGTCAACGGCATGGTTTACATGCGCGGCGCGCCGCAGGATTACGACGATTGGGAAAAGGCCGGCTGCACAGGCTGGGGCTGGGATCGCATGGGACGCCATTTCGTGGCCTTGGAAGACCATTCACTAGGCGCTGCGGAATGGCGCGGCACCGGCGGCCCTTTGCGCATTTCGGTGTTTGCAGACGGCAATCCGGTCACCCAGGCGATGTTGCAAGCGGGCGCGCAAATGGGCGTGCCGACTGTGGCAGATATCAACGCGGTGGACGTGGTGACCGATCAGGGCATGGGCTACCAGACCACGACCACTTGGAAGGGACAGCGCTTTTCCGCCGCGCGGGCCTTCCTCGATCCGGCGCGCGCGCGCGCGAACCTCAAGATCATCACCGGCGGCGCCGTGGCAAAGGTCGTCTTCGATGGGAGCCGGGCTGCAGGCGTGGTTCTGGATGGCCAGCAAATCGCCTGTCGCGGCGAGATCATCCTGTGCGCGGGCGCTGTTGAATCCCCCAAGCTGCTTGAGCTTTCGGGAATTGGCGATGCGGCTCGCCTGAAGGCGCTTGGCATACCGCTGGTCGCGCACAGCCCGAACGTTGGCGAGAACCTGCGCGAACACCGCTTTGTCGCGGTCGACTGGCGTATTCGCGGCCACAGTTCCAACCAGAAACTCAGTGGGCCAGCGCTAATCGCATCGATCTTGCGCTATTTCCTGTTCCGGCGCGGCGCGATGACCGATGCGGCGCACGAAGTGGGCGGCTTCATCAAGACCGAACCCGGGCTGGATCGCCCCGACGCGCAGATCGGCTCCATGCTGGTGACGATGAAGCAGGGCGCCAAAGGCAAGGTTGTGCTGGATTCGTTTCCCGGCATGCGCCTGCTCGGCTATTTTACGCGGCCTGAAAGTCGCGGCTCCACCCACATTCAATCGAGCGATCCTGCAACCGCACCGCAGATCGATGCAAACCACTTCGCCGAGCAAGTGGACCGCGAGCGGGCACTGGCCCTGTTCAAGTGGATCCGCCGGTTCGGCCAACAAGGGGCGCTCGCACCTTGGGTTGTAAAGGAAGTGGGGACCGCTGCTGTCGTGAAAACGGATGAGGATATTCTCGCCAACCTGCTCCGGCTGGGCGGCACCTCGTTCCATATCGCAGGCACCGCTGCAATGGGCGCAGAGACCGATAGCGTGCTCGATCCGCAGCTGCGTGTGCGCGGTGTGAGCGGCCTGCGCGTTTGCGACACATCGATCATGCCTGCACTGGTTTCGGGCAACACCAATGCACCGGCGATGGCCATCGCCATGAACGCTGCGGAAATGATCCTCGGCAAGGAACAGGCAGCATGACAATACCTTTTACCGACATCAGCCAGGTCTATTACGATGGTGCATGGCACGATCCGCAGGCAGGCACCGAACCGGTCGTCAATCCGGCCACAGAAGAGGTGATCGCTGCCGCACCGGTTGCCTCTGCACAGCAGGTCGATGCCGCGATTGCAGCGGCGCGCGAAGCCTTTGACCACGGCCCCTGGCCGCGTATGTCCAGGGGTGAGCGGGCTGACATGGTCGAAAAGATGGCGCGCGCCCTGCGGGCAAAGCATGCCCAGATTGCGCAACTAATCGTGGCCGAAGTGGGCTGTGCGGCCTGCATCACCCACCTGATGCAGGTCGACAACCCGCTGCGCCTGCTGGAAACGGCCATCGGCCATGCACGGCGGGAACAGTCCGAACGCCTGCCGATCGATATCACCCCCAACCCCTTTGCCCCGGGTGGCCCGCGGTCCATCGGTGGCACCACGGTGGTGCGAGAACCACTGGGCGTGGTCTCGGCAATCACCGGATACAACTTCCCCTTCCTGCTGAACCTGGCGAAGATCGGCCCCGCCCTGCTGGCGGGGTGCACCTTGGTGCTCAAACCATCGCCCTTCACACCGTTTTCCGCTCTGCTGTTCGCACAGGTGGCCGAAGAAATCGGCCTGCCCGCAGGCGTGCTGAACATCGTCACCGGCGGCATCGACGAAGGGCAACTGCTGTGCACCGATGAACGGGTGGACATGGTGACCTTCACCGGTTCCGAAGGCGTTGGCGCGCAGATCATGGCGCAGGCCGCGCCCACGCTGAAGAAAGTTCACCTGGAACTGGGCGGGAAGTCGGCACTTATCGTTCGCGAAGATGCCGATGTTCAGAGCGCGGCGGCCATGGCTGCCACGGTCATTTCCATCAATGCCGGGCAAGGCTGCGCCATTCCCACCCGGTTCCTTGTTCACGAAAACCTGCGCCCAGCCTTTGCCGCAACGGCTGCTGCCGTCGCCGGAAAGATCGCCATCGGCAATCCGGCAGACCCGGCCATCGGCATGGGACCGCTGATCCGCGAGAGCCAGCGCAGCAAGGTGGAACATTTCATCGAACTGGGCTGCTCTGCCGGTGCGCGGCTGGTCTGCGGTGGCGGTCGCCCCGCGGGGCTCGACAAGGGCTTTTTCACTGAAGTGACCGTATTCGACGATGTGACCAACGACATGGTGATCGCGCAGGAAGAAATTTTCGGGCCGGTCGGCTGCATCATCGGCTTTTCAACGGATGAGGAGGCGATCCGTATCGCCAATGATTCCCGTTATGGCCTGAACGGCGCAATCCAGACGGCCGATGCCGCAAAGGGCTATGAAATGGCTCTGCAAATCAGAGCCGGCAGCGTCTCGCTCAATGGCGGAACAGGCACGATGAGCGACGCGCCCATCGGCGGCTACAAGCGATCA
>NZ_PNMA01000085.1 GCF_013823385.1 Hyphomonas sp.
CCCCACCACATGACGCGGATCATGGCCCCGCAGCGCCCGGCGGCGCGGACTTGCGCCACGGCGCGCCCGAGCTGCCAGATCAGCACCGGCCAGAAGAACGGGTGCACGAACGCAAAATATTGCGCGAGCGCGGGTTCCTTTCTGAGGCGGGCGAGACTGAACATGCGCCCAGAATACGCCGGGCGCGGGAGGGGGTGGACAAGGTTTGGGGGGATTTTTTGTAAGGGGTTGAGGGGATTGGGGATTTTGGTTGAGCTTGGGGGAGAATTTGTTGGATAGGCGGGGGATCGCTGAGAGGGGCCCCACCCCCACCCTCCCCATTTCATGGGGAGGGGGCGCGTTGCTCTGGGGGGAGAGGAAAGTATTCCGGTGGCGGAACCTGCCCCCTCCCCGCCCCGCGGGGAGGGATGGGGTGGGGTGGCTTGCGGGAGATAAAGTCAGCTCAGCGGCGCGGAATAGCGGCGCTGGGCTTCGGCGAGGAAGGCGGTGAGGATGCGGTCGACCGCCAGATCGTGATTGGCGGCGGCGAGGAAGGCGATGACGGGGTTGCGGAATTCGTAATTGATTTCGAGGGAAACGTCCGAGGCGCCCGCGACGCTTTCGGTGATGCGCCATTCGGCGAAGAGTTTGCGGAACGGGCCGCGCACGAGGGAAGCGGTGACGCGGGCGGCGGGCTCGTCGGCGACGACGCGGGTGGTGAAGCGCTCCGTGAACCCCTTGAAGCCGACGACGACTTCACCGAGGCATTCCTGCACGCCGGGGCCGGCTTCGCGCACGTCTGACACGCGCAGGGCGGTGATCCATTTTATGAAGTCCGGATAGCGGGCAATATCAGCCACCAGCGCAAAGCACTGGGCCGGCCCATAGGGCACGCGCATCGTCTTGGTGAAACGCGGCATGCCTTATGCCTTGCGGGCGGCGAGATGGGCTTCGCGCGCGGCGCGCAGCTGGGCGAAGTCTTCCCCCGCATGGTGGCTGGAGCGCGTCAGCGGGCTCGCCGAGACCATCAGGAAGCCCTTGGCGCGGGCGATCTCTTCATACGCCTTGAATTCTTCCGGCGGCACGAAACGGTCAATCGCGGCATGTTTGCGCGTAGGCTGAAGATACTGGCCGATGGTGATGAAATCGACGCCGGCCGAGCGCATGTCGTCCATCACCTGCATCACTTCTTCCTTCGTCTCGCCGAGGCCGACCATCAGGCCGGACTTGGTGAACTGGGAAGGATCGCGGTCCTTCACCTTCTGCAGCAGGCGGAGGGAATGGAAATAGCGCGCGCCGGGGCGGATGGAGAGATAGAGGCGCGGCACGGTTTCGAGGTTGTGGTTGAACACATCGGGCCTGGCATCAATGACGCGGCTTTCCCAGCCATCCTTGCGCAGGAAATCCGGCGTGAGGATTTCGATCGTCGTGTTCGGGGCGGCCGCGCGGATGGCGTTGATCGTGTTGACGAAGTGCATCGCGCCGCCGTCTTCCAGATCGTCCCGGTCCACCGAGGTGATGACGACATGGGAGAGGCCCATCTCGGCGACGGCCTCGGCCACGCGGCGGGGCTCGTCCGCGTCCACGCCGGGCTTTGGCTTGCCGGTGGCGACATTGCAGAAGGAGCAGGCGCGGGTGCAGACCTCTCCCAGGATCATCATCGTGGCGTGCTTCTTGTCCCAGCACTCGCCGATATTGGGGCAGCCAGCCTCTTCACAGACGGTGACGAGGCCCTTCGACTTCACGATATTGCGCGTCTCGGCATAGCCCTCCGAGGTGGGCGCCTTGACCCGGATCCAGTCCGGCTTGCGCAGCACGGGCGTATCGGGCCGGGCCTGTTTTTCGGGGTGGCGAGGGCGCGGGGCGCCGGACTTCGTGTCGATGAGGTTGGCCATGGCCGGAAAATGGCCCTTCTGCGCGATTCCATCAAGCGGAACCCTGTGCAGACGACCCATGCACCGGCGGCTGGACACTGGCAATAACTGTTGCAGATATGACGCAACATGACAGAATATTACACAAATCGGCAAAGACCGGAACGATTCAGGGCGGAAACCTATGCAGCAATCCATCCAGCCTCTGGTGCCCGCACCGCTTGACTACAGGCCGCAGCGCACCCGGACTGACGTATTCTCCGCGCTTCTTCGCGCCTCGCGCGAGTTTGGCGGGAACAAGGTGATCCTCGTCGATGGGGACGAGCGGGAGCTGACCTATAAGGACATCATCAAGGGCGCCTTTGCCCTCGGCTCGGCCCTGAAGAAAGGCACCAAGAAGGGCGACGCGGTGGCCATCATGCTGCCCTCGGGCGCCGGATCGGTGATCGCCTTCTATGCCCTGTCGGCCTATGGCCGCGTGCCCGCGATGCTGAATTTCACCGCCGGGGCGAAGAACCTCAAGGCGGCGCTGAAGGCGGCGAAAGTGTCGCGCATCGTGACGGCGCACAAATTCGTGGAGCTGGGCGGGCTCGACGCGCTGGTGGCCGATCTCTCCAAGGTGGCGGAGATTGTCTATCTGGAGGATGTGCGGGAGAATTTGTCGCTGGGCAACAAGCTGTCGGCGGTGGCCGGGATGCTGCTGCCGGGGCTGGTGGCGGCGGGGCCGAGCCACAAGAAACCTGGCGTGATCCTCTTCACCTCCGGCACCGAGGGCGAGCCCAAGGGCGTGGTGCTGAGCCATGAGAATGTGATGGCGAATGTCGAGCAGGTGCGCGCGCATATCGGGCTTGGTCCGGATACGGATGTATTGTTCAACCCGCTGCCGACATTCCACTGCTTTGGCCTGACGGTGGGCGCAGTGTTGCCGCTGGTGGCGGGGATCAAGGTGCTGTTCCACCCCTCCCCGCTGCAGCCGAAGGAAATCGTGCGGCGCATCAAGGAGAGCAAGGCGACGATCCTCTTGGCGACCGACACCTTCATTTCGCAATATGCCCGCACCGCGAGTGACGGGGACATGGACTCCATCCGTCTCGCCGTATGCGGGGCCGAGCGCGTGAAGGACGAGACGCGGGCCTATGTGCGGCGCAAGTTCAATATCGAGATCCTGGAAGGCTATGGGGTGACCGAAAGCTCGCCCGTGGCAGCGGCGAACAAATGGGAAGATAACCGTCCGGGTACGGTGGGCGTGCTGATGGCGGACATTGAGGCGCGGCTGGTGCCGGTGGAGGGCATTCCCGATGGCGGGCGCCTGCACATTAAGGGACCGAACGTGATGATGGGCTATGTGCGCGCGTCCAATCCCGGCGTGATCGAGCGGCTGATCGATGGCTGGCATGATACCGGCGATATCGTCAACATCGACGAGGACGGGTTCATCCGCATCCTTGGCCGGGTGAAGCGGTTTGCCAAGATCGGCGGAGAGATGGTGTCGCTGGCGGTGGTGGAGAATTGCGCGGCGGCCGTGTGGCCTGACAATATGCACGCCGCCGTGACCCTGCCCGACCCGAAGAAGGGCGAGCAGGTGATCCTGCTGACCGATGCGCCGGGGGCAACCCGCGACCCGATCCTCGCCTGGGCGCAGAACCATGGCGTTCCGGAGATTTCCGTGCCGCGCCGGGTGTTCCGTGTAGACGCAATTCCCGTGCTGGGCACCGGCAAGGTGGATTACGGCGCGGTGCGGATCGAGGCCGAGCGGCTGATGAATGAC
>NZ_PNMA01000086.1 GCF_013823385.1 Hyphomonas sp.
TAAGCGTCCGGCCAACCACGAGTTGCGGGGTTGCCGCTGAGCAATGAAGGACGGTTCCTGAAGGGAGCTCTTTCTGGACTCCAGAAGGAGGTCTTGTGATCGACGGTGGTGGCGTGATCGTGCGGACGGAGCGGCGGCGGCGCTATTCTGATGCGGAGAAGGCCGCGATCGTCGCGGAGAGCTTGCGGCCCGATGTCACGGTCACGTCGGTCGCGCGCAGGCATGGCATCGCCAAGAGTTTAATCTACAACTGGCGTGCCAACCGGTGCGAGGCTGAAGCGATTGCAAGGAAGGCGCTAGAGTTTATCCCATGCGGCCAGTTCGTCGAGGCCACAGCGGACACTTCGGCTCCCGCGATCATCCCTGAGGGGCCAGAGCCGTCGGTCGGCCCTTTGGTGGCCGGTGTAGCGGCTTCTCCGCCGACCGAGCCGCCACGAGCAGGCACGATTGCCATCGAGCTCGCCAACGGCGCGCGCTTGACCGTCGACAGCTTCGTCAACGAGAAGGCGCTCGCCCGGGTTCTGCGCGCGTTGAAGGCCGTGCCTTGCTGAGCCTGCCGCCGGGCACCAAGGTCTATCTCGCCAGCAAGCCGGTCGATATGCGCAAGGGCTTTGCGGGCCTGAGCGCGCTTGCCAGCGAAGTCTTCAGGCTCGACCCTTACAGTGGGCACGTTTTCCTGTTCCGCAGCAAGCGCGGCAACTACCTCAAGGCGCTAATCTGGGACGGCACCGGCCTGTGCCTTTTCGCCAAGCGGCTCGAGCGCCATCGCTTCGTGTGGCCGCCGCTGGTCGATGGGGGTGTGGTGCTGACACCGGCGCAGTTTTCGCTGCTTCTGGAGGCTATGGATTGGCGGCGGACGGTGGCGCCAAAGCCGCCCAAACGGCCTGTGCATATCTAACGAATCGGGCGCGGTTTTCCTGCCTTCGGCTTGGTCAAGATCGCCCATCATGTTATCCGCTGTTCGTGTCTCCCGCCGACCTTGATTTACCCTCCGATCCGGACGAACTTCGGGCCTTTGCCGAGGCAATGAAGGAGCGCCTTTCCGCTTCGGAACAGGCGCTTGCTGACGAGCGCAAAGCACACGATGCAACGCGCGACGAACTCGGTGCCGCGCGCAACGCGATCAAGCTGACGACGCTTCAGATCGAGAAGCTCAAAGCCCAGCTTGCCAAGCTACGGCGGATGAAGTTCGGCCAGTCGTCCGAGCGCATGACGCAGCTTGCCGACCAGCTTGAGCTGACGCTCGAGGATCTTGAAGCCCGGCAGGCCCATGCCGAGTGCGTCGTGCGCGGGCAGGTCGATCAGGACGAGACTGAAGAGCCGAAGCCCAGGCGCAAACCCAAGCGCGCGCCGCTGCCCGATCATCTGCCGCGCGATGTGATCACGCATCCGGCGCCCGGCGCGGATCGCTGCGCGGCGTGCGGCGGTAAGGCGAGCGTTCTAGGTGAGGACGTCACCGAAGTGCTGGAATACGTGCCCGCAAGCTTCCGCGTGGTGCGCCATGTCCGTCCCAAAGTCGCCTGCAAGTGCTGCGATACCATCGCCCAAGCACCAGCACCCGCTCTGCCGATCCCGCGCGGCCGTGCCGGTCCCGGGCTGCTGGCGCACATAATCGTTGCCAAGTTCGCCGATCACCTGCCGTTATACCGCCAGTCGCAGATCTATGCGCGCGAGGGCGTCGAACTTCCCCGCTCGACGATGGCTGACTGGCTCGGTCAGGTCAGCTGGCTGCTCGATCCACTGGTCGAGCGGCTTTGCTCACACGTCATGGCGAGCCCGAAGCTCCACTCCGACGACACGCCCGTCCCGGTGCTGGCTCCCGGAACGGGCAAGACATCGACCGGGCGATTATGGGTCTATCTGCGCGATAACCGTCGATGGAGCCCCAGCGACAAGCCCGCAGCCCTGTTCCGCTATAGCCCCGATCGCAAGGGCGAGCGACCGCGCGAGCATCTTGCGGCCTTTGCAGGCTTTCTGCAGGCCGATGCCTATGCGGGGTTCAACGCCCTCTATGACTCAGGCCGCGAGCCCGGCCCAATCACGCCCGTCGCCTGCTGGGCGCATGCGAGGCGCAAGCTGCATGACGTGCTTGTTGCTGACCGCGGCTCTGCCGCGCGCAAGGGGCTCGCCATGATTGCGCAACTCTACGAGATCGAACGGTTGGTTGGGGGTGAGCCTCCCATGGAGCGTCTGCGCCAGCGATCGGCATCACAGCTCATTGCCCTCGATTTCTTCGCATGGGCAGACAGCGTGCTCGGCCAGGCATCGGCGCGCTCACCGCTTGCCGAGGCGCTGCGCTATGCCGTCAAGCTGAAGCCCGCGCTGCTCGCCTACACCCAGGACGGACGGCTCGAGATCGACAACAACCTTGCCGAGAACGCGCTGCGCGGCATCGCGGTCGGGCGCAAGAACTGGCTGTTCGCCGGTGCGGATTGCGGCGGCGAGCGGGCGGCCGCGATGTATTCGCTGCTCGAGACCGCCAAGCTCAACGGCGTGAACCCGCAGGTCTGGCTGACCGACGTCCTCGACCGCATCGGCAAAGGCCATCCCATCAACCGCCTCGACGAGCTCCTGCCATGGGCGTGGAAGGCGGCTCGTTCCAGTGACCCCGACGTTGCGTGAGGACCCATTGCGCCGATGGCAGCTATCTGCGATTTTCCGCCAGAAGCCGACATTCAGCAAGCGACCCCATCGCGGACATTTTCGCATTCATGGCGAGTTCCCAAGAGCTGACTAAATAAGGCTTGCCCACTTGAAGGCCTTTTGACAGCGTATGAGCATGTCAACGCTCGAGAAGATCGGAAGCGATATATGGATCGCAGAGGGACCATCGATCAAGTTTCTGATGATGCGAATAACCACGCGCGCCACCGTGGTCAGATTGAGCGATGGGTCGATTTGGTTTCATTCTCCGGTGGAATTCAATGAGGCTCTTGCAGCTGAGATTTCGGAGCTTGGCACGGTGCGTTTCATAATCGCTCCGAATATCTATCATCATCTTTTTCTTGGCGAATGGCAGCGTCACTTCTCGGAAGCCGAGCTTCTCGCGGCACCTGGTCTTGCATCGAAGCGATCTGATCTGAACTTCGGGCGAGCTTTGGGCCATGAGACTGCTTCGGCTTGGCCGGGTGAGATTGAACAAATGTTGTTCGCCGGTAGTCGCGCGTTTGATGAGTTCATTTTCTACCATCGCCCATCTTCAACAGCGATCCTTACTGACCTGATCGTAAACATTCGCGCAGAGCATCAAACTGTGCTGGGTCGACTCGTAGCTCGCATTGAGGGCGTGACCTATCCGCGCGGACGAACGCCGCTGCTCTATCGTTGGTCGATGAAAGACAAAAATCTTGGTGCAACGGCGATTGCTGATTTGCTCGCCTTTAAGCCTGACGCGGCAGTCATTTCACACGGCGAATGGTTTCGAGAGAACGCTACCGAGGAATTGCGGCAACGCTTCTCTTGGCTCCCGCTTTGAGCTGCACAGCACCAAAACCAGACAGTCCGCTTCCCACCCACAATCGGTCATAAGGCAGGCCGAGGACACACGCCGAAAGCTGTCGGTTGCCTACCACGGCATCGGCCGGACGCTTACC
>NZ_PNMA01000087.1 GCF_013823385.1 Hyphomonas sp.
TGTATTGCTCGAAACACGCAACCGGCCCGCATTCAGTGGCCAAGAGCTTTGACGATGATGACGGGAATGTCTGGTTTGACCGAGTGGAGCATTCTTGGGCCGGTGGCCGATGTAAGTTTTGTGGCGCAAACGAAAGCGCATTTGATCGAGGCGATGAGCAAGAAAGCCATGCCTACGCATTCATTCATGCGAATGATATCAAGACGCGCGTGGGCCAGCTGTTCGGAGGTAAAATGCATTTTGACGTAATAATCGGAAATCCGCCCTATCAACTTAATGATGGGGGGCACGGTGTAAGTGCTTCGCCAATATATCAAAAGTTCATAGCTCAGGCAAAACAGCTCGAACCACGATTTCTCTCAATGGTTGTGCCTTCACGCTGGTTTGGTGGCGGCAAGGGATTGGGCGATTTTCGGGCAGAGATGCTTAGTGACGATCGACTTCGAAAGTTGGTCGATTTTGAGAATGCGACGGATGCTTTCCCCGGTGTAGATTTAGCTGGAGGAGTTTGTTTTTTTCTCTGGGATCGAGACGAGCGTGGTCCATGCACCGTCACTAATATCGTAGGAGACTCCTTAGAAAGCGAAACAGAGCGCCGGTTGAATGAGTTTTCAACTTTTGTTCGACACAGCGGTGCCGTTCCAATCATTCGGAAGGTCCTTGCTGCCTCGCAAAGCATGATGAGCGAGCAAGTTTCGAGCAGAAAGCCGTTTGGCTTACCGACAAATGCCCGGCCATTGAAAAGTGGAGATTTGGTTCTTCGATGGGAAAAGGGCGAGGGGCCATATGAGCGTGACCAAATCACCGTCGGTGTCGACATAATTGATAAGTGGAAGGTCATTACCTCTTACGTTGCCTACGATCACGCCGGAAACCCCGGAAAAGACGGACGAAGGAAGGTCTTTTCGAAAATCGATGTGATGCCACCAGGTATGATATGCACTGAGACGTACCTCGTTATTGGAGCGTACGAATCAGAGGAGCACGCTAGAAATCTTATCGAATACATGAAAACAAAGTTCTTCCGGTTTCTCGTTTCCCAGTTCATGTATTCGCATCATTTAACCAAGTCGGCTTATGACTTTGTTCCCGTGCTCGACATGAACGAAACGTGGACTGACAGTGCGCTCGCTCTTCGTTTTGGTCTCACTGATGAAGAGATTAGCTTTATTGATTTGAAGATAAGACCCTTCGCTTGAAGCTGGTCGTCCGAATTGGGGGGTGAATGATGTCCAATTATGCAGTCCAGGGAGCGCATGGCTTATTGCTTGAGGCAGAGGTCGCTCCTCGCGCCCAGGCGAAATTTGAGCAGCGATACCAAGCGGCGACGGGTCAAGCCGTAACGACAGGCAATCCGGTTCATTATCAAAATCAGCCCAACAAATGGGGCGCGGAGTTGCGCGTTTACTTCAACGACCCCGGCATGGCCATTTCACTCGCGGTGGAAGGCTATCACGTGGAAAACTCGCTCAAGGCCTATCAAGGGCAAAATTACCGCTTTCGCGTCAACTCAAAGAAGCTGTGGTGGGCATTCGTTGAGGATCACGGCCTCCGCCTTGGCATAAGCTGACAGTCGCAGCGAAAATGAACAAGCCCACCATCGACGACATACTGACTCCAAAGCCGGAAGCCCGGCTGCGCATCTATGCGTGGACGCCGAATGATCCGCCTGCGGCCTATGCGGGGCTGATCAAGGTCGGGCAGACCACGCAGGAGGACGTCAACGACCGCATCCGCCAAAGCCAGGGGCAGATGCAACAGGCCTATACGCTGCACCTGAATGACTTCGCCGAGCGGGAGGATGGCAGCGGGTTTCGCGATGGCGATGTGCGCCAGCGCCTGATCCAAAAGGGTTTCGAGAATGTCGTGATCGGTGCGTCACGCGAATGGATGCGCTGTTCGCCCGCCGATGTGAAAACCGCGA
Organism: Hyphomonas sp.; assembly: GCF_013823385.1. GTDB lineage: Bacteria > Pseudomonadota > Alphaproteobacteria > Caulobacterales > Hyphomonadaceae > Hyphomonas. The sequence goes on from NZ_PNMA01000087.1 coordinate 1,925, forward strand.
TTGCCGAGCTGAAAAGCGGGCTGCGCTTTACCGGGACGCACCACGACAGCTTTCCGATGCGCGCCGAACAGGCCCAGGCGGTCGAACAGACCTATGCCTATTATCGATCGCGCTGGGAGCAGGACGCAAAGGCCGTGCCGCGCTTCCTATGGAACGCCAAGATGCGGTTCGGCAAAACCTTCACCAGCTATCAGCTTGCCAGGAAATTGGCCGCCAAGCGCGTGCTGGTCGTCACGTTCAAGCCAGCGGTTGAAGATGCCTGGGCGGCCGACCTTGAGAATCATCGAGATTTCGATGGCTGGCAATATCTGTCCCGCGGGCACAGCGGCGACCCGCGCAGCGTCCCGAAGGATACGCCGCTCGTCTATTTCGGCTCGTTTCAGGATTTGCTGGGCAAGGACGCGACCGGCAACATCAAGCCGCGCAACGAATGGATTCACACGATCAACTGGGATTTGGTCGTGTTCGATGAGTATCATTTCGGTGCCTGGCGCGACACGGCGAAGGAGCTGTTCGAGGGCGAAGAGGCAGCGGTCGCCAAGGCCGAGGTTAGCCAAGAATATGCGGGCGCGCTGGAGGTGGTGAACGAAGACCTTGGTGAGCTGTCCGAAGCCGAAGCCGAGTTTCTGCCGATCACGACGCGCGCTTATCTCTATCTGTCTGGCACACCGTTCAAGGCGCTCGCCACCGGTGAGTTCATCGAGGAGCAGATTTTCAACTGGACCTACACCGACGAACAGCGCGCGCGCGCGGAATGGGACGCCGCCCATCCCGGTGAGCGCAATCCTTATGCCGCGCTGCCTCAGATGCGGTTGCTGACCTACAAGGTGCCCGACGAGGTCACCACCATCGCCAGCGGCGGCCAGTTCGACGAGTTCGATCTGAACGAGTTTTTCGCGGCAACCGGCACCGGCGTGCTGGCGACCTTCAAACACAAGGACGAGGTGCAGAAGTGGTTGAACGTCATCCGCAATGCACCGGACGCGCCCCGCTCGCTTGAGAGCCTCAAATCCGGCGTCCGTCCGCCTTGGCCCTACTCCGATACCCGCCTGCTGCCGTATCTCAATCACGCCTTCTGGTTCTTGCCCAATGTCGCGGCCTGCCAGGCAATGGCCAATTTGCTTGAAGAACGGCAGAACGTCTTTTGGCACGATTATGAGGTTATCGTCGCAGCCGGGACTGGAGCCGGGATCGGGCTTGAGGCGCTGCCGCCGGTGCGCAAGGCGATCGGCAGCGGCTTTGAAAGCAAGACCATCACGCTGTCCTGCGGCAAGCTGACGACAGGGGTGACCGTGCCGCAATGGTCGTCAATCCTGATGCTGCGCAATCTCAAATCGCCCGAAACCTATTTCCAGGCGGCGTTCCGGGTGCAGTCGCCATGGTCGATCAAGAACCCGGACGGCGACGATCCTGCCCGCGAGGACATTCTCAAGCCCGTTTGTTTCGTGTTCGACTTCGCGCCGACGCGGGCGCTGCGTCAGCTTTCCGAATATGGCATCGGGCTGTCACCGGGCGAGCCGAACCCCGAGAACGCGGTGCGCGA
>NZ_PNMA01000088.1 GCF_013823385.1 Hyphomonas sp.
TGCCGCATCAGCGGGCGGGTAAAGGTGTGGCCGAGAATGCCGAGCAGCGCGCCGTAGGTGAAGACCTGCCGCGCGCGGGCGGCTTCAATCAGCAGCCCTCGCACCTCGGCAGGGTCAAACATCAATCGAACAGCGAGCTGACCGAGCTTTCATCCGCAATCCGCCGGATTGCCTCGCCCACCAGCGGGGCGATGGGGAGGATGCGGATGCGGTCGGAGGCTTCGGCGGCCTCGGTCGGGCGGATCGAATCGGTGATCACCAGCTCCTTGAGGCTCGACCCGTTGATCCGCGCCACCGCGCCGCCCGACAGCACGCCGTGGGTGATATAGGCCGCGACCGACTTGGCCCCGCCCTCGAGCAGCGCCTCGGCCGCGTTGCACAGCGTGCCGCCCGAATCGACGATGTCGTCGATCAGTATGCAGTGCCGCCCCGCAACGTCGCCGATGATGTTCATGACTTCGCTTTCGCCCGGACGGTCGCGGCGCTTGTCGACGATCGCGAGCGGGGCGTTGTCGAGCCGCTTGGCCAGCGCGCGGGCACGCACCACGCCGCCGACGTCGGGCGAGACCACCATCAGCTGCTGATCGCCATACCGCGCCTGAATGTCGGCGGCCATCACGGGCGCGGCATAGAGGTTGTCGGTCGGGATATCGAAGAAGCCCTGGATCTGCCCGGCGTGGAGATCCACCGCCAGCATCCGGTCAGCCCCCGCCTCGGTAATCAGGTTCGCCACCAGCTTGGCCGAGATCGGCGTGCGCGGGCCCGGCTTGCGATCCTGCCGCGCATAGCCGAAATAGGGCACCACTGCGGTGATCCGCTTGGCCGAGGCGCGGCGCAGCGCGTCGATGCAGATCAGCAGTTCCATGAGGTTGTCGTTCGCCGGGAAATTGGTCGGTTGGACGACGAACACGTCCTCCCCGCGCACATTCTCGTGGATCTCGACGAACACCTCCTCGTCGGCGAAACGCCGCACGCTGGCATCGGTCAGCGGGATTTCGAGATAGGCCGCAATCGCGCGGGCGAGCGGCAGGTTCGAATTGCCGGACATGATCTTCATGGAAGTGCGAATCCCCCGTTGGCGCAGACACAGCCCGCCTAGCGATGCGTCATGGAATTGCAACGGATGGGGCGCGCGTTGTCGTCAGCTCAAGGGTGCATCATCCCCGCCATGTCCGCTTTCGGGCATTCGCACCGCTTGCGCGAATGACTGGAAGTGGGTGGATTCCGGAATGGCGGCTTTTCAGCTCTTTACCTGCTGCTGACATCTAACGAAGATAAAAGCTCTGCTGATGACAGCCTGAAAACACCTAAGAGGCTGGGGTAGATATCTGCGATGTCCGCGTTAGCACTGCGGTTCTTCTCGTATCGCCGGAGTTCGTCCACGAGCGCGGGAACATAGACGAAGCCGCGCTTCACCTCCTCGGCGACCTCGGCATTCGCAGCCTCTTCTCCCCGATCGGCGGCCGTGAGCCGCGATGTAATCGCCCTGATTATGCTCTCATTGATGACCTGGTCCCAACTGGAATAGCCTTCACGGCGCATTGCATCGCGAAGCGGCCCGAAGTTCTCCGCCGTTGCGGCGACACGTGAGGCATGGCTCGCCGTCAGCGGGTTGATTACGGTATGGGCAAACTCGTGGGCCACTAGGGGCTGAAGCCGTGCTGCATCTCCGAAATCAACGGAACCTGCCGTGATCGCGTTCGGCCCGATAAAAGCAAATGCAGCCGCCTGCCCTCCCTCGTTGTCGATCCGCGAGGCAAAGCCGCCATCGTGGAGAAGCGGTCCCAGAATAACTTGTGTCGAGCCGAGCGGTGTCCCCAAGTAGGCGACCAAGGAACTCGTTGAAGCCACCACCGTCGGACGAGACTGTGCGACCATGCGCTCGTATTCCGACTGATGGGAGGCATAGAATTCCTCGAACCGACAGTCCTGCGCGAAATCACGGGCGGAGGCCCAGAAATCGCCAAGGCTCTCCGCACCGCCAGCGCTGGCGATCACGCTGTCGCCCAACGGGAACCGAGGCTGCAGCTCCGGAGGCTCCGAAAGCGAGATGAAGGCTTCAGGGACATTGTTGAAGTCGAACCCGGCTGCAGAAAGCTTCGAAAATTTCGTCACCGCAGCATGGTCGGAGCATGCTGCAAAGAAGCTCGCTGCGTCGCGCTTGTATCCGGAATCGAGATAGGAGACGAGGAAATAGCCGGACAGAAGCTGTATGACACCCATAAGCTCGATCCGTTGATCGACCTTAACGGTGGTTCGTGAAACCGGCACAGTCTTTACATCCTCCATGGGAGCGCAGGCTTGGCTCACCAACGCTAACAACGAAAGCGCTGCAATGCGCATTCCAAGCCTCCAATCCTGTGAGATTTCGACGCTATCAGAGCTTCTTAGGCTTTGAAAAGCACTAAAGAGACGAGGGTTGCAATGACCGTTATGGGGTCGCTTCCCGAACGGCGGCTTTTTTCCGAACACGCGGCAAAGCGGTCGGAATTGTCTGGCGTGACGCGACTGGCACTCAAGCCACGTGAGGGCGCTCGCCTTCGGCTTCCCGCGCCACTTCCCGCCAGCCGATGTCACGGCGGCAGAAGCCGCTCGGGAACGCGATCTTGTCGACCGCCGCATAGGCCTTGGCCTGCGCTTCGGTGACGCTCGCGCCAGTCGCGGTGACGGCGAGCACCCGGCCCCCGTTCGCCACCAGCGCGCCGTCCTTCAGCGCGGTGCCTGCGTGGAAGACCTTGGCGCCCTCGGCCTCGGCATCGTTCAGTGCGATGGCGCCGCCCTTCTCGGGGGTGCCGGGGTAGCCTTTCGCGGCCATCACCACGGTAAGCGCGGTCTCCGGGCGGAAGGCGATCTCGGTGCCCTCCAGCGTGCCTTGCGCGCAGGCGAGCAGGATCGGCACCAGATCGCTCTGGAGCCGCATCATCAGCACCTGGCATTCGGGATCGCCGAAGCGGGCGTTGTATTCGATCAGCTTGGGGCCCTCAGGCGTAAGCATCAGCCCGGCGAAGAGCACGCCCTGATAGGGTTTGCCCTCCGCGCGCATCGTCCGCACCGTGGGTTCGATGATCTCGGCCATCACGCGGGCCTGCAATTCGCTCGTCAGCACCGGAGCGGGGGAATAGGCGCCCATGCCGCCGGTGTTGGGGCCCGTATCGCCATCGCCCACGCGCTTGTGATCCTGCGCCGAGCCGAAGGGGACAATCGCGGTGCCATCGGTGAGGGCGAAGAAGCTCGCTTCCTCGCCTTCCATGAATTCCTCGATCACCACCTGTGCACCTGCGCCGCCGAAAGCCCCGCCGAACATGTCGGCGAGCGCGTCTTCCGCCTCGGTACGCGTCTCGGCGATCACCACGCCCTTGCCCGCGGCGAGGCCATCGGCCTTGAGCACATAGGGCGCTTCAAAGCGGGCGAGGGCGGCACGGGCTTCCTCAAGGGTGGACGTGCGGACGTAACCGGCTGTGGGAA
>NZ_PNMA01000089.1 GCF_013823385.1 Hyphomonas sp.
CTTAAATCGGCAAGTAAGCGTGCGAATTCGGTCTTTCCGGTTCCCGGCGGACCATAGAGGAGGATCGAAACCTTGCCGTCGGCTGCGACAAGCGCTTTTGCGATTTCGCGCTGCGCACCGATGTGGTCGAAGTCGCGCCAACGAAGGGTGGAGCGCGGGGCCGAGGGCATCAGTTGCCGCGCAAGCCGTGATGGAGGCGAGTTCGACCTGGCGATGCGCTCCAACAGCTGAGTGCCTACGAACTCGCCGTCCCTGTCGTTGTCGATAAGCCCGCACCGTGACAATCGCTCGCCAGCGCCAAGCCGATCTTCGATTTCGCCCGCGAGAAGTCCAGTCAGATAGGCAATCCTCAGCGCGGTTGGCCTTGCTCCCTCGCCCGGCAAGGCATGTAACAGCTTTCGCCAGGCATCGTGAATGGCGCACCGAGCAAGTGCGTAGATAATTGTCTGCTCTCTCACATCGAGTTCGAACGTCTCGGCAAGCCAAGCGATACGACGATCGAAAGGTGTAGCTGCCGTTCGCTGCTTAGGCTGATACCGCGCTACCAGTTCGCCCAGCAGCATCCCGTAGCCGGACGGAGCAAGGTCGTGCCAGGTTGCAATCTCTTCCTCAACAGGCTCCGGCCCGCAGATGTAGTCGAACCATATGTCGAACAGCTGCTTACCGTGGTCACGCAGCTGCGCGCCATTCAACTGGCCAACGGCAGTGCACCATGCTTGGGCGAAGGCTGCCGCATCGGACGACCTCACGAAGGAGCTACGCTTGGAGGAAGGGGGACCGGGGATCTGCGAGAGAAAGCGCTTAAGGTTCATGCGCCTCGAATATGGTCATGCTGCGACAAAAACGGTCGTTCCTATAATCGGTCGAGCGATTTGTGCTTCACGCAGCCACCCCTCTGAGTAATACAAGCGGTGTTTCAACAAGAAGGGTCGTATAATGCAGTCTGTCAGCCAAGCTGTTTTCCAGATGCCCGCGGACGTGCTCGACGCATCGGGCGCGATCTTCTATTCCGCTCCGCCAGCATTCGAGGGGCACCATCCGGTTTACATCCTTGGACTGAACCCGGGCGGAAGCCCAGAAAAGCAGCCGGAGAATACCGTCCGCCGCAATTTCGAGAACTGGCAAAGGCAGGCTCAACCTTACTCGTCATATGTGGACGAGGTTTGGGGTGGCACGGTTGCAGGTGCACATGGCATGCAGCCCCGTATCCGTCATCTTGCCGAAGCTCTGGAAATCGACCTTCGCCTCACGCCTGCGAGCAACGTCGTCTTCATTCGCAGTGCAACCGAGGCCAAGCTCGAGGAAAACAAGAGCGAGTTACTGGATGCCTGCTGGCCGGTGCATGAGGCGGTAATCGAGAACCTTGGTTGCCGGGTCATCATTTGCCTTGGTGGCACAGCAGGGTGGTGGGTTCGGGAACGTCTCGGTGCGGACGAGCAGTGCGATTGCTTCAAGGAAACCAACCGGCGCGGTTGGACGAGTGTCGCCCATCGATCGCAAAATGGGATCTTCGTCTGCACCCTCACTCACCCGGGACGTGCCAACTGGCGAAATGCTCAGGCCGACCCATCGGCGATGGTCAAACGGGTTCTGGAAATGGCGGGATCTTGATCCACTTGACGGCCGAAGCCGCAGATCGATTGGTTACGCCATTGCAGTGCCTGCCAAAGCCCGCGCCACGGCGACCATCGCCCAGGTATCGCGCGCGCAATAAGCCTTGAGCGCTTCTTCCAGCGCCTCGCGCCGCAGCGGGTCACAGGCCGGGTCCGCAGCCTCGAGCCACGCGGTTTGCGCATCGCCCCCATACTTTACTTCAAGCGCGCCGTAATCGAGATCGGCAGCGATGGTTGGCAGCACGGCCTTGATCGACCAGCTGCCGCGCTGGTCGCGGTGATACCAGTGGTTGCGGGCGACGGGCAGCAGATCGACCGTGGCTTCGGCCATAGCTTCGAGCCTTGCGGTAAGGTCGGGAAAGGCCGCCGCAAGGTCACGGAGCACCCGCCGCTCGAACGCCGCGTTGTAGGCGATGATCGTCGCGCCCTCGGGTATGTGTTCGACCAGCGCTTCAGCGCAGGCGCGGCGCGGGTCGCTGCCGTCGCAGCTCAGGAATTCGTGGTGCGTCATGCGCCCGCCGCGCCGCTCGAGATGGAGCGAGAACTGGAACGGGATCTGCTGGTATGGGCGCGTGCCGAGCCAGCGCGGGATTGCCGGAGCGATCGTCTCGAAGTCGAGCCAGGCACGCGGCCAGCCCCAGTGCTCCATCGCCCTGCGCGCGCCTTCGGCATCGTGGAACGGCTTGCCGTCGCGCGTCGCGGCAAGGATGCGGGCATGGCGATCATTGAGATCGCCCTCGGACAGATCGAGCAGGTCCGCGATGCCGTTTTCAAGCCAGCGCTTGCCGCCGCCATTGGGCAGCACCGTCACCGGCCACTCCGGTCCCGGCGGCAGGTGGCGGCTGCAATAGGCGGAAAACTCGCATGGGAAAGGCGAGGCGCAGTGGTCTCCCATCTCGCGCTCGGGTTCGGCACCTGAGAGCACCGCGCGCGCCTCGGCCACCAGCGCGTGGCGCGTGGCGATGGTCGCCTCTAGCTCGCCCAGCAGATCGGCGTCGGTGAACAGCCCGCGATAATCGCCCTCGCGCGTCAGCACGAAGCTGGTGTCGATATGACGGATGCTGGCGCGTTGCAGATTGATGCCTGCCTCGCGCAGCACCCAGACCTGCGTTGCGAGATCGCCGCGGTGGTAGTCCTTGACCGAACCAGAGCTCTTGACCTCGGCCGCTGCCCAGCTTCCGCCTTCGAGCTTATCGAGCACATCAACCCGCACCAGCACGCCATCGTGTTCGAAGGTCGCCTCGAAGATCGGACCCGGATGGCCCCCTGCGATAAGCGATGCGGTCGTGGCCAGCGCTGCCGTCAGGTTCGGCGCATCGACCATGAAGCCGCCCGGATGGAGCGCGCAGGCGATCGCCCCCACGTCATTGCCGGTCGCAAAGCGCGCCTCGGCGCCCGCATCCTGCTCGGCGAGTTCGGGACGATGGGTCGCCAGCCACAGCCGCTTGGGGCATTGCTCGAAGGCTGTGATTTTCGATTTGGAGAGGCCGAAACGGCGGGTGCGTGTTTGCGTCATGCCGCGATTCCTACAACCCCATCACGACAGAAATGGTCGTTCAATCCTCGATGACCGGATAGAACAGAGCTGTTCAGGCCTCCCCTCAATCTCTACGCGAGAAGCGCTACGATGGTCATCATAGCGTTCGCAACAACTGGAGATGCTGGCCTGCGCTTAACCTTCAGGGCGAGTGTCCGCCGAATTAAGCAAATGCTGTTTCCTGCCATTCCGGTTTCCACCCACACCCGGTCATTCAGGAC
>NZ_PNMA01000090.1 GCF_013823385.1 Hyphomonas sp.
GACGTCACGGCAGACCATGTGGGCGACTGGGCCTTCCACTGTCACCTCCTGTTCCACATGCATGCCGGCATGATGCAGGTGGTCTCGGTCGTTCCGCGAAGTGAAGCCGCGATGGCTGATGACGCACACAAAGGACACAAGCCTTCCATTGCTCCGTCAGCGGAAGACAAGGCAAAGACCGAAACCGGAATGCCCGGTATGCAGCACGAAGGACATCGCTGATGAACAGCAGACATTTTTACTCAGCCTTCGTATTGCTGTCCTTGGTAACCGCAGTTCCCGCCATCGCGCAGGACGCGCCCGTACCCGGATCGCAGGCTGCAGCCTATTGGGACAAGGATGAGCTCAAGGCGTCGCGGGACGCGCTGAAAAAAGAACATGGTGGAGGGACACATTACATGATCCTCGCCAACCGGTTCGAATACCAGTCGGGCGAAGATTCATCGGCCGCTTTCCTTGAGGGCCAGGGCTGGTGGGGCACGGACGAGAACCGGCTCTGGATAAAGTCTGAGATAGACTACGATCTCGATGCAGGCAGCTTCGAAGAAGCCGAAGTCCAGGCGCTCTGGTCACGCCCCGTCGCGAGGTACTTCGACCTTCAGGCAGGACTTCGTCATGACTTCGAACCGGGCCCATCCCGCAGCTACGCAGTGGCTGGCATTCAGGGCCTTGCCCCCTACTGGTTCGAAGTCGGCGGCGCTATATTCCTCAGCGAGGACGGCGATCTCTCCGCCCGTGTAGAAGCGGAGTATGAGTTCCTGCTGACACAGCGCCTCGTCCTGCAACCCCGCACAGAGCTGAACTTCGCGATGCAGGACGTGCCGGAACTTGAAACAGGCGCCGGACTTTCGACGGCAGAGCTTGGCCTGCGCCTGCGGTATGAGTTTGACCGTCAGTTTGCTCCGTATGTCGGTGTCAACTGGAAAGCCTCGACAGGCGACACCGCAGACTTCGCCCGCGCCCGCGGCGAGGACGCCGAAACCCTCTCCTTCGTCACCGGGATCAGGCTCTGGTTCTGAACCGTATCCAACTTCAGCTCACCGTCCGCGAAAGGACACAAAATGCCCCGTTCAAAAGTGATTACAGCCACACTTCTGGCCCTCGTCCTCTCCGCCGCGCCTGCGCTCGCGCATGTCAGTGTCAGGACGACCAACATTGCAGACGCCGCCGTCATAGACGCGTTACCGGACGACTTCACGTTCAGCTTCAGCCAGCCAGTCGGTCTGATCGCGTTCTCGGTGAAAACCGGAGCAGGAGAGGCCGTCGAGATTGACTTCACACCTCCAAAGGCACCGGCTGCCACATTCACAGTTCCGCTACCTGACCTGGCGCCGGGTCTCTACACTGTGGAGTGGCGCACGATGTCAAAAGATGGTCATCCGATGACCGGCAAATCGACCTTCGAACTGAAGTAGGGGGCCGCCGCCATGCCCCTGCTGGACGCCGCCAATATCGTAACCAAGGTATTGCTCTACGCCGTCAGCCTCGGAGCGATTGGGGCGGCGCTCCACGGGGCGCTCTGCCTGATGACGAACCGCCGTGCATATTTCCGGCTCGCAGGTCTGGTGGCCGTTGCAGCAATTCTGCGGCTCATCATTCTGAACGCTCAGATGGGCGGAAGTCTTGGCGCGGCTTTCTCGACTGAACAGTTTGATTGGACCTGGGCCGCTGGCGGGCGCCCTGCCCTCGCGCTGCTCGTCGGCGCGGGCTTTCTCATTGCTGTGGGCCTTATACGTCACCGGGTCCTTCTGGTGCCCGCCGCCATCAGCATCAGCGCAAGCTTTGCCCTTACAGGACATTCAGCGGGGCTGGCGGCGCCGGGCTTCGCGCCATGGGTCGTGGCGGGCCATCTTCTGATCGCAGGCTTCTGGTTTGCCGCGCCAGCGACTCTTTGGCCCCGGTCCGGGATGAAGGACGCGGATGTTCTGGCCCGTACCGAGGCCTTCAGCCGGGTCGCTCGCGTTATCGTGCCCTTGGCGTTCCTCTCCGGCGTCTATCTGTTCTGGCGTATCAATGGCGGGTTCTCTGGTATGCTCAGCTCCGGATACGGACAATTGCTCGCCTCCAAGCTTCTGGCGGCAACGCTGCTTCTCGGGCTCGGGGCGGTCAATCTGATGTTCGTCACGCGCCAGCTGGCAGCACAACCTGTCCGCGGGCGAGCCGCTTTGCGCGCGACACTGCGATCCGAGGCTGTTCTGTTCGCCGCGATCGTCATCATTATTGCCGCAGCCACAACCGTTTCTGGTCCAACTACCTGAGGAGCCTAAAATGAAACCTGTCCTGATCAGCCTCGCATTGGCCGCCCTGGTCGCATTTTCAAGGCCAGCGCTCGCCGATGAAGCGCCTAGCCCGTCAGCAGCGAAGTCACCCATCGAGACTGTTGTTGCCTTCGGCGCAGCCCTGGAAGCAGGTGACGAAGCGGCGCTTGTTGGCCTGCTGGCCGCTGATGTGCAGATTGCTGAGAGCGGCGGCATCGAACGGTCGCTTGAAGAATACCGCTCACACCACATGGCTGCTGACATCACGTTTTCCAAAGCTGTCGAGACAACCGTCCTCGACCGGCAGGTCTTTGAGGGCGGCGGCCTCGTGACCATTCTGACTGAGTACGTGTCGAAAGGAACGTTTCGGGATAAGCCGGTCAACAGCCGCCTGATGGAGACGATGGTCCTGCAGGACACCGGCGACGTGTGGAAGATTGTTCACATTCACTGGTCCTCGGCCAGCCTTGCCACGGATCATGACCATTGAAATGCAGGGGCAGAACCAAAGGCCGTTTTGGGCGGACTTTGGTCGCTTTTCTGTAATCGGACAGGTACGGGCATATAGCTGGAAATATACCCCTATGGGGCAATTGACGAATACCCCATAGGGGTATAAATGATTTGCTAGCCTACGCCCCCAGGAGCTCCAGCATGTCCTTGATCGTAAAACCGATCACACCTGATCAAAAAGCCAAACGGGACCCCGTTTGCGGAATGATGCCGAAAGCAGACAGTCCGCACCGATTGGTGCACGAAGGCGCAGAGGTCCTGTTCTGCAGCGCAGGTTGCAAAATTAAGTTTGAGGCCGATCCCTCCGCCTACCCCGTCGCAGAAGAAACACGCGCCGTCCCGGAATCCCACGCGCATGGCCATTCAGGTCATGGCGCTGGCTGTCATCATCACGCGGCAACACCCGCGCCCAAGACAGCGGCGCCCGGAAGCCAGTGGACCTGCCCCATGCACCCGGAAATCCTTAGAGATGGCCCTGGAGACTGCCCGATCTGCGGCATGGCGCTGGAGCCGTTGACCCCAAGCGCAA
>NZ_PNMA01000091.1 GCF_013823385.1 Hyphomonas sp.
CCCGTCATCGTATGGGCGGTCATCGGCATGAACGTCGTCGCGTTTCTCTATCAGACCAGCCTGCCGCCGCGCGTGCTGGACTGGTTCCTGTTCGAGTTCGCGCTGGTGCCCTCGCGCTTCTTCGGACAGCTGAGCCTCGTCGCCCCGTCCGACTGGACCCCATTCCTGACCAATATCTTCCTGCACGGGGGCTGGCTGCACCTCATCTTGAACATGTGGACGCTCTGGATCTTCGGCCCCGCCGTCGAAGATCCGCTCGGACCGAGCAGATTCACACTGTTCTATCTGTTCTGTGGTGTGGCGGCCGGACTGGCTCATGCGCTGGCGAACCCCGACTCAGTCGTTCCCGCGCTTGGCGCGTCGGGGGCGATCGCGGGCGTGATCGGTTGCTACGCACGCATGTTTCCGGCGGCTCGGCTGGTGGTAATCGTGCCGATTCTGTTCATTCCGCTGTTCTTCGAAGTGCGCGCGTTCATTTTCGCGATGATCTGGTTTTTCATGCAGGTCATTCCCGGAATTCTGTCGCTCGGCAGCGATCAGGCCACGGGCGGGATCGCCTGGTGGGCGCATATCGGCGGGTTTGTCGCCGGTTGGCTTGTAGCGCCACTCCTGCGAAGGCGCGCCGATGCCTATCGCCACTATTATCGCGACGAGGGCATCTATGGCTTTCTGCCAGATGGCCGACGGGAAGGAGGACAAGGTCCATGGACATAATGCAGCTGTTCTGGCTGTTCTTCATCATTTCGGCGCTGCAGCCGGTTCTGCAGCGCCGATATCTTGAGGCGATGCGCACACGCAAGATCGCCAACATCGAGAAGAAGCGCAGCAGTCGCGTCATTCTGCTGATCCATCGGCAGGAGACCATGAACCTGCTGGGCTTCCCCCTGATGCGCTACATCGACGTCAACGACTCCGAAGAAGTCCTGCGCGCGATCCAGATGACCGACGATGAAGTGCCGCTCGACATCGTGCTGCACACACCGGGTGGCCTTGTGCTGGCGGCAACACAGATTGCCCGCGCCATTCAGGGACACAAGGGCCAGGTCACCGTGTTCGTACCACATTACGCGATGTCCGGTGGCACGCTGATCGCACTCGCTGCCGACGAGATCGTGATGTGCGAACACTCCGTGCTGGGACCCGTCGATCCGCAACTTGGCCAGTTGCCTGCTGCCTCGCTCATCAAGGTCGTCGAGGAGAAACCCATCGCCGAGATCGACGACCAGACCCTGATCATGGCCGATGTCGGTCGCAAGGCCATTGCGCAGATCGAGGCATTCGCGAAACGTCTGCTGTCCGACAAGATGGACGAGAACCGCGCGGCGTCCGTGGCGGCGAAGCTGGCGACGGGCACCTGGACCCACGACTATCCCATCTCTGCCGATGAGGCCCGCGACATGAGCCTGCCCGTTGGAACGGACATGCCCAAGGAAATACTGGAGCTGATGACGCTCTATCCGCAGCCGGTTCGGCGCCAGGGCGGTGGCGTGGAATACCTGCCCGAGCCGCGGCAGCGAGAGGCGCGCCGCGCCATATCCACGCGCTGAACGCCTGCATCAGCCGGCCGCCAAGACCGGCTCGTCAAAGAAAGGATACAAGATGCCCACGGTCGCTTGCCCGCAGTGCAATTCCACCAACAGGGTGCCGCAGGAGCGCCTGACCGATAATCCCAATTGCGGACGCTGCGGCGCGCCTCTCTTTCAAGGCAGGCCCGTCACGCTTACAGCGGCTAATTTTGACCGTCATGCGAATGCCGAACTGCCATTGCTGGTCGATTTCTGGGCCGAGTGGTGCGGGCCATGCAAGATGATGGCGCCCCAATTCGAGGCGGCGGCGCAGTCGCTCGAACCAAATTTCCGCCTTGGTAAGCTCGATACGGAAGCCGAACAGCAGATCGCCGGCCGCTACGGGATTCGCGGCATCCCCACCATGATCCTGTTCAGGAGCGGCAAGGAAATCGCGAGGATGAGCGGTGCAATGCCTGCCGCGCAGATAGCGCAGTGGGCGCGCTCGCGTGTCTAGAGTTTACAGGTATTGGCCTTCCCTGCGCCAAGCCATCAGGAGAAGAACATGCATGGCGTGACCGGATTTGTCGAAAGTGCGGCCTTGTTGATCTTTGCCGCGTTCGTTCTCGTGACGATATGTTCACGAATCGGCGTGCCCAGCATTGTCGGTTACATTCTTGCCGGCATAGTCATCGGACCTGCCGGCCTCGGCCTGATTGCGGAGAGCGCTGCCCTGAGCAGCATTGGCGAGATCGGAGTGGTACTCCTGCTGTTCGCGCTTGGCCTGGAATTCTCGTTCGAGAAGCTCGTAACGCTCAGGAAGCATGTCTTCGGTCTTGGAGCCGTGCAGGTTGCAGTCACGACGATAACGGTGTCGTTGGTAGCGTGTCTGATCTTCGATCTCGCGCCCGTCCCCGCAATCCTCATCGGCGGGGCCGTTGCCATGTCATCCACGGCCATGTGCCTCAAGGTGCTCGCAAGCGCGAACGCTCTGGGATCGGCTCAAGGGCGTCTGGCCATTGCAGTGCTTCTGTTTCAAGACTTGGCAGCTGTCGCATTCCTGCTTCTGCACGATTCGATGAGTGGAGCCGCCGAGGGACATGGCGTGATAACGGTCGTCGCCACTGCAATGGCATTGGTTGCAGCTCTGTTCATTGCCCGTGGCCCGTTGCAGGTGCTTGCCCGTTGGGTAGCGTCACCTGGCGATCCGGAACTTGCCCAGCTCCTCGCGCTCACCATTGCGCTCGGGTCTGCGATTGTCGCGGCCTCCGCCGGTCTTTCTCCGGCGCTCGCTGCATTCGCGGCCGGCATGATTATCGGCGAGGGTGACGCGCGCCATGCTGTCGAGAACGAGATTAGGCCCTTCCGCGATTTGTTTGTCGGGATTTTCTTTGTCGGCATCGGAACGCAATTGCCACTTTGGATCATTGCATCTGCATGGCCTGTCGTGCTGATCTGGATCGCGATCATATTCGCGGGCAAGACGCTGATCGTTTTGGTCGTCGCCCGACTATTCGGCGAGTCGCTTCAGGCCTCATGGCGCACTGGGATCATCCTGGCCCACGGAGGAGAATTCAGCCTGATGCTGCT
>NZ_PNMA01000092.1 GCF_013823385.1 Hyphomonas sp.
ATGAGCGGAATGGCCAGCATGGCATCGGGCTCGCCGGCAAAGGTTCTGAAAACCGGGGTCGGAATCGACAACGTCGCCATGGCGCCGGTCTTTCGGCTCAATGAACCGGGCCTCGGTCTCGAGAACGTTCCGCACCGCGCGCTGACCTACACGCAGCTTCGAAGTCTTGAGCCAAATCCAGACCCCAGGTCACCTGAACGGGAGCTGGAAATACGCCTGACAGGTAATATGGAACGGTACATGTGGTCATTCGACGGCGTAAAGCTCAGTGCTGTCGAAGGCCCGATCATCTTCCACGAAGGTGAGCGGCTGCGTGTCACGCTCGTCAATGACACCATGATGACCCACCCAATCCACCTGCACGGGATGTTCTTCGATCTCGTCGTTGATGAAAGTGCGTTCAAGCCGCGCAAGCATACGGTCATCGTCAAACCTGCCGAGAAGCTCTCGTTCGACGTCACTGCAGACCATGTCGGAGACTGGGCCTTCCACTGCCACCTGCTCTTCCACATGCATGCCGGCATGATGCAGGTCGTCTCGGTCATGCCGCGCGATCCAGGCGCGGCTACTTCGGCGGGCCATCAAGGCCATGAAGGGCATGACATGATGCCAGCCGAAGCCGAAGAGCAACCGGACGTCCACGGAGGACACAACTGATGCAACGCGTACCACAAATTACAACGGCGTTGGTCGGATTGACCGCATTGGGCACCGCAGCATTCGCTCAGGAGGCGCCGCCTGCGGGCTCGCAGGCCTCCGTTTACTGGGATGCGGAGGCGTTCAAAGCATCCCAGGAGGCACTCAAACAGGAGCATGGCGGCGGCACGACGCTCTTCGTTCTTGCGGACAGATTCGAATACCAGTCGGGCGAGGGTTCGCCTTCGCTTCTTCTGGAAGGCCAGGGCCGGTGGGGCACGGATGAAAACCGGCTCTGGATAAAATCGGAGATCGATTATGATCTCGATGCCAGCCGTTTTGAGGAAGCCGAAGTCCAGGCACTCTGGTCTCGTCCGATCACGCGGTATTTCGACGTACAGGCGGGTCTGCGTCATGACTTCGAACCGGGCCCGTCCCGCACCTATGCCGCTCTCGGCGTTCAGGGGCTTGCCCCTTACTGGTTCGAAGTCGATGGCTCGGTATTCCTCAGTGAAGACGGTGATCTTTCTGCCCGTTTTGAAGCGGAGTATGAATTCTTGCTGACACAGCGCCTTGTTCTTCAGCCGCGCACAGAACTCAACTTTGCCGCTGAGGACGTGCCCGAACTCGAAACCCGCGCCGGCCTATCGACGGCAGAGGTTGGCCTGCGATTGCGATACGAGATCGATCGTCAGTTCGCCCCCTATGTGGGGGTCAACTGGAAAGCCTCAACGGGCGAGACGGCAGACTATGCGCGCGCCCGCGGCGAGGACACCGAAACTCTCTCCTTCGTCACCGGAATAAGGGTCTGGTTCTGATCATGACCCCCGAACATCTACCCTGAAAGGACAACACATGCACACTCTGAAAATGGTCGCCGCCGCGCTTGCCAGTGTCGCAATGCTGGCCGCCCCGGCGCTCGCACATACCAGCGTCGAGACGGCCAACATCCAAGACGCCGCCGTTCTAGAAACGCTCCCCGACGCCTTCTCTTTCAGCTTCGGCCAGCCGGTCGGCCTGATCGCCTTCTCGATCCGGACAGAAACTGGAGAGATCATCGACACGCCCTTCCAGCCGCCGAGGGCGCCCGCCAAATCATTCAGCGTGCCGCTCCCAGATCTGGCGCCCGGCCGCTACACCCTGGAATGGCGCACCCTGTCAAAGGATGGCCATCCCATGGACGGAAAATCGGCCTTCGAGCTGAAGTAGGTTTCGATCCGACATGTCCCCACTGGACGCCGCCAATCTGGTCACCAAGGCCTTGCTCTACGCAGTCAGCCTCGGAGCAATCGGGGCGGCGCTCCACGGGGCGCTTGGCCTGATGGCGAACCGCCGCACCTGGTTCTGGCTCGCAGGTCTGGTGGCCGTTGCAGCAATTCTGCGGCTCGTCATTTTGAACGCTCAGATGGGCGGAAGCCTTCGCGCAGCACTGTCTGCCGAACAGTTCGGGTGGACCTGGGCCGCTGGCGGCCCCCCTGCCCTCGCGCTTCTCGTTGGCGCGGGCTTTCTCATAGTGGCAAGCCTTGTTCATCACCGGATTCTTCTGGCGCTCGCCGCCATAAGCATCAGCGCAAGCTTTGCCCTTACAGGACACTCAGCGGGGCTGGAGGCGCCGGGCTTCGCGCCATGGATCGTGGCTGGCCACATTCTGATTGCAGGCTTCTGGTTTGCCGCGCCGGTGACTCTTTGGCCTGGGTCCGGGATCAAGGACGCAGATGTTCTGGCCCGTACCGAGGCCTTCAGCTGGGTCGCACGCGTTATCGTGCCTTTGGTGTTCCTCTCCGGCGTCTATCTGTTCTGGCGGATCAATGGCGGGTTCTCCGGCCTGCTCAGCTCCGGATACGGACAACTGCTTGCGTCCAAGCTTATGGCGGCAACGCTGCTTCTCGGGCTCGGGGCGGTCAATCTGATGTTCGTCACACGCCAGCTGGCGGCAGAGCCCGCCAAAGGGCGAGCCGCTTTGCGCGCGACACTGCGAGCCGAGGCGATTCTGTTCGCCGCGATCATCATCATTATTGCAGCAGCCACAACCGTTTCTGGTCCAACCACCTGAGGAGCTTCAAATGAAACCCGTCCTGTTCAGTCTCGCAATTGCCGCCGTGGTCGCATTTTCAAGTCCGGCGCTTGCCGATGAGGCGGCTAGCCCGTCAGCGGCGAAGTCACCCATCGAAACGGTTGTTGCCTTCGGCGCAGCGTTGGAAGCAGGTGACGAGGCGGCGCTTGTGGGCCTTCTGGCCGCCGATGTGCAGATTGCAGAGAGCGGCGGCATCGAGCGTTCGCTCGAAGAATACCGCTCACACCACATGGCTGCTGACATCGCGTTTTCCAAAGCGGTCGAGACAACAGTCCTCGACCGGCGTGTCTATGAAGGCGGCGGCCTCGTGACCATTCTGA
>NZ_PNMA01000093.1 GCF_013823385.1 Hyphomonas sp.
GAAAAGGTTGGGCTCGATCCTGCCGCATTCGGTGCCCACTCGCTACGCTCAGGGTTCCTGACCGAGGCAGCCAAGGCGGGGGCCTCATTGCCGAAGATGCAGGAGGTATCACGGCAAAAAAAGGTCGAAGTGCTGCTCGGCTATGTCCGCGACGCAGCGCTGTTCGAGAACCATGCAGGAGAGCGCTTTCTGTAATTGCCATGTCGGGATCTGGGGAGCGCCATAGATGTTTTCGGTGAGTATCAGGCGGTGCGTAAACGCCCAGCAGAGAACAAATGCTTGCGCGTCCCGAAAGGGTTGTGTCAGAATCAGGTGTGAATATCGGATATGCCCGCATGATAATCGATAGAGGCACCTCCGTGTCCGATCTGACGCGCACGTCCAACGTTGGCCGATCGATGCGATATCGCGTATTGCGCATTGATGGTGCGTCGGCATGACCAAACGTATCAAGGCGATGATCAATCCCGCCGTCCTGACTTGGGCGCGAGAAACGGCCGGCTTCGATCTCGCGGCCGCGGCCGCGAAAATTAATGTAGATGAGGAAAAGCTCGCTGTTTGGGAAGCGGGCGACGATCAACCGTCTATTCCCCAACTCCGCAAATTGGCCGAAACCTATAAGCGGCCGCTCGCGGTGCTCTATCTGCCGGAACCACCGATAAATTCGTTCCAGGCGATGCACGATTTCAGGCGCCTGCCTGATTTAGGGATGCGCACCTTCTCGCCAGAGCTAACGCTAGAAATCCGTCTCGCACAGCAACGCCGCGAATTGGCCCTCGAGCTATTTGAGGACGGTGACGAAATCCCCGTCCCCTTCAAGGTCCAGACGACGATCGCCACCAACCCGGAAACGGCCGCGGCCGCGCTCCGTGATGCGCTTGGTGTCGATTACGATCTGCAATCGCACTGGCGCGATCCCCGCATCGCCTTCCTGGCTTGGCGTGGGAAGATCGAGGAGTTGGGTGTACTGGTGTTTCAGGCCTCGCGTATAAGTAGCGATGAGGCCTCGGGCTTTGCCTACTGGTCCGACGTGCTGCCCTTCATGGTCATCAACCGGAAGGATGCTTATGCGCGCCGCACGTTCTCTATGTTCCATGAGCTGGCGCATTTAATGCTTCGGCAAAGCGGCGTTTCCGATCTTGATATCGAAGGCCCCCGGGCTGCCGATGATGAAAAGATCGAAGTATTCTGCAATCAGGTCGCCGCCGCGGCCCTGATGCCCCGCGATCTGTTTCTAAAAGAGGCGTTGATCGCCGCGAAGGGCAACGGACGCCACGAGTGGGATGATGCCAGCGTGCATTCGCTCTCACTCACCTATGGCGTCTCGCGTGAGGCGATCGTGCGTCGCCTACTGACGCTCGGCCGAACCACGGAAGCATTCTACAGGCGCAAGCGCGCCCAATATGCGGTCGAGTACCGGCAACAGCGGGAACGTGATCGCGAGAAGAATGAAGGCAAGCCGATCCCGCGGAACATGCCGCGCGAAACGGTCGCCAATTACGGCAAGCCATTCGTGCGTCGCGTGATCGAGAATTATCATCTCGATCGGATCAGCCTTTCCGATGTCTCGGGATATCTTGGCGTGAAGGTTCGCCACGTTCCCGGCATTGAGCAACAGTTAGGCTATAGCTGATGGTCGCTGCAGAGCAGCCGGTCTACTGCATCGACACTAGCTCGCTCGTGCATGCATGGCGCCGTGCTTATCCGCCGAAGCGTTTCAGTGGTCTATGGAACGCCTTCGATCAGCTCATCGGTGACGGTCGCCTGGTTGCGACGATCGAAGTCTTTCATGAGCTAAAAAAGAAGGACGATGAGATTTTCGAGTGGGCCAAGGACCGCAAGGAAACGATGTTCCTCGAGATTGATGACAACGTGCAAGGCGAAGTCGTCAGGATCATGCAAACCTATCCGAAGCTGGTTGACACCGGTAAAGGGAAGTCGGGTGGCGATCCGTTCGTGATCGCCCAAGCCCTCGCCGGCAACCCGCGCCTAGTCGTCGTGACACAGGAAGCCGGCGGCACGGCAGACAAGCCCCGGATTCCGTTCGTCTGCGATCGTGAGGGGGTGCGCCATATCGATCTGCTAACGTTGATCGAGGATGAGGATTGGACGTTCTGAGTCTGAAACATCGAAACCGACCGGACATCCGCGACCGCTCCGCTTTCATGCTACGTTCGTATGAGCATTACGACTATGTGCAGCTTGGGATACATGCTGCTTTATCGGCCACTGGCGACTGGTCCCGATAGGTCGCCAGTGTCCGGGCGCGATCGGACTTCCGTGTCTTATCGGCGCGCTTTGAAATCCCAAAGTTTGGTGCCATATTCCGGTCATAGAGGAAACGCATCATGACCGACACGCCGAACATACCGCCCCCGCCACCTATCCAGCTCGTGCCGCCTGCGCCGGCCTCGGCTGCTGCGCTCCCCTCGCCGTCACTGAACGCTGCGCCACCGCCTGCACCGCCGTCCCCGCCTTTGGCAAGCTTGCTGCCAATGCCTGGCGCCTCCATCGTCCAGCTCGCGGCGACTGCAAAGAAGGTGGACACACGCAAGGCGTCGGAAAAGAAGTACGGCAAGCCGGTGATGGACCTAGGCTTTTGCATTGTGCCCTCGCTTTTGATGTGGGCGCAGGCGCGCCTTGGCATCAACACGGTCCAGTTCAATATCATCATGCAATTGGCTGATTTCTGGTGGGACCCGGAGCGCAAGCCATATCCGGCTAAAAAGCTGCTCTCGGATCGTATCGGCATGAGTGAGCGCCAGATACAGCGCCAGATTGCTGAATTAGAGGCGGCAGGCTTGGTCGCGCGGATTGGCCGTACTCGGCCAGGTCGCGGAAAGACCAGCAACGAATACGATCTTGGCGGTCTAGTGGCCCGTTTAAAGGAACTCGAACCTGAATTTACCGCCGTTCAAGAAGAAAATCGCGAGCGTCGTAAAAACGTCGCTCTGCCTAAGCATCGCCGCAAGGCGTAGGTTCCGAGGGCGGGCTTCACCG
>NZ_PNMA01000094.1 GCF_013823385.1 Hyphomonas sp.
CGAAGCCGCCGAAGGTGACGCCGTAGAACAGCATGAACCACCATGCATCGGCTTTCTTCAACGGCTCAAGATAGGCGAAGATCGACTTGGGTGCGGGCGGATTCGGCGCATCCTTGGCCAGCACCATGTAGATGACGAAGGTGATCGCCAGCGGGATGCAGGCAAGGCCCAACACCGCGTTCCAGCCGAACGCCTTGGCCAGCAGCGGCGCAAACAACGCGGCCAGCACCGTGCCCGAATTGCCCATGCCCGCAATCCCCAGTGCAGTCCCCTGATGCTCGGCGGGGTACCAGCGGCTCGCCAGCGGCAACGCGACGGCAAAGCTGGCACCCGCAAAGCCGAGTATCACGCCCAGTGCCACGGTACCGCCAAAGCTGTTGACCCCCAGCATCCAGGCCGTCGCCAGTCCGCCGATGACGATCAGCTGGCCGATGGCGCCGGTGGACTTGGGGCCGATCTTGTCGACCAGCACGCCGTTGACCAGCCGCAGCACCGCGCCTGCCAGCGTTGGTATGGCGACCATCAGGCCCTTCTGGGCGTCGTTCAACCCCAGATCGGTGGCGATCATCGGGGCGAGTGGACCGAGCAGCACCCAGACCATGAACGCCAGATCGAAATATAAGAATGCCGCAAACAGCGTCGGGCGGTGTCCCGCCGACCAGAAACCCTTGTTCATGATAAACCCCTTTGATGGTGCGGCGCGGAAGACCCGTCCGGCTGGTGGGACCGAGCGCATACGCCGGGGCTTGTTGGCCGGAGCGCAGGGGGGAGCACGCGGTGATGATGGAGAAGCAGCGAGACAATGCTCGCGAAGGCAGCGACAGGGCAGCTGACGATGGCCGCGCCCGAGAGCTGGACAATCCCGTCTGTCAATCTGGCGGAATGAACCGTCAAAGCCATGCTCCTTTCAGACACGAAAAAAGCCGCCTCGAAGCGCGGTCATCAGGACCGGTTCGGGCGGCGTCATTGCCATGCTTCGTATTAACCGAAGCCGCCAGTTCAGCCCTTCATTGGACCGACCTGGTTATGATAGACCACGCATCATTGCCTGATCTTCCTATAGGTTGTCAGCGAATCGACTATAGCGCAAGCACATTTTCGTGCGTTGCAGCATTTGCAATTGCGCAGGCTAGTGCGCTCAAATCATGGGCTTTGTGCGCTGGTGCTCCAGGTAGTCCATCGCCCGGTCAGGATCGAACTGAACGCGATCGAAGAATTGGTCTTCACCGAGAATCAGTCTGCCCGTCTGGCTGGAAGCACCACGCGGCACGCTGTTGGCACCTTCCACCTTGGCACTGGCGCCGGGCAGTATCGCATCAGTCCCAGCAAGCGCGGACCTGTAGATGTCAGGACGGAACACCTGGGCTGCTCCGGCAAAACCCGCCTCGCTCGCTTCGGCATGCCCCCAGCGCGCCATCTGCGAATACAGCCACATGGCCTGACTGCGCCAGGGGAAGTTGGCGGCCTCGCGATGTTGAAACATGAAGTCGGGATAATGGATGGCATCGGCCCCCTGCGTGAGCCGGATCCGGTCCGTGGTCGCCCGCAAGATCGTTTCGCGGGGTGCGTCCAGATATTCCGACCGTGACAATATGGCCGCATTTGCCTCTGTATTGCCAGGCTCGACGAAATGCGCAGCCGCTCTGTGCAGCGCTCGCACCAGCCGCTCGGTTGCGTCGGTGTCGGCCTGCGGACCATCGAGCCGCACCGCCAGCACTTTTTCCACACCGCGCCGCCAGATCTGCGCAGTGGCCAGCATGATCCGCCCGACACCGCGATCCACCGCGATGCTGTTCCACGGTTCGCCAACGCAGATGCCGTCAACATCGCCGCAGGCCAGTGCATCGGCGGCGAAGGGCGGGCTGGTGACGGTGATCTCGACATCGAGGTCAGGCTGAATACCTACGCCAGCCAGCCAGTAGCGCAGCATATAGTTGTGGCTGGAATAGCGATGGACCACCCCGAAACGCAGCGGATTGCCGATGGCGACCCGGCGTTCCGCCTCCAGCTTCAACCTTGCGCCGATCTCGAACGGATCACCCAGCGTGTTGTCCAGCGAAAGGGCATCGGCCAGCGCCGTTGATACAGTAAGTGCGTTGCCATTGAGACCGAGCACGAACGGCACCGCGAGCGGCACAGCCGGCCTGTCGCAGCCCAATGCGGTGGCTATGGCCAGCGGTGCAACCATGTGTGCCGCATCCGTCTGCCCATACATCAGACGGTCGCGTACCGCCGCCCAGGTGATGTCGCGGACCAGTTGCAGGTCCAACCCTTCATCCTCGGCAAAGCCCAGTTCATGCGCCAGGACAGGCAGCGCCGCATCGACCAGCGGCAGGAAACCAATCCTCATGAGGGTATTGCTCATAGCATATCTCCCATCAGGGCTTCGCTGGTCACGATCGCCTCGGCGACCTCGGCAATGCGGCGGTTGGATCGCATCGCATGATTGCGCAGCAGGGCATAAGCAGCAGGCTCGTCCAACCCTTTGCGCTTCATCAGGATCGCCTTGGCGCGATCGATTGCCTGCCGGTCTGCAAGCGCGGTCCGTGCTTCCGCCAACTCGGCCTGCAGCCGTGAAAATGCTTGAAAGCGGCGAATGGCGAGGTCCAGCACCGGCTTGATGCGCTGCTTGGCCAGGCCATCGACAACATAGGCCGATACGCCCGCATCCACCGCTGCACTTGTCGACTCGGCATCGCTCTGGTCCACGAACATCGCGATCGGCCGCGCAAGGGCACGCGACAT
>NZ_PNMA01000095.1 GCF_013823385.1 Hyphomonas sp.
TCTTCGTGATCGATCCGGAATTCTGCTGGATTGGCCCCCGTGAATGGGATGTGGGCGTGCTTGCTGCGCATCTCAGGCTCAGCGGCCAGCCTGAGAATTCTACCGAGAGGCTCATCAAGCGTTACGGCATCGCGCTTGATCGCCAGCTGCTGAATCAGATCATCGGCATAGAAATCATGCGGCGTTTGATCGGGGTTGCTCAACTGCCATTACAAATCGGGCTGGAAGACAAAGCCATGATGCTCGCCGACGCGCGTGACCTTGTCCTCGGAACAACGAAATGACTCTGCGACGGGTCTGGATTGATACTGATCCTGCGATCACCGCAGGCAATGGCGAGGTCGATGACGCCTTCGCGCTTATTCAGGCGCTCTATTCGCCCGAGCTGGAAGTTGCAGGTGTGTCGGCGGTCTATGGCAATACCGATATTGACCACACATTTGCGATGGCACGGGACATAGTGACCCGCGCCCGCCGCCCAGACATCCCTGTTTATCGGGGAAGCGGTTGCGGCGGAGATCGATCAGCGAACGAAGCCACCGCCGCGCTAACGCAGGCGCTAAACGAGGGACCATTGACGATCCTGGCGCTCGGCCCCCTCACCACCGTCGCAGCGACGCTTGGTCTGCGCGATGCCCCGACAGGAAATGTCGAGGAGATTGTGTTTGTGGGCGGCAGACGTGATGGACTGGAGTTTCTTGCGACACCAAAGCAGAAGAAGCCATTCGGTGACATGAACTTCGAATGTGACCCTGCCGCGGCGTCCGAACTGCTTGCTCTCGGCGTGCCGATGACGCTCGCGGGGTGGGAAGTATCTTCAAAGACGTGGCTGACGCCTCATGATCTCGATCGGTTGCGTAATGAAGGCGGAGAATGCGCCCGGTGGCTCGCCGCAAGTGCGCGAACTTGGCAGTCCGACTGGCAGCGCAATTTTGCCGCGCCGGGATTTACCCCCTTTGATACCTTGGCGGTGGGCTGGTTGCTGCTGCCTGATGCTTTCGTGCGGCACCGCTGGCCGACCAGGATTTCGCTTGATGCGCGCCGACCGCTTTTTGCCGCTGACCCATCCTTCGATGGGCCTATCGTCACCTATCTGCGCGAGGTCGACCACGTTCGCTTCCACGCGGATCTGATGCGGCGGTTGCTGAGCGCCTGAGGCAAGGCGGCAAAAGCGCCCGTCGAAACGAGCTTGCGCCAATTTGTCGCCGCCGCGAAGGCCCTGATGTCATGGCGAACGGTCATGGCGGCAACGAACCCGTTTCAGAACTTGTAGGCCAGCCCGAACTGGAACTGCCGCGGGGGACCGGCATTGCGTTGCACGAAGGGCGCACCGCCGCCGAACTGGATCTGGTTCGAGGTGGTCGCCGCGTTGGCGAAGCCGCTTTCGTTGTTGGTGTTGAGCACGTTGAACACGTCGGCGCTCGCCTCGATCCGCCCGCCGAGGACCGGCAGGCCATAGCGCACGCCGACATCAATCGTGGCAGACCATGGCAGGCGCCCCGAATTGCGGCTCTCACCGGGGAAACGATCCGAATTGCCGAGGAAGTTCTCGCCGAAGCTGGCTCCGTCACCGTTCAGATCCTGCGTGCCAAAGATCAGCGCATCGGGCACCAGATTGACCGGCTGGCCCGATTGGAACAGCCCCGCCAGCGTCACCGTCATCCCATCCACCGGGTAAAGATAGCCCACCGCCGAAATCACGTGCCGCCGGTCATTGGCCGAGGGTCCGAATTCGGTGCTGAAATCATTGGCGTTGGCGGCGCGGAAATTGATGTCATCGGTATCGTTGCGCAGGCGCGAGAGGGTGTAGCTGAGGCGGAAGGCGTAGGGATCGTCGCCGCGCGCCTTGATCGCTTGCAGAATCAGCGCAAGGTATTCCGCCTCCCCCGCCGTTTCGGACACGGTGATCTGCCGCGCCCCGCCGGGCACCAGGCCCACCGGGCGCGAGGCATCCGCATCGGCTTGCGAACGCACCAGCCCGAGACTCTGCGCGAGCGCGAAACGCGCGGCATTGTCGGGTTGCGAGCGAAGCAAGGCGATATTGGCATCGGTCAGATTGGCGAGGTTGGGGGTAAAGGACGAGGGCGTGTTCAGGTCGCGCAGCCGCACCAGATTCTCCGAACGGCTGTAGAGCGCGTCGACCGACAGGGTTAGCGTGCTGGTCGCCTGATACTGGTAGCCACCGCTGATCTGCACGCTCCAGGGATTGTCATAGCCGATGGGGCTGAGGATCCGCGCTTCGTTGACGATTGCCGTGTCGCGCAAGTCCTGCACTGCCTCGGGTGCGGGGCATTCCGCGACCGTGGCACAGGCAGGCGAAACCGTCAGATTCCCGTCAAAGGTGATATCGCCAAGGTCGACGCCCGCCGGGATCACCCCGCTGCTTTGCAATTGTCCGAGCTGGCTCAGGAAGCCCGCCGAGGTGGTGTTGCGCTGCAACGCGTCCGAGATCACCGCATAAGACAGCTTGCCAGTGAAAATCCCCGCCCCGAACCGCACAGAGGAACGCGCATCGGGCTGCCAGTTGAGCGCGAGGCGCGGCGCGATGTTGTCTGTGTCGCCGTCCCCCGCGCCCCGTTCGGTCAGCGTGTCATAATCCCAGCGCAGGCCCAGCGTAGCCGTGAAATCGGGGGCGAGCTGCCATTGATCCTCAAGGTAGAAGGCTATCAGCGTCTGGCTGGTGCCGAAACTTTGCGGGCGCAGCTCGACCGCGTAATTGGCGACCAC
>NZ_PNMA01000096.1 GCF_013823385.1 Hyphomonas sp.
TGGGGTCGGTTCCTGAATGGCAGCTTCTGGCGGAAAATCGCAGATAGCTGCCATTGGCGCAATGGCCCTCACGCGACGTACTGGTCACCGGATTGAGCCGCCTTCCATGTCCAGGGAAGCAGTTCGTCGATGCGATTGATCGGATGACTCTTGCCGATGCGGTCGAGGACGTCCGTCAGCCAGATTTGCGGGTTCACTTCATTGAGCTTGGCGGTCTCGAGCAGCGAATACATCGCCGCGGCCCGCTCGCCGCCGCAGTCCGCACCGGCGAACAGCCAGTTCTTGCGCCCGACCGCGATGCCGCGCAGCGCGTTCTCGGCAAGGTTGTTGTCGATCTCAAGCCGCCCGTCCTGGGTGTAGGCAAGCAGCGCGGGCTTTAGCTTGACGGCATAGCGCAACGCCTCGGCCAGCGGCGAGCGTGCCGATGCCTTGGCAAGGACGCCATCTGCCCATGCGAAGAAATCGAGCGCGATAAGCCTCGATGCCGCTCGCTGGCGCAGACGCTCCTGGGGAGGTTCCTGCTCGATCGGCCGCTCGATCTCGTAGAGCTGCGCGATGAGGCCGAGCCCCTTGCGCGCAGCAGAGCCGCGATCGGCAACAAGGACATCGTGCAGCTTGCGCCTTGCATGCGCCCAGCAGGCGACGGGCGTGATAACGCCGGGCTTGCGGCCGGGATCATAGAGCGGGTTGAATCCGGCATAGGCATCGGCCTGCAGAAAGCCCGAAAAAGCCGCAAGATGCTCGCGTGGCCGTTCACCCTTGCGATCGGGACTGTAGCGGAACAGCGCGGCAGGCTTGTCGCTCGGACTCCATCGCCGGTTGTCGCGCAGATAGACCCATAATCGCCCGGTCGACGTCTTGCCCGTACCGGGAGCCAGCACCGGGACCGGTGTGTCGTCCGCGTGGAGCTTCTGACTGGCCATGACGTGGGCACCGAGCCGCTCGACCAGCGGATCGAGCAGCCAGCTGACCTGGCCGAGCCAGTCGGCCATGGTCGAGCGGGACAGCTCGACACCTTCGCGCGCATAGATCTGCGACTGGCGATACAGCGGCAGGTGATCGGCGAACTTGGCGACGATGACGTGCGCCAAGAGGCCTGGGCCGGCGCGGCCGCGCGGGATCGGCAGACCGGGTGCAGGTGCCTGAGCGATAGTATCGCAGCATGTGCATGCAAGCTTGGGACGGACATGGCGCACCACGCGGAAGCTCGCAGGCACGTATTCCAGCACCTCGGTGACATCTTCGCCGAGAATGGA
This sequence comes from Hyphomonas sp., assembly GCF_013823385.1. Classification (GTDB taxonomy): domain Bacteria; phylum Pseudomonadota; class Alphaproteobacteria; order Caulobacterales; family Hyphomonadaceae; genus Hyphomonas. The sequence goes on from NZ_PNMA01000096.1 coordinate 1,257, forward strand.
TGCCGCACTGCCGCACGCCGCGCAGCGATCCGCGCCGGGCGCCGGATGCACGATCACATCGCGCGGCAGATGTTCGGGCAGCGGCGCGCGCTTGGGTTTGCGCTTGGCCTCCGGCGGTTCGGCCTCGTCCTGATCGACATGCCCGCGCATGACGCACTCGGCATGGGCCTGCTGGGCTTCGAGATCCTCGAGCGTGAGTTCCAGCTGATCGGCAAGCTGCGTCATGCGCTCGGACGACTGGCCGAACTTCATCCGGCGCAGCTTGGCGAGCTGAGCTTTGAGCTTCTCGATCTGAAGCGTGGTCAGCTTGATCGCGTTGCGTGCGGCACTGAGCTCATCGCGGGTAGCGACATGGGCTTTGCGCTCCTGCGCCAGCGCCTGCTCCGAGGCGACCAGACGCGCCTTCATCACCTCGGCAAAGGCGCGAAGCTCGTCCGGATCGGAAGGCAGATCAAGTTCGGTGGGAGACATGAACAGCGGATAACATGACGGGCGATCTTGACCAAGCCGAAGGCAGGAAAACCGCGCCCGAATCGCTAGATATGCACAGGCCTCTGCGGGGGTTTTGGCGCCACCGTTCGCCGCCAGTCCATCGCCTCCAGAAGCAGCGAAAACTGCGCAGGGGTCAGCACCACTCCGCCGTCGACCAGCGGCGGCCACACAAAGCGATGACGCTCGAGACGCTTGGCGAACAGGCACAGGCCCGTGCCGTCCCAGACCAGCGCTTTGAGGTAGTTGCCGCGCTTGCTGCGGAACAGGAAGACATGCCCGTTATAGGGATCGAGCCGGAAAACTTCGCTGGCAAGCACGCTGAGCCCGGCGAAGCCCTTGCGCATGTCGACCGGCTTGCTGGCCAGATAGACCTTGGTTCCTGACGGCAAGCTCAACATGGCACGGCCTTCAACGCGCGCAGAACCCGGGCGAGCGCCTTCTCGTTGACGAAGCTGTCGACGGTCAGGCGCGCACCGTTGCCAAGCTCGATGGCAATCGCGCCTGCTCGTTGTTGCCCGGGCGGAGGAGAAGCCGCAACATCTTGCGCCAAGGGGCCGACCGAAGACTCCGGTTCGTCAGCAATGATCTCGCACGCTGAAGCTCGCTCCGGGGTCGCCACGAACTGGCCACATGGGATGAACTCCAGCGCCTCCCTTGCAATCGCTTCAGCCTCGCGCCGGTTGGCACGCCAGTTGTAGATCACACTCTTGGCAATGCCATGCCTGCGCGCGACCGACACCACCGTGACATCGGGACGCAGGCTCTCGGCGACGATCGCCGCCTTCTCTGCGTCAGAATAGCGCCGCCGTCGCTCCGTGCGCACGATCACGCCGCCACCTTCGATCACAGGACCTCCTTCTGGAGTCCAGAAAGAACTCCCTTCAGGAACCGTCCTTCACCGTCCAGCGCCGACCGCGCAACACGTGGTCGGCCGGACGCTTAC
>NZ_PNMA01000097.1 GCF_013823385.1 Hyphomonas sp.
GGGCGTGCTATCCGTGCTGGCGGCTGTCATACTGTTTGCGCTGAAGTGGAGCATCTTTCGCATGCTCGCCGTTCTTGCCGTAGCTGGCCTGGCTCTGGGTAGTCTTTGATCAAGGGAAATGACATATGACCGAAGTTGACCGCCGCAGCGCCATGGGGATCGTGGGTGTTGGCTTGGCTGCAGCCGCCGCAGGTGCCCCCGCATCTGCGCAAACGCCAGCCCTGTCGCCAGCCTTCGCGGGCAATCACAAGCCAGTGCCGCTGGCGTTCGATCCTGCCAAGCTCATCGGCCTGTCCGAAAAGCTCATCCGCTCACACTACGATAACAACTACATCGGGTCAGTGCGCACGCTGAACATGATCGAGGGTCGGTTGGCGGCGTCGCTGGCGGACAAGGACTTTCCCGCGATCGTTTATGGCGGGCTCAAGCGCGAGGAACTGCACCGCACCGGGTCAGTGATTCTGCATGAGCAGTATTTTGGTGCACTCGGCGGCGATGGTGCGGCGGCGGGAGAAGTGCAGAAGGCCATAGCAGCGGCCTTCGGCTCGTTCGCGGCGTGGGATACGGAGTTCAGGCGCACCGCGATGTCGCTGGCCGGCGGATCGGGCTGGTGCGTTCTGGCGTGGAATCTCCACACCGCCAGTCTGCACAATTACTGGGCTTGGGATCACATGCACCAGCCTGTCGCCAGCGTGCCGCTGATCGCGCTCGACATGTATGAGCATGCCTATCACATGGACTATGGCACGGCGGCCGCGAAATACGTCGATGCGTTCATGGCCAACCTGAATTGGGAGGAAATCGATCGCAGGTATCGCCGCGTGGCGCGGCAAGCTGAACCAGTTCTGCTCGATTGAACGCCTTTCGATATGCCGCACAGGTCATGCGAACACGGATTGTCGGCTTTTGGTAGTGCTGGTCATTCGGCATGCTGCGGAGAAACGACGGCTTAGCCGCTCTTATGCACCAAGGGGTGTCTGAGCGGTAGGCGGGAGTAGCGTAAAGCTCTGTTCTGAAGTAAGAAATTGGGTGTCTAAGCCGTCCCTGCTCCGGGACAGAAATTGCCATAGGCCACACCCGCCATGACCGACGTTACCTCAAGCTCATTTCGATTCCCAGCGGTCCAACGCAAGAAAGTCACGGCTGCCTTCGACGGCGGTCGCATCACGTCGGACGGCGGGGTTCTGCTATTGGCGCAGGCCGAGCGCGAGATGGACATCTGCAGGCAGCTGGCCACCTGCATCGCCGATCGGCGCGATCCTTCGCGGGTGGTCCACAAGCTGGATGACATCCTGCGGGCTCGGGTTCTGGCGATTGCCTGCGGCTACGAGGACGCCGACGACCTCGACGCCCTGCGTGACGATCCCGGCTTCCGCCTGGCGCTGGGCAAGCTACCGGGTTCGGGCGCGGGCCTTGCCAGCCAACCGACGATGAGCCGCTGGGAAAACGCACCCACCACGCGCGAGCTGGCCCGCATGATGGCCGCGATGGTCGACATCTACTGCGCCAGTTATCCATCCCCGCCCGAGGCGGTGACGCTGGACATCGATGACACCTGCGATGTCGTGCACGGCTACCAGCAGTTATCGTTCTGGAACGGGCATCACGGTGAGCGCTGTTTCCTGCCGATCCACGTCTACGACACGGCAACGGGGCGGCCGGTCGCCATGCTGCTGCGCACCGGCAAGACGCCGAGCGGCGCGGAGGCCGCGGGCCACATCCGTCGCCTGGTGCGGCAGATCCAGAGGCACTGGCCCACGACCCACATCACGATCCGGGGCGACGGCCACTACGGCAGACCCGAGGTCATGAACTTCTGCGAGGCACAGGGCATCGATTATGTCTTCGGCCTGCCCACCAACGCTGTGCTGCGCGCCGATCCACAGATCGTGAAGATTGCCGATGCCTGCACGGTCAAGCGGGCCGAGGAACAGCACGTAGTCCTGCGAAATTATGCCCAGACCCGCTACGGGGCGAAAAGCTGGAAATGCCAGCGCCGTGTCGTCGCCCGGATCGAGGCCAGCACGCTCGGCATGGATATCCGCTACGTCGTCACCTCGCTCGAGCAGGGCTCGGCCGAGCACATCTACGACACACTCTACTGCGCCCGCGGCCAGGCCGAAAACCTCATCAAGTTGCACAAGGCCCAGCTCGCCAGCGATCGCACGTCATGCCGATCAGCCAACGCCAATCAGATGCGGCTGATCCTGCACACCGCCGCATTCTGGCTGATGTGGCGCATCCAGCAGGTCATCCCCAAGGCAGCCCCGCTCGCCAACGCTGAGTTCGCGACCCTACGCCTGCGGCTCCTCAAAGTCGCCGCACGCGTCATCGAGACCGCCTCCCGCATCCGGGTCGCCTTCGCTTCCGCGTGTCCCGACGCCACCCTGTTCCGGATCATCGCCGCCGCCCTCAGGCCCGCCCCGACATAGCCAGTGCGGCCGTGCCGCTGAACGTCCGAGCCCCTCCATCACAACCGCAAGCCTCTCGATCCCACGCGATGAAATAGACGCAGCGGAGGCACTCGGCCTGCTCAAACGCCCGCTGCCGCCAACGATTGATCTCCCTAAGAACAACATCGTCACGAATAAGAGCGG
>NZ_PNMA01000098.1 GCF_013823385.1 Hyphomonas sp.
CGGCCACGTCGCAAGACGCCGGGGGACTATTTAGTGATCAAGACCATTACTACCAGCAGCGCCCTTGCGCTGATCTGTATCGGAAAACCGGCATTTGCCGAAACCTCTGAAAAGGCATCGCAAACAAGCGCGGATGCAGTCGTGGCGGGTAACGACATTGTGGTTTTCGGTCGCGGTGAGGCCATGATCGGCACTGCCAAATCAGCGAGCGAAGGAGCGTCGGAGGGGCCGATCTCCTCGTGCGGCCTCTTCTCCGCGTGGCCGAACTGCTGGAAGCGGTGCCCGGGCTGGTTGCAGCCCAGCATTCTGGGAGCGGCAAAGCCAACCAGTATTTCCTGCGCGGTTTCAACCTCGACCATGGGTCTGACTTCAGTACCTATATCGATGATGTGCAGATGAACTTTCGTACCCACGGACATGGTCATGGCTATCTCGACCTCAACGGCCTCATTCCGGAGATCGTGGGCCGGGAGGATTTTCGTAAAGGGCCCTACCGCGCCGATGGCGGTGATTTCGCTCTGGCGGGAGCAGCCTATATGACGACCATCAAGGGTTATGACCGGCCATGGGCATCGGCCGAGACTGGTTCATATGGTTGGCGCCGCGTCGCTGCGGGTGGAACATTGCACGACCTGGGCGGCGGAGACCTCACGCTTGTCGCCCAGGCCAAGGCCTATGACGGACCGTGGCAGGAACCTGAACGTCTGCGCCATTACTCGGGGTTCGCGAAATATAGCATGCCGACCGGTGCGGGCACATTGGAGGCATCTCTCCATGCCTACCGGGCGACATGGCACCCAACCGAGCAAATCCCCGAGCGCATTATCGGCACGGCGTTGTGTGCGGATGTGTTCTGCTCTCCAGATCCTTCCGCGCGGGGTGAGACGACGCGCCTGGTGGCTAACATCGCGGTCAAGCAACCGACATGGCGCGCCAATGTCTATGCCCAGTTTTACGACTGGTCGATGTTCTCGAACCCCACTTACACCGATCCGGATGGCACAAGCGCGCAGATCAAGCAGTTCGACCGGCGTTGGGTCCTCGGGCTGTCCGCACAAAAACATTGGGAAATCGCTGACAGTCTGGCTGTGAGCCTTGGCACCGAAAACAGATACGACGCCGTCGGGAATGTTGGTGTCGATCGAACGGCTGCCCGCGCATTTCTTGAATCTCTCGGGCACTTTCGGGTCGGGGAATTGTCTTCCGCGCTCTACGGCGAAGTCGCTTGGAAACCCTTGGCGGGACTGCGTGTGACAGGTGGTCTTCGCGGGGACTATTATCACTATTCCGTGCGTGCACGAGATTCTGTTGCGGCGTCGCTGGGCGAAGGCAGTGGCTCAGCGTCGATTCTCTCTCCCAAGGCGTCAATCGCCTATCAGGTTACGCCGCATCTTGAACTCTACGCCAACTGGGGCCGTGGATTCCATTCCAACGATGTTCGGGGTGCGGTCAACAGGGACACGCCTGTTCCCGTTCTGGTTCGCGGCATCGGCAAGGAACTGGGAGGACGCATTCAATTCTCCGGGGTCACGTTAACCGCGACTTACTGGTGGCTGCATGTCGGCAGCGAACTTCGTTTCATTGGCGATTCCAATGCTGTTGAACCGTCGGGTGCCAGTGGGCGTCATGGCTATGAAATCGTCGCCTTCTGGCGGCCGTTCCCTTGGCTTGCGCTTGATGGAAACTATACCGCCAGCCATGCGCGCTTCGACAATGGCGATCACATCCCCAATGCATTTGAGAACGCGGCTTCAGCCGGTGCCGCCATCATTCTTGATCCCTGGGAAGCCAGCATTCGGGTGCGCCACCTTGGACCTTCTCCGCTTGTCGAGGACAACAGTGTCCGGGATCGAGGCAGCACCGTCATGAATGCCCGGGCCGCGTGGAAGGGCAAGAAGGTCGAGATATTTGGAGAAGTGCTGAACATCTTCGACAGCCGGGACAAGGACATCGCCTATTATTACGAGTCCTACATCCCCGCCTTCGATGCAGGTGCTCCGGTGGAAGGCCGGTTGAGCCGCGTGGTCGAGCCTCGAACTGTGAGGATTGGCGCAAAGGTCAATTTCTAGCGAAATCCCTTGATGGGCGGCGCTGCAGCACGTCTGCGGCGCCATCCTTCGTTTGTATATTCCTCAATCGCCGAGCCAATCATGCACCTCACGAAGTCACTGCCATCCCTGTCTCTGCGCCGACGAATTGGTGCCTTGTTTGCCGGATTGATCGCCGCCAACATTGGGGTCTGGGTCTGGGCATTCAGCCTGTTTCATGCACAGCCGTTAATGCTCGGCACCGCTGTGCTTGCCTGGGGGCTGGGCCTGCGTCACGCGGTTGATGCCGATCATATTGCGGCGATTGACAATGTGACCCGCAAGCTGATGCAGGACGGGCAGCGCCCGGTTTCGGTCGGATTCTGGTTCGCGATCGGGCATTCCGGAATCATTGCCATAGCATCGATCATCATTGCGGTGACGGCCAGCGCGCTGTCGCAGTTCGGCGCCTTCAAGGAAATCGGTGGCGTGATTGCAACCGTGATTTCCGCGCTTTTCCTGTT
>NZ_PNMA01000099.1 GCF_013823385.1 Hyphomonas sp.
GCCCTGGCCAATCTGGGAATCTGGAGGGTTCTGTGAGGTCGCGCGGCTGTGATTGAGGTGCGAGGCGCGGTGCGCGACCTCATTGAAGCCGGATTGAACGAAGCCGCCGGCACGGGAGCCTATGGGTTTTGTGCGTTCGGGCGGCTGCTCAAGGGGCCGCCGACAGGGCCGATCGCAGTCCTGATGGGAACGGGCTGACGGACGCTGCTGGCCGGCAGCGCGGCGCGCGCGGCCTGGAGCCATGGGGGCACGGGCGCGATCGCCGCGACGATGATGGGCCTGCTGGTTGCGGGACGGCGCAGGGCGCAGGGCCTTGCCTCCCGCGCGACACCGGCGCGCAGGGCGACAGGATCATGACCGGGATGCCGCTGGCCTCTGCTCATGAGGTATCCGGGCCAGGCCGGCAGCGCGGGAAGGTCGCGATGACGCGCATGGTGCCGCCGCAGCAAGGACAAAGCGTGGGATCGAATGCCAGGCGCCATGGACAGGCGGCCTCCCGGATCCCGGCGTCATGGTCGTTCGTGCGCCTGCTGATGGTCGCGGCAATGGCCTGGCGGATGAGGGCCAGCCTGGAGCGCCTGTGGCCGTTGGCGAGGAAGCCGAAGTGGCGGATGCGGTGGAAGCCGTCGGGCAGAGCGTGCAGCAGAAAGCGGCGGATGAACTCGGCTGGATGGAGCGTCATCACCCGCACCGCGTTGCCATGGCGATAATCGCGCCAGCGGAAGGCGACGGCGTCATCCTCGAGGCTGACGAGGCGGCTGTTGGCGATCGCAACGCGGTGGGTGTAGCGGCCGAGATAGGCGAGGACGTGCTGCGGCGAGCCGAAGGGCGGCTTGGCGTAGACGATCCAGTTGATCCGCCGTTGCTCGGTCACCATGCTGGCGAAGGCCTCGGGCCTGTCCAGCGCGGCGAGCTCCCCGAAGAAAGAGAGCTCGCCCGCATCATGCGCCTGGACGAGCCGCTCGGTGAACCGGCGGCGGAACAGGCGCGAGAGGACATGGATGGGCAGGAAGAAGTTGGACCGGCAGGCGATCCAGTTGCCGTCTTGCGCCAATGCGCCGCCGGGGACGAGGCAATGGAGATGGGGGTGATGCGTGAGCGCCTGCCCCCAGCTGTGCAGGATGGCCATGCCACCGATCTCGCCGCCCAGATGCCGCCGATCGGCGGCGATGGTCTTCAAGGTCCAGAGCGCGGCTTCGAACAGGATGGCATAGACGATAGCCTTGTTCTGGAAGGCGACCGCCCCGATCGCGGCCGGCACGGTGAACACGACGTGGAAGTAGGGCGTGGGCAGGAGGTCCTTCTGCCGTTCGTCGAGCCAGACCTCGCGGGCCGGTCCCTGGCACTTCGGGCAATGCCGGTTGCGGCAGCTGTTGTAGGCGATGCGGGTATGGCTGCAATCGCCGCAGGCTTCGAGATGGCCCCCCAGCTCAGCCGTGCGGCACAGTTCGATGGCGCGCATGACCCGCGTCTCGACGCGGCCGAGCGAGCCCTGCCGATCGCGGCGATAGGCAGGGCCGTGGCGGCGAAAGATATCTGCCACTTCCAGATCGGGGCGCATAGGCGCCGCTCAAGCGGGCGGCGTCACAGTCAGGTCGAGGCGGTCCAGCGGGCTTTGCGTTCTGGCGATCGTCGCGGTCGCCACATGGGTATAACGCGCCGTCGTCGACAGATTGCTGTGGCCCAGCAGCACCTGGATGATCCGGATATCGGTTCCGCTCTCCAGAAGATGGGTGGCGAAGCTGTGACGAAGCGTGTGGACGCTGACCCGCTTGGTCAGCCCTGCCGCCTTCGCCGCCGAGCGGCAGGCGGCGTCAGGACCTGGACATCGATCGGCTTGTCCGGGCTGCGGCCCGGGAACAGCCATGGCGCCGGGCGTGCCAATCGCCAGTAGCTGCGCAGGATGACCAACAGCGCCGCCGACAGCATGACGGTGCGGTCCTTGGCGCCCTTGCCATGCCGGACCTGCAGCACCATCCGGCTGCTGTCGATATCGGCCACCTGCAGGCTCACCGCCTCCGAGGCGCGCAAGCCCGCGGCATAGGCCGTGGTCAGCGCCACCCGCGTCTTCAGCGACGGCACGGCTTCCAGAAAACGCACGACCTCATCGGCGCTCAGGATCGATGGCAGCTTGCGCGGCGTGCGCGCATAAACGATCCGCTCGGGGATCTCGGCATGGTCCAGCGTCACGCCGTAGAAGAACCGCAACGCGCACACGATCTGGTTCAGCGCCGGCCAGGATATCCCCTGCGAGACCAGATACACCTGGAACGAGCGGACATCCTCCAGCCCGAGCCGGTCCGGCGGGCAGCCGAAATAACGACTGAACTTCGTCACCGCGTGCAGATACGATCGCTGGGTGGCCGGCGACAGGTTGCGCAGCGTCATGTCGTCGATCATGCGGCGACGAAGGGCGCTCATCGGCTTGACTTCGGGCATCGGGAGCTCCTGCTGGGCTGGGTGGCGTCAACACCCAAAACCTCCCAGCAGGAGCTTCCCGTCACAAACCCCGCAGCTCTCCCGCGTCAGCGGGTTCGTTCAATCCC
>NZ_PNMA01000100.1 GCF_013823385.1 Hyphomonas sp.
CCGTCTGCTATGCATGCTGCGACCTGACCCTTGCTGACGCCGTTGCAGCCGCACACTTCCGCATCATCGGGAAGCGCCGCAACGGCGGCCTTAGGGTCCGCTTGCCCCCCTCCAGAGGCAAAGGCTTGGCCAAAAATCAGCGCATCGCGGATCTCGGTCACGTCTTCGGATCGCTTGAGCAGATCGAAATACCAGTTGCCGTCGGCGGTATCGCCATAGAGCACCGCGCCTACCACGCGGTCGTCTTTCACGACCACACGCTTGTAGACCCCGCGCGCGGCATCGCGCAGCACGATGTCTTCCGCGCCATCGCCGCTGGTAAAATCGCCGGCAGAAAACACGTCGATGCCGGAGACCTTGAGCTTGGTCGCGGTGACCGATCCTTCGTAGCTGCTGCCCTTGCCGGTCAGCCCATCGGCAAGCGCGCGGCACATCTCCCAGATCGGTGCGACCAGGCCGTAAACCTGCCCGCGATGCTCGACGCATTCGCCGACCGCCAGGATCGCAGGGTCGCTGGTCACCATCTGGTCGTCGACCAATATCGCGCGATGGACGGCGAGCCCTGCCTCTTTTGCAAGCCTCACATTCGGACGGATACCCGCCGCCATCACCACCAGGCTAGCCGGAATGGTGCGCCCGTCGGTCAGACGCACGCCCTCGACCTTGCCCTCTCCAAAGATTTCCGCTGTGTTCGCGCCTGTCAGGATGGTCTGACCGCGACCCTCCAGCGCGGCCTTCAGCAGCCAGCCCGCCGCTTCATCAAGCTGGCGCTCCATCAGCGTATCCATCAGGTGAATAACGGTGACCTGCATACCCCGCAAGGCGAGCCCATGGGCTGCCTCCAGGCCAAGCAGGCCACCGCCGATCACCACGGCATCCCCCCCCAGGGCGGCCGTGTGAACCATCATGTCGACATCCGCCATATCGCGGAACGAGACGACGCCAGGCAGATCCTTGCCCGGCACGGGAATGATGAACGGGTCCGATCCGGTCGCGATCAATAGCCGGTCATATTGCGCGACCCGGCCCGATTGCGCGGTGACCGTCTGCGTGTCGCGGTCGATCGCGATGACAGGATCGCTGACCACCAGATCGATGCCATAGTCGGCATACCAGCTGCGGTCGTTGATCACGATCTCGTCGAAGGTTTTCTCGCCTGCCAGCAGCGGCGAGAGCATGATGCGGTTGTAGTTCACATGCGGCTCGGCACCGAAAATGGTGATGCGGAAACGGTCCGGATCTCGCGCCAGCACCTCTTCCACCGCGCGGCAACCGGCCATGCCGTTGCCGATAACGACCAGATGTTCGCGGTCCATGCGTGTCTCTCCTGTCACAGCAGATAATCCATTTGCAGCCACAGCCTGCGGGTGTCGGTGCCAAACTGTTTGGCGCGGTAGTCGGCATATTTGACCAGCAGACCGATGTTTTTCGACAGCTTGAAGGTCGCTTGCGCATTCCATTCATCGCCATAATCCTGGCCCTGCCGGTCGCTGTCGAAACGGTGATAGATGACCGACAGGTTCACCGGTCCGCGCGATGTCGGCAGTGCGTAGCCAAGCCCGGCATAGGCATCGCGCAGGCCGTTGGCGGGTGTGGTCAGGAACAGGTCGGCCCAGCCGTTGAACTTGTGCGCGGTGGCCAATGGCGTCTGGAAGCTGGTGAACGGCAGCCCCGACGATGCGCCGAGAACCTCGTATCCCCCTGTCAGCGTAAAGCCATGCGCGGCCAGTTGCGCCTCACCCAGCCAGTAATCGGCCGAATAGGAGTTGGCGTTCCCCTTGTAGTCGCTCTGCCGGGCGTAGCTGGCGATGATGCCGAGCTTCAGCTTGGGCGTCAGCCCGAACGACGCATTGGCGCGCGCGCCATAGGTCTGGCTGGAAAACTGCCGTCGTCCCGCTTGGTCCTGATTGACCAGATAGGCAAAGCCCTTGATCGCGACCGGTCCCGCCTTGCCGCCCAATTGGGCCAGCAGGTTGTCACCGCCGATGGATTGCAACGGGCTGTCGATGCCAAAGATGCTGCGCACCGACCAGCTGTAGGTGATATCGGCGGTGAGCGGGCCGAGTGCTGAACTTTCCAGCCGCACCGCATCATAGGTCTGCTCGTTCTGTCGCCACAGCACCGTGCCGACAAAGCGCTGGTCGTCGAGGTTGATGCGCTGGCGGCCCAGCGTCACCACCGTTTTGGGCAGACCGCGATACTGGACCTGCAGACGATTCAGCTCGATCGTTTCCGGATCGGCCACCACCGGAAATGCGGTGCGGCCATTGACCGTGCTGTTATAGTCGCCGTTGATCGCCAGCGTTGCCTCGGCCTCGGCGAGCACCGACCACGGCCCGCTCTTCGCCTCAAGGCCGCTGCGCATCCTGAACGTCAGTGCATCGGCCTGTTCGGCCTTGCCCTGCTGATCCACACCCTCATAGCGCAGCCGGGCATCAATCAACGGCGTGAGCTTGAGCGGTTCAGCCAGCGCCGGACTGGCGGCCGAGGCGGCGGCAACCGCCCCGGCGAGGATCCCTGCTAGCCGCGCGGTCATATGCGTGC
>NZ_PNMA01000101.1 GCF_013823385.1 Hyphomonas sp.
CGCGAAGAAGTCCTCGAGCATATCCCGACTCGGGTTCTCAAGATTGATCAGCACAACTTCGGGTGCGGCGCGCTCGATCTGCGCGGCAAGGCCTGTAGCATGGTCGATGATGACGAGATCGGTGAGGCCAGCCTCACGCAAGCCATCCGAGATGATCGCTGCACGGGTGGTGCTGGTGTCGATGATCGCGATCCGCATGACGATGGCTAGTAGCGTTCAATGCTCGATGGCAGCAAGCTTTCGCGAACCGCCGCCGGGTTTTTGACAATATCCGCGAGACTATAGCGATCGAGATGCCTGAAAAATGCCTCGAGCGCGCCGGCCAGGGCATGGCGCAGCTGGCATGCTGGCGTAATCACGCAGGTATTGGTCGAGGGATCGAAACACTCGACGAAGCTGCCGGTTTCTTCCATCGTCCGCACAACTCTGCCGACATTGACCTGATCCGCGGCCTGCGCCAGCCGAAGGCCGCCGGTTCGACCTCGCACTGCCTCAATAAAGCCTTCTGCCACCAGGCGTTGCGCCACCTTCATCAGGTGATTCTTGGAAATGCCATAGGCACCAGCGATTTCGCCAATCGACCTGTGGCCATCATGGACCGCCAGATACATCAAGGTGCGCAGGGCATAATCGGCGTGAAGCGACAATCTCATTAAACATGCATATCGAATATTGCTATTAAGTGCCAGCCGCGTTAAACGATGCAAATGATTTACATCTTATCAGCAATGCGAACATGACGGCGACCGCCCATGCCGAGCGCATACGCGCGGCCAAGCGTGCGGAGGCTCACGAGGTAGGGATCGACGACACGTCGATCAGCCTGCTGGTCGATCGCTTTTACGACCGCATCCAGACCGACGATCTGCTGGGGCCAATCTTTGCCCAGCACGTCGCCGACTGGTCGCAGCATCTGCCGCGGATGAAGGGATTCTGGGCCTCGATCATGATCGAGCCGGGCCATTTTAGCGGCAGTCCGATGCAGAAGCACATTGCGCTCGGCATCCTCACCAAGGCCCATTTCGATCGCTGGCTGGCGCTGTGGCATGAGACCGTTACGCAGAACGTTGCGAGCCCCGCAGCGGCAGAAAGATTTCACACGTCGGCGCACCGGATTGCCGACAGCCTGCTGACCGGAGTGCTGGCGCAGCGCGGCGGGCTGGCGGCTTTGCGCGTACGGGCACAAAAGCTTGCACCCCTGGAAACGAAACCATGACGCTCACCCCCTATGCATCCTCGCCAGTGTTCGACGAGCAATCGCTGCCCGATAAGCTGCGCAACGACCATCGCACCAAGGACGGGACCTGGGGGCTTTTGCGCGTCCTTGACGGCGAAGTGCGGCTGATCTTCACCGAACCGCATCGTGAGGTATTGGTCACGCCAGACACGCCCGCGCCGATTGCACCGCTGGCGACACATTACGTGGTCCCACTGGGCAAGATGACGATGCAGGTCGAGTTCTACCGGTCCGAGCCGGTTCTCAACGACGCTACAGCACCCGAGGCGTCCGGTGGATGATTTCACCATCGCGCGGATCGTCCATGTCGTGGCGGTGCTGTTCTGGATCGGAGGCGTGGGCTTTGTCACCTGGGTGGTGATGCCGACCATCCGGCAGAGCGAAAGCGCCGCCGACAGGCTGGGGAAATTCCACGCGATCGAGGGGCGCTTTGCGGGGCAGGCCAAGCTGTGGGTTCTGGTCGCCGGCGCCAGCGGCTTCTGGATGGTGCACCGCGCCGACATGTGGAGCCGCTTTGCCGATCCTGGCTTCTGGTGGATGTATGCGATGGTTGCATTATGGGCGGTCTTCACGCTGATGCTGTTCGTGATCGAGCCGGTGTTCCTGCACCGCCGCCTCGCAACTTCGCAGACCCCGCAAGACGATTTTCAGCGCATGGAACGCGTCCACCACATTCTGGTCGCGCTGGCTTTGATAACGCTGGCGGGTGCCGTCGGCGGCAGCCACGGCCTGTTCTGACAGGTGGTTTCGACAACCAATATCCACAAGGAGGACATCAATGAGCAGAATATTGAGCGCCGAGACCAAGGCTATCGTCAATTCGACCGCGCCTGCGCTGCAGCAGCATGGCGTGGCGATCACCCAGCGGATGTACGAACGCCTGTTCGTCGATCCCGCGGTCAAGGCGATGTTCGATGAAGCCGCGCAGGAAAGTGGCGAGCAGCCGCGCCGTCTCGCCGCCGCCATCCTTGCTTATGCGCAAAACATCGACAAGCTCGAAGCCTTGACCGCGCCGGTGATGCGTATGGCTACGCGGCATGTCGAGACCGGCGTCAGACCCGAGCATTACCCAATGGTTGCCGATGCCCTGCTGCCCGCGATCCGCGACATTCTGGGCGATGCAGCAACCGACGAGGTCCTGTCGGCCTGGGGCGAGGCCTATTGGGCGCTGGCCGAAATCCTGATCGGCAAGGAAGCGGCGCTTTACGCACAAGGACCAAGCGATTGAAA
>NZ_PNMA01000102.1 GCF_013823385.1 Hyphomonas sp.
ATGCGAGCAAGTCCGCTTTCGGGCATGCGCGGCGCTTGCGCGAATGACCGGAAGTGGGTGGAAAACGGAATAGCGGCTTTTGCGACATATATGTAGGCCGACAGCTAAATTCAATCCAACTCTTGCGCACATCGCTCTAATCATTGTCCTGATTTCTTTGTTCGCCCCAATAGCATCATCTTGGCTTCGTAGAAATTAATCACAACAATATCGAAACGACTCAGAAGTCCGATCCCAAGCAACCCATCGCCGCTTGCTGGTAGCATAGTATCTTGAAGCACAGATATGTTATCTAACTGCTGATCACCGATAATAACAGATTGGTTTGGTGTTTGGACGACAGGTCGTATCGTTCCCTCAACACTCATTGTCCCAACACGATTAGACGGCGTGTCCTTTCCGATTGCATCGTCCCATTTACCTCCGGCTAAACTGACATCGCCACTAAACCCAAGGTCGAGCTGCAATCGGACCGGGGTATCGTTCACTTTCAACGACACGAGTGGGGCATCCCCCTCAAGAGTCACCTGCGGCACCGAAGGTGTAGCCCCGCCGCCCGACAATCGAACCGAAGATGCCGGACCGATATCAAGCATGCGCTGTTTGAACGATATGATCACTGCTGTCTGAGCGAAATACTCACGGCCGAGAACCAGGATAACAGGCTTGCCTACCAATTGCGAAACTGATTTGAGATCGATGGCAGAAACCGACGATGTAGCCTTAAGCACGCCTGGCAGATCAATTTCAATAGCCTCGGTCAGTGTCCGCGATACGGGCCCGGTGTTAGTCAAAAACGGTTTGAGCGTTTGTCTCACAGCGATCCCGTTTTGCTCGACGAAGGAAGCATCGATTGCTGTGCTTGCCGCGCCATTATCCATAATAGCCCAGACAGACGTCCCGTTGACCTTGACCTGCAGCATGAGAAAGCCACCGGTCAGCACAAAGGGGGCTTTGTGGCGCTCTGCGCCCGTATAAAAACTGATTTCAGTGGTGAACTTTTCGGGCACTATCTCAGCTGCATCTTTGCTCTGAGCCATTACGCCGTGCGAAAGCCAAGGCAATACTCCTGATAGCGCGAAGACAACTATTAAATCAAAAAGGCGAATCATGTCGAAAGGTGCTCGCTCGCTCAGAAACTGCGGAATTGCTTCGTATTCTGTCGGACATGGCTAGGGCATTAATGTCGCCCGCATCACCACAGATTAGCCTCAATCTCCACCCAATGATTAGTCAAATCACTAAGGGAAGGGAAGTATCACGCCCCTGCCAGACCGGAACCGCTCGATCACCTCAAGTGAGCAACTTGGCTTGCCTAAACTGGCGGCTCCGGGGTCGCTTGCCGAACGGCGGCTTTTGGCCCGGCGATGGCCAATCCGGCCATTTCCTACAGGCCTGGCGCACGCTAACCTGCAGCCTGTTCTTTCGCATTGTCGGTCAGGGATAGCTCACCGCGTCGCGGCGCGCGTTTTAGCTCTCCGGTTTCCGTGTCCGTCCGGCCCGTATCCGGACGGCAAACCTATGGAATGAGACGGAAATAGGGAAAGTAGGGAAGTTGGCAGGGTGAAACCTTTGTCACCTTCCCAACACGCCTCACGCCTCCAGCTCGACGTCCCAGTACAGCCAGTCGCGCCAGGTTTCGTGGAGGTAGCCCGGCGGGAACAGCTTGCCCGCCTGTTGCAGCTGCCAGCTCGTCGGGCGGATCGGAGCCTGGTGGAGCGGCATCGCGGCCTGCTTGGGGGTGCGCCCGCCCTTCTTCATGTTGCAGGGTGCGCAGGCAGTGATGATGTTCTCCCACGTGGTGCGCCCGCCGAGGCGGCGCGGCACCACATGGTCGAAGGTCAGGTGATCGTGGCTGCCGCAATATTGGCACTGGAAGCGGTCGCGCAGGAACACGTTGAAGCGGGTGAAGGCGGGAAACTCGCTGTGCTTCACATATTGCCTGAGCGCGATGACGCTCGGGATCTTCATGTCGAAGCTGGGCGAATGCACCTCGCGGTCATAGCTCGCAACGATGTCCACCCGGTCGAGGAACACCGCCTTGATCGCGGTCTGCCACGGCCAGAGGCTGAGCGGGTAATAGGACAGCGGGGTATAATCGGCGTTGAGCACCAGCGCCGGGCAGGCCGATAGATTGCGCGTCGGATCCTCGTCGATCCCGCGGAACTTCGCCACTCTCTCGATCAGTTCGGCATTGAACACGACGCGCGTTCCTCCCTGATTGACCTCTATCCTGCCGTGGCAGGGCAAAGAGTCAAACCCGTGACAGGGTGGCTATCCACAGGGACAGGCTGTGCATGACCTGTGGATAGCGCACAAAAATGTCCTGTGGCATGGGCCTTTGCGATGGA
>NZ_PNMA01000103.1 GCF_013823385.1 Hyphomonas sp.
GCCCTTCCTCGCCGGGGAATGGTCGGAGGTCGTCGACGCCTGGCAGATCGAGAACTGGGAGGGGTACCGGGACGTCTCGCGCCTTGGCCGCAAGACACGGATCGGCGGCAAGCAGCGGGAATCCCTCTGGTCGATCTTCGAGCAGTTGCGCGCCGGTCTCGCCGAGCGCAAGGCGGTGACATGGTCCGGCGTGTTCGGCCGCCTCGCGGCGCATTATGGCGCGACGGAGAAGCGGCCATTCGATTTCGCGGTCGTCGACGAGGCGCAGGATATCAGCGTGGCCGAGGCCCGCTTCCTGGCCGCACTGGTTTCGCACAGGCCGGACGGGCTCTTCTTCGCCGGCGATCTCGGGCAGCGCATCTTCCAGCAGCCCTTCTCGTGGAAATCGCTCGGCATCGACGTGCGCGGACGCTCCCACACATTGCGGATCAACTATCGCACCTCCCACCAGATCCGCGCCCAGGCGGATCGGCTGCTGCCGCCGAACATCTCCGACGTCGACGGCAATGCCGAGAGCCGCCGTGGCACCATCTCCGTGTTCAACGGGCCGGCGCCCGAAATCTGCACGTTCGATACGGCCACGGAAGAGAGCGAAGCCGTCGGGCACTGGCTCGCCGATCGCCTGAAAGAGGGTTGCCAGCCGCATGAGGTCGGCCTGTTCGTTCGAACCGGCGAGCAACTGAAACGCGCGCGGGCCGCGATCAAGATCGCTGGCGCGTCGGGTGTCGAGCTGAGCGACAAGGTAGAGGCGGAAGCAGGCAAGGTCGCGATCAGCACCATGCACCTCGCCAAGGGCCTCGAATTCCGCGCCGTCGCCGTGATGGCGTGCGACGACGAGGTGCTGCCGTTGCAGGAGCGGATCGAGACCGTCGCCGATGAGTCCGATCTGGAGGAGGTCTACAACACCGAACGCCACCTGCTTTATGTCGCCTGCACCCGCGCCCGCGACCGGCTCCTGATCACCGGCGTCGATCCGGCCTCCGAGTTCCTCGACGATCTGGCGCGATAGGCGAGAGGGCGCGGGAGGCAAGCGTATGGCATTCCGTTTTTGGCGCCGCATCCGACTTGCGCCCGGGGTCACGCTGAACCTCTCGAAATCGGCGGCTTCGCTATCCTTCGGGCCGCGCGGGGCCAAGTACACGATAAGCCCCCGCGGAAACCGCGCGACGGCAGGCATTCCTGGCACCGGCCTCTTCTACACGATGCGCGATCCAGGGGCCGGACGCGGGCAAGAGCGCGGTGCATCCGCACCAATGGTGCGCGCGAGAGATCGTCTGACGCTCGGATTTTTCCAGCGCCTGATCACACCTACGGCGGAGCGGGCCTTCGTCGATGGGCTAAAGGCGCTGAATGAGGGCGATGACAGCGAGGCGCTTGTCCTGCTCGACCGTTCGGCTTCTCTGGCCGACGCCGCATGGCTTGCCGGGATGCTTCACCTGAAGAGTGAGAACTTCGAACAGGCGGAGCGTTGCCTGCTCGATGCCTTGGAACGGAGACACGAACTCAATTCGCTGTTCAGCAAGTACGGAGTCAACGCGACCATCAGCCTGCCGATCACTCCCGAAATATCGGCGCATGTGCGGCCTCGCGAACGGGGGACACTTCTGGCCCTGGTCGAGGTCTACCAGTTGCAGGGACGTTCGGGCGACGCATTGATCCGTCTAGATCAGCTGCTCGATCTGGACAAGTCGGATCCCGTCGTCCTGCTCTCCTTCGCTGAACTTGCGCTCGATCATCCGAACCCCGAGCACTTGCGACGCATCGCAGAGCTGAGCGCGTCTGTCGAAAACGAGACTCCGGTCCATACGGCGTTGCTGCTCTATCGGGCCCGCGCGCTGGTCAGCTTGGGCTTGCCCGATGCGGCGATCGACGTTCTCACGTTGGCGCTCCGGCGGCGCAAGGACCGCCCGGACGAGCTGCTGCGGCAGGTCCGATATGAGCGTGCGTTGCTCTACGATGGCCAGCGCCGCCAAGCACAGGCCCGACGCGAGTTCGAGCGCATTTATGCCGAGGATCCGGGGTTTGAGGATGTCGCCGAACGGCTCGGGCTTTGATGTCCGATTTCGGCGCCGATCGCTTGCCGACGAGGATATCAATCGCCGCGACGGGACGTAGGCATTTTCACGTTTTATTTCAATGACATAGAATTCCGTACTGGCGTCGGTTCAGTCCAGAGGTCGAGAGAAAAAGGGCGGAGAGAGAACGCTCGGAGCCGAGTGTGCCGACGTCGCAGTCCAGAGGTTCGCGCCCGAACCGCGCGGTTCCTTGGCATTTCAGCCGCGCGTCCGCACGCGGAGAACGTTCGAATGGCTAGAAATGGCGGAG
>NZ_PNMA01000104.1 GCF_013823385.1 Hyphomonas sp.
ACAGCCTTGGGATAGCCCGCGCCGGTGAAGCCGCTCATGCCGACTGTGGTGCCCGAAGCGATGAGGCCGGCGGCGTCCTCCGCGCTCATCAGGCGTCGGCGGAATTCGGGATGGCGGATGCGATCGTCGGACATGGCAGGCTTCCTTCCCTGATTGCGCGCAGACTGAAGAGCATGACGCAACGGAAAAGTCATGCCCGCTTTTGCGCAGGGATGGCAGCTATGCGGCGGGCCCGATCAGTTGTCGCGGAAGCGGTTGGTGATCGGATAACGCCGGTCGCGGCCGAAATTCTTGCCGCCGACCTTGACGCCGGGCGGGGCCTGGCGGCGCTTGTATTCGGCGATGTAGACGAGATGTTCGATGCGCCGCACGGTGGCCGCGTCATGGCCGCGCGCGAGAATGTCGTCAACGTCCTCCTCCAGATCCACCAGCCCCCGCAGGATGTCATCCAGAACTTCATAAGGCGGCAGGGAATCCTCGTCCTTCTGGTCGTCGCGCAGCTCGGCCGAGGGCGGCTTTGTGATGATCCGTTCCGGGATGACTTCACCCGCCGGGGCCAGCGCATCCTTGGGATGGACCGCATTGCGCCATTTCGACAGCTCGAACACTTCGGTCTTGTAGAAATCCTTCAGCGCGTTGTAGCCCCCGCACATATCGCCATAGAGCGTGGCATAGCCCACCGCCATCTCGCTCTTGTTGCCGGTGGTGACGACCATCTGGCCGAACTTGTTGGACAGCGCCATCAGTGTCACCGCGCGCAGGCGTGACTGGATATTCTCCTCGGTGATGTCGGCCTGTTTGCCGGTGAAGGCATCGCTCAGCATTTCGTCCAGCGCCTCGACGCCGGGATGGATGTTGATCGTGTCATACCGGCAGCCCAGCGCCTGCGCGCAGGCTTTGGCGTCCTCAAGGCTGTGGTCGCTGGTATATTTCGACGGCATCATCACGCACCAGACATTGTCCGGCCCCAGAGCATCGGCGGCAATCGCGGCGGTGATCGCCGAGTCGATACCGCCCGACATGCCGAGCACGACGCCTGGAAAACGGTTCTTGCGCACATAATCGCCGAGCCCCTGCATGGCGGCGCGGTATTCGGCGTGCCAGCCCTCCAGGTCTGCCGCGCAGCTCTGTCCGAGGTCCACGAACTGCTTCGTGGCCGGATCAAATTCGACCAGCGCCGTGCCCGTCTCGAACTGGCCGACGAGGCCACAGCGCTCGCCATGCGTGCCATTCGTCGCATAGGAGGCGCCGTCAAAGACAAGTTCATCCTGCCCGCCCATCTGGTTGACGAAGAGGTAGGGCAGTTTCAGGTCTGCCCAGCGATCGAAGGCAGCCGCGCGCTCGTCCTGAATGGCCCGGCGCCAGGGCGAGGCGTTGGGCACGATCAGCAGCTCGGCGCCCGCCGCATGGGTGGCCCGGGGCACGCGCTCCAGCCAGATGTCCTCGCAGATGGCGACGCCGATGCGCACGCCCTGCAGGGTGATGATCAGCGGCGGGCCTTCGCCGGGCTGGTAATGGCGTTTCTCGTCGAACACGCCGTAATTGGGCAGTTCCCGCTTGTCATAGCGCGCCTTCAGGGCGCCGCCTTCCAGATAGCAGGCAGAGTTGTGCAGCTTGCCGTTCTCGCGCCAGGGCGTGCCGATGAGGATGGCGGGGCCGTCTTTCGTGTCCGCCGCGAGCGCCGTGACAGCCTCCATCGACAGCTCGACCGCCGCCGGCTTCAGCACCAGGTCTTCGGCCGGGTAGCCGAGCAGGAAATGCTCGCTCAGCACCAGCAGATGGGCGCCCTGCTGCCGGGCCTGCGCATGGGCCTGGCGGGCGAGGGCGAGATTGCCCTGAATATCCCCCACGACGGGGTTGAGCTGGGCGGCGAGGATGCGGAGATTATTGCTCATGATGAGCATTTAGGATGATGCGCCGGGGATGTCATCAGGGGATGAAGGCGGCATGCACCTTTGGCCGGACTGGCAGGGCCATCCGGGTTTGGGGCAGTTCGGGTGGCTCCCAAGGTGGAGCCTGCGCGGCGGGCGCCGCGGCGCCCGAGGAAAAAAGTGTTTGCGGTGTGGGCACCTCGCCCGCCGCGCTGCCCCCGGAGTTTCGGGATGACTTCGGCGCTGCCAGGCCTTGACCACTTACCCTCACTCTCGTGACCTCTCCAAGGAGAGGCGGGCCAGTCGGGATTCTCTACCGGCTTTTTGGTCCGGCTTGCCTGGATCAACGTCCCTAGAGAGTGGCTGGACCGTAAGCCCCAGCCACCCCCATCCTCCGGGGCGACCCTCCCACAAACCGAACGGTACCGGCGCGGCTCCTGTGGGGAGGAT
>NZ_PNMA01000105.1 GCF_013823385.1 Hyphomonas sp.
CACCTCGAGTGGGTCTCGAACGTCGGCTACGCCTTCGGCAACTTCCACTACAACCCCGTGCACATGCTCGCGATCACGTTCTTCTTCACGAACTGTCTCGCGCTCGCACTGCATGGCGGCCTGGTGTTGTCGGCGGTCAATCCGAGCGGGGGCACCGACGTCAAGACGCCCGAATACGAAGACACCTATTTCCGTGACTTCATCGGCTATTCGGTCGGCACGCTCGGCATTCACCGGGTGGGGCTTTTCCTCGCGCTTAACGCCGCGTTCTGGAGCGCCATCTGCATCGTCATCTCCGGCACTCTGTATGTCGGCAGCTGGATCGAATTCTGGGATTTCTGGAAGAAGATCCCGATCTGGTCGTAAGGAGCACCTGAACCATGGCGACTTATCAGAACATCTTCACGCAGGTGCAAGTGCAAGGGCCGCCCGAAATGGGCGTCCCGCACCTCGACGGCAGCGATGGGCGGATCGCCCTGACCGGCCACAACTACTGGATGGGCAAGCTGGGCCAGGCCCAGATTGGCCCGGTCTATCTCGGCCTGCTGGGCACGCTTTCGCTGTGCTTTGGCGGGATCGCGATCATGATCATCGGCCTCAACTTCTGGGCCCAGGTGGGCTGGAGCCCGCAAGGCTTCATGCGCGAGTTCTTCTGGCTCACGCTCAACCCTCCCGGTCCGGAATACGGCTTCAGCTTCTTCGTTCCGCTTGAGAAGGGCGGCTGGTTCATCCTGACCGGCGCGTTCCTGACCATATCGATCCTTTGCTGGTGGGTGCGCACCTACATGCGGGCCAAGGCTTTGGGCATGGGGATGCACATTCCCTGGGCCTTCGCCTCGGCGATCTGGCTGTTCCTGGTGCTGGGCTTCATCCGTCCGATGCTGCTGGGAGATTGGTCGCAGGCGGTGCCTTACGGGATCTTCAGCCACCTCGACTGGACCAACAACTTCTCGCTCACCTACGGGAACCTGTTCTACAACCCGTTCCACGCGCTCTCGATCGTCTTCCTCTACGGGTCGGCGGTGCTGTTCGCGATGCACGGGGCGACGATCCTGGCACTCGGCCGCTACGGCGGGGAGCGCGAGATCGAGCAGATCACCGACCGCGGGACCGCAGCCGAACGCGGCGCGCTGTTCTGGCGCTGGGTGATGGGGTTCAATGCGACCTTCGAATCGATCCACCGCTGGGCCTGGTGGTTCGCAGTGCTGACCACGCTCACCGGCGGGATCGGCATCCTGCTGACCGGCACGGTGGTCGACAACTGGTACCTGTGGGCGCAGGAGCACTACTACGCTCCGGATACGATCAACTACGATCCGAGCGGCGCCGCGCAGGCAGCGCAGGGCAGCTGACGCAGCGGGGGATGCCGGGGCCTCACGGGGCTCCGGCTCCCGCCCGAAACGCGAAAACCCGGCCGGGTGGCAAGCCTGGCCGGGTTTTTCTTTGGGCGGTGTTCGTGCGGGAAGACGCAGGCAGTTGCGTGCGTGGACGCCGAGGCTCAGCGATCGAGACGGCTGCGCAGGTCCATGAGGTGGAGCGGTAGGGACGCCGCGAGCGGGAGCGCGACCCACCACCATTGGGCGCCCGTCAGCGCCGCGCGCAAGCCGAGCACGATCAGCGCCGCCGGGCCGATCAGGCCGAGCACCCTGCTCCAGCTCCATCCGCGCCCGGCGCGCAGCCACACGGCCTCCACCAGCAGCACGCCCAGGATGAGATCAGCCGCATGGCCGCTGGCGAAGAAGGCCGCGATCATCGCCTCAGCCCCCGCGCCACACCTTCGTCAGCCGAAGGGCGCGTTGAGCTGCACGACCGCCCAATTGAGCGCAGCCGCAAAGCTCACCCAGCCAAGGTAGGGCACCAGCAGCAGCGCAGCCTGCTTCGAGAACCGGCCGCAATAGAGGATCATCGCAAGGATCGAGAGCCACAGCAGCACCACTTCCCAGAACGCCCAGTCGGGGCGCTGGAAGCGGAAGAAAAGGATCGACCAGGTGATGTTGAGAAAGCCGTTGAGGGCAAACAGGGCGATCACCCATTCCGCCTGTGCGGAGGTGCGCGCAGTGCGCCAGGCGGTGATGCCTGCGACCGTGATCAGCGCATAGATCAGCGTCCAGCCCATCGGGAAGAGCACATCGGGCGGGTTCCAGGCAGGCTTGGCGAGGCCCTGATACCATGGCCCGAGGTCCGTCACCGTCGCACCCAGCGCCGCCACGCACAGCGCGGCGATGGTCGCCACGATCACCGGGATGATTGTCGTTGGCTTCATGGGCATTGGTCTAGGGGGCATGGGCGCCTG
This sequence comes from Hyphomonas sp., assembly GCF_013823385.1. GTDB lineage: Bacteria > Pseudomonadota > Alphaproteobacteria > Caulobacterales > Hyphomonadaceae > Hyphomonas. The sequence goes on from NZ_PNMA01000105.1 coordinate 2,294, forward strand.
CTGCAAC
>NZ_PNMA01000106.1 GCF_013823385.1 Hyphomonas sp.
TTCGATGTGCGGGCCGAAATTCTGTTCGATGAAGATTTCGCAGGAAGTTCGAGAATTTGCTGCCGGCAGGGCAGCAAATAGCGGCCATCCGGGGGATGGACGCGATCTCGAACTCGGGACTTTCGCCGGCAAGCAAAATCAGGGGGTTGACGGGCTTGTCGCCACCGGCCCGACGGGCGCAGAGGCGGCAGCGGCGAGCCGGGAAGCGGCGATCAAGGGGATGGAGGAGATGGCCGCCAAGTTCCGCGAGACGGGCAGCGAGTTGTATATGGGCGCTGGTGGTCGGGAGCGGGATTGATAAACCGGCGGTAGGTTCGAACGCGAGTCGCTGTTAACGCGCAATGTCAAGGCTTGACAAAATTTATTTTCGCCTGTGCCGCGCCGCCCTGTTGCGTAGTTGGATTTCATATACTTATTATAGGATACCATTAGCGATGGCGAAAGAATCGCGCACCAATTGGCTTTTACGATTTGTCAAGGGGAACGACGCATCATCGCCGACCGTTGGTGAATCACAGCTAACCGGGAGCAGCTTATGTCTGAAGAACTGCAAAAGGCTCTTGAGTCGATCAAGGGACATCACATGAATGCCGAGGAGCGGGAAGCTCAACGTGTTAGTTTTGTGTATGGGAACGCTTCCTCGAAAGATAACGGGACTAAAGAAGCGGTCATTCGCGCTCTTGACCTAGCCGAAGTAGCCTGATTTCATCAGCGCTCACGGAATTACGGGAAGCCCGGCGATTTCGCCGGGCTTTTTGCATGTGGAGCGATTGATGTCATTTTTTGTCGATGAGTCGCATGGTCTTTTCAATTTTATTTCAACCCGTAACCGCGCGCGCCAATTTGATTTTTTGGAGATGTCCTACGTCGTTTCGAATTATGCCGCAGGCCTTGAAATCGATAGCGAGTTTATCTCAACGCTAAATGCATATGCTACTCGTTATATTTCTATGCAGCCTGGCCGCCACAGACGGCACTATAATGTTAAAGTCGGAGATCATACCCCAAGTGATTGGAGTTTGGTGCCGGAAGAAATGGAAATGTTCATTGATGTACTACATGATAATTGGTCTCGCTGGTCCCCGCCGGAGGTTGCAGCTTACGCATTGTGGGGTGTAAACCACGTCCACCCATTTTGTGACGGTAACGGCCGTACCGCTCGAGCCCTGTGTTATTACGTCTTGTGTCAGAAAATTGGTCAATGGTTACCCGGTCGGCTGACCGTACTCGAGCAAATCCGGACAGATCACCGTGCGCATCATTGCGAAATCCTACAGCGAATGCATGACGCTCGTGCCCGACCGGATATGATGACCGACCTCACCGAGATGGCCGCTCTCATTGACTCCCTAGTTGTGACGCAAATTTACACCCATCACACCGAGCAAGCTGCAGAAATTGCCGCCGCCGCAGGCGCCGCGCCCACAAACTGAGTCCTAGGAATTCTGGGGACGCCTACTCAGCTCAATAATGATACCGGCAGCTCAGCACTTCCAAAGCCTGGGCCTCTCCTGATCCGGTCACCCGATACACCAGCCGATGCTCGTGATTGATCCGCCGGGACCAGAAGCCCGCCAAGTTGCGCTTAAGGGGTTCGGGCTTGCCGATGCCGGTGAACGGGTGGCGCAGACATTCGCCAATCAGCTGATTGATGCGGTCGACCACCTTGGGGTCGTCCGCTTGCCAAGCCAGATATTCCGCCCAGGCTTCGCGGTCGAACACCAGCTTCACGGCTGGATCAGCTCGTGCTCCTCGCCCTCACCGGCATCGAGCCGCGCGATGCCGTCCAGCAGACGCTTCGCGTTGGCGGGCGACGACAGCAGGTACAGCGTCTCCTCGATCGACGCCCATTCGCTGGCGGAGACCAGCACCGCGCCCTCGCCGCGCTGGCGGGTAATGGCTAGGGGTGCGCGGTCGGCGACGACCTTGTCGATCATCGCCTTCAGATTCTCTCGCGCTTCGGAATAGGATATGGCTTGCATGGCGGTACATTGGACAGAATTCTGTCCAATGTCAATGCCGAGCGCCGAGGGTTGCTCCTGACCCTCTCCCCTCACCCGCGCCGCCATCCGGTAATCGCCGATCCGCCAGCGCCGATATCCCGCATGATTGCCATCACCACATCTTGTCCGCCAATATCGCCGTCCACACCATCAGCGTCATCGTGCCGCCGATGAGCGTCGTCACCACCGCGCGGCGCAGCAGGCGGCTTTGCGCGTCGATCGAATGGACGAAAGCTGCGAACAGGCGGCGTTGCAGCTTGGCG
>NZ_PNMA01000107.1 GCF_013823385.1 Hyphomonas sp.
TCGCAAGCAGCTGAACAAGCCCTGGGCCAAGCCCAAGACCGAGCAGTGCCGCGGCTTCACCCTCGATGAATTCTCCCGGCTCGACCTCAGTCAGATGGATTTCAGCGAGGTCTATGCCGAGTTCACCGAGGCGGCCCGCCTGCCCGATGAACTCGCGGTTGCGAGCGATCTCCAGCAAAAAATCGAGGACTACTATGCCAATGCCACCAGATAGCGCCGCCGTGCGCGCGTTCGCCGCCTGCCTCGGTGCCCTCGCCTGCCTGACGGCCCAGGCCGCTCCCGCACAGGCGCAGGAGCAGCGGCCGTCCAACGATGCCGAAGCACAAGACAGCTTCTACTGCCAGGAGCGCAAGCTCGGCTACTGGTTCTACTGCACCCGTCCGAAGCCCCCGGAGAAGACTGCGCCTACGACCGCGCCAAGCGCGACGAACCAGCTTGATGCGATTACGGCGACCCTGCGCGAGCTCAAGGCCAAGGCCATTCTCGAGCCGACCCCAGCCAATGTGACCGCCTATATGATCAGCGGCCCCTTGAGGCCTGCTGCGAACATGAAACCGAAGTGCCCGAGGAGCTGGCTACCGCGCGTGAAATTGGCGAGGTTACGCTTCATCGAACCCTCCCTCGATGGGAGTCTGCACAAGGCCGAATTCCGCGCACCTTCGGGCGTAGGCACCGCGTGCGCGGTCACGCAATTGATGGTCCGCATGGCCAGAGAGTAGCGCGTCGACGCCAACCACTGTGAAGAGGGCCTGCCGCTGCATACGCTGCATCCATGCGCTGAGGCCGATGTTCAGATCGTCCTCGTCGCAGGCTTGCTGCAACAGCGAGCGGATCCATTCGCTCACGCTGATATCGCGGCGCTCGGCCGCAGTACGAACCCGCTCGGCAAGCTCGAACGAGACATGGACTTGGAGAGATTTTGGCCGTGTCATGCACGGACTCCTTGTAATGAGGAGCCCGGAACGCACTGCGAAAGGCAGGCGAAGGTCTAATTCAGAAATGAGAACATGTCAAGAACATCAGGAATGGCGGAAATCCGCCATTCCGACCGGCGTTCAATCAAAACTGATTGCCAGTTTTAGGCCTGTCCAAAACTGATTGGGAAGCTGCCATTGTCATGGGATGCTCATCCAACCTCTGTTTTATAACGACTATTCGTACCAATAGATGCTGCGACCCGTCGCGTAGGGTGTGCTCACTGTTCCCCTACTGCCAGATGAGAAACCAGCCCATGAACCTGTAACGAGTGATGCGGTTTGTCATTCCCTTCCTGCAGGATTCGCCGCGGGTTGCCGACGCTGCAATTCCCGTATCCAGGCCCGCTCCCTGAGCCCATATTGTGGCAATCGGGTTAGCGAAAGGCGGCGCGGACAATGGCGAAGATTGCGCTGATTTCAGCGCCGACGGGCAACGGCCATCAGGGGACGATCCCCTGTTCCCGTGCCGTCTCGATAAGCTCGGCTGAGACATTCCAAACGCTTGTGGAGGCGATCACGGCAGCGGCGATCAAGATGCTTGAGTTGCCCGGACGGACCTAGAAGATCGACCGGTCTGAACGCGCCGACTGAGCCTCAATTGGCGACGGCCTCTGCCCGGACGCGAAGCTGCGGGATCCGAGCAAAAAACAAAGGGAGGAAGCCCTGGCGGACTTCCTCCCTTGAACCTTCCGGGTCAGAATTCATCGCTGAGCCTGCCCGGCACCGTGTCGATGACACGGTCCTGCAAGGCCTTCGGCAATGCCCCGTAATCGCCTTCATCAACCGCGATGTACCCTGCCTCATCATCGGTCAGGACGTACTGCGTGAAGTAGCTGTGATAGGACCGGGCATGGGCCTGATCGAGTGCGGCAACGAGGGCCGCCTGATCAGCCTGGTACCCGGCATCGGCGGTATTGTGTGAAGCGTACATGATCTATTCTCCTGATGTTCGATGCGTCGCATCAGGAGCTGCGAGGATGCGGGTGACGGGCTGGGTCAAGGACCGCGACAGCGGCCGCGAAGCGGCGATGGGGGCAACGATTTTTGTCGGGCTTGCCCGGCAAAAATGGTGGGGCCCCGTCGTCCTTGACGCAGACCCAAAGCCCGCATCAGACTTGGACTTCCTGCGAGAGAGACCTCTCCAACGCCTGCGGGAAAGCGCACCGCCCGCCCCACAGATTCTATTTCCCTACAAGCTGGCCGAGTGGCATTATCGTCGG
>NZ_PNMA01000108.1 GCF_013823385.1 Hyphomonas sp.
ACTACAGTCGATGGCTCGTCGGGCGGTGGCCTTGCCCGCTGGGCGACCATCGGTGGGCGACAGATGGCAGGCGGGATCGGTCTTTGGCTCACGGCACTGCGATCGAGCTTTCCGACTATGGCTGGCGGTCGTACGGCGTGATGTTGGGGATCGGCGATCGGGTGGAGCTGAGCTATGCCCACGCCGATTTCGACACGCGCGATATTGGCACGAGGTTGGGGATCGGTGAGGGCTACACCTTCAACCTCGACACCTTCGGCGCCAAGCTCCGCATTGCGGGCGACATTGTCTATGGGGAGTTCTGGCTGCCGCAGATCGCGGTGGGCTTCTAGCACAAGCGGAGCCGCGACGGTGTGCTGGTCCGCACGCTGGGCGCCGCGGATGCAAGCGGCACCGATTTCACTCTGTCAGCCACCAAGCTGTTCCTCGCCCGCAGTCTGCTGGTCAACGCGACGCTGCGCTACACGCAGGCGAACGAGCTGGGCCTGCTCGGCTTTGGATCGGCAACGGGTGCAGGCTACAAGCTGCAATTCGAAGGTTCACTGGGCTACCAGATTTCGCGCCGTGCCGTACTTGGAGCCGAATATCGCAGCAAGCCCGACAATCTTGGGTTCGGCGATGACGACTGGCTGGATGTGTTTGCCGCCTTTGCCCTCAGCGACCATCTGACGCTGGCCGCAGCCTATGTAGACCTTGGCTCGATCGCCACCATTTCCAAACAGCGCGGCGTATTCCTTTCCGCTCAGCTCGCGTTCTGACCTAGGAGTCTCCCCCATGCTGATGACCGCTGCCGTAGCTGCTGGCCTGATGTTGCTGCAACAGGCGCCCGCTGAGGGCACTGATTGGGACGCGGAATTCGGGGTCGAGGTGAAAGAGCGAGACCCGGCGACGGGCGAATTGCCGGTCGATCCTTACGTCCAAACCAATGCCAACGCCGACGCCGAGCTGCTCTGCCACCTGAAAACTGGATCGGTTTGAGCTAGAGTTTTCGGCCTCAGATTCCTTGGCTGGGCACGGAGGCGTGGCATGAAGGCATCGAAGTTTACGGACGCGCAGAAGGCGTTTGTGATCAAGCAGGGTGAGGAAGGTACACCGGTGGCGGAGGTCTGCCGGAAGGCTGGGATCAGCCAGGCGACGTACTTCAACTGGAAGAAGAAGTACGCAGGGCTGCTGCCGACCGAGATGCGTCGGCTGCGCGAGCTGGAGGAGGAAAACGGCCGGCTCAAGAAGATCGTGGCCGACCTGACGCTCGACCGGGAGATGTTGCAGGATATTGTCCGCCGAAAGCTCTGAGGCCGGATCGGAAGCGCGAACTGGTCGGCGGGATGCTGGCGGACTGGGGCGTGTCGATCCGCAGGGCTTGCAAGGTCTTGCCGTTCGACACCTCGAGCTACCACTACAAGTCCCGTCGTACCGATCCGGCCGCGATCAAGAAGCGGATCAAGGCCATCTGCGAGACACACGTCCGCTACGGTTATCGCCGTGTCTATCACATCCTTCGTCGGGAAGGCTGGGTGGTGAACGCAAAGAAGGTCTACAGGCTTTACAGGGAGTTGGGCCTGCAACTGCGCAACAAGACGCCAAAGCGGCGGGTGAAGGCGAAGCTGCGCGAGGATCGTGCGCCGGCGGTGCGACATAACGATGTGTGGGCAATGGACTTCGTCCACGACCAGCTCGCGACGGGTCGCAAGTTGCGCATCCTGACCGTGGTCGACACGTTCAGCCGGTTCTCGCCTGTGATCGACGCGCGGTTCAGCTACCGGGGCGAGGATGTAGTGGCCACGCTTGATCGGACCTGCCGGAAGGTGGGTTATCCGAAGACCATCAGGGTGGACAATGGCAGTGAGTTCGTCTCGCGAGACATGGATCTATGGGCCTATCAGAGGGGCGTGACGCTCGACTTCTCGCGGCCTGGCAAGCCGACGGACAACGCCTTCATCGAGGCGTTCAACAGCAAGCTGCGCAGCGAATGCGTGAACACGCATTGGTTCCTGTCGCTGGAAGACGCTTGCGAGAAGCTGGACCGCTGGCGTAGACACTACAACGAAGAGCGACCGCACAGCGCGATCGGGAATATCCCCCCGATCATGCTGGCAAACCCGACCGGGGCCACCAGCCCTCCGGACCCGGGCAAGGCGGAAAACTCTAGACCAGAGTGGTCCAAGGTTGGGTAGCAGAGCAG
>NZ_PNMA01000109.1 GCF_013823385.1 Hyphomonas sp.
GAAATCCGGGTGCTGCGTCCCGGGAATGTGCCGCCATGGGCTATGGGTGGTCATTGGCACAAGGATGGGCGTTTGGCAATCAGTATGTCTCTGTATTAAAACCCGGCCTTCCGCTTGCAGGTCGCGGGCGTTTCGCCCACGGTGATTTTGCGAAAGGTCTGCGCCCGGATTGCCGAAATAACTGTATCCAGCCCGTAAATGGCTTGATATTATCAGCCGCTTCTGCCCCTTTTTGTCGTGTCGGGGCTGCGCAACGCGGGCAGGGCACGCCGGAATTGACCGGCGGCCTTATTGGGGGTGTTACATGTCGGAGCCATTCGTCGGGCAGATCAACATGTTCGGATTCGATTTTGTCCCGCGAGGCTTTGCTTCGTGCAACGGTCAACTGTTGGCCATCTCGCAGAATTCGGCGCTGTTTGCTTTGCTAGGCACGATCTATGGGGGCAACGGGACCACGAACTTCGCATTGCCGGACCTGCGCGGACGCGTGCCGGTCGCCTTTGGTGCCTCAACTCCATTGGGCGGGGTTGCAATTGGTCAGGCGGGCGGCGTTGAGGCGGTGGTGCTGAACATCGCCAATCTTCCCGCCCACACCCATGCGCTTGCGGCCACCACTCAGGTCGCTACGCGCCGCGTTGCGACCCGACGGATGCTGGCCACCGATACTTCGACCAATGCCGAATATTATGCACCACCCGGCCAGGTCACCAGTTTGAGTAACAGTTCCATCAATTTGACCGGCGGGGGGCAGCCGCACCAAAATCTGCAGCCATTGCTTGTGATAAACTTCTGCATCGCGCTGCAGGGTATCTTCCCCAGCAGGAATTAACCCGGGTTCAGCAACGGAACTTTTTTGGGGAGCAACAATGTCAAATGCATTTATCGGCGAAATCCGTCTCTTTGCAGGCAATTTCGCGCCGGTTGGCTGGGCTTTCTGCGACGGAAGCCTGATCTCCATTGAAGAGAACAACGCGCTGTTCGCGCTGATCGGCACCAATTATGGCGGCAACGGACAAACCACCTTTGCCTTGCCGGATTTGCGCTCGCGGGTGCCGCTTCATCAGGGGCCGGGGCCGGGCTTGTCCATCAACTACGTGGTCGGAGAGGCCATAGGGACCGAACAGGTCACCTTGTCCAGCAATAATATGCCGGCGCATCAGCACTCGGTTATCGCCACCACCGCAACCGGTTCGGTAACCACTCCGGGACCCACGGTGATGCTGGCCACCCCGGTCGAAGCGGGGGTGGCCACAAGCTTGTATGTTGTCCCCGGCAGCAGCACCGTCAATCAGGCGCCGATGGCTGCCCAAAGCATTGGCTCGACGGGCGGGGGTCAACCGCATGAGAATATGATGCCGTTTCAGGCGATCAATTACATCATTGCGCTCTTTGGCGTTTTTCCTACGCGAGCCTAGGCGCGCGCAGGTCAGGAGTAAACCATGGCTGATCCCTTCATCGCCGAAATTCGTTTGTTCGGTTTCAATTTCGCGCCGCGAGGCTATGCGTTTTGCGACGGTTCTATCGTTGGAATCGCGCAGAACACCGCGCTGTTTGCGCTCCTTGGCACCGCGTTTGGTGGCGATGGACGAACCACTTTCGGGCTTCCCGATCTGCGCGGGCGCGCTGCGGTCGGTGCGGGGCAGGGGCCTGGTCTGACGCAGCGGAACCTTGGCTCATCCGGCGGGCAGGCGACCGTCGCTCTGATCACCAGTGAAATGCCAGCGCACACCCACACGCTCAACTCGGCAACGCTCAGCCCGCAAAACCCGGCGCAGAATGTCGCGTCTCCCACGAACCAGGCGCTACTTGGCCTGTCCTCTCCGAACAACATTTATATCGATCCGGTTGTGCCCGACACGGCCCTCAACCCCAGCTCGATTACGCCGGCTGGCGCGGGCAGCCCGCATGAGAACACCCAGCCTTATCTCGCGGTCAATTTCTGCATCGCGGTGCAGGGAATCTTCCCCCCGCGCGCCTGACCGGGTGGGCACGACGACCACGATCATGCGCAGCTTACTCGTCCGCATTCCGCCGGAGTTGGCGACCAAGGGATTTGCGCTGCGGCCTGAAACCGAGGCGGATGATCCCTATCTGCTCGCGCTCTACGCCACCACGCGTGCGGCTGAGCTCGAACAGGTTCCC
>NZ_PNMA01000110.1 GCF_013823385.1 Hyphomonas sp.
CCTCATCCGCCTTTGCTCAATCCGGGGATGTGAATACGGATTATGGTGCGCGGGCACGGCCGCGACCGGATACAAGTCTATGCACGGATAGTGCATCAGCTGACCTCGGAACGAATGAAGCCAATCCCTGAGCATTGCGCGTGGCCCCCCCAACGCGTCAACAGAAGGAACCGTTCAATGCGCTCTTGACAAGGCCCGGATCATACAAGTCGATCTTGAAGAAGACGCGCTCTCCCCTGAAAGTGAATGCGCCGAAGTCGCGTTCGCCGTAGGTATCCTCCTCGAACCTGTGGCGCCGCATGGTTTTGATGAGCTCGGCCTGCGCGACAAGCCCGTTCGGGGTGTCGCCATTGCAGAACGCGTCGAGGCAGCCGCGTGTAAACATGATGCGAGCGCTGGGGTCGAAACCGGAGCGTGCCCGATCATTGAGTTTGGCGATTTGCTCGGCTCGTCCGATTGGTTCGGTCAGCATGGGGTTGTCTCCAATTGAGTCTGGAAGCGTTCGATCCAGTCGGCAAGGTGTGGCCGCTCCGGGAGTGGTATTTCAGCTGCGGCTTCCTGGAACAGTCTCAGCGACGTGGGCGCGTCGGCCTCGATCCGGTCAATTTCCGCATCGGGAAGTAGGCGCTCGGCGCGGATGAAGTCGGTCATTCTGCCGGGCCTGTTGCGCGTTGAAGATCGCCAGAGGCCCTCGACCGTTCGGAGTCTCGGTGCGGCGCGGGCCTCCACCAGCACGATGATCCGGAGGCACCATGCCGGAAGATCGCGGATTTCTTCGGGCTTCGAGCCGCAGCAGAGGAAACATGCCGACTTTGGCGGGACCGGAAGGCCTTCGGCCTCGATACGGGCGATGCAGTCATCGCGGGTCCAGCCCCATTCCCGAAGAGGGTACCGGCATTCAAACCGCTCGCTGGGGATCGTCAGAGCGTGCGCGTGCCTGCGGGTGTCGGCCGGCGAAGCGTCGTAGCCGATCAGCCGAACAACCTTCTGGCCGCGGTTCCAGGCCTCGATGGCCGGTGGCCATCCTGTAACGAACTTGTCCTGCGGCGCGATCTTCCATTTGAGACTGCATGAGTGGCGGCCGAGCGAGATCGACGGAAGTGTCGCATTCGTGAGGACGTTCTCGATCAGCGTCGCGTATGGTGGCCAGTGCTTGAAGCGCTGGGGCTGATACCGGCAGATCTGGAATTCGATACCGTGCCCTTCCATCCATCGCCGGATGATGTCGAGATAGGCATAGGTCGCGGGCTTCTCGGAACCGGTATCGGCTGTCAGGACGAGATCAGGCGTTTCGCCTCGTGCGACAAGCTCGATGAGCATTGCTGTGGAATCGACCCCGATGCCGTAAGCGAGTACCACTGGTGGTTGCGGAAGGTCGAGGAGGTCGCGTGCGCGGGTTGCTGCCGTACCGCAGCGCGGTGCAGCGATCACGACATTTCCCCGGTTGCTGCGCCCCAGTCGTATTCGGGCAAATCGGCGACGATCGGCGCGTCGCAGTCCCACATGATCCATTGGCAACGCAGTTGGCGGGCGACATGGAGAGCGGAGCGGATTTCGAGGGGAACGTCTGCGGCCTCGGTGACGCCGACATCGTCACAGACATACATGAACCAGCCCCATTCGCCCTTGGCGAAGCAGGCCCAGGGGCATCGGGGCATCCAGTCAGCCGCAGTGCCCGGCGACATGTGAGCCGTGCTCAGGGCAAGCATCAGCGCGAACTCATGCGCGGCGACCTCTGGGTTCGTTACGAGGCTCACAGCACGACCTCCTTGGTTGCGGGCGCATTGGCTTCGATGCGTACAGCGCCGATTTCATCGAACCCGTTGACGATGCGGCTGCTGTCATAAGCGTCCTTGTCGACCAGCCCGTGGATGGGATCGCCTTCGTAAGCGGCGTGACCCAAGGCATCGACACGGGCGACACGCCGGGCAACGACGCCCACTTGGCCCTGCGGGACCCAGTCCGCCCAGTCGCCCGAGGCGCTGACGACGACATACTGACCGATCATATCGGTGAGCGCCTGTCGGCGGCGCAGGATGGGGCTGTCACTGGTTTCGACGGCCTCGCCCGTGTGATCCGTATAGCGATCGGGGTGCCATGCCTTCACGCTTGCGCGGGCGTTCTGAACG
>NZ_PNMA01000111.1 GCF_013823385.1 Hyphomonas sp.
TCGTGGCTGTGATCGGCTCTGTGATCCGCAGCCAGGATGCAAAGTTCGTAACGACCTACGGGTCTGCCCGCTGGGCGACCCCGAAGGATGTGCGTCGGCACAAATTGTCTGGGAAGGACGGGGTTTTCCTCGGGCGGTATCGTGGCAGGTACCTGCGCCATGCCGGGCCGGAACACATCATGGCGTTCGCTCCGACGCGGTCGGGGAAGGGCGTCGGGCTGGTGGTGCCGACCCTGCTCTCCTGGACGGGAAGCGCAGTGATCCATGACATCAAGGGAGAAAACTGGACGCTCACCTCGGGATGGCGGTCGACCTTCTCAGACTGCGTCCGCTTTGATCCGACAAATCCCAAGAGCCCGCGGTTTAATCCGCTCCTGGAGGTGCGGCGCGGGGAAGGAGAAGTCCGGGACGCACAGAACATTGCCGACATCCTGGTCGACCCGGAAGGCTCTCTGGAGCGGCGGAACCATTGGGAGAAGACGGGCCATGCCCTGCTGACCGGCGTGATCCTGCACGTGCTGTACGCGGAAGAAGACAAGACGCTGGCGGGCTGCGCCCGGTTCCTGTCTGATCCGGGGCGGACGTTTTCCGAGACCCTGCGGCTGATGATGTCGACACCGCATCTTGGGACTCATCCGCATCCGGTCGTCGCGCAGGCGGCACGGGAGCTGCAGAATAAGGCGGAGAATGAGCGCTCCGGCGTGCTCTCAACGGCGCTGAGCTTTCTGAGCCTCTACCGGGATCCGGTAGTGGCTGAGGTGACCTCCAAGAGTGACTGGAGGATCGAGGACCTTGTGGGCGGGGAAAGGCCTTTGTCGCTCTATCTCGCCTGTCCGCCCTCGGATGTCTCGCGCACCAAACCCCTCATGCGGCTTGTTCTCAACCAGATTGCGCGCCGGCTGACCGAGCAAGAGCCCGATCCCTCCCGACGGAAGCTGCTCCTGATGCTGGATGAGTTCCCGGCCCTGGGGCGGATCGATTTCTTCGAGACGGCACTTGCCTTCATGGCGGGGTATGGGGTCCGGGCGTTCCTGGTCGCCCAGTCCCTGAACCAGATCGAGAAGGCATATGGTCCCAACAACGCCATTCTGGACAATTGCCATGTCCGGGTGGCGTTTGCGACCAATGATGAGCGCACGGCCAAGCGGATTTCCGAAGCGCTCGGCACCAAAACTGAGCTGCGATCCCAGAAGAACTATACCGGACACCGGCTCGCGCCCTGGCTCTCGCACATGATGGTGTCCCGGCAGGAGACCCAGCGTGCCCTGATGACGCCGGGCGAGATCATGCAGCTGCCGGCCACGGATGAGATTGTCATGGTTTCCGGTGTCCCGCCGGTGCGGGCGAAGAAGCTGCGCTACTTCAAGGATGGCAACTTCACTCCGCGGGTTCTTCCCCCGGCATCCGCAGAACGCGTGGAAGAGGGACAGTCGGATCACTGGATCACTGTGGCTGCTGGCAGGGCGCTCTCTTGGCCTTCTGACAACGGAGGAGGGGGTGAAAGCAGCGGCGGTCTCATCCTGGAACCGGAACTGGATCCGCCGAAACGCTATCCCAATGTTGATGTTGCCGAAGTCGCGCCAGAACTCGATGACGAGGGGCCGGTCGAGGAAGATCCCCATATAAAGGCCGTTCGCCGGGCAGCCGGAATGGATAAGGAGGGCAGCGACTTCCTGCCGGATTTCTGACATGGGCAAGCCGCGACTGAACCTGCGCCTCCGGGCAGACTTGCATCGTAAGCTCGAAGCAGCCACGCGCCGCCCGGGCGTGACGAAAAACGCCCTCATCGAGAAGGCGCTGCAGGAGTATTTTGAGCCGCAGATCCGCCATGGGCTAGAAGAGAGGTTGTTCGCCAGGCTAGAGGCGTTTGAGGTCCGGCAGGGAGAAATCGAGCGGGATGTCGCACTGTTGCTGGAGACGCTTGGCCTGTTTGTTCTTTACTGGCTCACGCGTACCGATCCGATCCCGGAGGGAGAGCGCGAGATCGCACATGCCTTGGGGCAGAGGCGGTTTGACTATTTTATTCAGCAGGTTGCCCGGCGGTCCGTATCTGGGACCAGGCTTTCCGACCGCATCCTTGATCCGGA
>NZ_PNMA01000112.1 GCF_013823385.1 Hyphomonas sp.
GAAGAAATGGGCAAGCTCACGGCGGTAGCGGTCAAGGCAGCGATGGCGAATCCTGGCACCTATCAGGATGGCGATGGATTGGTTCTTAGGGTCGATAAGCGTGGTGGAGCCTATTGGGTCCTCAGGCTCCAGCGAGACGGCAAGCGACAGGATATCGGCTTGGGTAGCGCCAAGCAGATGACACTTGCAGAAGCGCGGCAAAAAGCCACGATCTTGCGAAAGGCGGTCAAGGTCGACCACCGCGATGTTCTGGCCGAGAAAAAAGACGAGGCCGCCGCCAAGGTGACGTTCCGCGCAGCCGCGACTCAGTACCACAGCGAAAACGAAGCGGGCTGGAAAAGCGCGGTCTATGCGCGGCAATGGCTCGCCAGTCTCGAAAACTATGCCTTTCCGAAGCTGGGTGAGATGCCGACAGGCAGCATCAGCAGTGCTGATATCATCGCTGTGCTGACGCCGATCTGGCAGGAAATTCCCGATACCGCCCGCCAGGTCCGCAATCGGATTTGCGCTGTGCTGGATTATTCCCATGCCAAAGGCTGGCGTTCCCGAGAGGCTCCATCGGGCAATGGCAGCCTGAAGGCGGGTCGCGGTCTCCCCCGGCAAGTGAAGGTGCGTGAGAATCGCAAAGCCATGCCCTATGTCGCGCTGCCCGGATTCCTCACCGCCTTACGGCGTAAGCCATCCTTCGGGCGGCTTGCGCTGGAGTTGCTCATCCTGACTGGAGTGCGCAGTCAGGAGGTCCGCCTGGCGACATGGTCTGAATTTGACCTAGAGAGCCGGTTGTGGACGATCCCCGCCGAGCACATGAAGCGAAACAAGGCGCATATCGTCCCGCTGTCTGACGAGGCTCTGGCCGTGCTTGCAAAAGCCGATGCCCTGCGGATGTCTGAGAGCGACGTCGTGTTTCCCGGCGTAGCTGGTAAGCCTATGTCTGACATGACGCTGCTCAAGGTGCTGCGCGACATGAGCGAACCATACCACGTCCATGGCTTCCGCTCTGCGTTCACCGATTGGGCAGCAAATGAGGGCATCCCCGATGCCGTGGTAGAAGCTGCTCTCGCGCACAAAACGCCCGACGCTGTCCAGGCGGCCTATCGCCGCACAACCTATCTCGGCACACCCGATCAGCCGGGCGCCCGCGTGAAGTTGATGGCAGCTTGGGGGCGTTACTGCCTAGGGGTGGCGACGGGCGCGGACAAGGCAGCCCCGCCGGCTTGAGTGTGGGATCAGCTTACCTATGCTCTCGCGCAGCAACTGAGACGAGAGGCAAACTCTCACCTTGAGCGTCGCTCTACAATTCGGAGCGACCGCTAAAAGCGCCAATGGCGAAGCACTTCGCGGACATAGCCAGGAGTCTCGCCATTGCGGGGAATGCCGCCTGCACGCTCAACGGCGCCGGGACCTGCATTGTAGGCAGCTACCGCGAGGTGGACCACGCCAAACCTGTCGAGCATCTGCCGCAGGTATCGCGCTGCGCCGAAGATGTTGGCCATTGGATCGAAGCGATTGAAGACCCCAAGCTCTTTTGCCGTAGCGGGCATCAGCTGCCCAAGGCCCGCGGCACCCGCCGGGCTGACAGCCAAAGGGTTGTAACGAGATTCTGTCCATACGAGCGCATCGAGAAGGCCCGCAGGCAATGAGTACTTCGCCTCAGCGGCATAGATGTGAGGCAAGTAGCTCGCTCGCCGAAACCCGGATGGGGCCGGCTTGGCATTGGGTTCGTATCTGTATGGCAGGTTGACCCGGCCATCGCCCGCCACTGACAGGCGCGGTGCTGGGGCGGTCTGCGCGGAACGCCAGAGCCCATGCTCGACCAGTTGGAAGCCGTTTGATGCTTCCGCAATCCGAATGCCTTCGGATGGGATCGCCGCAGCGCCGTTCGTGGCTGGCGCTGCTATGTCCTGAGCACCGGCCGGGATAGCAGAAGTGATCGCGATGCTCGCGATCAAGAGAGTTCTGATTGTCATTTCTCGATCCTTGTCTAGCCGAATCGAGTGAGAACATATAAAGAACA
This sequence comes from Hyphomonas sp., assembly GCF_013823385.1. Lineage (GTDB taxonomy): Bacteria > Pseudomonadota > Alphaproteobacteria > Caulobacterales > Hyphomonadaceae > Hyphomonas. The sequence continues at coordinate 2,015 of NZ_PNMA01000112.1, forward strand.
GGCGATGTAGGAAAATTGGAA
>NZ_PNMA01000113.1 GCF_013823385.1 Hyphomonas sp.
ACGTGGAGATTGCCTTTGATCCAACCCGCTCCCCCGAAGAGCAGCTGCGCGACCTTGTGTTTCGCTTTTGTCGCTGGGCCATCATCAATTCGGACATCGTGGCGATCAGCCAGCAAGAGGGAAGGGAGCCCAGCTGGCGTCTCGACTACCTGACCGACCGATTCACCCTGCCGTTCCAGCGCCGCCTGCAAAAGCTGCTGGAACAGGTTGCCTCCGGCACAAGTCTGCACCCGCTGGGCTCGTCTGCGCTGCTGGCGCTGCTGGTTCACGGCGTGGGCTCGTTCTTTGCGCTTGGCCCAATGCACGAACGCCTGCTGCCTGATGCGCCGCAGGAAGGCGCTAGCAGGCAGACTGACGAAGATCGCGCGGATACCATGGCTGAATTCCTACTGGCTGGGCTGTTCTCTGCCTGATCAGGCGCGGGGCGACGGTCGCCCGGTAGCCAATTAGAAGAACAAATCTGCGATCCGCTGGCGGTATATGGCCTCAGTGTCCTCCGCCATGCCGAATTGCGGCACGACGGGCGTGATGGAATCGGCAAAGGCGGCTCGTTCTATTACTTGCGTCTTCACGTCTTCAGCCGAGCCAAGCACGGTGATCGCGCTCACCATTTCATCGGGGCAGGCCTGCGCCATTGCGGCGAAATCCTGCTTTGCGAAAGCTTCCTGGATGGCCTTGGCTTCCTTGCCGAAGCCTATCCCCTCGAAATATCGCAGGTACTGGGGAGACTGGGTATAAAACGCCACATTGGCACGCGCATCAGCAATGGCCGCGTCGCGGTCGTCATTGATAACCGTAAAAATCATGAGGTTCAGATCGAACCCGGATCTTTCGCGGTTAGCCTTTTTCAACCCTGCGCCGAGGTGAGGGCCAACCTTTTCCTGGATCCATTGAGTGGTCCACAAGGGGTGACCCAGCAGCCCGTCTGCGATTTCGCCGGCCTGCTCGCACGCCTTTTCGAAGATCGCCGGAAGGTAGATGGGAACACTCGATCGACGCGCCGGACCGGTCAGCCGAAAGTGTGAGAGATCAAGCGTTGCATATTCGCCTTCCAGCGTCTGCAGTTCGCCGGTGTGCCCCTTGGCGATCACGGCGCGCACCTGTTCCACCACTTCGCGCATATGCGCCAGCGGCTTGCCATAGGGCATGCCAAAGCTGCCTTCGATCTGGCTCTGCGCGCTGGAGCCAAGGCCCAGCACCGCGCGGCCATCGCTAATGTGATCCAGATCGATCACGCTGCAGGCTGTTTCCAGCGGGCTACGGGTAAAGGCGAGAGTGATCCCGCTTCCCAACTTGATCCGACTGGTGACAGCCGCAGCGGCCGCAAGCGTGACTTGGGGAAGGCCGAATATCTGCGGCACCCAGACGCCTTCGATCCCGGCGGCTTCCCATTCCTGCACTAACGGCACAAGTTGCCGGGCTGGCAGGATTGGCAGCTGGGCCCAGACCTTCTTCCCGGCAAACATCAGCCAAAGCCTTTTGCGGTATCGAAATAGTCACGCCACGATACGATCTTGTCGCCGCCCATCTCGAACACGCCCATCAGCTTGAGAGAAATGATGAGCTTGCCATCTTTGTCGTGGAAATTGTCGGTCCGCTCGGTCAGCACGACGTTGCCGTTCGAAGCGACGTGGTGAACGATCACCTCGCCGCTTTCGATCGGGTACATATGCGCGAAACCGTCCATGAAAGCCTTGGCCTCAGCAAAGCCGGTGGTCTTGGAAATGCCGACATTTTCCCAAACCGTCTGGTCGGTAAAACGCTTCTCCATCGATGCCATCATGTTCGCCAGGGTGGGCTTCCACTCCTCGAAGAAGGCGAGGACTTCGGCTTGCGCGTCTGCCATGCTCAGTCCTCCTGGGCAATCGTGACGGTCACTCCGTCAAGCGCATCGGTCATTTTGATCTGGCAGGAAAGGCGGGAGGTCTCGTTGCGATGGTCCGAACTGTCCAGTAGGTCGCTTTCATCCTCGGTCATTTCGGGCAGCTTGTCAGCAAATGACGGGTCCAC
>NZ_PNMA01000114.1 GCF_013823385.1 Hyphomonas sp.
ATCCGGTTTCTCAAGGCCTACAACGTGTTCAATGCCGATCAGATCGACGGTCTGCCTGCCCACTACTATCCAGACCTCGCGCCGCCTGAAGATCGACCCGAATCCGTACACCGCACCGCGATCGACGCCTTCTTCGCAACCCTGCCAATCGACATTCGGCATGGGGGTAACGCTGCGTTCTTTTCGCCTGCCGGCGACTACATCCAGATGCCGCCGCGCGAAGCGTTCCATTCCGACGATCACTATGCGAGCACGCTCGGGCACGAGGCCGTTCACTGGTCTGGCGGCAAGACACGGCTCGAGCGGACCTTCGGCAAACGCTTCGGCGACAAGGCTTATGCCTTCGAAGAACTGGTCGCCTCCATCGGTCAGTGCCTGATCTGTGCCGATCTCGGCCTGCCCGGTGAGCTCCATGACAATCATGCGAGCTACATCAGCCACTGGCTCGAGATCCTGAAGGGCGATTCCTCCGCGATCATTCATGCCGCGGCCAAGGCCGAACAGGCCTTCAGCTACCTCAAGGCATTCGGCTGCAGCGCCGCGAGCGAGCGGCCTGAGGTCCTGTCTGAGGACACACCGGCGCTGAAGCGCGCGGCATAGAGGGGAGGGGGAAGGGGGCAGGCGTCCAATCAAGGAGACTTCGGATGCCTGCCACCCCCCACCTCGACCTGCCCTTTCGCTTTCAGCGTGCGCTGCAACCCGATGGCTTGCGGGTCATGCAGACTTGCAGCGCCGCCCTCAACGATGCCATGGGCGATGCCCGGCGCGCCGGGCACGACCCCGATACCGACCCGGCCGTTCTCCTGCTCGGAAGACACCTGGGCCGCGTGGCCGCCGGCGAGTCCCCCGAGGCGATCCATCCTGAGGATGAGGCGCTGCGTACGGCGTGCGAACAGCGGATTGCGGAGCTGCGATCTGCCCCCATTCTGGTCCCGCTTGTACAGCGCGGGCTTGACTGCGATCCCGATCTCATCCGGGTCTACAGATCTTCCGCGCGCGAAGCCTTGCGCTACCTCGCCCAGACGCTGTGTCTCGACCCTGCTGACTACAGCATCGAGCAAGAGCCGCATTTCACGGCCGAAAACCCCGCGATCAGCCTGTTTGCCAGGAGCTTCTGCGTCACCATCGACCCTTGCCGGATAAACCCCGGACGGGAGATCGGATGGGTCAGAACCCATGGACGCAATGGGGCATGGGCAGGCCGGCAGCTGCGCGGTCCCATCGACCTCATGAGCAATATCGCCCGATTTGCCGCGACCCTGCGACGCGACTGCAATCTCAACCAGCCCGCCTGAAGCGGGCACAGCCGAAGGAATTTCTCATGGGATGGCTCTCAATGCCGCTGTCGAGCATGCACCCCCACAAGACGCCCAAGGAGTATCTCGATGCGCAGTTCACCTTCGAGCATCCCTATGACGCTGAAGGCAAGCGGATCGAAGCCGGGCCAGCTCACCCGCTCCCTGATGGCGCTTCCACCCGCGGCCTGCGCGTGATCGCTTCGTCCTGTCTGCGCAATAAGGTCTGGTATGCGGCCATCGCGCACGTCGAAAACGGCAAAACCGGAACTGTCTTCGCAGCCGTCGTGCTCGTGCGCTGGAATCCGCGTGCCAGCGACGGCTACGTGTTCGCTTACAAGGACATGGACGAAACTGCGGGTCCGTTCGAATGTGAGTGCCCTGAGCGCATCCTGCGACTGCTGGACCCGACCGACAATCATTCGGCTCTGGTCTGGCGCCGCCGCTGCATCCGCAATCTCATGCGAGGATCGCGCAAGCTTGAGGACGGGATGCAAATCCGACTGCCGTCCAAAATCCGCTTCACCGATGGCTATGAAGGCGATGTGTTTTTCATCCGCAAGCGAGGCCGCAAGACCACGCTCGCACTTACCGCCGACGGACCTCCCTGCTACCAGATCAGCAACCTTGCGCGCAGGGAATTCACGATCATCCCCCAAACCCGCGTGCA
>NZ_PNMA01000115.1 GCF_013823385.1 Hyphomonas sp.
CTGGTCGGCTTCGAGCTGCAATTCGGGGCCTTCGCTGTGGCACAGCTACGGCTGCTGGCGGAGATGCTGGAAATCGGCGCAGACGCCACCCCGCGCCTATTCGTCACCGATACATTGGGCGACCCGTTCGAAACCTTCGAACGCGCGCCCGGAGTTTATGGTGCCATCTCCAGATCACGGGCTGAGGCAAACGAGGTCAAACAGAGCGAACCAATTACCGTGGTAATCGGCAATCCGCCCTACAAAGAGAAGGCCAAAGGTAAGGGCGCATGGATTGAGTCTGGCAGCGGCAACAAGGCCGCCCCTTACAAGGACTGGTTACCACCAAAGTCCTACGGCCGTGGTGCTACAGCAAACGCAAAACACCTGCGCAATCTCTACGTCTATTTCTGGCGCTGGGCCGCGTGGAAAGTTTTTGAGCAAGGCATCGGTGGACGTGATAAACAACCGCCGGTTGAAGAAAAGCTCTCGGGGATAGTCTGCTACATAACCGTAGCAGGATTTCTGAACGGCCCCGGCTTCCAAAAAATGAGGGCGGATCTCCGTCGCGACTGCGACGATATCTGGGTAATTGACTGCTCCCCCGAAGGCTTGCTGCCACCAGTTCCGAGCAGGATATTCCAAGGCGTAAAGCACCCGGTGTGTATCGTTCTTGCATTGCGAACACCTGCCAATGATCCAGCGAAACCGGCGAGAGTACGATATCGCGCTCTCGGCAAAGCCCACCGGAACGAGAAGTTTGTCGAACTGAGCACGATAAGTCTTGCGGGCTCGGAATGGAGCACATGCGGGAAAGACTGGAGAGATCCATTTCTGCCGCAGCACGCCGGTGGCTGGGCTGATTTTGTCGCAATCGAAGAAATTCTGGGCGACATGGGACTTGGCGTTATGCCTGGACGCGTTTGGCCCATTGCCCCCGATCAAGTCACCCTGAAGAAGCGGTGGAATACACTCATCTCCGAGCAAAAAGTCGATGCAAGATCCAAGCTCTTCCATCCGCACCTGAGCGGGGGGCCTTCACTGGACCGAGGGGCCAAGGCATTGGCCGGATATCATTCGCAAATTCAGTCCATCAATGGCGCACTGAAGGACGTGAATCATGCGGACCCGAAGATCGCTTCAACGGCCACCGCCAGCTTCGCCGAAGACCTTGTCCGCCCCGGTCTGCGCGTGCCGCTGACTGCCGACGCGGCGCTCTTCGCCGAGGCCGCAAAGCTGGGCCGCGAGGTGATCCGGCTGCACACCTTCGGGGAACGCTTCGCCACCGAAGATCCACCCCGTCCGCCGCGCGTTGGCGAAGGCGGCCCGACCCAGCCCAAGGACGGCGCAATCCCCTCCACGCCCGAGGGTTTTCCCGACACGCTCGAATACGATGCCGCCAGGCGCCGCCTGCTCGTCGGCACCGGTTTCATCGACAATGTTCCGCCCGCCGTCTGGGCCTATGAAGTCTCGGGCAAGCAGGTGCTGCGCCAGTGGTTCAGCTACCGCCGCAAGAACCGCGAACGCCCCCTGATCGGCGACAAGCGCCCGCCTTCTCCGCTGGGCGATATCCAGCCCGATCGGTGGTTGCCCGAATACACAAGCGAGCTCATCAACGTGCTCAATGTCCTGGCGCTGCTGGTCGAGCTGGAGCCGAAGCAGGCGGACCTTATGAAGCGTGTCTGCGACGGCCCCCTGATCCCCGCCAGCAAGCTGACGGCATGAACCCGTCCGCCATGGCTGACCGCGCATCCTGGGCCCTGAACCCGCAAGCGAAATCAATGCCGCGAGCATACCGGCCAGTGATGGCTATTTGGTCCCCATTCCGGAACAAACCAAGATTTTGGCCACGGCATCGCAGCAATCTCACGGCCGCACGGCCCCGCTTATCCCCAGCGGAAGCCCGAAAAATCATGCACTTCCAGAAACCGCTACAATTTCAGGATCACGGCC
>NZ_PNMA01000116.1 GCF_013823385.1 Hyphomonas sp.
AGCTGATCGAGACGTTCGTCATCCATCGGCTCTCTTGGGTAAAGGCCATGAGCGATGTTGATGTGGCGAGCATTGCACCGATTGCGGACGAATGCGGGCGGGCGGCGGGCCATATAGGTGCACAAGATCGGGGCAGGCTCTCGCAGGCCGACGGACCACCATGCGCGGCGATGCCGGGCCACAAAGCCTGACGGCACATCGTGAGCGCGCGCCCAGGCAAGGAACTCGTCGACTGCCCGCCGCTCCTTGGGGGACAAGTCGTTCAGATCCACCGGCAGATCGATGACCCTGCGCAAAGCGTCGTCGCGGTCGAGCGATGGTGCCGCCGCAATGAGCTCCCGTGCCCGGGTGACCGTCGGTAGCAGAAAGCGGGAGGGCAAACGATGCGCGCGCGCACCAGCAATCCAGATGCTATTGGCACCGGTGACCTGGCCGCGGTGAACGCGGAACAACTCGCCAAGTTCGATTTCGTCGGCGCCCGGCACTGGCCCCTCGCGAACGAAATGAGACCACCTCCCCGCCTTCTCGAGGCTGGTCCACGGCACGGCCTGCCCGCCCTTCAGATTGTCGAGTTCATCAAGACCCTCAACCGCGCGGATGGCAAGATCATCAGTCCGGCCGCCCAGTTTGAAGCAGGTGATGGCCCCCGTAGTCATCGCATCGGCGAATGGCGGCGCATTCGGGCTGATGACATGCAGAGACGCACCCCCTAGCCCGTCCGCCAGCATCTCGCGCAAGACAGAGCCGTAGTTGACGTCGATCCATTCGGCCGACGTGATGAACGCACCAAAATCACCAGGACGGCCGATGCTGCGCGTCTTCAGAAAAAAGTGAATGTGGAGACCCGCGAGCTTGCTGGCCCGAAATCCGTGCTGAGCGGCCGTTTCAGCGAACCATCGCTTCCATCTCTCGCCGATCTGATGGTGCCGCACATAGGGAGGATTCCCGATGAACAGCGTGGCACCCTTGATCTTGCGAAGCTTCACTTCGCGGTAGTCGCGCGCCACGACGGACAAACGGTTTGAGAAGCCGCAGACGGCAGCGTTGGCGCGAAGCAGAAGCAGCGCGAGAGGGTCGGTTTCGACACCAATCAGCCTAGCCCTCGGGAAGGCACGAGCGGCCGCAACCAGGAATCGACCAGAACCGCAGCCCGGATCGACCACGCGCGAGGGCACGTCCTCCTGATCTTCCGCCCAGGCAAGCATCGATGCCACGATAGCGTGAGGCGTATAGGTCGCACCGCTATCCCTACGCTCCTTGGGGGACCGAAGGGTGCAGAACAGCTCTCCCAGCGGATCATCACCAGCTGCAATGGCCTTTCGGATGGGTTCGATTACTTCGGGGCTGGGAGCCTCGGAAGAAGCTATCAGAAGCTCTTCGGCTCGCGTGACCGAAAGGCCTTCACCAATCAGGGCATGAGCCAGTCCGGCGAGCTGGCGCTCATCAAGAACCACTGCCCCCCTCCCCCTTGTCGGTCTCGTACCCGGTCCAAAGCTCTTCGAACAGCTTTCGAAGGGACAGCCCGCGGTTGGCGGCCTCGGCCTTTACCGCGCGCGCCATCTCGGGCGACAGCGAGAAGCCGACAATCTGACGGCTCGGTTTGTTGCGCACATTGGTCATAAGACGCGTATTGTCGACTCGTCGACAAAGGTCAACTGCATCGAGGTGCCGGTGGCCGATCCAAGGGCTCCGTCACTCGCACGAACGGCGTCAGCGCAACCCGGAGACCGCGTTAAGAATTATTCGATATCTGTTAGTTATGCTCGCCGCCGACAAATTTGGAGCCGCGGCGCGGCGATCCGGAGCAGCGGTCGTGAAACGAGTTTCAGCAGTGCGGTGGCTACGCCGCAAGTTCAGAGATGTCCTAGTCCAGAGGCGCATCGGCAAGCCAAGCGCGAAGCGTCGCGTGCGCATTTGGGCATCGAAAC
>NZ_PNMA01000117.1 GCF_013823385.1 Hyphomonas sp.
GGGCTGCCGCGATCGCCCCCGGCCTCGCCTTCCCGCCCGAGCTTGACCTTGCTCTGCGCGATCCGGCCGCGACCGCGACCCGCGCCGTCCAGATGGGGGGCGTCAGCCTTGCCTCCGGCCATGTCCGCCTGCCGAGGGGCGCGGCGGTGGAAAGCCTTCAGGGCTTCAAGGAGGGAGCATGGTGGGTGCAGGATCTCGCCGCGCAGATCCCCGCGCGGCTGCTGGGCAGCGGAGCGGGCCGGAGCGCGCTCGATCTGTGTGCTGCGCCCGGCGGCAAGACCATGCAGCTGGCAGCGGCAGGGTGGAAGGTCACCGCGCTCGACCTGTCCAAGCGGCGGCTCGACCTGCTCAAGGACAATCTAAAGCGCACCGGCCTTGCGGCCTCGCCCGTGCGTGCCGACGCGCTCACCTGGGAGCCGAAGCACCGCTTCGACGCGATCCTGATCGACGCGCCCTGCACCGCGACCGGCACCTGCCGCCGCCACCCCGATGTGCTCCACCGCATCGGCACGGGGCAGGTGGCCGAGATGGCGGAGCTTCAGCGCGCCCTGACCGCGCGGGCGGCCGAGTGGCTGAACCCCGGCGGGGTGCTGGTCTATGCAGTGTGCTCGCTGGAAGAGGAGGAAGGGGAGGAGCAGGCGGCGTGGATCAACGCCGAACTGGGCCTTGCGCCCGCGCCGATCCCGCCCGAGGAACTCCCTGCGGGCCTTATGCCCACCCCTGAGGGCTGGCTGCGCACCCATCCGGGGATGCTGGCCGAGCAAGGCGGGCTCGACGGGTTTTTTGTGGGGCGGTGGGTGAAGAGCTGACAACCACGTCGCCTCGTGCTTGACACGGGGCGACGAACCTTGGGTTGTTGCCAATGGGGCCGCTTGCAGCACTTCTGCTTTCGGGTTTGCGCCCGGGCGCGGCGAATGGCCGGAAGTGGGTGGAATTCGGAATGGCGGGTTTTGGGAGCAGCCGCTGCATTTCTCGTTGGAATAGCCCCCTTCGGCCGGAATCAAACGCTGTGATCTCAAGCGGCCTGCGATTTCGACCGAGAACCCCGGAATTCCACTCTTTGCGGCTAAGCGTGGGCGTTGCGATCTGCGATCTCGTCAGCCTTAGCTAGCACTTCAGTCATGGCATCGTCGTCGTCACCCACCATCCATCTTGCAATGACCTCGGCGCATTCTCTCTCCCCGCGCATCAATGCAAAGGCTAGAGCGTCCATGTCCTTCATGGTGTCAGTGTTATAGCGAATCGTCGCGTCCACTCCCGCACCCAAGATCAGTGTGACGCAATCTGCAGACCGGCCCACTATCGCGGCAAAGAGTGGGTTCCTTACTGAAGCAGAGGAATCGATCTCAGAACCAGCACTCAGCAGAACCTTCACATTCTGAGGTCTGCCTGCACTCGCTGCGCGGACAAGTGCGACTTCCCCGTCATGCTTGGCTTTGGCATTCACCGGAAATCCAAGATCGAGCAACTCAAGTACAATCTCGGGCTCCGACTCACCCGCAGCATAATGCAGCCACGTACCCCCAGCAAAGGGGGTAAATACGTCCCTCTGCTCAGGATGTTTCCGGATGATCTGCCGCACAACTTCAACGTCTCCGCTGTCGATTGCGTCTGCCACAGCAAAATTGAATTGAGCTTCAGTATGCACATTCTTACCTTTGTGTTGCGGCGTCACCATGTAGGGGTAAAATTGTTTCTATCCTCGATCTTAATGCGCCAGCGGCTGCATCGGCCCTCAAATCCCCGACTAAGGCGCCCGCAGCAGCTCTAGTTTGCCCCCTTGTTTGGCGCCCAGACAAGATTTTCCTCACCTTTAAGGGGGTCACTCCCCGTAGCGCCACAGGCATGACGACGAATCGTAACTACGTGCGGCAGCTTTCAGCATGACCGAAGTGCAAGCCCAATGACGTTAAT
>NZ_PNMA01000118.1 GCF_013823385.1 Hyphomonas sp.
GCAGGGTTTCGTCGAAAAAGCGGTTCGATTGGATCGGGAGGATCGATAGGACCTATGTCAGTGGCCGGCCACAAGCAACGACTAGCAGGAGCCTTACTTGAAGTAGACCGGCTGCTTGGCTTTTTGGACTTGCTTGCGGCTCTACCCACCTCCCGCCTCCAATCCCTCGCCATAGGCGCCACTTCTTCGACCGCTACCCGCACGTGACGGACATAATGGCAAAGTTAGCGGCGGCGGAATGGGGCCGCGCGCTCTCGAGCAGCGCCGTTCGCAAGGCCCTGAAAATCTGGCACTCGGCCGTCAATCAAGCTAGAATGAGAGGCGTAGGCATCAAAGCGGTGATGGTCAGCTATGAAGCTTGACGAATGGCAAGTCCAAAGGCTCCTTCGAGACCACTTCGAGTTTTACGAAGATCTGAGGCTGAAGCGCCGCCGTCCCAAATCCGCAGCCCAGCGCCAGTTTCAAGACGTCGCCTGGGGCAAAGCTGAACCCAAGACCGAACATGAGCATGCCTATGTCGCCTACCTAAAGAAGCATGGTATCGGGGCCTTCGCTTCGATAAAGGACAAGCCCCATATCGATGATGTCATGGCAGATCATCCAGTTGGTCACCGACCGGTCGATGGCTCGATCGGAGAAAAATGGGACAATGCCTGGCGCGCCCACCGCGGCGACAAGGAATTCTGGTAGGATGTAGGCGCGGAAAAGAGAACAAGACGCGCATGATCGGACGCCAGCTGCTAGCTTTATCGTGACGGTTCACGACCGCAAGGCGATCAGCAGTGTTGCGCTGAAGCTCGAAACACTGGGCATTGATGTCGAGCGGGTGATGAAGAGAACCGGTGTGCTTGGCGGGCGCAGGCCAATGCGGCTTTTTCCTAAGATCACCGCCCTTCCCGGCGTGAAGCATGCGCGCGAGGAGCATGGGTTTCAGTTACCGCCTCTGCATGGTTCCATTCCGCAATGAAGGTTGCCCGGAAGGGGAAGGGAACAAATTTAGAACACTTGTCCGATCCTTACGCCTGTCGTATTGTAGTGGGGAAAGGATCGGACGATGTATGACGACAAGGATGTCCTGAAGAGCTCTAGTTCAGGATATTATATGAATCCCCAGAACCCGCTCGACCCTTCAACACCTTATGGGCAAGAGCAGCTGAACAAATCTTCTCGCGATTCCATCGTCCCCGCTGGTGTCATGACGGGCTGGAGGCGGATCGCCGTGCTCGCAGCTCTGTTAGGGTGGTTCATTCTTGTTGGAACCTGGACTCCTTCCTGATCACTCCCGATCCTTGACTGAGTAGCGGCGCGGATCCAGCGCCTTTCCATCCTTCCATACTTCATAATGAAGGTGCGGACCTGTAACGCGCCCCGTGCTGCCGACATTGCCAAGGGTGTCTCCCGGGCTGACGGTATCCCCCCTCGTGAGAGATGGTCGGCTCTGCATGTGAAAATAGCGGGTTTCCGATCCATCGTCATGCCGCAGCTCGACGAAGTTTCCGCGCGCTGGCGTGTGGCCCGATCGTATGACCTCACCCGATGCACGTGCGTAGATAGGAGTGCCCTCGCTCGCTGCGATATCGATGCCCTGATGCATCGCTGCCTTTCCGGTGATGGGATGGTTGCGCATGCCCATGTCAGACGTGATGCGACCGCTGACAGGGAAAATCGCACGTTCACCGGGCTCAAGAGGAGCAACACTGCTCTTGCCACCCCCAAGACCAATCTTGTCGGCAGCCCAGCCAATGACGTTTCCTGCGCCATTCCAGGTCCCTTCAACCAAGGGAGAAACATAGGGAATGTTGCCCAAAACGCCGCCGTCCTCCCGATCAGAGATTGAGGTTGCGAGATCCGCTGCTCGTCCTTGTGCGGCCGAGTTCTCGTTAGCGAGAACATTACGCCC
>NZ_PNMA01000119.1 GCF_013823385.1 Hyphomonas sp.
GGGCGCAGGTCGTCGCCTTACCTTCATGATTATCAAGATATTTATGGAAGCGTTAACAACCGCTGGCGGCGAGAATCCGGGCCGATTGTCAAGTTTGCAATGCAGCAAATTTGGGCAACTCAACCTTGTTTGTTTTCTCGAATCGCCTGAACGGGTTGTAACCAGATTATCCACAAGCGCGAATCGACCGGTTGAAAGCGACTAACCGGTTCTGACATATTCTGTGTCTTGCCCAGAAGGCCGCCTTCTCCCGCACGAATTGCGCAATTCACCTACTGGCGCGTGCGTCAAATGAACATTAACCTCTATCGTCCACATAGGAGGCATGAGCAGTTTGCTAACCTACCTTCTGGAAATGCTCCTCAAGTTCGGCGCCGTGATGGTCGTCGCCAACGAGGTGCGCGGTCTGATCCTGACCGCACCCGTGTTCTACGGGATCTATCAGGCTGGCGGCACACTGGCGGCGATCTGGCTCGGCATTTGCAGCCTTGGCGGGATCGCGCTTTCGGTGGTGGTTCCGCTGCTGGCCGCGCGCAAGCTCAAGGCCTTCGTCCGCCGCAAGCAGGCGGTCGTGGCCGACTGACAGGGCAGGTCAGGGCGCCTCGCCCGCTGCGCCCTCTTCATCAGCCGCCGGTTCTGCGTCCGCCACCGGCTCGTCACGCTGGGCCTGCACGGCCTGCGTGATCAGGCGAATGGTATCCTGCCGGCTGCGCATCGTTTCAATGATATAGTCGACGCCCGCGATGGTGATCGTCCAGGTGCCATCCTCGGTAAAGCGGATGTAGCCCTTTTCCCTGAGATACCATGCGTGAAACTCGAAGTTTCGCTGCGAACAGCCGAGCAGATCGATCAGCTGCCATTCGCCCGCTCCGACGGAATCGATATTCTGGCGGCGCAGATTGTAGAGGTGCATCAGGATCGTATCATGTACAATCGCGTCATTGGCTATCGTGCCCTGATCGATCCCGGCAACCCGCACGCCCACCCGGGGAGCGCCGCGGAGCAGATGCGGGTTGGCATCATCATATTCAAGCCGCCGCAGCGGATCACGCAACACGCGGTAGGCAGCGGTTATGTCCTTGAAGCGTTCAAGATCGGCCGAGACGGAATGATCGGGGTGATATTGCTTGGCCAGCGCCTTGTACGCCAGATCGAGCTGCTTGGGATCGCAGTCGGGCCGGACACCGAGGATGCTGTAAAAGTCCGGTTCGTCGGGCGATACTTGCAAGAGATCCTCCTCGGAAACGATAGCACAGGCCCCCTGACCTGATCTCAACCACGCATTACGGGCGCATCACACGCAATTGCAAGGGAAGTGCGTCCGGCTCCGCAAATCCTCGGGCACCAACAAGGCAGCTGACGAGCTCCCATGATTGTTACCAGTCAGAGGTTGAGTTTGGCTCCTTCATGATGGTTGTTTGATAGGATGGCAACGTGTCTGGAGGCATGCCCCCAGGCGCGTTGGCAGGCGATCTCGGCGGGGGTCTTCCCGCCCAGTTTCGCGTGTGGTCTGACCGAATTGTAGTCGTGCCGCCAGGTGGCCAGCACGAACCGGGCATGGGCCAGCGGGGTCAACAGTGTCTCGTTGAGGCATTCGTCGCGCAGGCGACCATTGAAGCTTTCCACGAAGGCGTTCTGCATCGGCTTGCCCGGTGCGATGTAATGCCACTCGAAGCGGCGCTCCTGCGACCAGCGCAGGATCGCCAACGAGGTCAGTTCGGTGCCATTATCGCTGACCACCGCAGGGGACTTGGTGGGCTCTTGGCTTGAACGCACGTCTCCTCCCACCCTCGAATATCCAGAATCCGGCATAGCAAGGGATTAAGGTGCAGCTGCACTACCATATCGGGATGTTGGCGGAGCA
>NZ_PNMA01000120.1 GCF_013823385.1 Hyphomonas sp.
GCATCGGCATGACAGGCCAGTGCCTGTTCCACCACCACCACCTTGCGCGCGATTCCGTCCGCATCGACCCCGGTTCCCGGCCCGACCCATGACGCGGGCGTGCCGCCATAACTGCGCGCGCACAGCGCGGCAGCGGCGGTCGAATTGCCAATGCCCATTTCGCCGACGACCAGCAGATGCAGCCCCGGCTCCACTGCCGCTGCTCCAGCGGACAATGCGGCCAGGCACTCCGCCTCGTCCATTGCCGCAGCCGTGGTGAAATCCGCCGTGGGCCGGTCGAGATCGAGTGCAATCACCTGCAAATTCAATCCCGCGGCCTTCGCCAATGCGTTAATGGCTGCGCCGCCTGCGGCAAAATTGGCAACCATTGCGGCAGTCACGCTGGCGGGAAAGGCACTAACGCCGTGGACGACAAAGCCATGATTTCCGGCAAAGATCGCCGCGCGACCGTGTTCGATCACGGGCTGCGCCGTGCCCTGCCATCCGGCCATGAGCACCGCGATGTCTTCCAGCCGCCCCAGCGATCCGGCTGGTTTGGTCAGGCTAGCCTGCCGCGCGCGCGCTGCCGCGATGGCGTCCGCATCGGCGATAGGCATATCTGCAAGGGCTGCATCAAACGCGGCGAGGGACGCAAACCGGCTCATTCCGCGACGAAGCCCGGCGGCGGGGTGCGGGTGATGAAATGGCCCTTCACGCCTTGCGGCCATTGCTTGAACGGCACACGGCCATGCTCGCTGGCGGCATAGTGGACCGCATAGTCCAGAATGGCGGTGGCGGCGTCCTCGTCCGGGGTGAACCGACCCAGCACATAGCCAACCTTGCCCGGCGCGCGCAGATGCACGGTGCAGAAATCGGTGCAGGCGAACAGGCATGGCATTTCCTGCACGGCAACGCCGGCATAGCGAGCATCGCACTGCTGAACCGAACGCAGTGCCGCCACCAATTGCGCGCCGCCGCGTGTTCCGGTGGCGTCCTCACGCGCATCGGCACTGTGGCGACAGGTGTTGCAGGCCACGATAGCGGGGCCATCCTCAACAGGTATCAACATGGTTTTGTGGTCCTTTGATTGAAAATCATCGTTCAAAAACCCGATCGGTCCACGGCTCACGCTGCTGCCAGCCGCGCTGCTCCAGTTCGGGCGTATCGGATATGTCTGCCGGGTAACCGATGCACAGTAGCGCGATCAGAGACCATGTGGCGGGAACGTCGAGCAGGGCATGGACCGCCGGGGGATCGACTATCGACACCCAGCCAAGACCAATCCCGCGCAACCGCGCCGCCAACCACAGATTATGGATCGCCAAAACGCAGGAATAGCGCAACATTTCGTGCATAGTGGCAATGCCAAGGCCGTGCCCCGCCTCGGGCTGTTCGTCGCAGAACACCGCGATCAGCTCGGGGGCCTCACGCAATCCGTGCAGCTTGAGCGACAGATAATGATCTTGCTGTGCTTGGTCGGTATAATGCGAAGCCGCCAGGGCACTTTGCCCATCGACATGGGCGGCCAGCGCCTCGCGGGTATCAGGCGTCCGCACGCGCACAAACCGCCACGGCTGGGCATTGCCAACAGAAGGCGCGAGCGCGGCGCATGTCATGAGTGCGCGCATATCCTCCTCCGCCACGGTGCGACGGTCAAAATGACGGACGTCGCGCCGCCAGCGCAGCAGCTGCGCGAATTGCTCCGCAAACTCCGTGTCAAAGAAGGGCGACGTCTGGCTCAAAACTCAATGCCTGCCTGGGCCTTCACGCCGGATCGGAAAGGGTGTTTCACTTGAGTCATTTCGGTGACAAGATCTGCCACTTCAATCAGCGCATCAGGCGCGTTGCGGCCGGTAACGATGACA
>NZ_PNMA01000121.1 GCF_013823385.1 Hyphomonas sp.
TGGGTGGTTTGCTGAAGGGCGGCTTTCCAGTTGGTTTGTTCAGACGCTCGGCAGGCCGAAGCGAGCTTCGCACCCCTCTTCGCCATTTGAGGCTTGACGCTCCAGTTGACCTATAATAAAGGACGGGCGTCCGTTTTATGGAATCGCTATGCCCAAGCTCCCTGAAGAAGTGCTGGAAGACCGCCGGATGCAGATCATTGGCGCTGCGCGCCGTGTCTTTGCTGCCAAGGGCCTTTCCAAGGTCACCCTAAGAGACGTATTCCGGGAGACAGGATTGAGCGCCGGTGCGGTCTACAATTACTTCAAGTCCAAGGACGATCTCATCCTCGCGGTCACGCAGGCTGGCATGACCGAGGCGCTGTCCGCGCTTGAACAGCCGGGCGGCGATGGGGCCGAAAGGCTTGATCAGCTGATCGATGCCTTCTTTGGCAGCCTGACCGCCGGTGCCGGTCGGGAGGCACCGCGGGTCGATCTGATGATCGCGGCGGAAGCCTTGGGCAACGAGGCCGTGCTCAGCGCGGTGGTCAAGCACCGCGCCCAGATCCGGGACGCATTGGTGCGCGTCATCGAGCAAGGTCAAGCCAAGGGCCAGCTCTCCACCAAGCACGCCGCCGCCACCCTGGCCGAGCTTCTCTACGCGGCGTTTCAGGGGCTGATCGTGTCGCGTGCACTTGGCGAAGACGCGAATGCGGCAGCGGTTGGTGATGCACTCAAGAAGCTCCTGCGCGATTGACGCAGATCCATTTACACTAAACTAGGACGGATGTCCGACCTATAAGGATCGTCATATGAACATACCTTCTCTCCGCCTTCATCTTCCCGGCCGGTTCAAGACCTGCGGCTTGTGGGTCATCGGGCTTCTGGCGATCGTCATCATCGTCGGCGGCCTCGCCCATGAGGCAGCGCGCTCCGCGGCCAGATCCGAGCTGCGTTCGGCCGCAACATTCGCCAATGCGGGGACGCACCGGCTCCGGCTTCACTGCACCGGATCGGGCGAGCGAACTTTCGTGCTTGAAGCGGGCGCCACCGGTTTCGCGGAAACCTGGCATTGGGTGCAGGCGGAGCTCGACGATTATGCTCGTGTCTGCTCGTATGACCGGGCCGGCATGGGCCTCAGCGAGCCGGCGCCGGCAGGTTTCGTGCCCGGGCATGTCGCGACCGACCTACGCCAAGCGCTCGAGGCCGCTGGCGAGCAGGCGCCTTACGTCCTTGTCGGACATTCGATGGGCGGCTTCTTCATTCGCGACTTCGCTGCCCGATACCCGCAGGATACAGAGGCACTGGTGTTCGTGGACACCTCGCACGAAGAGCAGCTCAATCGCTTCAGCCCCGACATGGTGGCCCAGTTTCGTGCATTTCCCCGCCTGCTGTCAGCGCTCGGCACGCTGTCGATGACCGGCTTGCTTCGCGCCTGGAATCCTCTCGAAGCCGGGGCCACGGGCCTTCCCGAAGAGGCGATGGACAAGGCTCGTCTCTTTGCCGGTGACCGCGAACATCTCGCCATGTCTGCGGCGGAACTCACACAGTGGGATGCGATTGTCGCGGGTGCAGTAAAGCAGCGGTTGGCACGAGGATTGCCGGTGTTGACCGTCACCGCAGGTAGCCCTGTCCCGGGGTCCGAGGATTTCTCGGACATGGTCGAGCCGCTGCATAGGGAGCTCGCCTCAAGGTTTGATAACGGCCAACATGCAGTTGTCGAAGATGCGGACCATTTCTCGATCCTCATGAATGAAACGCACGCTGCGAAGCTGGTAAACCTCGTAAATGCGTTCTTTGCGCCCGAGTAACGTCCAGTGGCAGCCTTTTGTGGCAGCGGGCAAATGACTGCTTCGGGGTC
>NZ_PNMA01000122.1 GCF_013823385.1 Hyphomonas sp.
AAAACAGAATGTCAGTTTCACGATGCTGATACGGGTCGATCACCGTCTCCCGGCGATACTTGACCGCATCAATCGGATCGTAGCCCGTTCGCGCCCGGAAAAGTGTAGTCTGCGGTTCTGACATCCCGGTTCCGTTCCTCCAAAACACCGGCGCCCATGCGCCCCCAAACGCAGACTCATAGGGGCCATGTAGCTCTCGCTACACAGTAGCTAATTCCAGACCAAAATGCATCGTCACGAAACGATTATGCGCCAATCAACCGCAATAATCTGTAATCGACTATGACTAAAGAGTCGAAAAACTGACGGGAACCGAGTCCGCGCTTCCATAAATTCCTATTTATAATCAGTTATTTGATCGCATTACCTGTTCCGAGAATCGTTCCATTTCCTCAGCCTGCGGACTCATCTGGAGCAGCAGGAGATCCAAGCCCGCTGCTTCATACTCCTCGATCCGCTCACGCAATTGTTCGGGCGTTCCGACAAGATTGGGGCGCAATCCACGATTGGACACCGAATATTCGTGGATCTTCATCTCACGCTCAAGCTGGGTGCCCGACAGCCATTGATCGAAATTGTCATAACCTGCGGGGAGTTCCGACACTTCGGTGATCCGCGCCAGCTCGCGCTGCGCCTCTGCCTCGCTGTCGCGCACGATCGCATAGGCGGCCATGCCGTATTGCATTGGCGGTTTGCCAGCCGCTTCCCGCCGCGCAGCCATATCGGCGATCTTGGGCGCAATCGCCGATGCGGGATCGCCGTGCATGACATAGGCGTCGCACTGGTGGGCGATCAGCGTCTTGGCCGCCTCGCTCTCGCCGCCAGCATAGATAGTGGGGTGCTTGACCGGCTTTGGGCTGCAAATCGCCTTGTCTGCTGCATAGAATTTGCCGGAGAAATCAAACTCCTCCTCCGCCCATAATCCCTCCACCATCGTCAGCCATTCGCTGGTCCGGGCATAGCGATCGTCATGCTGGTCGAATTGCAGGCCATAGCGCTTCGCCTCATCCGCCCACCAGCTCGACACGACATTAAGCGCGAGCCGACCGCCCGAAATCTGGTCAATATTAGCCGCTGCTTTGGCAAACAGCGCGGGGTGGTGGAAATTGGGCCGCACCGCGACCATCAGCTCCAGCGTCTCGGTCACCGCTGCCAGCGCCGCTGCGGTTGACCAAGCATCGAGCGTCGGCGCGCCCACACCCTTGATATCGTTCATGTTCAGCTCGGCGATGAGCGACAGGTCATAGCCAAGCGCCTCGGACCGCTGCGCCAGCTTCTTGGTGTAGTCCCAGCTCGCGTTCATCCCCTCATCGGCGACATTGCGCAACCAGCCGCCGAAAACCGGCATCCAATATCCGTAGCGCATCACTTTTCCTGTTCAATTTGCCGAATCAGATAATCGACCAACCGGTCGTGTGGGTCAAATCCCAGAACGTCCATTGGCTTGGCAACAAAGTTCGACAAGGCATTGATATCATAGAAGCGGGCGACGCCGTCGCGGTCATCCATCATCACTTCGACCCCGCCAATATCGAGATAGGCGGCGGCCGCGAGCAGGTTGGCGCGCACCCGCTCGGCCTCCGGGCCGCTTGCGGAGACGCGTTTGGCCGGGCGCGCGACGAGTTGGACGGCCGGCGCGTCGAGGGCGAGGCCGATGCTGCCGAAGCGGCGCCCGAGGCCGCCGTTGAGATCGAGAAAACCGAAATGCAGCCGTGCGGGGGCGCGGACCCGCACGGCGTTGATGGCCTTGCCGGCGGCGCGCGGGGCGCTCACGGTCTCACCCGTCTGGTCCGGGACCTCG
>NZ_PNMA01000123.1 GCF_013823385.1 Hyphomonas sp.
GATGCTCGCCCCGAGGCGCTCTGTGAGCGATTCCCCGGTAGAATTGGTGATCGAACTCGTGTCTCGGCTGAAACTGTCTCGCGCTGAACGAGCTTCCTCGGAATTGATCTCGCTTCTGACGAAGTCCCGCACTTCGTTGTAAGCCTGATCGGCTGTAACACGACGGCCAGTTGTCTCTTGGACGATGCTCGCAATTTTTGCGCTGATATCCCCCTTCGTAGTAAGCGCATGTCCATTTTCTTTGTCTTGCCACAAGGTACCAGCGGCATGGATGCCAGCATCCGCGCTCCCTGTTACGTTAGATGAGTTGGCAATCTCACGGCTCTCAGCCTCTGAAAACCCGAAGGTGGTCGACAGCTTGGAGGCGAGATTGTCGCTAACTGTGTTCATCCGGCTGATGCTACTGGCGATGCCAGACCCATTTTCGGTGCCGCTCGAGGCACGGCGCTCAGCCGTCTTCATCAGGTCGGTGCCTCTGCTTGCGACAGCCGACCAGCTTTCGGATGCCTCCCGGCTCAGCCGATCTACGTTCGACTGACCCTCCGAATACGTCTGGTTGATCCGTTGCTCGAAGCTGCTCGTCCGCGTCGGCGTGGTCGCGAAGCTCGAAATCGCCGGGCGGGCATCAAAGGCGGACGACCCATCCGCAAAGCCATTGGTGATCACGCCATTGCTGCCGGTAAAGGAGCTCGTCCCAAAGCCGGAAGCAACTCTGAACGTGTCATCGTGCTTGTTGAGGCTGCTGTTGTTCGCACTAAGGTTCTGGAAAGAGGTGTTGCCGAGAGCATAGTTCCCGAGCGTGCGCTCGGCGGCTGCAGCCTGCCCCGCAGCCTGTGCCGGACCGAGCAGCGATGTCGCCTGGCCTGCGATCGCCATCGCGCCGCGCGCCATACCTGCTGCGATGAAAGGCACGCTCATCATCATGAAGCCGGCAATCGTGGCGATGTCATTATTCACGTTCGTGATGCCATTGCTGACGAGCAGCGTCGGCCCATTGGGCGCGACGGCCGCGTAGGCGCTGGCGGCACGGTTCATCACGAACATATGGAGGACCACATAGAGCGGCCCCCAGCTCGCGAGATAGAAGAACCCCATCCCATAGCCGCGCAATGTCGTGACGCCGGTGCGCGGGAAGAGAAAGAGCGGGAAGATCACCGGGAACATCGCGTAGAAAACGACGTGAAGAACAATGCCGAGGAGCGGCACCCAGGTCATCGCTTGCTGCGCGATCGAGGTGTAGGTGTTGCGTGCCTGCGCGTCGGCGCGCTGGGCGGCATAGGCATCCCAGCCCGCATCGGAGAAGCTCTCGCGCGCTGCCATGAAGGCGTCCATGACCGAGACCTGCTGAAGGTAGGCGTAGGGATCGGTCGATGTCCCGTGCAGGCTTCCAGCGACGATGCCGAGGTCCGTTCTCAGGCGCTGCGCGGCAATGGTGTCGAGCAGATCGGGGTAGGCACCCTTCGCGAACAGAGGCAGATCGGAATCGATTTCAGCAGTCCACTGTGCGTCAAGCGCTGCATAGGCTGCGTCGCACCGAATGATCGACGACGTCACTGTCGTCCCGCTTCGAGCAAGGAATTTCTGGGCACGCGCCGGACTACCCGGCCCGATATCGCGCCAAAGATTGTTGCTGGTCGTGAGCGTTTCCATCGGCTTAAAGCCGAGCAGCACGTCATAGAAGACGCATTGCTTAAAGTGCTCGTCGAGATTGGCGCGGAAAATGGGATCCGTGATCTGGAATGTCTGCGCCTTCTCGAGCAGGCGGGCACCATAGATGATGCCATTGTTGGTCATCTTAA
>NZ_PNMA01000124.1 GCF_013823385.1 Hyphomonas sp.
GCTGCCGGTGACAGTCACATACCTTGCGCGCGCGCTCGGCCGTTGCCGCCGTACGGTGCAACGCTATCTCCGGCAGCTGGAAGAGGGAGGCTACATCGCGGTCGATGTCGTCACGTCCAAACGCACCTGCATGTGCATCGGCCTCGTCGTGAAGCTCCTGGAGCCTCTATTTGCCGGGCACCATAAGAGCCGCTGGCCCGGAGCCCTCGGAAACCCAGGGGCGACAACGCTGTCACGGAATCAGAGTCCAAGGGTAAAACTAATGGCAGAAGGGGACCGCATCCCGGTGCTGAACTGGGCGATGCGCAGCATGAATGGCGTCTTCGACGCCTTTATGAAAACGAAGCCGCTCGCCGGGCTGCCAACCGTCGATCTCGCGTAAGAAAGCCATCCTTCCAACCGAGCCGATTTCCGGCCCGATAGCGGGGCGGAGAGGGCAGCATTGCCTTCAGGGGGGTGGTTCGGCGGGGTCAGGGCCAGAACGCACCACGGAGCAACGTCGTCGAAAGCGGGCGCATCAGGCGGCCAGCCTTCGCGCCGCGATCCGGTGATAGGTGCGGTCCAGCTCTATGCCGACATAGTCGCAATCAGCCTCGCAAGCCGCGACAAGGGTCGATCCCGAACCGCAGAACGGGTCCAGCACCAGCCCGCCTTCCGGGCAGAACGCCTCGATCAGGGGCTTCAGGATAGCCACGGGTTTCTGCGTCGGATGCAGGCGGTTCCCCGTGTAAGGGAAATCGACGACATCCGCCGGAGGGTTTTCCGGCAAAGCGGGGCGGCCCTTGGCCAGGACATAGGCGGATTCGTGCGTGTAGCTGACGAACCGGGAAGCGGACGCGTATTTCTTCCGAAAGACGATGTGGCCGACGATCCGGAAACCGGCCGCGCGCCAAGCGCCCATGAACCGGTCGGTCTGCGTCCAGCCGTAGAAACTCACGCACAAACTGTCTTTCTTCAACACCCGGAACATCTCCCGCGCGGCCGGTCCGAGCCAGCGGCCATTGTCATCATTGATGATGCGGCGACCGTCACGGGATTGATAGCGCACGAGATAGGGCGGGTCGGTCAGGATGAAGTCCACCGACTGGGCGGGCATCAGGCGCATGACGCTGATGCAATCGCCCTGATGGATCACGTTGCGGGAAAAGAAACTGGTCTGGTTCATGGCGTCCTCCGGCCTTGTTTTTGCGTTTCGACGCGGAGGGACAGGACGGCTCGCGAAGGGGGGCGGCGCATCGCAGAGAACACGGCCCACACGGGAGCGCATGCGAAGGAGCGGGCAGGCCGTTGCGCCGCCGACTGCGGGCCGTCACCGCTGCGATCCTCTCCGAAACGCCACAAGGCCGGATGCCCGGCAGACCCGGTTTTCCCGCCTGACGTGACCAACCTGTGCTCAATCCTACAGGGATGCTGCCGGGCAGTGTCCGGCCATGGACACGCCCGACCACAAGCTGGCCGATATCGCGCACGCAGAGCGCCACGGCTTCCGCGTAGCCGATGATCTCGCGGACATGCCGGTGTCGGACGCGGAGTTGGACGCGGTAGAAGCCTTCCTGATGGCGGCGTTCCGGGCGGTCATGGCTGGCGAAAGCCCGCCAATGCCGAAGGATACCGGCGATTGCGACTCGAACCAGCCGCAAACCCATGCTGATATCGCCTCCACAAACCGGGTTCGGAGACGAGCACGATGAAGACTATGTCCGCATCTGCCGATCAGGGCGCGCCGCTCCGGGCCGCGCTCTACATGCGCGTGTCCACGGGCCGGCAGGCGGAGAGTGACCTCTCGATCCC
>NZ_PNMA01000125.1 GCF_013823385.1 Hyphomonas sp.
ATTCCGCGCGTCCATTCCCTGCCAAGGTCTGTGCGAACGCCGCGGGCATTGAGGTCAAGGGCGATTTCGGCTTCGCTCTCGCCGGCCTCAATGAAGCGCCGATAGACCTCGCGGACGATGGCGATTTCTTCATCTGGTCCCCGCACCAGAATGACGCGATCGGTGGCGATGCTTTTGTGCTCGCCGCGGCCCAGCAGACCTTTTGCCACACCCTGCTGATCGACCAATTGACGGCGCAAGCCGTAACCGGCGGGGCCGCCCTGCCGGTAGCCAAGCCGGATAAGATTGGCCTGACCCGCGAACACCTTGACGGAAAGCTCCCGGCTGTACTCCCCGGCCATGGCCCGTTTGACGGTCTTAATGATAGAGGAGCCGATGCTCCCATCGTTCTCCCATTCCTCGCCGCAGTAGAGAACGCGCACGCCCTTGCTCTTGCAGCGCAGTTCATAGCTGGCGGCTTCGTCAGGATCCTGGAAGCGGCCCCAGCGGCTGACATCATAGACGAGCAGGACCGTGAAATTTGCGCGTCCGCTTTCAACATCATCGAGAAGTGCCTGCAGCGCAGGCCGTCCCTTGATGTTCAGACCGCTCTTGCCTTCGTCCGCGTAGGTTTTGACGATTTCGAGCCCGTGCTTTTCAGCATAGATCGCGATGGTCGCTGCCTGATTGTCGGTAGAATACTGCTGATGCTCGGTCGACATGCGAACATATTGGGCCGCCCGGATGGTCGGGGGCGGCGGGGGTTCATCATGATTGTCGTCCGTCCATCGAATGACCATGCGATACCTCGAGCGCAGATTGCGAAAAGCGCCTCGGTCCCCTGCGTTACACGAGAAAGGAGCGAAAAATGGTTCCTATTAGCGGAAGCAAACTTCGCGGGACGCCAACCGGCCTTTCCGATGCGCTACTGGCGCGAATGATTGGTGCGGCGCTGAAGGCAGACCTCGGCGGGACTCGGCAGGCAACCAAGACGGTGATGAGATGGGCGCAGGTCAGCGATCATACCGCCCGATCTTGGCTGAACGGCCGAACCAGCCCCAGTAGCCTTCATCTGCTTGAGCTCGCCACGCAGTCGCATACCGTCATGACGGTGATATTGAACGCGACTGGCCACGACGGGTTGCAACTCGCGCATGACCTGGCGGCAGTCGAGCATTCGCTCGAGAAAGCATTGTCACAGGTCAGAGCTCTTCGCGGCACCTAGTAACACCTAAGTTCGCACGAGCCTCTCAATCTGACGAACTCGAACAGCATCTTTGTCGTGCGGCATCGGAAGTGAGTCCATTCAAGGTGTCTGCAGGGTGATTTGCCACAAGTTTTGGTTCCCTGTTTCGGACTCGAAGGGGCACCATTTTTCTTTCCGGATGCATCCGCAAGTGTCCGGAAAAATCTATGAAATCAAACACTTTTCACGGATCGAGCGTCCATCGGCGTCCGGCTGAATTCGTTGCAATTGACGGAGTTATTGACGGTGCCGAAAACGGCAAAATAGGTGCTGTCGTGCTGGCATATCTGACATTCCGAAAGGCGTTTGCGCGCGACATGCCCGATATGCTCTCCGACGGAGGCGGCCTGTATTGTCGACAGCGACTGACCTTCAACGACGCCGCTGAGTTGCTTGTGCTTCGCTCAACGGATCGTGCGTCATGCAAGTTTCCCATCGACTGCAAGGCGCAGATTGAAGCAGAACTTTCTGCCGCTGACGTTGTGATGCTGACACAGGCCGAGGCTGAGAATCTGGATTTTCCTGAAAGGACAAAGGCGCTAAAGTTGGGCAACA
>NZ_PNMA01000126.1 GCF_013823385.1 Hyphomonas sp.
GCCCGGCTTTGGCCGGGGTGGTTCGGCCTCGCCGATGATGAGGGCCCGCTTTGCGGCTTGCTGGTTCGGGCCATCAGCTTGCGCGAGGGTGGCAAGCCGATCTGTCTCCAGCTGCCTCGCGAGGTCTTCGGGCACATTGCAGTAGTGCTCGATCAGCGCGATCGCGCTTCGCGGGGTCGGCAGTTCGCCGGGATATGTGCCCTGCCAGATCACGCAGTCTTCTTCGCCGGTCGCATCGATGGCGATGGCCTGCGCAAAGAAGGTTTCAAGAGGGCGGTCATAGCCCACCACCACGCGGTCGATTTCAGTGCATTCCTTTTTGAGGGGAACCTGCCGTCTGCTCATCTGAACCTCGCGTGATCACTGTTATGGGTTATGGGGTATGGCTTATCGCAGACATGTCTGGCAGCCGATGCGCACACGTTAGCCGGGTGTGCTGTCTGTCTGTTCTTACGGACTGATCATCGCCAGGAATCGCGGTTTTTGGGAAGCAGGCCGTGCTTGTCTTCCGCATGCACTTGCGGCGCTTCGGTTTCATTCCAGCGCCACAGCACAAGATTGCGTCCGGCGGCCTGGGTCGAGGGATAGATCAATCCGTCGAGTCCCGCCGCTATCAGGACTTCGGCCGCTTCCTGGCTTGGCGAAAGCTTCTGCGCATATTGCGGACCCCACCATGGGCGGATCATCAGATCGTCTGCGAGGTCATGCTTCTTGCGCATTGCCGCGTCGTGGTAGGCGGCGATGAGACCGCCGGAAACTTGGTAACGCACCAGCGTGACCGGGATGAAATCGAGGACCTGTTGATTGGCTTCCTTGACCGCCGTGAGCGGGTCGAAGGAGAGATAGAGCGCGGGCCTTCCGCGAGCGTTCCACCGGCCACCATTTTTAGCAGCACCGGCCCCGCTAGTGGGCATGGACGCCCATTCGGGCGTATGCGCCCGGTAACAGATGGTCGGTTCCATGGCGAAAAATCAGGCGTAAACGCCGTTGTAGACGTTTTCGAGGTGCCCATGCACCCACGCGATGTTGCCATCCCTTACGTGCTCCATCGCGGTCTTCGTTCCCATCGAGACGATCGGTGTATATTTGAACCACACTACGGCACGTTCGAGCGAGCCGGCGATTTCGCTGGCATGGGTCAGCAGACGCACCAGTGGCAGAAGGGATTCCCGCCCCTTTTTGCCGAGCGGCTCTGCTCCAAGCGTGTTGCGGCTCACCCCGACCAGCTCGGCAAGTTCCGACAGCGAAATCTGCAGCTGCTCTGCCAGAGCGCGTGGATTGATCGCGCCATTGTCGGCGACCATCCGGTTATGAGCATGGGTCATGGTCGTTTGTCTCCTTCAAACGATTTAGTGCATCGGCTGCACAAAATCCAGTCAAACACGCAGGGTGTCGGTCGTCTCGAGCTGGGCGCAGCACGGCGGTGAAACTATCAGTATTCCGAGGCAAGCATGATCGTGACGACGCGGGCGGTGATGGACGCGTCGGCGGGATCTTCGGACCCGTATTCCAGGTTGAGGTCATAGCAGATCCTATGCAGGCCGGATCGGCTATGCCGTTGTTCCGTCAAACCCTACGGAGAACGCTACATGGAGAACTCGTCGTCAGATTACTGCCCCAAGACTTCTGTCATTGTCAGCGTTGAGCTCAGCAAGCGCAACTGGCTTGTTGCGTCGCTGTCGCCAGGAGCGGCGAAGCCTTCGCTGCGGACAATTCCTGCCGGGAACAGCGCGGCACTGATCAGTCACCTTCGCAATCTTGAGTGCAAGG
>NZ_PNMA01000127.1 GCF_013823385.1 Hyphomonas sp.
CGGCAAAGTCTAGAGTCCCGCTGTCGCGCGCTTGGACTAGCGGCAGTCGCGCCGCTTGATGTGGTGACCGACGCCTTGTCAACCATGCTTGGCCAGCGCGCAAAGGCACGCCCGGGACGACAACATATGCTCGACGCCGCTTATTTCCAGCGTGTTGAAGCGATTCAATTCACGATCGCGCATGATGATGGCGTCGGGCATGAGGATTGGGAGGAAGCGGATATCCTGCTGGCGGGTGTTTCGCGGTCGTCCAAAACGCCTACATCGATTTATCTGGCCAATCGCGGTTACAAGACCGCGAATATTCCGATCGTCATAGAGGTTCCCCCCCCCACTGCGCTGTTTCGGCTACGCAATCCGTTGATTGTCGGTCTGACCACCAGCGCGGACCGGCTGATTCAAGTGCGCCGAAACCGGCTTTTGTCCCTAAACCAAGCCCCAGAGACGAGCTATGTCGATCAGGATGCGGTAACACGCGAAGTTGCCTATGCCCGGCGGATGTTTGCTGATAATGGCTGGCCGGTGATTGATGTCACGCGGCGATCGATCGAAGAAACGGCAGCGGCAATTATTGCGCTGGTCAGTGAGCGCGAGCAACCGCAATGAGGCTCATCCTTGCCTCCGCCAGCGCATCGCGTCAGGCAATGCTCACCGCAGCGGGTGTACATCCTGAAATTTTACCAGCGTCAGTTGATGAGCCCGAAATCAAGGAGGCATTACGTTCAGCCGGTGCTGCGCCGCGCGACATTGCCGATCAGCTTGCCGAGACAAAGGCGGTTCGCATTTCCGGGTCATGTACTGATGCCTTGGTAATTGGTAGTGATTCCGTTGTGATGCTGGCGAATGGCGCGATGCTCGACAAACCGACGTCGCTGACGCAGGCATGCGAGCATCTTCAGGCGATGTCCGGTACGGTTGTTACACTCATCAGTGCGGTGGTCGTGGCGGAGGGGGGCCAACCTGTCTGGCGGCACTGCGATGTCGCCAAACTGCATGTCAGGCCGCTATCGCCCGCGTTTCTCGACCATTATCTCGATACAGAATGGCCCGCGATCAGCCACTGTGTCGGGTGTTTTCGTATCGAAACCATAGGTATTCAGCTGTTCGATCGCATCGACGGCAATTATTTTACCATTCTGGGGATGCCGCTGATCCCGCTATTAGCCTATCTTCGCCTGCGCGGGATCATGCCCTCATGACCTATGCCGAAGTGATTGGCAATCCGATCGCGCACTCGAAATCACCGCTAATCCATCGCTTCTGGTTATCGGCATTGGGTATCGATGCTGATTACCGTGCCGTGCCTGTTTTACCTGTGGAGCTTGCCGGATACTTCGACATGCGGCGGGATGATCCTGCCTGGCGCGGCTGTAACATTACCTTACCGCATAAAATCGCGGCGCTCGATCATGTGAGTGATCCCGGGGAAGTTCGCAGCTCGATCGGTGCCATTAACACGGTGTTTCGCGGTGAGAATGGCGCACTTCAGGGTACCAATACGGATCCGGCAGGGTTTTACGCGCCGCTGGCCGATACCGATTTGGCGGGGAAGCCGGTGGTGGTGATTGGGTCGGGTGGAGCGGCTTGCGCAGTGTTGTTTGCGCTCGCGCGAATGGCGGTTGGCCCGGTCACGGTGCAGGCGCGCAGCCCGCTTAAAGCCGCCGCACTGCTCAGCCGGTTCGGCTTGAAAGGAGAAGCAAAGCCAATCGCGACCACCCTGCCGCCAGCGAGTTTGTTGGTTAATGCCAGCGCACTCGGCATGGCT
>NZ_PNMA01000128.1 GCF_013823385.1 Hyphomonas sp.
AGGCGTGCTGTCCGTGCTGGCTGCTGTCATATTGTTTGCGCTGAAGTGGAGCATCTTTCGCATGCTCGCCGTTCTTGCCGTAGCCGGCCTCGCTCTGGGTAGTTTTTGATCAAGGAGAATAAAACATGACCGAAGTTGACCGCCGCAGCGCTATGGGCATCGTAGGTGTTGGAATAGCGGCAGCCGCCGCAGGTGCACCCGCATCAGCGCAAACGCCCACCCTTTCGCCTGCCTTCGCGGGCAACCACAAGCCCGTACCGCTGGGGTTCGATCCCGCCAAGCTCACTGGCCTCTCCGAAAAGCTCATCCGCTCGCACTACGACAACAACTACATCGGATCGGTGCGCACGCTGAACATGATCGAGGGTCGTTTGGCGGCAGCGCTGGCGGACAAGGACCTTCCCGCAATCGTCTATGGCGGGCTCAAACGTGAGGAACTGCACCGCACCGGGTCGGTCATCCTGCACGAGCTGTATTTCGGTGCGCTTGGCGGCGATGGCGCGGCGGCGGGAGAAGTGCAGAAGGCTATCGCAGCGGCCTTCGGATCGTTCGCGGCGTGGGATACGGAGTTCAGGCAAACCGCGATGTCGCTGGCTGGCGGTTCAGGGTGGTGCGTCCTGGCGTGGAATATCCACACCGACAGTCTGCACAATTACTGGGCCTGGGATCACATGCACCAGCCGGTCGCCAGCGTGCCGCTGATCGCGCTCGACATGTATGAACACGCCTATCACATAGATTACGGCACAGCGGCCGCGAAATATGTTGATGCGTTCATGGCCAACCTGAATTGGGAGGAGATCGATCGCAGGTACCACCGCATGGCGCGGCAAGCTTAACCAGTTCTGCTTGTCGATCGCCTTTCGAATTGCCGAGCAGGTCATCCGAATGCGGATGGTCGGCTTCTGGTATAATCGGTCGGTTGGCATGCCGCTGGGATACGACGGCTCTGTCCCACGATGCGGCATTCGCGTTCGGCAGCAGTCGACCAGCTTAAGTCGCTAATTGCAGCGCACCAAAACCGCTGCTCTTGCCTAAACCCGTCATTCACCCGCCGAATTGCGGGGATTGGACCGGCACGTGAATGCCGAAATTCAGGCTTTGGCGTTTGGCTAGAGACGGTAGAAAAGTGTTACGCTCGCGATGTGATCAAGCCGATCCTCGCCTCTACGGAAGACGGCCTGATTGAGGTATCCAGGCTCAAACATGACGCCTTTAGTCAGGGGCACTGAGACGCCTACGAAATTCCGCCAGCGGTCCATCCCCTCGCGTGGCCCCCAGTCGGCATCATTTAGGTTGAGAAACCCTTCGCTCCAAACGACCAGAAGCGAGCCCTTGCCCTCTTCGAAGGGCATCTGCGCCCTCACCTGCTGGCGGAACCGCCATGCCAGGTCCTTTGCCCCCACGACGGTGCGTGCCTCCATCCGGGTCCGAGCCGTGACTGTCACGTCCCCGATCTTCTCAACAGGAAAGACCACATGTTGGTATATCCGATGCTCATCGAACGCAGGGTGGTCCACGGGGTCGGTGTGGACGAACATATAGCCGACGAACACCGTGGCCTTCTTGCTCACCCGGTAACCAATCGCCGGGCTGATCTGGAACTGCCCCAACCGGCTCGCGTCATTGGTCAGGCGTGGCTGAATTTCTGCCTGCACCAGCAGATCATCCTTGATCGGCCCTTGCGCCACCAGCAACGTCCACTGCTGAAGGTCATGATCCTGCGCGGCAAGGACACTGGGCGCCACGCCTAGCAGCAAGGCT
>NZ_PNMA01000129.1 GCF_013823385.1 Hyphomonas sp.
TTTGCCCATTCCCGCAGCCTTGCGCCGTGATGAACGTGAGCGCCCTCGTGCTGCCGCGTCTGGTCAGCGAGAACACTCCGGAAGCTGCCGCTGCACTGGCGGCGGTGATCCCCGGGCATACCTGAACGCGTATGCCCTTGGCTTGCAGTGCATCGACCTCCTCGGTCATCCGTCCAAACACTGCAGGATCGCCGCCCTTCAGCCGAACGACGCGGTGTCCGTTTTGCGCGGATTTCACCAGAAGGCCGTTGATTGCAGGCTGGGACATCGAGTGCCGCCCTGACCGTTTGCCCACAGGCACTTGCATCACCTGTTTGGGGATAAGATCGAGTACCTCCTGACTTACCAGTGCGTCGTGGAACACGATAGTGGCCAACGCCAGCAACCGCTCGGCCTTGCGGGTCAGCAGATCAGGATCGCCAGGGCCAGCGCCTACCAACCAGACATCGCCGGGGCTAAAACTGATGTCAGCCATGGGCTGCCTCCTTGTGTTGCAGGATCAGCCGCTGGATCGCGGGTTTGCACGAGCCGCAGTTTGTACCGGCGGACAACGCGGCACCCACTGCCTCGGTGGTCATAAGCCGCTGGTTGGCGATGGCGCTGGTCAGCGTGATCGTGCCGATGTCGAAGCAGCTGCAGACGATAACACCGCGGTCGGGCGCAGGCGTGGCAGAGCGTCCGGCGAGCAGCTCGGTCGCGCTGGCTTGCGAACCCCCAAGCTGGGTAATCAACCATTCGCGCCGGGGCAGCCGGCTTTGCGGCCCAACATAGAGCGCAGCCACGACCATGCCTTCGCGAAGAATGGCAAACCGGTGCTGCCCATGCGCGCTGTCGTGGCTTTCGATGCTCTCGCCGCGCGGCAGGACGCGCTTGGCAAACGCCAGCGGATCGCCATGCCCAGCCAGCTCGACCAGCCATCCCGACCTGGTGCGCACCTTGGTGGCGTAGCTGGCTGGCAGGGGATCGGGCAGCACCGACGCAATCAAAAATCCGTGCCAGTCGGCGGCAAAGGGTGAGATGCGCGCGGGGCTGTTCTTGAAGCCGGGCTGGCCCGAATGCGGATCGGTCAGCGCACGCGCCAGCGCGCCGGTGCGGCCGCCGGTGGATTGCTGGTCGGTCCAGTGGATCGGCACGAACAGGTCGCCGCGCCGTTGGCCATCGCTGATACTGACCCGGAAGACGCTGCTGCCCTGCGGGGTTGCGACCGTAGCCAGCCCGCCATCCGACAGACCTTGCGCCAGCGCATCCTCGGCGTGGACTTCAACCAGCGGTTCCTGCCGGTGCTGGCCAAGCCGTGTGCTCAGCCCGGTGCGGGTCATGGTATGCCACTGGTCGCGGTAGCGCCCGGTGTTGAGCGTCAATGGCCACGCCTTGAGCGGCTCGCCAAGCTCCATCTGGTTGACCGCCACCAGCCGCGCCTTGCCATCCGGCGTTGAAAAGCGGCCATCGGCAAAGGCATCGCCGCCCCAGCGCCAGGGTTGCATAGCGTTATAGGCAAGGTTGGAGATCGCGGCATGGCCGCCGATGTCGAACACCCTTTTCCCGGCATTCTGATAAGTAGAAAGCCTGGCATGTTCGCGGTAGATGTCGGCGGGGCGGTCATAGGCGAACGCCTCGCGCCAGCCCATTGCGCGCGCGACCTCCTTGATGATCCACCAGTCTGGCTTTGCCTCGCCCGCAGGTCGCAGGAATGCGCGCTGGCGGCTGATGACTCGTTCGGAGTTGGTGACCGTACCGTCCTTTTCGCCCCAA
>NZ_PNMA01000130.1 GCF_013823385.1 Hyphomonas sp.
GTGCTGGCAAGCCGCTCTCGCGAGCCCGGCAAGAACGCTGCGCGGGTGCGATACCGGGCGCTCGCCAAGGGTCGTCGTGAGCAGAAATTCGAGGAGCTGAAAACCATCACGCTGGCGGGCGGTGGGTGGAGTGATTGCCCCTCCGATCCGCGCGCGCCCTTCCTCCCGGAACTGCGAGAAGGGTGGGGCGCATTCGCCCCGCTCGATGCGGTAATTGGCGATTGCGGTTCGGGCGTAATGCCGGGGCGCACATGGATCATCGCCCCGGATGAAGTGTCGCTGAAGCAGCGCTGGAAGCGGCTCGTTGAAGAGCCGAAGGCGGATAAGCGCGCAATGCTTTTCCAGCCCCATATGCGCGACGGCAAACCCGGCGACAGGCATATCGGCAAGTCCGGAAAGGCGCTTTGGTGGCCTCAGCGCGAGGTGCTCACTGCTGTCGAAGATGCACCAAAGCAGGTTGACCACGAGGACCAGAAACTACGGCTTTTGGCGCGTCGCGCTCTCGCTGGGGAGGCTCCGGTTCGATACGGTTTCCGGTCGTTCGACCGGCAGTATATCCTGCCCGATGCGCGGGTTATCAATCAGCCGAATCCGGGCCTCTGGGACAACTACAGCGAGCAGCAGATTCTCCTGACTGCTCCGATGGATCGCACACCCAAGAATGGGCCGGGTTTGTCGGCTGTTGCTGCAATCCCCGATCTGCACCACTACGCTGGACGAGGCGGTCGCGTTTTCGCCCTCTGGAGGAACGCCGCCGCGACCGAATCCAACATCTCCCCCGCCGTCATCGCGCTGCTTTCCAAGGCATTCGGCGCGCCGGTCGATCCGGTTGATATCTTCGCCTATGTCGCGGCGCTGCTTGCCCATCCGGCCTACACCGCCAGCTTTGCCGAAGACCTTGTCCGCCCCGGTCTGCGCGTGCCGCTGACTGCCGATGCGGCGCTGTTCGCTGAAGCCGCAAAGCTGGGCCGCGAGGTGATCCGGCTGCACACCTTCGGGGAACGCTTCGCCACCGAAGATCCACCCCGTCCCCCACGAGTTGGCGAAGGCGGCCCGACCCAGCCCAAGGACGGCGCAATCCCCTCCACGCCCGAGGGTTTTCCCGACACGCTCGAATACGATGCCGCTAAGCGCCGACTGCTCGTCGGCACCGGCTTCATCGACAATGTTCCGCCCGCCGTCTGGGCCTATGAAGTGTCGGGCAAGCAGGTGCTGCGCCAGTGGTTCAGCTACCGCCGCAAGAACCGCGAACGCCCCCTGATCGGCGACAAGCGCCCCCCTTCTCCGCTGGGCGATATCCAGCCCGATCGGTGGCTGCCCGAATACACCAGCGAGCTCATCAACGTGCTCAATGTCCTGGCGCTGCTGGTCGAGCTGGAACCAAAGCAGGCGGACCTTCTGAAGCGTGTCTGCGATGGCCCCCTGATCCCCGCCAGCAAGCTGACGGCGTGAACCCGCCCGTCATGGCTGACTGCGTGTGTTCGGGTCCCGAATCCGGAGGCGAAATCCAGCTCCCGATGCGCGGTAGGGACTTCGCGAAATCAATGCGGCGAGCATACCTGCCAGTGATGGCTATTTGGTCCCCATTCCGGAACAAACCGAGATTCCGGCCACGGCATCACAGCAATCTCACGGCCGCATGGCCCCGCTTTTCCCCACTGGAAGCGCGAAAAATCATGCACTTCCAAAAGCCGCTACAATTTCAGGATCACGGCCAAAGTCCCTCTTGACGAAAGCACACCCTA
>NZ_PNMA01000131.1 GCF_013823385.1 Hyphomonas sp.
TACCACCCAGATGGTGGCGATCATCACCAGCGTGAAGCCGAGGAAATAGGGGTGATAGAGGCTCACCAGCACAAACCCCACCGCGATCTGGAGCAGCGTGGTGAAGCCGCCGATCATCAGGATCGGAATCGCGGTCTGGACATAGACCACGTCGAAATAGCGGTTGAACAGCGAACCCTTCTTGGCATCGGAGAAGAACGGGTTCTGGGCATAGACCGAGATCAGCGCGATTTCCGCGACCATGCGCGCATAGAAGCGGCGGGCGAAAAGCTCCATCAGGTGGACGCGCAAGGCGTAGAGCAGCACCGAGATGGTGAGCAGGCCGAACAGTGTCAGCGACAGCAACACCAGCGGCGCGGTGAGCGCGGTGTTGGCGATGGTGTTGATCAGCATCTGCACCGAAATCGGCGTGGCGAGGCTCAGCAGGCTGATGCCGATGCCATAGACGGCTGCGAGCCAGTAGAAATTGCTCTCCGGCTTCAGGATGTCGAAGAAGATCCTGAAGAACTTCACCAGCGAGATCTTGGAGCCGTAACTTTGGCCTTCCCCTGCCATGTCAGCCTTTCCGTTGCGAAACCCGTGTCCAAGCGTTGCGAAGTCCCGCGGCCGAAGCGCCGCAGATGAATCTTGCCCCCATTGCAACCATCCCCTGCCGCAAGCGAACAATGGTCCAGCGACGCGCCGGTTCCGGAAGCGACAAGATGTGCAAATTCGCGAAGATACGAGGATTTGATTTCAATGAGAGGTAATAATGTATCACCTGCTCCGATAGCGCGCAAAGCTTGCGGGCCGATGAACCGCGCGCAATGAAGGGCGGATGATGACAGGGTCCAGAGTGGAATCGGGGTGGATGGACGCCGACATGCCTCTGGCGGATGTCCTCCTGGTCGGCGGCGGGCATGCGCATGTCGCGGTGCTGGCGGACTGGATCCGGCAGGGCGTTCCCCAAGGTGCGCGCGCGGTGCTGCTGACGCCCGAGCCGACCTTGCGCTATTCGGGCATGGTGCCGGGCTGGCTCGCGGGGCAGCATGGGCTGGATGACGGGCTGGTCGATCTTGTCGCGCTGGCGGCGCGCACAGGGGTGGATCTGGTGCTCGACCGCTGCGCCGCGCTCGATCCCGAGGCGCGGCGGGTCACAACGGCGGGCGGGCGGCAGATCGCCTTCACCATCGCCAGCTTCGACACCGGCGGCGTGGGGCAGGGCGCGGCGCTGCTGGGCGATGATCCGCGGATCGTCGAGGTGCGCCCGATCGGCGCCTTCGTCGACCGCCTCGCCGGCTTGCGCGCGTCCCGGCAAGGGCTCATGCGCGTGATGATCGCGGGCGGCGGGGCGGGGGGCGTCGAGCTGGCCTTCGGGCTTCGCAACCTCGCTGGCGCGACGCCGCGCCCCGAGGTGACGCTGGTGACGGGCGCAGGCGGCCTGCTCCCGGGCTTTGCGGATGGCGTGCGGCGGCGCGTCGCCAAGGCCCTCGCACGGCAGGGGGTCGCGGTGATCGCGGAGGATGCACGGTTCGAGGGCGGTGTGCTGATGGCGGGCGAGCAGTCGCTCGAGCCTGCCGACCTGATCATCGCCGCCACTGGCAGCGCCGCGCCCGGCTGGGTGCGCGCGAGCGGGATCGCCACCGACGGAGTCGGCTTCCTGAGCGTAGACGCGCACCACCGCTCGCCCTCGCACCCGCATATCTTCGCTGCCGGAGACGTCGCCGTGCGCACCGACCGGCCGCTGGCGCATGCAGGCGTGCAC
>NZ_PNMA01000132.1 GCF_013823385.1 Hyphomonas sp.
GGGGAATTGCAATGAATGCACTCTCGATGAAGCAGGGTCTGTCGCCGAACACGATCCTCATGGCGCTGGCGGTCTTCGCCATCGTCTCGCTGCTGACCATGGGCGCTGCCTATGCCGGTGCCGATGCCACCTTCAATACCGCGCTGACCACCTTCACGAACTTCCTCGAAGGTTCGGGCGGTCGGATCATCACCGTGATGAGCCTTGCCGGCGGCCTCGTCGCCCTCGGTTCGGGTCGTTTCAGCCTCGCCCAGGTCGCCGTTCCGGTCGCCGTGGGCGTGGGTGCCGGCACCGGCGTTCCGATCGTCACCTCGACCGTCACCGCGACGATCTGAGGCGGCGTGCAACCTAGGGGAGGGCGGTAAGTCATGGACCGGTACAGCATTCCTTCGCATCTCGACGACCCGGAGCTGATCGGCTTCTGGACGCTGGATGAGTTCCTCGCGATGGCGGTTCCGTTCATCTGGGGCATTCTCACGCAGCACGTCGTGATCGGATTGGTGCTGGCGGTGCTTGGATGGTGGGGGTTTAGGAAACTCAAAGCCGGGCGGGCCACATCGTGGGTTTTCCACATGGCCTACTGGTACCTGCCGTCGAGCTTCACCGGTCTGAAGGCGACACCGCCCTCCCATCTTCGCATGATGGTGGGCTGAGATGGATCATTCCTACGGACTGGCGCAATCGCAGCGTGTGCTCAAGCAGCGCAACATGCTGGGTATCACCGCACTGACGCTGGCAGGCCTGCTTGTCCTGCTCCTGATCTTTGGGTTCACGCGCGACCGCGAGATCGTTCTTCAACCCGTCCTGCGCAGCCCGCTGACCGTATCGTCGAGCGGCGTCTCCGAGGAATATCTCGAGATGGTGACGCGCGATACCGCTCTCATTGCACTCAATCGCAGCCCTGAGAACCTCAACTACTGGATGGAAACGATCCTCGAGATCGCTGCGCCCGAGGCACACGGGGCACTGAAGCGCGACCTCATGAAGGTCATCAAGGAGCAGGGCAATTCGAGCATCAGCCAGTACTTCACGATCGGTGCGATCCGCGTCGATCCCGATACCCTGACGTCTGAGGTCTCTGGGACGCTTCACACAGTTGTCGGCTCCAAAGCCGTCACAGCCGAGCACAAGCGCTTTCGCTTCACCTGGAAATATTCCGGGCTGTCTCTGCAGCTCATTGGCTTCGGCATGATCTCCAAGGTCGAGGGCCAGAAACAAGGGGAAGAGGCATGATCACGCCATACGCAATCGGGCTCTTTGCAAGCGGGACGGCCCTTGCTGCCCGTCCGCTCTGCCTCAGCAGCCGAACGATTGGCGCAGGGCTTTTGGTCGCAGGGGCATTGCTGATGGCCTCACCGGCTTTCGCAGATGAGACGCTGCTCGCGACCGATAACAGCGAGGTCGCTTGCACGATATCCAAGTCTGGCCTGACGCGGGTCAGTCTGAAGGACGATCGGTTCGCCAGCGTGTCGAAGTTGACCACCGGCAACGAGACCGATGACTTCACCGTCGTGAACGAACCGACGCGCGGCGACATCTACATCTCCGTGCCCGAAGGCTTCACAAAGGACGAGGTTTCGTTCTTCGGCACGACAGCCAAGGGCTTCGTCTACAAATTCGCCTGCCGCCTCGAGGGCGAGCGCGCCCATCAGGTTTTCGTCGAGAACCGCGATATCCTCGGCGAAGAGCCCGCCGA
>NZ_PNMA01000133.1 GCF_013823385.1 Hyphomonas sp.
GGGATTTTTGATTCTTCGTAGAGCGTCTTTTCCAACATAAGATAGACCTTGGCCGCGTGCAAACGGATCCTGACAGAGCCTAATACTACACTCTATTTGTCACATCTCGGTTGTGACGCTCGCCCAGACCACGAAGCCGACGATGCCCAACATGAGGCAGATCAACCCGATAGCAAGGCGCGCGACAGCCTTCCAAATCGTTGTTTTTGGCCGGTCAATGATGACGTTGCCCATTGGCCCGCGAGCCCGCATGGCGAAGGCCTCCTGAATGACGTCGGCGGCACCGAAAGCGAGCAAAGCGGTAGCCACCATGAATATGGCTGCGCGTATGCCGCCTGGTATTGCGGCGGCCGAGATGATCGCGGCCACGGTCACCAGCGAACCGGCGATCCGAATCATTTCCGCCACCGGGATGATCCGATAGAGTCTGATCTTCCGGCTTGCCCTCAAGCGGATGAGCGGCGCGCCGCACGACGCACAGATGTGTGTCAGTCTCGGCTCGGTCCAATGGCCGATTGAGCGGCGGCATTTCGGACACTGAGCGCTGCCGATCCCGGCTGCCATGTTCATGTGCGTTCTCCTGCTGGCTGCGTGCCCAGGGCATGGCGAATCTCTTCTGCCCGTTCCGCACTGCACAGCCAGTTGCGAAAGCGTGGGTTCCAGATCGCCCGGCCTTTGCAGACGCCAGTCAGCTGCTCGGCCGCGGGGGTGCCGGGTTGGGCAAGGAAGGCAATTCGCCCGTCCGGTAGAACGCGCTCGGAAATGCCCTCGATCACTGTAACGAGCACGCTCGCTTTGGCGCCGTGCTTCCTAGGGTTTGGAGCCGGTTCCACCTCCTCCTGATCCGTTGCGCTTTGATCTTGCGGCTCTGGTCGGGAACCGGTCGCTGGTGCCGGCTCCGCGAGTGGCACGCCGTCCTGACCTTCTGGGGGAACCGTCACAGCTTCGCTCAGTGTTTCGGACCTAGTTTCGAGTTCGGCCTCTGGTTCGGCGGACACGTTCGCTGGTTGAATCTCCGGGCGGGGCGTAGATGCGACCGCGCGGTTCGGCATGTCATTAATCCCGAACCGCCGTCGCCAGGCATAGTCGGGTTGCACGTGCTGAGAGGCCAGTTGCATCCCAACGGCGCGAAGTTGTCCAACGCTAAGCCCTGTGAGAAAGCCAGTCGCATCGGAGAAACTGACGTCCTCGATCCATCGCTCATGGAAGTTATCAACCTTTACGATGCGCGTGCCGGTACCGATGCGCGTGCGATCGATCTTGCATGTCGGAGGGACGATCACCCACCCTTCAACGCGGCGGAACGCCGCCGAATGCTGGTGCGCCTCGAGCCATAGCTCCAGCAGCCGCGCAGCGCGGTCGGCCTGTGCGACCGGGTTGGGTATTTCGGTGGGTTGCCGCCTGTTCGGATACCAGACGCACCATTCGTTGTGCTCGTTCTTGGAGATGCGACCGCTGAAGTTCTTGGTCTCGAGCACGGCGATCCGCTTCAGGACGCGGTTCAGCAGGAGGTGGTCAAACTGCACGTAACCGTTCAAACCGTCAGGTAGCCTGAGGTCGTGGATCACCGCCACACGTTCAGAATGGCCATAGATGCGGTCAAGGATGTGGGCGGTTTCGCGCTCGCCCTCTGCTCCTTTTCGTATCGTATAGAGTTCCGCCTCGATGGCGCGGCGCTGGTCGGC
>NZ_PNMA01000134.1 GCF_013823385.1 Hyphomonas sp.
AAAGGCGGCGGTAGCTGGCATTCACGTTCCATGTTTTCGGCGTCCAGCGGGTCCCCCACCTTTCCCAGAACTCGTCGAGAAAATCGCTGTAGCGCGGGGCCGACCGGATACGCTTGCGCTCACTGGCCGGATCCTCACCGACACGCGCATATGCCAGCACGATCCGCGCCACCTGCGTCGCCTGCGCGCGTGTCAGAACCGACGCGGGCCCCAAGGTTACCGTCCGCAGCTTGCCGCCCATCCGCGTCTGCACGATGTAGACGTTTCTGCCAGTAGCATAGTGCCGGATGCCGAACCCATGCTCGATTCCGAGCCAGGTCGTCGTGCGTGGCTTGCCCCTGGGGATGCAGATCAGGTTGATGTCAGCGCCGACCCGCGCCAGCGCCTCCTCGACGACCCGCTTGAGCCCGAGCGCGGTCATGCGCGCAAACCCAGCGAGCTAGCCAGAGAGCCGGAAATGCGCTTGGCCGCATCGGCGACGATCTCGTCGGCCAGATGCGCGTATTTGGCGGTCGTTTCGGGCAGCACATGGCCCAGCAGCTTGCCGATCGTGGCAAGCGGCACATCGTCCATGATCGCGGTCGAGGCAAAGCTGTGGCGCAGGTCATGCAGACGTACATCGGGCAAGGCGCAGCGGCGCCGGAAATTCTCCCACCATTTTTCGAGACTGATCGGTTTCGTTCCCGTCCTATCGGGAAAGACGTATGGGCACTCCCCCACACGAGCAATGCCTTCAAGAACCGCCAATGCTTGACTGTTCAGCCAGATCACCTTCGGGCCGGTCTTGCTGTCAGGCAGAACCAGTCGAGGCGGCTTGACCCAGTCCCATCGCAGCCCCTCGATCTCGCCGCGACGCGCCCCGGTGAAAAGTAGCAGCCGCAGGATCGCCGCCTGTGCCGGAAATTCGGCCTCTTGCGCGCGCAGTTCAGCGCCCACGCGCGCGTATTCGCGAGGGGTGAGATACCGCTCCATCGCTTGCCGCTTGTAGCGCGGCATCCCCCGGCATGGATTGGAGCCCTTGCGCCGCATCTTCAGCGCCTCGGCATAGTTGAGCAGTGCTGCCAGCACGGGTATCGCGCGGTTGTATCGCGCCTCGCGTTCGCCTGCGCAAGCATCGCGCCAGCGCACGACATCTGCCTTGGTGACGTCAGCCACCAGAATGTCACCGAAGTGGGGGGCAAGGTCACCGCGCCAGGCATCGGCGTTGCGTTTCGCCGTCGAGGGTTTCCAGACGCGCGACAGGTCCTCGAAATAGGTCGCCACGAAATCGCTCATGGTCGGCGTTGACCGCACCACCACCCGCTTGGGCAATCCGTCCAGCGCCACCTCGGCGAGCAATCGGCGCGCCTGCGAGCGGGCCAGCGCTGCGTCGAGGTCGGTCGTCTTTCCAAGCGTGATCCGCCGATGCTTGCCGCGATGGCGTAGTCGCACGAACCAGTAGTAGTTGCCGGTCGGGCGAACCCGCAATCCGAAGCCCGCCAGCTCGGTGTCCCAGATGCAATATTCGCTCGCCTTCAGCGGCAGATTCCGGCGTGCGAAATTGCCATCAAGAAAGGCTCTGTTGCCCTGCTTTTTTGCTGCGGGGACCATATGGCCATCAGGGATATCAGAACTGCCAGCTAAAGTCGCGAAATTCTGCGAATTATTGGGGACCACATGGCCATCAA
>NZ_PNMA01000135.1 GCF_013823385.1 Hyphomonas sp.
GATCACCGCGCGAAACTTGCCATCTGCATCGATGCTGGCCTGCCCACCGTTCAGGCTGCACTGGTGGTTCATCCAGTCCAGCGTGTTCCAGCGCATGTCGTTCAGCTGGACGTTCCAGTAGCGGACCGTTTCCGGCAGGTCGGTTTCCAGCACCAGCGCGCAATCCGGCTCCAGCCGGAACAGGCCCTGATAGTAATGCTGCCCCTCCACGCCGCCGCGCCCGGCCCAGTCGTCTTGCTCGAAAGCGTTCCACAGCCCTTTCTGCTGCTGCCCGGCAATGAATCCTATGGCCATGCCCGCCAGTCGCTTGGGATAGGCGCACAAGGCCATCAGCCGCTCGGCAATCTCCGCCTCGCTCCAGCGGCGTGGCGCATGGGCCAGATCGCTGCGTTCGATGGCGATCCGCGCCTCCCGCTCCGTACCCCAATCATAGCTCGCCTGCCGCAGTGAGAGCGAACGCGCTGTCGGATCGAGAGGGTGCCAGTCCCCCTGCCAGTCCGCCGGTTTTTCCGCGCTCAGCATTAGGGAAAAGCGCCCTGCCTCATCCGGCGCCAGATCGTCGAAGTCGATCGTACCCAGCGACGGACCCAGTGCGTCCATCACGCCCAGCCCGCCAGCGGCAATATCCATCTGGAGGAAAATGCATTCCCCCCGTTCCCCGGTAATCAGGTAGCTGCCATTGCCATCAATCGAGGCTGCGGCATAGATGAAATCGGGGTTGGTGCCGACAAGGTTAAAATGCGTGCAAACTGCGGGAACGAAATCGGGGCGGTCACGATCGGCAAAGGTCGTCAGCCAGCCCGATGCCAGCGCCGTGAACAGCATCTTCTCGACTTCCGCCCGCTCCAGCCCGTCAGCTTCGCCCGGCAGCATGGCGAAGATATCCTCCGCCGAAGCGAGCTGCGCGAGATAGTCGGGCCAGCGGCTCACAGATAGGCCTCGTAGGCGCTGATGTAGTCGGCATAGACGCTTTCGACCTGCTCGCGCGTAAGCCCGTAATCGGCCAGTTCGTAGCGGTGTTGCCCGTGCTTGTCGGATGGATGCTCGCGCCACCAGCGCGTCACCGCTTGCTCCGTCTCTTGCGAAAACGCAATATCGGCGTGCTCGTAAACTTTGCGCACTGCGGCGACAGGATCCGAAATCAGGTCTCGGAAGGCGAGGTCCAGCACCTGCACTTGCGGATTGGATTGCCGCCAGGAAAGCGCCGCCGCCTGGCCATCGTGCCACAGGTGCAACAATTCCTGGCCCAGCTCGTTGCGGTCGATCCGGTCAATGGCAACGCAGCGGATGACTTCGATCAGTCGCGAGATTGATGCCATCACTGTAACCGGGTCTCGGTGCGGCTGCACCAACACCGCATCGGGGTAGATATCCAGCAATTCGGGCAGGTGGTGCGCGTGTTCCTGCACCTTGAGAACCCAGCGCTTGCGGGGATTTTTCCATGCCAGGTGCTGCAACCACATCTTGTGAACGCGGTAGCCAAAGCGCGTATCTGCCTTGCGATACCAATCGTAATAGGCCGGCAGGCGAAACAGCATCGTGGGATTGATGCCCTGAAACGCGGTTTCCAGCATCATGCCACATTCCTGCGGTATGCGCGCGCCGATCGGATGCGCTTTTAGCACATCCGCCC
>NZ_PNMA01000136.1 GCF_013823385.1 Hyphomonas sp.
AGGAAACATCTGATTCTGGCGCGAGCCGTTGCTAGCAAACGCCACCGACACTGACAGGAATGCCCCACTTCGTGGCCTTCCATGCTGCACAGATAGTGCAGACCAAGAGGAAAACCGTGGGACGTCAGGGCTCCGGCATCGATGTTCCCAGCATTGCTTTTCATCATGCTCGAAACATCGCGCCTATGACCGACAGCGCTGCCTTTGTCGGGATGAACACCCGTGTGCGAAACGCAATGATTTCCGTAAAGCAGCCGATGCTCTTGAGCCAAGGCAGCTGTTCAGGCGGGACCCCCACGATTTCATAGCGCTGCTCGCCTGCCACGCGGGAGCATTTCAAGGTCGCCTCGAAGGGCTGATTGATCGGGACTGTCCGGCCTTCGCCGAGCGACCTGATGATCATTTCCGGGCTGAGTTCAACGGTGGAGGCAATGTCGAATTTCTCGAGCAGCTTCGCCACGTCGAGTTCGTGGACCATACGGCCGAGCCAGCTTCTGCCCTCTTCGTCCACGATCCGCCGGACCTCCAGATAGTCGATAGGCAGGCTCGACCAGATCGGCAGGAGAAGTCCGGTCGCAAGGTACACGGTCTCCGTCGTTAGCCGTTCGGCAAGCTCCGCAACCTCGCTTTGCCACAGCTTCTCGAAGGTCCTGCGCGGGACTTCCTCCCATGCGGATTCGGCGAGGTCATCGAAGTGGTGGTATTCGCGGCGAAGCGGACGGTGGAGGATAACCCGCCGGATCAAATCCCCCTGTTCTGTCATGAAGTGCCGCGAAGGTTCGGCCAAGGCCGCCTTCCCGCTCTTGATATTGTGGAGCAGAATGCAGCCGTCGGCATAGTCGCGGCGCTCAAGGACACGCTCAAGCGAGATCGGCCGTGCTCTGGTCTTGAGGGCTAGCTGCAGCAAATGCGACGTGGCGCCGGTTCGCTCATCGGTCCGAAGGACTATGTCCTCGACAATATCGGCCTGTTCAACCCGCAGGGTTTCGACGCCAACATCGAGCGATCCGGCCTCGCGCGCTGCTGACACCCGCGCTTCGACCAACCCCAGAAACTCCTCGAAGATCGCATTCTGCATCCCGATCGGCAGCGCGAGGATGCGATTGAGCCAGCGCTGGATCGGCGGAAGGTCCTCTTCGAGCACGCCATCGTCGGAGACGATCTTGAGCCCACTGCGGCGCTGAAAATCGATCAGCGTAGCGCTCTTGAGCTTGCCGTCCGCCAGCAAGGCAAACCATGTCGAGAGGGCCGCCTTGGCATATTCGCTCTCGAGATTGTCGGCAGGGTCAAACAGGTTCTGCCCGCCCGTCTGGCGTTGGCCCCGAGTAAGCGCGCCGAGGCTATCGAGCCTGCGCGCAATGGTGCTGGTGAACCGCAGTTCCCCCTTGCAGTTCGTGGTCACAGGCCGGAACAGCGGCGTGTTGGCTTGATGCGTCCGGTGCGTTCGGCCCAGCCCCTGGATGGCCCGGTCGGCTCGCCATCCAGGCTCCAGCAGGAAGTGGATGCGCCGCTTCTGGCAAGTTGCATCGAGGCTGGCGTGATAGGACCGCCCGGTGCCGCCCGCATCA
>NZ_PNMA01000137.1 GCF_013823385.1 Hyphomonas sp.
GACCGGAAGTGGTCGGCGGCCACCCTTTGCGTTGATTGATCCGAATGGCCGCTAACCCGATTTCGCAACCTTGAAGCTGCCTTTCCGGTTCGTCCGTAACCCCGGTCGTTTACTGGAGAATTTCGCTCATGATGAAGGTGGAGAAATTCACGGCTAAGGGTTCCAACGTCAGCGCACTTTTGGGATCATCAGTAGAATCCGTCACACGAGCTTCCATGATCTTCAACCCATGCGTGAACCCGCATAGGCGCAACGTTTTCCTTAAAACTTTCAATCCCTTGGACTGACCACATCATTCCCAACTTCTGCCCAGTCACGGCAATGGCTTGGCGGCGCATCCCTATTGATGCACCGCCTCGGCATGCCGTGAGCGTCGACAGCTGCCATGGCCGCTGTTCGTCCCGGTCCGTCATTGTCTTCAGCTATGTACAACTCTGTAACGTAGGTCGGCACTCCGATAAGCGCGAGGCGCTCATTACCAAGCGCTGCCCAGCACGGGATTTGCTTGATCTGGGCATAGCTCGCCGCATCCTCCATGCCCTCAGCAATGGCGAGCACGTTGCCTTCGAACCGTGGTGCCCAAGCACCCTGTCCGGGCTTTCCGAGCATAAACTTGCCCTCATGCCATGTTCCGTCGCTCGTAAGCCTAATACGTTGGATGGCCGTGATCCGGTGCCCAGTTCTGACAGCGACCAGTAACGCGGGCCGGAAGGTGGTTTTGGGCTTGCGGCCGAACGGGCACCTTGGATGAAAGCGTAAGTCGGGGAGATCGACTGGCAGTCGACGCGATCGAAGGTAGACTTCGCCGAGCGTCCCCCGGATTTCTGTGCCCTGATCCCAGATCCTTCTGACATTGGGCGCAGTTCCTTCGGGACGGTAACTCGGGGGAGGGGAGTTCAGGATCGGTTTGGTTCGACCGATTGCGCGCAGGACATCCTCGCTGCGGCATCCCGCAAAACAATGAACCAGAATACCCCGCTCGCCCTGCCGGATGGAAAGGGAAGGGGTTCTGTCTGCGTGCGCGGGGCAGACGCACATCGCGTAGAAACCGTGCCAACGGCCCTTCAGTGCAGCAACGATGTCGATGGTCTCCTGGGTGGGTTTGAGCGCAATCAGCATAAACTCGCTCCTCTCAGCTAAGCCTCACCATCTTTCCCCTTTGGATCGACCCGACCTTCTCCGGCACGGCTCGCGATTGCCATGTGCCGCCTGTTCATTTAGAAACGTGAGGCGATATCCGAACCACGCCGAAAGGTGTGGTCATGAAAAATCTTCTATTTTTGTTGGTCGCTTTGACGCCGACGCCATCATCGGCGCGCGAAGCAATTCTCGATGTGTTTTCGCCAGAGGCAAAACCGGACTTCGCTGTGCTCGCCCCACAGTTGCGCGGGGCGGTCGATCTCGAGCAATCAGTGGAACCGCCTTCGGCTCCAGTGGATGCGTTTTCACCCGAGTTGAACGGCGACTTTGAGTTGCTCCCTCACAGCTTCACGGTCAATCCCTATGCCGCGCGTCCCGCTGTTCCTTCGTGGATGCGGGCAGGTGCATCATTCATGGGCCCT
>NZ_PNMA01000138.1 GCF_013823385.1 Hyphomonas sp.
GGGACGGAGCTGACCAGTCACGCGATCCTGAAATGGGTGAAGGAGGCCCGCATCGAATGGCACTA
The DNA here is from genome assembly GCF_013823385.1 of Hyphomonas sp. GTDB lineage: Bacteria > Pseudomonadota > Alphaproteobacteria > Caulobacterales > Hyphomonadaceae > Hyphomonas. The sequence goes on from NZ_PNMA01000138.1 coordinate 66, forward strand.
CATTGCCCCCGGAAAACCGACACAGAATGCGTTCGTGGAGTCGTTCAATGGCCGCCTGCGGGACGAATGTCTCAACGAGCATCTGTTCGACCGGCTCAGCGAGGCTCGCAGCATCATCGAGAGATGGCGGATCGACTACAATACTGTCCGCCCACATACATCCCTCGGCGGTCTCGCTCCGGCGATGTTCGCCGACCAGGCGCGGCGAGCCCGGCCCGCTTCGCCTGAGCTACGCAAGAGCTCCGCTCAGCGGGCCTTGACCACCCACCCCCAACCAGAAAGAAAGGCGAACAGAGTCTCCAATTAAACGGCCCGGATCAAGGGGCTGGGTCACTTTGTGTCTCAAATGACTTGAATGGTTCCGCTCCCACATTTCAATTTTGCCGGCAAACCGTGTGCTTTCAGGATGAGCTACACGCACAGGAACGCTGCGCACAAAGCCTTTAATAGTGGGGAGACGCTATTAACGGTTCGCATGACTTCGATTGTCCAAATAGCCCCATCCTGCGCCTACAGCGCTATGTCCGCCGAACAGTTCATCCGCTTAGCCTCGTTCAGAAATGCGCTCAGCGAATCCAAGGAAAATTGCAGCCTCATCGGCTAGGTAGTTTAGTTCGTCACGGGGCGTTAGCTCGGATTGATACATCAGCGTCGTAGTCTGACGCGGTCACAACTGTTGGGTGCAATATCTTAAGCCGGTGTTGCCAGTCTAACTTTTTGCCGCTTTCGGTATTCCTGCCTGGTTCGCGCCGAGCCGCAAAGAGTTCACGATCACTGAGACTGATGAGAGAGCCATGGCGGCGGCGGCAATCATTGGTGACAGGAGGCTGCCTGTTACAGGATATAGGACGCCGGCGGCGATGGGGATACCTGCCGCATTATAAGCAAAAGCGAAGAACAGATTCTGGCGGATGTTACGCATCGTTGCGGTAGAAATGGAGCGGGCACGGACGATACCAGTCAGATCACCTTTGATGAGGGTGATACCCGCACTTTCAATGGCAACGTCCGTGCCGGTTCCCATCGCGATGCCGACATCGGCCGCCGCCAGTGCGGGCGCGTCATTCACGCCATCCCCGGCCATGGCGACGACCCGTCCTTCGGCGATCAGGCGTTTCACAATCTCGGCTTTCTGGGCAGGCAGGACTTCAGCTTCAACGGCATCGATGCCGAGAGAACGCGCGATCGCGTCAGCCGTCGTGCGGTTGTCCCCTGTCGCCATGACGATGTGGAGACCTGCCGCGCGCAGCGCGCTCAGGGCGGCGGGCGTTGAAGGTTTCACGGGATCGGCAATCGAAAGCACGGCTTGTGCTTCGCCTTCGACAGCCAGATAGATGGCTGTTGCGCCGTCGGTCCGGCGGCGTTCCGCAAGGGCTTGGAGTGCGCTCGTGCT
>NZ_PNMA01000139.1 GCF_013823385.1 Hyphomonas sp.
GACACAGAAGCCTTGCGTGAAATCACCAAGCGCACCCGCGATCCCAAGCTCAATCCGGATGATAAGCAGGCGCTTCGGCAGGAATGGGCGAGGCGCGCTGCCGGGCTGGGGTTCGATGCCAAGGCGCTGGTCGAACAGGCGCGGGAACGCGGCTCCGAGGGGCGTGAAAGCCCTTTGGGGTCGCCGCAGCGTGTCCAGGAGACTCTTAGTGCGCTCCGCGACAGCGCCAAGCTCTACACTCGGCCAGCAGACACACTGACAACCAATGGCCTGCAACGGATCACTCTGACGCCCACGCAGCTGCGCACTGAGATGGCAACCGCTTCTGCGATCAGGATCATCGGCGAACGTGAAACCTCCTGGACCCGGGGCGAGCTGGTCAAGACCGCGCTCGACCTTGGGGTGAAGGGTGTGACCGCTGATGGGGTTGAAGCGAGGATTGGCGTGTTGGTGGCCGACGGGAGGGTGCTCGAGGGCAAGAGCGACAGGCTCGATGGCAGGCCTGAGAGATTCACCACGCCCGAGCATGTCGCAATCGAGCGGGCAACCCTTGCCAATGTCGCCGCCGGAAAGGGCGCAGGCCAGGCCATCATTGAAGCTGCCGAGGCACCCGGGCGCTTGCGGCAAGTAGCGGGCACCCACGAGCTCAATGCCGAGCAGATTGCCGCGGGAACTCTGGCGCTGGCCAGCAAGGACCGCACGATCGTGATCCAGGGTGTCGCGGTGCCAGGAAGACGACAATCATTTCGGCCATCGCAAGCGTAGCTCATCAGGAGGGAAGGGAGGTGATCGGGCTCGCCTTTGCCAACAAGATGGTGAGCGATCTTCGCAGCGATACAGCGATCCGGGGGCCGGACGGTGAGGTTGTCAGGCAGGGTATCACAGCAAGAACCGTCTCATCCTTCGTGAATGAGCATCTGCGGCCCACGCTTGAGGGCTCAGGTCCGAAGTTCGAGGCATCACGAGAGACCTTGCGCGGCAAAGTGCTGGTCTTGGACGAGGCTTCGCTCGTTGCGAACAAGCCGATGAATGACCTGCTCACGATCGCCAACCGGCTTGGGGTTGAAAAGCTGGTCATGATCGGAGACCGGGCCCAGCTGCAGCCGATCGAGGCGGGCAAAAGCTTTTCGCTGATCCAGTCCGATAACCCCGCCATAGCCCGCATCGATACCAGCCTTCGGCAGCGCACCGAACATATGAAGGAAGCCGCTGGCCTCGCGCGCGCCGGAATGTTCAAGGAAAGCTTTGCCTCGCTTGGCGAGCGTGTGGTCGAAGCTGGCGCAGACCACCTCAAGGTCACCGCGCAGAAATGGCTGGAGCTATCGCCAGAAGACCGCGAGCGTACCGCGATCTACTCATCGGGTCGTGCAGCGCGCGGCGAACTCAACCGGATGGTCCAGCAGGGAGATCGGAAGAGCACA
>NZ_PNMA01000140.1 GCF_013823385.1 Hyphomonas sp.
AAGGGCGGGGCGATGGCCGACTTTGTCGAGACCTATTCGCGCACCTGCCGCAAATATGGCGGCTCGCTCATCACCGCGACCCAGTCGATCCATGACTATTACAAGTCGGAAGGCTCGCGCGCCGCGCTCGAGAACTCGGACTGGTTCCTGATCCTTCAGCAGAAGGGCGAGACCATTTCTGACTTCCGCAACTCGGACCGCTTCGAGATGGACAACATGACCGAGGCGCTGCTCCGGTCGCTGAAGCGCAACGGTACCGACTATTCGGACATCTTCATCCGGGGGCCGGATACCGAATGCGTCGCCCGGCTTGTTCTCGATCGTTTCTCGGGCACTCTCTATTCCTCGAGCCCGCATGTCTTTGCCGAAGTCGAGGCCTATGTGCACCGCGGCTACGCGATGCAGGATGCGATCGAAGCGGTCGCTTTCCCTGAAGAGCACGAGTTCCGGGAGGCGGCCGAATGAGCTCTCTATCGCTTCAATCGGGCTCCAAGAGAGCGAGGCTGATCCCGCAGGATTTTGCTCTTTTCGGTCTGCGGCTCACCGGATGGCTGGCGACGACGACCCTCGCGACCCTCGGCATGTTCGCTGTCTTTTTCATCGTGCTGGGCGGGTTCACGCTCGATGGCACGATGCATCATCTCGGCAATCTGACTGCCCGCTGGCTCGCCGCCGACCTCGCGCGCCGCGAGCAGTTCCAAGCCATCGCTTTCGGCGCTGTCCTGATCGGCTTTGTTCTTTTCGGCTTTTTCCGCCGCGCGAGCCTCATTTCAGCCTTCGACGTTTCGGGAGACGATCAATGACCGACTTGTTCGAGCATGCCTCCGCTGCCCCTGCGGAACCAACCACGATAAAATCGGCGCGACGCAAACCCACTTCGCGCTTTGCCGGTTTTTCTCTGCGCGAAATCATTCTCTTTGCTGCTGCCGCTTCCGTGTTCGTCTGGGGGGCATGGGTCACCAAGACGATCGCGTTCGACGCGCCCGGACGCCAGGAGTTCGTCCAGCTCCAGCTTCAGGGGATCATCGGCGAATATCTGCAGGCTCAGGCGCGCTCGAATACCGATGAGCAGACGGCCGCGCGCGAGACCGCCGTCTTCATGGCGGCGCTCGATCAGACCGTCTCCGGGCTATCGAAGTCCGGCAAGGTGGTTTTGGTCCACGAGGCGATCATCGGCGGCGATGTTCCTGATGTGACCCCGAGCGTCAAGGCGGCCGTCTATGCGAAGGTTCCGCGCCCGCAACCGGCTCAGGCTCTCGCTGCGCCCCCACAAGGTCAGGCAGCGCGCGTTGAACAGGAAATGCAGGCCTTCATGTCTGCAAATGTCGGAGGGCAGGGCGGTGGCCAGTAGTCCGGGCCGCCGCCTTTCCTTGCCGGGCAAGCTTGCAGGCATCGGC
>NZ_PNMA01000141.1 GCF_013823385.1 Hyphomonas sp.
TTCTTGCTGAGACGGGCGGAGCGACCTATTCGGCGTATGACCAGATTGACAAGGCGCCGGAAGAGAAGGCTCGCGGTATCACGATCTCGACGGCTCACGTTGAGTACGAGACGGAAGCGCGTCACTACGCGCATGTGGACTGCCCTGGCCATGCTGACTATGTGAAGAACATGATCACGGGCGCGGCGCAGATGGACGGCGCGATCCTTGTTGTGTCGGCGGCTGACGGCCCGATGCCGCAGACGCGCGAGCACATTCTTCTTGCGCGCCAGGTTGGCGTTCCGGCGCTTGTCGTGTTCATGAACAAGGTCGACCAGGTTGACGATCCGGAGCTTCTGGAGCTTGTCGAGATGGAGATCCGCGAGCTTCTGTCGAGCTACGACTTCCCGGGCGACGATATTCCGATCGTGAAGGGCTCGGCGCTTGCGGCGCTTGAGGACTCGAACCGCGAGATCGGCCATGACGCGATCCTCGCCCTGATGAAGGCGGTTGACGAGTACATCCCGCAGCCGGAGCGTCCGATCGACCAGCCGTTCCTGATGCCGATCGAAGACGTGTTCTCGATCTCGGGCCGCGGCACGGTTGTGACGGGCCGCGTTGAGCGCGGTATCGTGAAGGTCGGCGACGAAATCGAGATCGTCGGCATCCGCCCGACGACGAAGACGACCTGCACGGGCGTCGAGATGTTCCGCAAGCTCCTCGACCAGGGCCAGGCGGGCGACAATGTGGGCGTTCTGCTTCGCGGCACGAAGCGCGAGGAAGTGGAGCGCGGCCAGGTTCTGTGCGCGCCGGGCTCGATCACGCCGCATACGGAGTTCGAGGCCGAGGCCTACATCCTGACGAAGGAAGAGGGCGGACGCCACACGCCGTTCTTCACGAACTACCGTCCGCAGTTCTACTTCCGCACGACGGACGTCACGGGTGTCGTGACGCTTCCGGCCGGCACGGAAATGGTGATGCCGGGCGACAACGTGAAGATGAACGTGACGCTGATCGCGCCGATCGCGATGGAAGAGAAGCTGCGCTTCGCCATCCGCGAAGGCGGCCGTACCGTCGGCGCCGGCGTCGTCTCCAAGGTGTTGAAGTAAGACGGTTTGCCGCTTCGGCGGCAGGCTTAGGAGTGTAGCTCAACTGGTAGAGCACCGGTCTCCAAAACCGGGGGTTGGGGGTTCGAGCCCCTCCACTCCTGCCACCCTCCGCAAGGGGCGCGGCAGGCCGGAGAGGCCCCCGGCCCCGGGCGGAAGCTGGAAGAGCAGCGCGGCAGGAATTTGAGAAGAGGCGTCTGAGAAAATATGGCGAAGACCAGTCCACTCGAATTCATCCAGCAGGTCCGCTCGGAGGCCTCCAAGGTCACCTGGCCGACGCGCCGCGAGACGCTTATCACCA
>NZ_PNMA01000142.1 GCF_013823385.1 Hyphomonas sp.
ACCGCCACAGCCAAAGTCCGCCCGGGGGACACCTTTTCTCAAACATTAGATTCGAAACTGGTCGCCGATTTGTGCGACTGGTCCGGAATAGGCAACCAGGGTGGTTGCGATTCGCGGCCAGCCCGGTCGGAAAATGCAACCACCCCGGTCTGGATTCCCGACCAGGGCGGTCGAGATTCCTGACCACCCCGGTCGTGATTTCCGACCACCCTGGTCAGGAATTCCGACCAGGGGCTTCCCGCCCGCCAAAGAAATGATTCGAACCCGTGTCGGAAGCGGATGAGGGGGCAACCCTTCTGGAAAGACAGGAAGGTGGTTGGACATGGAGCAGGACACGCATGTGGCGCACGAAATCGCCGTCAGCGATGTGGCCTTCGAACAGATCGTAAAGGCCATCGCCTCGCTAAGCCTGGAACGAAGCCGCTTCGTAAAATTCAAAGACGTCCTTATCTATGCCCTGGCGAGATATCAGGAGCCGAAGGAAGATCATGCAGCTGGCTTGGTCGCTCAACTCCCTGTGGACGGCCCCATCCGCATCTATGTGCGGCTCAATTCGAAGGAAAATGCCGCCGTCGAACGCCTAAAAGGGGAGCTGAGCGCCAAGACGAAAGTCCATTGCGGCGTACGAGAAACCCTTGTGTTCTGTGCCTTGCTTGTGGCGCAGGGTGAATTTTCCACTTGCAAAATTCCCGCCGGCAAGATCACACTATGAAATTGCATGGTATGGCATGGCGGAGGCATGGATGTGCAAGGGGACGCCCGAGGTCGTGGGAGTAAAGGCCCACAGCGTAAACAGAATGTACGCAGCTCTGATCAAGGAACAGATGCAGTTGCGCCATACGAGCCTCAGGAAAATGGCCGACGAAGGGGTCCTCAAACGGAGCCGCCGTGCAGGGTTCTTTGAAAGGCTCGAAGCCGGCAGCCTGACCATCGACGAATTCCAGAGAGTCCTGGTTCACCTCGAGATTGACCCAATCAGAGCCGGCCTCGTTCTGCTCTGCTACAACAGCGCTAGCTCATACGAAGACCCATGCTGCGAGACGACTGCCCTGGTAGCAGTCGCTCTCGCTGCTCGCCTTTCGAGCGAGCTGGCAGCGTGCGAGGGGCAATTCGAAACTATCCGTCAAAGCCTGTGCGAAACGATCGCGAAGAAGACATCCACCGCCATCGCGAAACACCATATGTCACTCGAGAACCGGCATAACGGCGGCGGATTTGAACATGCCTACGCATGATCCGTTCATCACGAAGGACCACATCGCTTCATGATGGAGCGCGTGACTGGTCACGAACACCTCGCCCCAAACGTTGCGGCGGCAGCGAAAGGCGCTCGGAACCGGAAAGCGGACCAAAGACGCAGACGCCGCAGGGAC
>NZ_PNMA01000143.1 GCF_013823385.1 Hyphomonas sp.
TTAACGTTGGACGTGTTCATCGCGTAGTCCAGCCGGGTGCGGTCGCGGGTCTCCGGCACACAGGGGTGGAACAGCTGCACGTTGTCCCCCGGGCTGAACCGGCCATAGGCAATCGCGGCATGGCTGCGCAGGTAGATGCGTATTACCTGGCGCACTTGCTGCACATCGGCGCGAACGCCGCCGAACATCTTCATGATCGGTGCCACCGACTTGTTCACGCAGGTGCGAACCATGGTGATGGTTTCGCTGTCGTGGAACACTTCCACCGTTTCGGAATCCATCTTCTCGTCACCCACAACGTCGGCATGGATAAAATCGGCGTGGGTCAGGTCGATCAGGTTTTCCAGGCTCAGCGGGGCGCAGCAGTCAAAGCGTACAGTACCCAGCATGTGAAGCGGCAGGCCGCCGTCTTCCGGCAGATAGGGAATGCTTGGAACATGCTCGGGCGCGGCATTTTCCGGCTTGCCGAGCCAGCCCCAGACATAGCCGTATTTTTCCAGCACTGGATAGTGGCCGCTTTCGTCAGTGTACTCGCTCTTGGCGCCAGCCAGCATATCCTTGGGGTGGTTCTCCGCAGCGATCACCTGGCCATCGGGCCCGCGCCACAGGTAGAACGGCTGGGAATAGACAGCGCGGCGCACCGGTTTCTTGTTCACTGCAAAGCTGTGGGCCAGCGGAAACCATGCATCGGTCAGCATGATTTCGTGCGGCATCCAGGCATTGACCTTGGCCGAGAACTGGCGCGGGTCCGACGTGATCGGATGATCGTTCGCGGAAGATGCCGGATTATCGGAAATTTCGAGCATGGCAGGTTCCTTGTCCTGGTGCGATTTGCTTTCAGGCTACTTCGTCTTGCTGGTCGGTTCGGGCGGCGATCTTTTCCCGCAGGTCGTCTGCGTGGATCGATGCCGAGGGTTTGAGCACCCGCAGCGCAGCTCCATCGATATGGTCGTGCACCCGCAGCGGTGCGCCGAGGCCCATGGCCTTGGCTGCAAGGCCGGGGCGCTCGGGCGAAAGTTTTGCGCGCCAGCGCACCTGCGTGACCTGGCGTGCGCCCGGTACCGGCGCGAGCGTGGCCTGCAAGAGCAGGTTGAACTCGTCATCACGCAAGGTGAGGTCGCTTTCGCCGGTTACGGGATCGGTGGCGATCCGCAGGCTGATAGGAAAATCGGAGGTGAACGGGGCGGGCCAGTGCGGCGATGCCCATTGGCAAGACCGTTCCATCACCAGTTGCCCTTCCTGCACGCAAAGCTCTGCCAGCAGGTAGGGCGAGAAGCGCACGCCCTTGATTGAAATCAGCAGTGAAGGATCGTCGAACAGGGCCGCGATATACTGACCATGCTCCAGCGCCACGGTAGAGGTGCCCGAT
>NZ_PNMA01000144.1 GCF_013823385.1 Hyphomonas sp.
GTGATTCATATGTGGACGCCCCCTATGGCAACGACTTTTTTGTCGAGATGATTTGATCGGTTGCTTTCATATGTCCGGCCTGTTTGTGCGGCGTGATGTTTGCCACTGGCCCTGATGGAAATCCGCCGGCGAGGTCCCTATCAAGATGACGCGCTGCTGGCGCGCATTGAATCAGACGGGTTGGCCTCGTCATTGGCTCGATCGTCCCTCATCATCGACTGCCGTCACCAATTCTGTTCAGCTCCTTTTGTCGGTCGCTCAGGCTGCGAGCTGGTAGGGCCTGTAGGTCTCCTTCCGCGTCAGCAGCACCCATGCAATCCGCGCAAGCTTGTTGGCGAGCGCGATGGACACGACCCTGAAGGGCTTCTTCTCCATGAGCTTCCTGATCCAGGCGGCCATGGGTGTCGGTTTGTCCTTCGTGTGACGGATGACGGCAGTGGCGCCGACGACGAGCAATCGGCGGAGGTAGCGGTCTCCCTGCTTCGAGATGCCGCCCAGCCTCATCTTGCCGCCTGTCGATTGCTGCTGCGGCGTCAGGCCAAGCCAGGCTGCGAACTGCCGGCCGGAGCGGAACTGATCGGGATCGGTGACGGTGGCTGCTACTGCGGTGGCGGTGATGACGCCCAGGCCAGGGATCGCGGCAAGCCTGCGGCTCGCTTCGCTCTCGACATGCCAAGCAGCGATCTGGCGATCGAGCGCCGAGATCTCCTGCCCAAGGGCAACGATCTGGCGCAGCATGATCGCCAGCGCTACGCGGGCGAAGGATGGAAGCGCATCCCTGTCAGCGAGCGCCTGCTCGGCGAGCCTCGCCAGATTGGCGATGCCGGGATTGGCGACAAGCCCCAGTTCGGCCAGGTGCGAGCGCAAAGCGTTGGCGACCGATGTTCGCTGGCGGACAAGCAGTGATCGGGCCCGGTGGGTCATGAGGATGCTCTGCTGGTCGACCGACTTCACGGGAACGAACTGCATCGTTCGCCGCTGCACCGCTTCGCAGATAGCTTCAGCGTCGATGGCGTCGCTCTTGCCGCGCTTGACGAAAGCCTTGACGTAGGACGGCGGGATCAAGCGAACCTCATGGCCCATCGCCGAAAGCGTTCGCGCCCAATGGTGCGCCGTGCCGCAGGCCTCCACGCCGATCAGGCACGGCGGAAGCTTCGAGAAGAACGGTAGCATCTGCTTGCGATGCAGCTTCTTCGTCAACACCGTCGCACCGGTCGCATCGATGCCATGCGCCTGAAAGACGCTCTTCGCCAAGTCCAGACCAATCGTCGTGATCACCATGGGGCGCTCCTCCCGATCCGAATCGCCGGGTCAGCACCATTGCTGCCGGCGCTGGGCGGGGGCGTCCACATCATCAAGG
>NZ_PNMA01000145.1 GCF_013823385.1 Hyphomonas sp.
CACGGCGTTGCGGCAATTTCCTATTGGCCGGGCTTCATCCTTACCGATGCCGTGCGCGCGATGCCGCCGGAAATGCTGCCACCAGACATGCGCGAAGCCCTGCCCAACTGGGAAACGCCGGAATTCACTGGCCGAGTACTGCACGCGCTCTATTCGGCGCCGGATCTGATGTCGCTCAGCGGTCAGGCACTGATCGGGGCGGAACTGGGCCAGCGCCTTGGCGTGAAGGACACCGATGACAAGCAGCCGATCTCCTATCGCGAGGCGATGGGCGCGCCGCACAAGCCCTTCACGCCGGTCAGCGGAGAGCAAGCATGATCGAAGCCGTGTTAGTGGTGCTGACCAAGGCACATCCGGGCCGCGAAGCCGATCTGGACGACTGGTACACCAACATCCACATCCGCGATGCCTTGCGCTTTCGCGGTTCGATCACCGCACAACGCTTTGTTCGCAGCATACACCAGCCGATGGCTGTTCCGCCGCAATATGACTGGCAATATTTCGCGCTCTACGATGTGTTCGACCCGGAGCGATTTTCCCGCGAGCACTGGGAGAACGCATTGACCAGCCGCATGATGGTGACCACCGCCATCGATGACAGCGTGCTGGAGGACTATCACTACTACCCGCTGGCCTTTCGCAACAACGATCCTGACACGGCCCATTCTGGCGGCGTGGTTTTTGAACAGTTCAACGCCGCGCCGGGCAAGGATGCCGAATTGCGGGCGTGGTATGCCGATCAGTACCTGCCCGCAGCCGCGCGGCGGGCGGGTGTCCAGAGCGCTGCACTGCTGGCCTTTCGCAGCTTCGGCCAGATGATCCCAACCACGCCGAAATACAATTATGTGGGCATCTACAAGGTCAATTCGAGTGATAGCTGGAAGGCCTGGAAAGACTTGCCTGAGTTGGCCTGTTCACCACTTGTCGAAAAGGAAAGCCTGCTTGTCACCCATTGGGACAAACTGACCGATAAGCTGACGAAAGATCACGTGCAGCACCCTACATCTGAAGGTCTTGCCGCCGAAGAGTGCGCGCGGGCGCGCATGGGTGATGATGTAATGACCGGCGGCACCGAAAAGCTGGGCACGGCCTGACAAGGCATCCGCTTACCAGCGACGGCGCATTTGCACCGCGCGGCGACGCGCGCGCATGGATTGCAGGCGTTCCTCCGGCGTGACCCGCCGGGTGCCCGGACCCAGCTGCTTCAGCACGTCTCCTGCCGCGACGCAACTGAGCCTTGGCGCAGGGCCGCTGCTGGCACCAGTCCAGCGCAGCATGATTGACCCTTGCGTTTGGCCGGCCGGATCCAGCCAGTTGGCAATGCCCGGATCGTCAATCGC
>NZ_PNMA01000146.1 GCF_013823385.1 Hyphomonas sp.
CAGCACTAACCGGGTAGCCTGCCGCGCGTGGCACCTCCATTTCCCGCGGCAGGCGATTCTGACATTAGGAATCGCATCATGTTCACACGACGCAATCTACTCCGCACGGCCGCAGCCGGCGGCATCTTTACCGCTTCAAGCGCGGTGTTTCCGGCCTGGGCGCGCAGCGGCAATGCCGGCAACAGGGGAATATTCGAAGTCTCCGGTAATGCCTTTGACCTCAACATCGGCCACGGCGCTGTCGAGATCGGTGGCCGCTCCGGCCATGCCATCACGATCAACGGAACACTGCCCGGACCACTCATCCGGTTCCGCGAAGGCGAAAAGGTGACTCTCAAGGTCAACAATACGCTCGATGAGGATACATCGATCCACTGGCACGGACTGTTGGTGCCTTTTCACATGGACGGGGTTCCCGGGGTCTCCTTCCCCGGCATCAAGCCGAAGTCGACGTTCACCTATGAGTTCGCGGTCCCGCAGAGCGGTACCTACTGGTACCATTCGCACTCGGGTTTGCAGGAGCAAATGGGCCATTATGGTCCTCTGATCATTGACCCCGCAGGCAAGGATCCCGTCAGTTATGACCGGGAGTATGTGCTCGTCCTGTCAGACTGGACGTTCGAACATCCGCACAAGGTATTTGCGCGCCTCAAGAAGGATGCGGCGGTCTACAACTTCCAGCAGCGAACCGTTGGCGATTTCCTCAAGGACGCCAGGGAGAATGGCTTCGGAAAGACATTTGCTGACCGGGCCTCCTGGGGCGCCATGCGCATGTCTCCGACCGATATCTCGGATGTAACCGCATCCGTCTACACTTACCTCATCAATGGTCATGCGACCTCAGACAACTGGACCGCGATATTCAATTCCGGCGAGCGTGTGCGGCTACGGATCATCAACGCGTCAGCCATGACAATCTTCAACTTCCGGATTCCGGGACTACCGATGACAGTAGTTGCCGCTGACGGGCTCAATGTCCAACCGGTGGAGACCGACGAGTTCCAGATCGGTGTCGCAGAAACCTACGATGTGATTGTCGCGCCGACCCGCGCCCGCGCCTTCGCGCTGGTGGCAGAGTCCATTGACCGGTCCGGCCAGGTCGTTGCTACCCTGGCGCCGGAAGCAGGGCTGGTTGCTACAGCGCCGCTTCTGCGCGAGCGCCCAACCCTGACGCACCGGGACATGGGAATGGACCATTCCGCGATGGGCGGAATGGATCACTCGGGCATGCCCGGGATGGACCATTCCTCAATGGGTCACGAGCCCATGCCGGGCATGGATCACACTGCC
>NZ_PNMA01000147.1 GCF_013823385.1 Hyphomonas sp.
CCGGCCACCTCTGCCAGATCATCAAGAGTCCACGAATGCCTTGGCTGTTCGTGCATCGCCGTCAGCGCCTTGGCCAATCGCGGATCGGCAAGGCCGCCCAGCACACCATCATTCACCAGGCCACTGGCGACAACATGACGCACTACCAGGATCAAGAGATAGTCGAACAAATGGTCGATGGCGGCCTGACGCCCATTATTGTCGCCAAATCCTTCGACAAGCAGAAGATCGCAGGCGGGCCCCAGCGTCGGGTTCTCGGCCAGCGGCAGGATGACAAGGTCGGGCAGTCCTTCGCCAATCGGGTTGCCATTATCGCCGCCCAGATCGACCTTCGCGCAGACCAGATCAGCCCCGCCTTCCGCAGCGCCAGTGAACCGATGCGCCTGTCCGCGCCGGAAGAAGAGCAGCGTTGGTTCGTTCAGAATGAGATCGGCCTCGCCAGATCGGCTCAGCGTCAACGCGCCGCTCTTGAGAAGGTGGAGGTAGCCGCAATCGGCAAATTGCGCGGTCGTACACAAGTTGCCGGTAAAGAATGTCCGGGCGCTCGGGGCAGTGTGGGCAAAGAGAGCGGCAAAGATGTCCATGTGAACGATCTGCAATGAAGTTGGCACCAATCTGCACCGATAACAGCCGATAGAGGCGTTGTGCAAGCCCGCACTGACCAACAGAGGAAACGCAAATGCCCCGCATCAACCCCGTAGAACTCGCCACTGCCGACACCGGCGTCCAGGCCACCCTCGGCGCTGTTAAGGCGAAGATTGGCATGGTCCCGAACCTTTTTGCGACCTTCGCTCATGCTCCTGCCGTGTTGAATGGCAACCTCGCCTTCGCAGATGCACTGGGAAGTGGTGTGCTGACCGCTGCACAGCGCGAAATCGTTGCGCTTGCCGTCGCCCAGTACAACAGCTGCCACTATTGTCTGTCGGCGCACACGCTGCCCGGGAAAGGTGCCGGCCTTTCGCCAGAGGCTATCCGCGCCGCCCGTCTGGGCAAGGGCCAAGATCCCCTCGACGATGCGATCGCGACGCTTGCCTTGCGCATCGTTGAAACACGCGGTCACGTGACCGACAGCGATCTGTCAGCAGCCCGCCTTGCTGGCCTCGACGACGCCCGCATCGTCGAAATCGTCGGTAACGTCGCGCACAATGTTCTGACCAACTTCATGAACAACGTCGCCCAGACCAAGATCGATTTCCCGGTCGTCGATGTGGCGGTTGCGGCCTGATCATAATGCGTGCGGGCCGGTGCAGGACATCGGCCCGCTCCTCAACC
>NZ_PNMA01000148.1 GCF_013823385.1 Hyphomonas sp.
CAACCTTTAGATTTGTGAGTGACTCCGGTTCTTTGCCCCACACGAGCGCGGGGATCAACCACAGAGATGGCGGCGGGGAGTGCACCGATGCCACGGCGGATGACCCACAAAAATTTGGCCCCGTCAGCAGTGCTGACGAGGCCTCAAAAAGCTGGTGGGCGCGGCAAGGATTGAACTTGCGACCCCTGCGGTGTGAACACAGTGCTCTACCACTGAGCTACGCGCCCTGAATTTTTCCGATCAACGCGGCGGGACGCGCGAACGACGGCTTCCTTAGCATGTACACCGCCCGTGTCCAGCACGGCGCGGGGGCAAGCGCAATTAGTTTACCGAATCCTTCAAGACCTTGCCTGCCTTGAACTTGGGCTGGCTTGAAGCCTTGATCGTCATGGGCTCGCCGGTCCGCGGGTTGCGCCCGATCGATGCTTTGCGCTTGCTGACCGAGAATGTGCCAAAGCCGACCAGGCGAACTTCATCGCCCTTAGTCAGCGCGGACGAGATAACGCCGAACACTGCTTCTACAGCCTTGCTCGCATCGCCCTTGGTCAGTCCGGCCGCGTCGGCAACCTCTCCGATTAATTCCTGCTTGTTCATTGTGATAGAACCCCCTTCAAAACCCTCGAGCCGACTTTACGCTTTGAGTCGCAGCACTGCCCGGGCTGCTACTAACCCAATTCCGCCAGCCGGTGTCAAAACAAATCCGTCACATTTCGGCTAAATTACCCTGAAATGGTGGTAAAAAAGCGCGCCGCCGCCGTCAGTGATGCACTTCGCCCGCCACGCCGCCAAGCGTTCCGGGTGGCAAAGCCGCCAATTCGTCAGCTTCACTCCATACAATCGGCGTCAGAGCCTCGGTCAGCGCAAGCCGCAGCGCTTCATCAACATGGCGGATCGGGATGATGTCGAGCCCGTCGCGAATATTCGCTGGAATTTCAGTGAGATCCTTTCGATTTTCTTCCGGGATCAATACTGTTGAAATACCCCCGCGAAGTGCCGCGAGCAGCTTTTCCTTCAAGCCACCGATCGGTAACACGCGCCCGCGCAACGTAACTTCACCGGTCATCGCGACATCGCGCCGCACCGGCACACCGGTCAACGTCGATACGATCGAAGTGACCAGACCAATCCCGGCTGATGGCCCGTCCTTGGGCACGGCCCCTTCGGGAAGGTGGATGTGGATGTCCTTGCGCGCGAACAGGCTTGGCTTGATGCCATAAGTGGGTGCGCGCGCCTTCACAAAGCTCATCGCCGCCT
>NZ_PNMA01000149.1 GCF_013823385.1 Hyphomonas sp.
GACATTCTGAGGACGTCGCCATGATCACCGTCGTCGGCTCGGTCAATCTGGACTTTGTCGCCAGCGGCCGTCCCCTGCCCAGGCCCGGCGAAACCGTCACCGGCGCCCGCCTTGCCCGCCATCCCGGCGGCAAGGGCGCCAACCAGGCCCTCGCTGCAAGACGTCTGGGGGCGGACGTTCGCCTCGTCGCCGCCGTCGGCAATGACGATATGGCCGAAGAGGCCCTGAAACTGCTGCGCGCCGCCGGCGTAGATCTCTCCGCCACCCAGTATATCAATGGTGAAACCACCGGCGTCGCCCTGATTGCCGTCTCGCAGGAAGGCGAAAACCAGATCATCGTCTGCCCCGGCGCCAATGCGGCGCTTGATCCGGGCGATGTGGAAGGCGCCCGCATCGAACACATGATGGGCGTCCTCGAAGTGCCCTCCGCCACACTGCTCGCCGCCGCCGAGCGCGCCACCGGCTTTGTCGCGCTGAACCTCGCCCCGGCCATGCCCGTCCCGCCCGAGCTCATCGCCCGCGCAAACCTCCTGATCGTGAATGAAACCGAAGCCGCCTTCTATGGCGACGCCCTCCACGCCCCTGGCCGCTATGTCGCCATCTCTCTGGGCGCCGCCGGCGCAGAGCTCTGGCAGGATGGCCAGAAGATCGCCTCGGCCGCCCCGCCTCCGGTCACCGTGGTAGACACGACCGGCGCGGGCGACACCTTCAGCGCCGCCCTCACGGTCAGCCTCATCAAGGGCAAATCCCCCGAAGACGCCCTCACCTACGCCGTCGCCGCCGGTGCCCTGGCCTGCACCAAACCCGGCGCCCAACCCAGCCTGCCAAGGCGCGCCGAGGTCGAGGCGCTGCTGAAGGGGTAACTCTCCGCAGCCTCTCCCGGAGGGAGAGGGGTTGGGACTTCGCCGCAAGCGCAACGCTTAGCCCCTCTCCCGCGAAGTGGGAGAGGAGGGGCCCGTTGCGCAGCAATGGGAGGTGAGGGCCTGCAGCTGCGAGGATAAGCGCCGCCCTATCCAACACCTCCCCACCCCTCCCCCTTGTCATCCCGGCGAAAGCCGGGACCCAGCCTTCTCCCCTCCCAACCCCCGCTCACCCCCGCGCAGGCGGGGGTCTCGGGAGGGTGCGTGCTACCTTGCGAGATCCCCGCCCTCATCCTGAGCTTGCCGAAGGGCGCGGGGATGAGCGGAAAAATGAGGGCACCTTATCCGACCGGGTCCCTCCCTCGCGCAAACTCACACGCATCCT
>NZ_PNMA01000150.1 GCF_013823385.1 Hyphomonas sp.
ACCAGCGACGAACTCGCACGCTCGCTGGGCCTCGGCAAGGATGCGATCCAGCGCAAGGACCGGATCGCGTCCGACCGGACGCAGCGCCGCCTTCGCCAGATGGTCGAGGTGCTCAACAAGGTCGAGCCGCGCTTTGGTTCGGCGTTGTTGGCCTATGCCTGGTACCGCTCGGAACCACTGCCGGGTTTCTCGGGCCAGACTGCCATGCAGCTCGTGCAGAGCAACCGGGCCGATGACGTGCTGACCTATATCGACGCGGTCGACGCCGGCGTCCACGCCTAGTCCAATGCACTTTACCGGGCTGCTCTACCGCGCCCACAATCCGGTCTGGTCCCGTGAACCCCTCTCAGGGGAGGGGGCCGCCCGATTTGGCGGACGGTTCAATCGCATGGGGCGCACGGCGCTCTATACTTCCCTCGCCCCTGAGACCGCGCTGCGCGAGGCCAATCAGGCTGGCACGCTGCAGCCCACCACGCTGGTGGCCTATCAGGCCGACATCGGGCCGCTGCTCGATGGCCGGGACACGGCTGCATTGCATCCCTTCGGCATCACACCGGCTGAACTCGCCGACCCGTCATGGCGTGATCGGATGCTCTCCGGCAAGCCGGTCCCGACGCAGGACCTGGCGGAGGCCGCGATCGCGCAAGGCTATGCTGGCATCGTTGTCCCGAGCTACGCCCGCGGCGCCCCCGCAGACGCGCTCAATCTTGTCCTATGGGACTGGGACGGGCGCATCACGCTTGTTGATGACGACGACCGACTTGGCCTTCGCAATAACTGATGGCCTCTTATTCCTCGATCATCCCTCCGAGGCCGGGATCGAGATACCACGATGGGCCTTCGGTAAAGTCGGCGTTGCGGGCAGGAACAGGGCCATCAGGCTCTGACGAGACGTAAGGGTTGACCATCGGTGCCGGGTGCTGGCCCGAGCGCAGAATGTGGCCCGACATCTGGCACCGCGGCCCGAGGAGCTCGAAGAGCCATTCGAGATCGTCGAGCATCTGGACAACCCCGCGCCCTGCCAGTGCATAGTAGAGGCAGCGCTGATAGTCATCGCAATGGCAGGACAGGATCTGCGTCAGCCGAGCCTTGGCATTGGGCAGGCCCTGAAACACGCCCTGCAAGGTCTCATAGAGCTCGCGCGCTGAGTAATAGGCATCGAACGGCTCCACTCCGATCGAGGCATTGGCGAGCATACGCTTGGTTGGACGGCAATTGGGATCAA
>NZ_PNMA01000151.1 GCF_013823385.1 Hyphomonas sp.
TTCCTCTACTCACATCGCTGGTGCTGTTCCTGAATCGCAAGTTTCCAGCCCGTTCGGTCTATGCCCTAAGCTTCCTCACTGCCTTCCCGTTGTTCCTGGCGTACCAGATCTACGTCGAAGGCAGTTCTGTCGCCAATGGCTGGTGGACCTATGATTCGGTGATCGGCCCGGCGCTGGAAAGCGAACAGGGGCGCTTGCCGCTGATCTTTCCATTGCTGATCGGGCTGTGGGCGGGCTGGTTCGTCGGCCTGCTAGCAGACAGGAATGAGGAAGGTTTCATGGCTCATGAAGTCCGCCTTGGCGCTGCTGCAAAACCGCCCGGATGGCGCCGTGAATGGGCCCGGCTGTGGGGCATGGCCCTGCTGTTTCAGGTAACCTTTTTCGCCATCAACCTGGTCCCCGCCATGCTCGGCCGCATCCTGTTTGGCGGGCCCAGCGCGCTGGTGCCCTGATGCGTCAAGATTGAGGATAACTCCCGCATGACCTGGCTCAACCGCTTGCTTGCTTTCGCGCTGCTGTTGTTGGGCCTCGGCCTAGTGTGGTTGGGCGGGCAACTGCTGCTGGCAGGCGGTTCACCCTATTACTTGGCCTGCGGCCTCGCCCTGATCGCCATTGCGTGGCTGCTGTGGCGCCAATCGCCCAAGGCACTGGTAGCCTATGGTGCGCTTTGGGCGGTCTCGCTTGCATGGTCGGTGTGGGAATCGGGGATCTCGTTCTGGCCACTGTTTGGGCGGATGGGCCTGCTTACCGGAATTGGCATCTGGCTACTTTTGCCGTGGGTCCGGCGATCACTGGCTACGAAGCCTGTAACCCGGTTAAGCGCCGGCCTGCTGGCCACTGCCGTGCTGGCATTGGCAGGCGGCCTATCGTGGACCTTCTGGAACGATCGCATCGCCGGTGGGGATGATCTTTCTGCACTGGCTGCTGGTCCCGAAACTGCGCGCGATGGTGAATGGCACCACTACGGCAACCTCCAGGAGGGGACTCGTTATTCTCCGCTCGACCAGATTACGCACGCCAACGTGGGAGCCCTTGAAGAGGTTTGGCGCTTTTCAACCGGGGCTGAACCCAATGGCGAGGCTGCCCCGTTCCAGGCCACGCCCCTGATGATCGACGGCATGCTGTATTTCTGCACCGGCTACAACGATGTGATCGCCCTTGATCCCGAAAGCGGCAAGCAGCTCTGGCGCTTTACCGCCAATGCCGACACCACC
>NZ_PNMA01000152.1 GCF_013823385.1 Hyphomonas sp.
AGTCGCACGCAATTTGCACATTATTGCGGTTTGACACTATCGCCTGGTCACTGACGTCCCATGAACGTGCCTTTTTGTCCAAAAGCCGTAGCACGTAGACGAAGGCGCACTTAGAAGCGCCATGGTCAGACGTTTGCAGGCAGGGGCTGGCAGGATTTCGCACGGGTGCTCTATGGAACAACAGATTGTTGATCGGCTGCTGACCACTCTTGATGTCGCGGTTGAGGCGTTTGCGCGGTGTCGGATTGATCGCGGGTTCAAACTGATGGCGCGCGGAACCGCCGAGATCGAGGTTCATTATGTGCTGTCCGGCACGCTTCATCTCGATGTGCCGGGGAATGAGCCAATGGTATGCGAGACCGGATCGATTGTGCTCGTGCCGCCCCATCTGCGACAGTCGATGGGTGCCGACGGGGGCGCCGGGACCGAGATGCTTGCCATCGACAACTGTACCCCGGCCCCAAATGGTCTGATGGAGTTTGTTGCCACCAATGGCGGGCCTGGCGATGTGCAATTTGTGTGCGGGCTGATCAGCGCCAATATTTCGGGATCGTTCGGGTTGCTCGATACGGTGCGGCGTCCGATCTGCGAAAAGCTTGACGATCTTCCCATGATCCGGCTGTCATTCGAGATGATGCAGGCGGAGGTTCAGCGTCCCGGCCTTGGTTCGCGCGCGCTTACGGGCGCGTTGATGAAAACATGCGTGTTGGCGCTGCTGCGCCGTCACTTTGGCCGCAGCGACCACGAGACAAGCCTGCTCAGCACCTTGCGCGACCCGCGGCTGGGCAAGGCGGTGGCAGCGGTGCTCGACAAGCCCGCCGCGCGCCACAGCGTCGCCGCGCTTGCGTCCATTGCGGGCATGAGCCGCTCTGCCTTTGCGCGCGAGTTCAGCCAGGCCTTTGCGATGAGTCCGATGGCGTTTGTGGCGCGCACCCGGTTGCATCACGCGGCCGGATTACTGCAATCGACCAACATGCCGGTAAAAGTGATCGCGGCGAGCATTGGGTTTTCAAGCCGAAGCCATTTCAGTCGCGTTTTCCGCGATGCCTATGGCACTGATCCCAGCGCCTATCGGCGGGGCGAGTCCGGGGCTGAGCCGGCGGATGACGCATTGGTGTCGGCGCGCGCACGGTCAAACGGGCATGCCAACCATGATATGGGGTATGCAGCCGCCTGACGCGCATCGTCGGCGGCGTTTGATTA
>NZ_PNMA01000153.1 GCF_013823385.1 Hyphomonas sp.
ATTTGTTCACGATATGTTCATAATCTGCAGGAGCCCATGAATAATGAACAAGGTCTTTGATATTGGCAAGTTCGACCTCGATGTCACGCTGCGCGATGCGGCGCTTGATCCCAATTGCCGTCCGACCAAGCGTATGCTCGCCAATGCCTCGATCGGCGTGGAGCCGTTCGATGCCTATTACTCGGCGCGCGAGCTTTATGAGACCTTGCAGGGCGTCTTTCAGGGCCTGCCCAATGCCAAGGCCCGGCTGACACAGATCCTGTCCTGCCACTGCGATGACTATCAGCGCTGCCTCTACTATGCGCTGGCAGGGCGCGGGGTTGTCCAGATGCTCGACGATCTCGAATGGCTCTTCGAGCTCCTCGGGCCGCGGTGCCAGATGTCAGGGCACATTCTGCGATCGGGCCAGCACCCTGCGCCGATGGTCAACCCTTACGTCTCGTCAGAGCCTGATGGCCCTGTTCCTGCCCGCAATGCCGACTTTACCGAAGGCCCATCGTGGTATCTTGATCCCGGCCTCGGAGGGATGGTCGAGGAATAGACATTCCCGTCACATCGCTATGCTTAGGCATGCACGCCTGCGTTCACGGCATCAATATAAGTCAGCACGTCCTGCACGCGGTCGCAGCGCACAAGCTCCATCGCAGTCTCGCCGGAAAAACCGGAAAGCGGCTCAAAACGATACCAGGCATAGGCCATGATCATAGAACCGAAACGCGGTTCCACCTTGCTGAGCACCTCTAACATCGAGCCGATGCGGCGCTGAATGTCATCTGATTCCATGCGGCGGGTAGCATCTTTGTCGAGACCGAGCGTGCGTGCGAGTTCATCGCCGGTTGTGCCCAGCTGCGCTATCACTTTGCGCGGATCACGCGCGCTATCTTTCGCATCGCGATGGGATTTCATGAAGGAGCCTCAGTTCAATAGTGAAACCGGCATTGGGCAATCTCTAACTGTTGCTCGTTTCCTTTGCCAGTGACGCGATAGACCAGACGGTCTTCTTTGGTGATGCGCCGCGACCACCAGCCTGCCAGGGAGCCTTTGAGAGGCTCAGGCTTTCCGGTTCCTTTGAAAGGCGTTCGCTGGCATTCTTTGATAAGATCGTTGAGCCGGGTGAGAACCTTGTCATCGGCTTGCTGCCAGTGAAGATAATCCTCCCAGGCATTGTCAGCAAAGACCAGCTTCAAGGCTCGATCAGCCCA
>NZ_PNMA01000154.1 GCF_013823385.1 Hyphomonas sp.
ATGATCTCTTCGGACATCGCGCTGATCGGGACGACGATCCACCGGGTCGCGCAGCTCATCCAGCAGCGGATCGACCACGACATCCGCGGCAGCGGCCTGACCCGCCTGTCCTGGATGGCGGCGGCGCATGTCGAGGATGCGCCTGGGCTGACCATCAGCGATCTGGCCGACCGGCTGGAGGTCGGCCCGGCCACAGCCGGCCAGCTCGTCGATCGCATGGTCCGGGGCGGCTGGGTCGAGCGGTCGCCCTCGCCCGACGACAGGCGGGCGCAGATCGTCACGGCAACGTCGAAGGCCCGGGCGATGCTGAAGGAACTCGCGCCGCGGCAATCGGCGCTGGAAGATGAAATCCTGCAGGATCTGTCGGCGGACGAAAGGCGCGTCCTGCTGGCGCTGCTCGAGCGGATCAGGGCGCGGCTCGGGCGCTAGCGAAAGTGACAAGGGGCATGGAAAAGAAGACCGAATACAACATCTGGTACTGGGTGGTGGCTTTCATAGCCGTGCTTTTCATCCAGAACCTGATCGCCGGCTGGCAATCCGTGGCTCCCATCAGCTACAGCCAGTTCGAGAAGTATCTCGCTGACGGGAAAATTTCCTCTGTCGCGGTCGGGTCAGACACTATCACAGGCACCTTCGCCGAACCGGTCGACGGAAAGAAGCAGTTCGTGACGACCGTAGTGAATCCCGCAATCCTGGAACGGATAGACCGGTCAGGTATCGAGATCACTGGCGTTCCGCAAAACACTTTTCTCGGCACGCTGGTTTCCTGGGTGGCGCCAGCGCTTGTCTTCTTCGGAATCTGGATGCTGCTGTTCCGCAAGTTCGCCGACAAGCAGGGTTTCGGCGGGTTCATGCAGGTCGGCCGCAGCAAGGCCAAAGTTTACATGGAAAAGGAAACCGGCGTCAGTTTCGCTGACGTGGCCGGCGTGGACGAGGCCAAGGCCGAGTTAGAGGAGGTCGTGGAGTTCCTCAAGAACCCGGCCGAATACGGAAAGCTGGGCGCACATATCCCCAAAGGCATATTGCTCGTTGGGCCGCCGGGCACCGGCAAGACGCTTCTCGCGCGCGCGGTGGCGGGTGAGGCGGGCGTGACCTTCTTTTCGATCTCGGGATCAGAGTTCGTCGAGATGTTCGTGGGCGTCGGTGCCGCACGGGTGCGCGACCTGTTCGAGCAGGC
>NZ_PNMA01000155.1 GCF_013823385.1 Hyphomonas sp.
CCGACCGCGATGGACAAGCGCTCCTGCGGCAATTGGCTCATCAGATAAATGAAGCCCTTGCCCTCCTCGCCCAGGCAATTGGTCATCGGCACGCGGACGTCTTCGAAGAATAATTCGCTGGTGTCGGCGGCGTCCTGCCCGATCTTGTCGAGCTTGCGACCGCGTTTGAACCCCTCACGATCGGCCTCGACCAGAATAATCGACATGCCCTTATAGGCGGGCCTGGCATCGGGATCGGTCTTGGCGACGACCAGGATCAGGTCGGCGTTCTGGCCGTTGGTAATATAGGTTTTGGAGCCGTTGAGGACATAGTGATTACCGTCCTTCACCGCACTGGTGCGGATCGCCTGAAGGTCGCTGCCCGTGCCCGGCTCGGTCATGGCGATGGCGGTAATCGTTTCCCCAGATACCAGCCGGGGCAGCCACTGAGCCTTTTGCTCCTCGCTGCCATAGGCGACCAGATAATCGCACACGATATCGGATTGCAGCGAGAAGCCGGCCGGCACGCCGAGATAGCTCATTTCCTCATCAACAATCGCGTTATAGCCGAAATCAAGGCCGAGCCCGCCATAAGCCTCGGGCACGGTCGGGCACAGCATCCCGATTTCCCCCGCCTTGCGCCAGAATTGCTTGGGCACCAGCCGGTCGGACTCCCATTGGCCAACATTGGGCACACCTTCTTTTTGAAGGAAACTGCGCACCGTCTGGCGAAACGCCTCATGATCCTCATTATAGGCGAAACGGCCGGGAAGCGTGTCGAGCATGTCCATCCTCTCCATAAGCGATTGAGTGGCAGGTTGCGTGCCGAAACCGGTCCGGTCAAGCCATTCGCGAAACGCCGCTCGACTTCGCCAAAGGCAAGCGGATAAGGTCATCACAAATTTGGGAGAGCGCGCATGAAATTGGCCAGCCTGAAGCACGGGCGTGACGGAAAGCTCGTGGTCGTGTCCAACGATTTGGCGTGGTGCGCCGACGCCGCGCATATCGCCCCGACGCTGCAGGCCGCACTCGATGACTGGGACCGGATCGAGCCTGCACTGCGCAATCTCCACACCGATTTGCAGCATGAGATGATCCCGATGCGGCGCTTTCACGAACATGGCGCCGCCGCACCGCTGCCGCGTGCATATCAATGGGCCGATGGCTCGGCCTATGTGAACCATGTCGCGCTGGTGC
>NZ_PNMA01000156.1 GCF_013823385.1 Hyphomonas sp.
GTGAACGCGTAGGACGCCTCACTCAGCAAAGGGGCAGCGTTACCTGGCCGACCTCTTCGAGAGGCTCTATAATCGGCGTGAATGTGCGGGAACTGCCCGCATAGGTTGGATAGCCCGCGATGTTGTCCTCGATAGTCTGGAATCCATCCTGGCGGTCGTTGACGGGATAGATGCCCTCGCCCATCTTTTCGATGAGCGTTTGCAGCGAAGGGGCGATGCCATCGAAGAAGATCCGGCTAGCCGCGCGAACGCCCGCAATGTCGCCTGTCCTGGCTGCATCAAGAAACCGGTCGCTCGCCTCCAACAGAAACCCTGTGCGGACAGCATAAGAGTCTGCCATCCAAAGGAGGCGAAAAAACGCCTGGGGAATGAACTGCGAGACAAGATTGGCAAGGGTGCTTTCCTTGCCACCCAGGACGATATGCGTGAGCCCCATTGCACCGAGAAAAAAGTCCTCGTGGTTCACTGGGACGTTTCGAATGCGTTCGTCGATGAATGCCGCGAGAGGGCCAAGATTTCCACCCCCGGACTGCGCCAATCGGACTGCCCCAATCTCGACGATGGCGCCCAACGAAAGGCGCCATTCCTCAACTTGGCTCTGCGAGAATGTTGAGATGACATAGGACGTGCCTGAGCGGGTAAGATAACCACCAACCTTCAAGGCGACCAGCAGCCTGCGCGCCCTATTGATATGAAGCCCGTATTGCGCAGCCATATCCGGGGCAGAATACGGTGCTCCAGCCTTGAGCTCGCCAAATAGAATGCGCTCTCGAAGATCGAGATATGTCGCGTCAGTCTTCGATAACATGCTCTCAACGGCTCGCTTGAATTCAGCGTAACCGCTCCCCTTCTGGTATGATTCCGGCACCCCACGCAATCGCTGATACAAATCGAATCGGCAATCGCCTCCTAACCCCTCGCAGCGTTGAACCTATGATTGTCTTTTTGGCGTAAAAACGCTACGGAAAGGCTAGGAGAACGCCGATGGACGATTTCAGCCACAAATCGAGCATGGATCCGATTACCTATGCTGTGATGACCGGCGATATCTCTCGCGGCGCGTCCCCATCTGATCTCCCTGGCCATTTCGGCGACCTTAGGAGCCCGGATGAGTATCTGACCTACGGAGGGAAGTCTTCGAAGGGTGGCTCGGCGATTGCACTGGT
>NZ_PNMA01000157.1 GCF_013823385.1 Hyphomonas sp.
ACTCAACGACTGTCGAACCGAAAAAAAGCAGGAGAGCCGCATGACGATAGGAACACCGAAGCGTGGTGCACCGCGTCTCAAGTCGAAGCGCGAGAAGCTCGAGTACTATATGATCTTCGCTGCGAGCTTCATGTTCTTTCTCGTTGCGGCTGCGCTGTCGTCGCTGATGCGGCTCAGCGGCATGGGGGCCGAGCAGGCTGGCGAACGCAGCCAATCCATTCTCAAGCAGGCCTGGTCGGCCGCTGACACCACGACCTCCTACGCCTTCATGGGCTAGGGGACGGAAATTCATCCGAGCGATCGGGTGGAGACGGGCCTTGGCTCTGCCATGGCCAGCAACCTAGCCGCGCAGGATCAGCGCGGTAACGGGCGCAAGCCAAACAGCCGGAGGTAATCAGATGGCTGCCAATGACAAGAATACCAACCTCTCGGGGTTGACCGATCAAGAGGCGAGGGAGGTGCATGGCTACTTCATGCAGCTCATGATCGTCTTCATCGGCATCGCCGTGATTGCGCATCTTCTGATGTGGATGTGGCGCCCCTGGATCGGCGGCTGAGGCCGGTCTGGAACGCTACTGACGTATCGGTTGTTCTGCGGTCTGGTCGATGACCGGCTCCAAAGAGCAGCTTCCCAAAAGCCCTGAATCTAAACCGGAGCAGAGACATGTACAAAGCATGGCTTCTCGTTCATCCCGTGAGGTTCCTGGTCGCGCTTTACGCGTTCCTGGGCATCCTCGCATTCATGATCCACTTCATCTTGCTGAGCACGGATCGCTACAACTGGCTTCTCGACTCGGCGGCACCTGGCGCCAAGAAGAAGGCAGAGATCCACTCTCCTATGCAGCCAGTGCGCACGATGCTCGGCTAGCAGCCTCACGCAAGGGCCAGCGGGCGATGGCGGCATGTGCCGTCCCGCCCGCTGCCTGAGCGGTGTGAGGTTGTGACTTCAGCCGGCATGTCGTGTCCGAGAGGAGGACCCAGAAATGGCAATGCTAAGTTTTGAAAAGAAGTATCGGGTTCGGGGTGGAACCCTGCTCGGCGGCGACCTGTTCGACTTCTGGGTCGGGCCCTTCTACGTCGGCTTCTTCGGTGTCACGACGGCGTTCTGCGCCATTCTCGGCACCGCTTTGATCATCTACGGCGCAGCGATCGGCCCCACCTGGAA
>NZ_PNMA01000158.1 GCF_013823385.1 Hyphomonas sp.
AACTTCCGGCGTGAGAATGGCCCGGCAATCCGGGCAACGTGTCACCAGTTCGTTATGCTGTGCCGGAGGCTTGGCTTGCTCAACCAGGCCGTTGTCGCTGTCGATGGCAGCAAGTTCAAAGCGGTAAACAACCGGGACCGTAACTACACGGTGCATAAGGCTGCGAAGCGGATCGAACAGGTCGAGGCGAGCATCGATCGCTATCTTGCCGCCCTTGATCGCGCCGACCGGGAAGGCTGCGATGTTCCCGAAGTTCGGGTCGACCAGATCCGCGAGAAGATCGCCGGCTTGCGTCGTCAAATGCTGTTCCTGAGGGGAATGGCCGAACACGTCGACAACGCTCCTGACCGTCAAGTATCGCTAACCGACCCTGATGCGCGTTCCATGAGCACGAGCGGCCGTGGAACCGGGATCGTCGGCTATAACGTCCAGGCCGTGGTCGATGCCGAAAACCACATCGTCGTCGCGCACAAAGTGGTCAATGAAGGGCATGACCGAACGCAGCTCGCGCCGATGAGCCGCCAGGCGAAGGACGCCATCGGCGCCGAAGAGATCACCGTCCTGGCAGACCGCGGCTATTACAATGCGGAGCAGGTACTGGAATGCGATGCCATTGGCATCCTGCCGTGCGTGCCCAAGACCGACACTTCGGGCAAAGCCCAGCGCGGCCTCTTCACGAAAGCCGACTATGTCTATGATGCGGATAGAGATCATTATACCTGCCCGGCAGGCGCGCAGCTCACGAAAACCTCGATACGCTCTGACCATCGCGGCGAGGAATACAAATATCGCAATCTCACCGCCTGCCATACGTGCGAGCTGAGACCGCGCTGCACACCCGAAAAGGCGAAGCGCATAAGGCGGTGGGTGGATGAAGCGGTGCTCGAGGCCATGCAGAAGCGGCTCGATCTGCTGCCCGAAGCCATGGCCATCCGTCGCCGAACCGTCGAACATGTCTTCGGCACGCTCAAATCATGGATGGGCAGTACGCACTTCCTCACCAGAACACTGAAAAACGTCAGAACCGAGATGAGCCTCAGCGTTCTCGCCTACAACATGAAGCGGATGATCAGGATGATGGGCGTCCCAGCGCTGCTTGAGGCGATCCGGACCTGAAAGCAACATTATCACCAGCTCTTCCCTCACCACGGAGAACCGACTGCC
>NZ_PNMA01000159.1 GCF_013823385.1 Hyphomonas sp.
CACATCGGGGTGCCGGGCGCGGAAGTCGGCGGCATGGCGCAGCACGTCCGCCGTGGTCGTGCCCGCGCCCAGCGAGCGCAGATTGGCGCTCTGGATCGCAGGCCCATCGGCCATCGGATCGGTGAAGGGCATGCCGAGCTCAATCACATCCGCCCCGGCTTCCACCAGCGCATCGAGATTGGCCGCGGTGTCGCCATCGCCTGCGGTGATGAAGCAGACGAGTGCGGGGCGGGGGGCGGCGAAGGTGGTGGTGAGGCGGGTCATGCGCGCTTTCGGTAGATTGTGGCGTAAATGCTGAAAAACACCGCCATGATGGCAACAAGCCAGACCGTTTCGGTGGCCGAAAAATTCGATGGCATGATCAAGCGAAGGCCGAAGGTTAACGCGAACATGACGATGAATAGCACGGGAAAAAGCTTCAGGGCGTTGAAGGGACGCAGCTGCAATGTTCCGCGTAAAAAGCGAGCTATGGCGTTTGCAGCCAGCAGCACAGTCCCCACGAGCATGCAAAGACCAAAGCTCGCCAGCAGAGTGACGTTGTCCCGCCCCGTGAACTGAAGCAGGATGGCTTGCGCAAGCCCTAGGAAAACAAAGCCGTAGCCTGCGGTCCTCAAAGCTCCACCCCCAGACGCTCCGCGACCGTGAAGATGTCCTTGTCGCCGCGCCCGCACAGGTTGGCGAGGATGATCGCATCCTTGGGCATCGTCGGCGCGACCTTCGCCACCGCCGCGATGGCGTGCGAGGGTTCGAGCGCGGGAATGATCCCTTCGGTCCGGCACAGCAGCTGGAAGCCTTCCAGTGCCTCGTCATCGGTGACGGCGGTGTATTCGACCCGGCCCGTCTCCTTCAGCCACGCGTGCTCCGGCCCGATGCCGGGGTAGTCCAAACCGGCGCTGATCGAGTGGCCCTCGGTGATCTGGCCGTCGGCGTCCTGCAACAGGTAGGTGCGGTTGCCGTGGAGCACACCGGGGAAGCCGCCGAGCAGGCTGGCGGCGTGTTCGTCCCCGTCGAGGCCATGGCCTGCCGCTTCGACGCCGAGCATCTTCACGCTCGGATCATCGAGGAAGGGGTGGAACAGCCCCAGCGCGTTCGAACCCCCGCCGATGCAGGCGACCAGCAGATCGGGCAGGCGGCCCACGCGGCTCAGCATCTGT
>NZ_PNMA01000160.1 GCF_013823385.1 Hyphomonas sp.
GATCAACAGCCGCCTGATGGAGACAATGGTCCTTCAGGAAACCGGCGGCGCGTGGAAGATTGTCCACATTCACTGGTCGTCGGCCAGCCTTGCCACGGATCATGGCCATTGAAATGCAGGGACACAACCGAAGACGGTTTTAGGCCGTCTTCGTTCACTTTTCTGTAGTCAGACAGTCACGGGCACAAAGCTGGAAACATACCCCCACGGGATAATTGACGGATACCCCTAAGGGGTATAAATGTCTGGCTAGAAAAGGTCCCCAGGAGCTCCAGCATGTCCGCGAATACAAACCCGACTACACCCGATGAAAAAGCCAAACGGGACCCCGTCTGCGGGATGACGCCGAAAGCTGACAGTCCGCACCGATTGATCCACCAGGGCGCCGAGGTCCTGTTCTGCAGCGCGGGTTGCAAATCCAAGTTCGAAGCCGATCCTTCCGCCTACCCTGCCGCGCAAGAGACACACGCCGCCGCAGAGCATCACGCGCATGGCCATTCAGGCCACGGCGCTGGCTGTCATCATCACGCGGCAACACCCGCGCCCAAAACCGCGGCGCCAGGAAGCCAGTGGACCTGCCCCATGCACCCGGAAATCCTCAGGGATGGTCCGGGAGATTGCCCGATCTGTGGCATGGCGCTGGAGCCGTTGACCCCAAGCGCAAGCGACGGACCCAATCCTGAGCTGCGCGACATGAAGCGGCGCTTTGTATTCGGGCTCGTCCTGTCCCTGCCCTTGCTGGCTATTGAAATGGGCAGGCACTTCTTCGGCGTCGACCACTTCATTCCGCCGGCCATCAATCCCTGGATCCAGATGGCGCTGGCGACGCCCGTCGTGCTCTGGGCGGGCTGGCCTTTCTTTGCGCGGGGCGTCGCCTCGGTCAGGAACCGCAGCCTCAACATGTTCTCGCTGATCGCGCTCGGCACAGGTGCAGCCTGGATATACAGCATGGTGGCGACGATTGCGCCGAATGTGTTCCCGGCTGAACTGCGCTCGGCGCATGGCACCGTGCCGGTCTACTTCGAAGCCGCTGCGGTCATCATCACTTTGGTCTTGCTCGGCCAGGTACTGGAACTTCAGGCCCGTGAAGCCACGGGCGGTGCCATCCGTGCGCTCCTTGACCTTGCCCCGAAAACCGCG
>NZ_PNMA01000161.1 GCF_013823385.1 Hyphomonas sp.
TTGACGCTGGGACGGATTGCAAACAGGCATCAAGGTTCCTGCTCGGCAAAGGCGAAGATCAGCTTGGTGTAGCGGTTCACGAAGGGCAGCACGTCGGGCTTTGTGGCGGCGGGCCCGAAGACGAAGGTGCAGTTGCGGCGGATGTCGATCAGCCGGTCGCCGTCGCGGGCCATGATGTAGCTCAGCACATAGTAGGAGCGCGGCGCGTTGCGGCGGCCGATGACGTCGAGTTTTTTCACCGTGTCGGTGCCGCTGGCGAGGCGCTCGCTGTCGATGAACCCCTGTTCCTTGCGCTGCTCGACCACGGCCTTGTGGCGCTTGGCGGGGTCGAAATCCTCCTCGCTGAACGGGCCTTGGCTGGCGGCAATGCGGCAGTCCATCCGGCCTGCAACGGGATAGCGCGAGCCTTCGTCATGCAGGACGGGGCGCCAGAAGGTGAGGACGGGCAGGCCGGTCTCGGCCGAGGCGTCAAGCGTCACTGAGCCATCGCCCTGAAACGCCACCCCCTCGGCGATCTCCGCACCGGGCCATTCGGCAACGGGCGCGGGGTTCTGCGAAAAGGCATCAACAGAGCATGAGCCGACAGAGACCAAAAGCGCTAGCGTTGCAATCCAATCACTTCGGGGAACCTCAGCAAGACGACGCTTCAACGACTTCGGCTTTCCAGCCTCAAATAGGTCACTTGCCCGTGATTTTCCTTGTGCGGTCAATCCTAACAACATTGCACCGGGCTTTGACGTATCGGGAACAGTCTTCGCCAGTGGCGGATCGTTTCGAACGAGTAACCAACCGGCACTCCGCGCGAGGTCCCTATTAACGACCCAATCGATGTCCGGTCGCAAAGCTTGGCAAACCAGAACAACGTTTTGAGGGCTACCGTTCGTCGCCCGGCGCATAGCCAGTTCGACTAACAGGTCATCCCTAAGTGAGTTTATGTCGGGGACTGTCACCCCAGCTCCCCAACGAACTTCTCGAACAGGTAGAAGCTATCCTGCGGCCCCGGCGACGCCTCAGGGTGATACTGCACAGCAAACGCCCGCTTGCCCTTGATCGCGATGCCGCAATTCGTCCCGTCGAACAGCGAGACATGGGTCTGCTCCACCCCCTCCGGCAGGGTCGCCGCGTCCACA
>NZ_PNMA01000162.1 GCF_013823385.1 Hyphomonas sp.
CTGACACCGAGACCAGGGTTTCGCCGGGCTGGAGCGCGATGTCAGTCACCTGGCCGGGGCTCGCATAGAGGCGGTAGAGCGCCCCTTCCGTATAAGGATAGACCTGGACGGCATTGAGGAACCCCTCCGGGGAGGGTTCGATCACCGCGTCGGCGCGGCCTGCCTCAATGGCCCCTTCCGGGCTCAGTGCCGGCTTTTCTGCGGGCTCAGGGTCAAGGGGTTTGAGCTGACCGGGCAGCGGCAGCGGGACCGCCGTCTCGACGATTTTCACGCGCTCGGGTTTCGGGTCTTCTGTGGGACGGGCCTCGACGAAGCCGACATGATCGAACATCGGCTCAGGCGCGGGCGGGGTCGCGCAGGCAGAGAGCGCGGCCAGCGAGGCGGTGAGAAGTAGTCGGGTCATGGTCTGTCTCCTGTGACAAGGTCTTCGCTCCAGCTGAGCGCGCGGACATAAAGGCCGAGGGGGTTGGCACGCAGGGTTTCGGCGTCCCGCGGCGGCTGGATCGCGAGAGTGAACACGCCGGTGAACCGTTTCGCCCCCGTGAGCGCCCCGCCCTCATAGGTCTTCTCGATCCAGCGGCCCTGGAAGCTGTCACCCGAGACGCGGACAATGCTGATGACCTCGACCGCGCGGGACCGCCGGCCGATGGCGGCAAACGGATCATTGTCGCGGGCGTATTCTGAAAGTGTCGTGGCGGCGGCCGGTCCGGCAAAAGTGTAGGCTTTGAGCCAGTTCTCCCGGACCACCACCGGATCAATCGACAGGCTACGGACAGAACTGATGAAGCCTGCCAGATGATGGGCGATCTGGGCGTCTGTTGGGGCGTAGGGCTCGGTCGCGGGGCCAATGGCCTTTGCCGCGCCGGTTTCATCGACTTCGACGATGTAAGGCGTCACGGTTGATTGCAGGCTGCGCCAGATCAGGGCGCCGGAGGTGGCAAAGGACAGCGCCAGGCATCCCAGCGCCATCAGCCGCCAGTTCTTTGCCTGGACCCGGGCCGAGCCGATCCGCTCATCCCAGACCTGTCCGGCCTTCTGGTAGGGCGTCTCGGGGACGGGTGAGCTCCCATAATGGGCAGTCGGGCGTTTGAAGCGCATGGGGTCAGTCCTCTTTATCTTTC
>NZ_PNMA01000163.1 GCF_013823385.1 Hyphomonas sp.
TCTGCGATCGATGAAGAGGGAGAAGCTCTGGCAACTCAGGAGGAAGCCGAGGAAAACGCCATCCATTGGGAAGAGCTTCGCCACGAGAGCGAAGCGCTGCGGTTGCAGCAGGCTCTTGTCGAAGTGCGTGCGCGCCGGGCGTGGAGACCGGGCTTTCTGATCGCTCCGCTCCTCGCCGGGGTGCTGGCGCTTGGCGGTGTTGGCAGCCTTGTGTACTTTTCGAGCAATCCGGTCGGCGCGCACTACGGGGCAATGCTGGGGTTGGCGATACCGACGGCGTTGTTGATGGCGCTCTGTATCGCTGGGCCCTGGGTCGTCCTGTCGCTGGCGCCCTGGTTGGGACGAAAGCGTGACGAGGAAGTTACGCTTCGGCAGATCGAGCAGCTCGAAGATCGAAAGCAGGCGCTTGCGTCAGGCAATTTTTGGTTCGACTGGTACGAACATCCTGATGGCGAGGAATATTGCAAGATCAACTATGATATGAGCACTGGCTGATGCTCATGTCACAGCGCTCAGTATGCCTGCTGTTGCAGGCTTGCTGCTGGTTTTGACACCTGAGGCTGCCGTCGTGTTCCTTGTCACATTCGTGCTGTTTATATGGTTGGCTTGGGAGCTCACTGTCTTTCAGCGCTTCGGGATGGCCCATCATCGCGTCTAGCGCGGCCGATGCTGAGAGCGTTAAAGGGGCCGGTCGAGTAGCTTGCGGCGTGCGGCGGATAGGTTCGTGATTGCGGCCCGAAGGATAGGCGCCGCGCTGGAATCGGCCCCGGCCTGGCCGAGCGTGTTCCAGAATTCTGTGGAGCGTGCTTCGCAGGCTTCGACCAGCGCGAGAATTTCGTCGCTGGTCAGACGGTATTCGCGGGCGCAGGCCGACATTTCGGAACGAAGCGTCGCGAAGTCCGCGAGAGCCTCAGGCACCGGGAAACCCTGGCGGTAGGCTTCGTCGACACCGGCGCGGATTTGCTCGGCACTATGGTGGCTTTCGGTCAGGATGGCGCTGCGCGAGTTTCCGAAGAAGGGTTTGAAAGGCCCGGTGCGCGCCGTGATCGCGCGGGGCGGATTGCTTGCAAGTCCGACGATGCAATCGGATGCG
>NZ_PNMA01000164.1 GCF_013823385.1 Hyphomonas sp.
ATACCAATGATCGCTGTGGATGACTCACGCGGTGGGATTCCCATTCGCTGGCTGACCTGATTCCATGCTGCAAGCACATGGAGGCTTGCGATGGCGGCAGCGATTGGGGTTCGGGCGGATCAGACACCGGAGGATTTGCGGCGGTTTGCGCGACGATGCGGCGATCCTGACCAGGTTCGACGACTGCTGGCGATAGCACTGATCCTGGACGGCGGCAGCCGTAGCGAAGCGGCGAAGTTGGCCGGGGTGACGCTGCAGATCGTGCGCGACTGGGTGCTGCGTTTCAACGCGGAAGGCCCTGAGGGTCTGGCAACGCGCAAAGCACCCGGGCGCGCGTCGATCCTGAACGACGAACAGCGAGCTCGCCTGATCGAGGTCGTCGAAGCGGGTCCGATCCCTGCAGCGCATGGCGTGGTGCGTTGGCGGCTTGCCGATCTTGCCCAGTGGGTATGGGACGAGTTCTCGGTATCGGTCACGCGTCATACCCTGGGGCGCGAGCTTCGGGCGATGGGTTACCGCAAGCTCTCCGCGCGGCCGCGTCATCGTGGTCAGAAGGACGATGACATCGCCATTTTTAAAAAGGCTTCGCCACCCGTCTGGCGCAAATCCGCAAAGGCCTCCCCGAAGGAACGCCCATAGAGCTTTGGTGGCAGGATGAAGCCCGGATCGGCCAACAGACGAAGCTCACCCGGCGCTGGGCGAGGCGCGGCACGCGTCCCTCAGCTCCTCGCGATCAGCGGCGATCCTCGGCCTGGATCTTTGGTGCGATCTGTCCTGCCCAAGGCAAGGCTGCAGGCATCGTCATGCCCCGCTGCAACAGCGAGGCAATGAGCATGCATCTTGAAGAGATCGCCTTCCAAGTGGCGCCCGGCGCCCATGCCGTCGTCATCCTTGATCAAGCCGGATGGCACGGTTCGGCCGAGCTGGTCGTCCCGCCGAACATCACCCTGTTGCCGCTGCCGCCGCGATGCCCCGAGCTCAACCCGGTCGAAAATGTCTGGCAGTTCATGCGTGACAACTGGCTGTCGAACCGCATCTTCAAATCCTACGACGACATCGTCGACCACTGCTGCTTCG
>NZ_PNMA01000165.1 GCF_013823385.1 Hyphomonas sp.
TTGCGCAGCAAACGATCCCAACTGCGTGGAAACTCCAGAATCCGCTCAGCAGCCCGGCGATCCGACTTCTCCGACACCTGAACAGCAGAAGATGTCCGAGATTGTCGTCACTGCTCAAAAAAACCAAGAAAACTACAGATGGAGGCGACATCCCTCTCGGTGTTCATGGTGAGACATTCTACATCGTGACCCCCGATTCGATCACCAACCGACAGATGAAGACCACGGAAGTTAATTGCGGAGGCGGAACATCCGTTACCGTTGGAAGGCCAGGCGCTTTGGGAGCGGGTCAGGCTGGAGCACATACTCACTCAGCCGCGCCAGGGACCGATACAACTCCTGGCCCTGGCGATAATATTGCTGCCCGAAGCTCGACGACAGGCGCGGCCTATCTGATGACGGCGAACAATGCTTTTATGATCTGCTCGTTCGGAAATGGCACCTACGCTACAAACGTTCTTTCTGGCCCTGCCCTCACCGCCGAGCAGACCAGCGCTTTGCAAGGATATATGCAGGGGTGGGAAGGGCCGCGAGTGAACAACGCTTCGCTGTCAGATCGTCAGAGGTTCTGCCCCAAATGATTGCCCGTGAGCAGATTCTGCTTCTTGCCCTGCTAATGACAGGCTGCGCTACTATGGATGGCAAAGGGGCGGAGACTGCTTCGACACCACCCGTTCGCAGCTTTCGCGGCACACTGAGCCTAGTGTTCGCGGACGGAGTCGAGTCTGGGCATTTAGATCAGGCAGGTGGCCCGTGCCTTGGTGTGTCTCTCCCGGCCAAAGATATGACCAAGCTCCGTGCTTCCGGTCCGCGTGCCGTTGAAGTTCAGGGGAGTCTATTCCAAGTTCCCAATGATATTGAAGTGGCGACGATCAGGGTAAATGGTCGACAAGTTGGATTTAAGCAGTGCAATAATACATATGTCTTCGTCCGGAAAAGTCGAGACATCGTGTGGGATGTTCGTGTTCAGGGCCACATTCCGGATCGATGATTTGAAGTGCTGGACCTACCGGCACACCGTACGCGAGGGCTCGCTGGAGCATGTGGCTGCGG
>NZ_PNMA01000166.1 GCF_013823385.1 Hyphomonas sp.
GTGGTCATTCCAGCTGGCGGCCAGCGCTGGGATCAAGACGTCGCTCAATTGCTCTAGGCACCTCCCTTTGTGGCCTTTGCAAAGCATACGATTAACTGCTTGCATTTGCAGGAGTAGCACGCAGATTGCCTTACAAATTGAAAGGCGAGGTCGCAACTATGCCGAAGACGTTGCTCAATGAGAACCGGAGGTCTGCGGGGCATCAGTCTCGAATGCTGCAAGTGCACAAGAGCTGCGTTTACAATCGCTCACTGCAAGCAGGCAGTGCAGCGCGTGCCCGGGCCGTCGTTGCATCGATAGTGCTGTTTCTTTTGTCGCCATCGTGCAGCCTTGGAGATCCAATAGCAGATCGGGACTGGCGCAATGAAACAGTCTATGTTCAGGTGGGCGAAGTGGTGTTCGAATTGTCGCCTGGGCGGGTCTACAGCCTGAATGGCATGAAAGATAAAGAGATCAACGCTGCTCTCGCAGAGGGCAAGGGTACCCAAGCATCCCCTCTTCGGCTCCCTAACGTTCGGATAGGAGTGCCGCTGACTGACACTCGTGGCCTAGATTACGACGTCTCAATTACAGAACCTAGGGAAATGGGCGGTGCGAGGAACGTTGTTGCGATACCCCAGGCCGCCAGCCTATCCTCCGTCGATTTCAATCAAAGCTCAGACCGTCTTTCCGGCAAAACCTATGAGGGGTCAGCGACTTTCCGATTTTCTAACGGCCAAGTGATCGAAAGGCCAGTGGGATGTTCTGTAGTGCTTATCGAGGGGGAGATACGCAACGTATTTTGCACCGCTAGCGGCCTGGGGTATCGCGGCATTTTAACTTCTTTGCGCGCAAATGACGGGAATGCAGATGAAGTCGCCAACGACTTTCGCCGCGGTCTAGAACTCATCTCTGACATTACGACAAAGTAGTGAGGCGATCACGGTTCCAGCACCCTGATGAAGCTTCGAAAGCAGCCATTCTCCTATCCACCCACTTTCGGCCATTCCGACCTCTCGGCCCTCGTCCCGAAAGCGGCCATCGTATGCGACGGTCCTCACCGGACGCTTAC
>NZ_PNMA01000167.1 GCF_013823385.1 Hyphomonas sp.
GATAATCGGCGTGCTCGAGCCCGATCCCTGCTGCGATCTGGCGCAGCGCCCGCGTGCCCTCGCGCCGGTAGTGGCGCAGTTCTTCGGGACGATAGTCGATCCCGCGTTTGACCAGCGCAATGATCGCAGGCCTGTGTTTGAGCTCGGCAAGGCGTTCAATGCATTGGGACCGCAGAGCCTGGTCGTCTGCCTCACATTCGGTCGGCCTTCCGTCAGCAATGCGTTGAAGGTGGCGCGTCAGCAGCAGCACTGCCGGACAGGTTGCGGCCTGCCGGCCTGCCAGACGGACATCATCCACGGCCTCGTTCAATGCTCGCAGCGCATTTTCGAAGGTCGTCAGCCCATCGGGCTGGAGTGCGCGGCGGTAACGGTAATCAATGTCGCAGGACATGAGGCTTCCTTTCCATTGCAAGATGCAATGGCCCCATCCCCCTTTCCTCAATGCAGGCTGCCGCAGTGCTCGCTCGGGTTCTCCAGCAGCAACGGCTCGTAGATCATCGGTCGCAGGAGCGCCCCTGGCGCAATCTGTTCGAGGATCCTCGCTATTGCCGAGACCGCAACGCCCGCCTCGGTTGTCTGGATGATGAGCGATCGGCCTTGACCCGGAACTGTGCCAAGCGACCAACCGACGCCCCCCTTGCCGAGAAGGCCGTCCAGCACCTGGCGCGGGTCCCTCTGGGGGAACAGGCCTGCGATATGCTGGTCCAGCTCCTCGCCGATCGGCGCCCTCCTCCGGCCTGCAACATCGCCCGCATAACGGTGAAGCTGGGTGAGGCAAACGACCTCCTGCGGTGCCGGCTCAAGCAAAAGCCGGAACTGGCGCCGTCTCATCGGCTTCCTCCCCCTCTTCGCCGGCAGGTTCGCTCTGGAAGCCCGAATAGGCCGCAAGATGGTTGAACGCCTGATCGGCCTTCGCGGCTGCGGTGATGATCGCCGTCTTGTCGGCCTTGAGGATCTCCAGCCAGTGCGAGACGTAGCTGGCATGGCTTTCGTGAAGGTCTGCCGGCAGACCCAATTCATAGCAAATGCGCGCACTCACCTGCTCGGC
>NZ_PNMA01000168.1 GCF_013823385.1 Hyphomonas sp.
GACGTCGCTGCGGATGATGAAATCAATCACGGCAAGCGCGATGATGCCGAGGCTGATCGCCACCAGCACCCGTGCCCCGGCAAAGCGCAGGCTCCGCAGGGCGTAGGGTCCGTAGACTCCAACTGCAATCATCGCCAGCCAGATGACCATCGCGGTGCCAAGCAAGGCCCATCCGCGCCCACCCAGCGCGCCGGCATCCATGCCGATCTGCACCGCACGCCACTGCCACGCGATCTCGCTCGCCAGCACCAGCAGCCCGAGATCGAGCAGCCCGAGCAGCAGCACGGCATTGGGGATGTAATGCTTGAACAGGCGGATCATCGCGCGCGGGGCCTCTGGTGCATGCCAGACAGCTTCTACGAGCGAGACCTTAAGTGTCGGTAAATTTTACACCCCACTGTAAAGTGCGCGCATTTCTGCGGGGTGCGAGGGTTAATGGCGGATTTGCAATCTGTCGTCTCGGGGGTGCTTTCGTCGCCGTTCCGGGTTAGGCATGGGGCAGGATGAATTCAGGCAAAGCGGGAGTCGGTTATGGCCGGGCAAAGCAACCGACGCGAAGCGATGGGGATCGGGTTGTTGGCCGCGGCAACCCCTCAGATCGCCTTGGACGGCGACGAGGCGGGTTCGGCAGAGGCAGTCTTGATGAGCTTCCTGCGCAGTTTCGCGGCCTGCGACCTTGCTGCCATGGAAACGGCCTTCGCCCCCGAGGCTACCAGCTTCGACGGCATCTATGCCGGAACGAATCAGTCTGCCCCCACGCGGGAAAGCCTCAAGCGAGCGAGCGGCATGCCTGCCGCGATGCGTCGCATTGCGCTCGCCTTGCCCAAAGAACGGACAGGTCCGCCGTATCATCGTCCTGATCTCATTCACGACCTGCTCGTGCAACTCCACGGTGACATGGCGCTGTGCACCTTCCATTTCGACAATCCCGAGCGGCTCGGGAGGCGCACGATCGTGCTGGTGCGACGCGGCGGCGACTGGAAAATTCTCCACATCCACGCTTCCAATCAGCAATTCTGACCCGTCACACGCCGGAA
>NZ_PNMA01000169.1 GCF_013823385.1 Hyphomonas sp.
CAGAGCGCTGGGTGCCGGTATCATCGACGAATACCTGCATCTGTTGCGTGGGGAAGGCGCGTTCGAGGTACTCGATCACAGCGTCGAGCGGGCTGAGGTCGAGGTCGAGCTCCGCGCGCTCTTCTGGCGAAAGGCTGTCGAGACGGCGATCGAGGATGCTTTCGGCAGTCGAGACCAGCTGAACCACCACCACCTCGTCCCGGTCCAGATGATGATTGATGGCAGCGATCAGCGTTGGCAGCTTCATCGACAGCAGCAGCTGGTTGAAGAACCGCTGCTTGGTGCTTTCAAACCGGCTGCGTGCCGCAGCTTTTGCGCCGCTGTTGAGCGTTGCGCCGCCGATTTCATCGACCACGCCGGTGAGCTCCAGCGCTTCCTCCATGTTCTGATGGATGATCGCCCAGGCATCCGCATAAGTATCATAGACCGCGATCTGCTCGGCGGTCAGATCATGCTTCAGGATGTCGTATTCGACCCCTGCAAAGCTGAGCGCGCGCGCCTGATAGAGCCCGAGTGCCTTGAGGTCGCGCGACACGAGTTCCATCGCTGCGATGCCCCCTGCCCTGATCTGGCTGATGAAATCTTCGCGGTTGGCAAACGCAGTGCCCGGTCCCCACAGACCGAGCCGCACGGCATAGGCAAGGTTGTTGACCTCCGAGGCCCCGGTTGCAGAGGCGTAGATAACCCGGGCATTGGGCAAATTGTTTTGCAGCAGTACGCCGGCGATGCCCTGCAAGGATCCGCTTTTCGTGCCCCGGGCGCCCTCGCCTCCCGCAACCCCGCCCATCTCGTGGCTCTCGTCGAAGGCGATGACACCGTCGAAATCCTCGCCCGCCCAGTCCAGTAGTTGCTTGAGGCGCGTGGCATCCTGACGCTGGCTCCGAAGGGTCGGGTAAGTGACGAACAGGATTCCTTCGCGAAACGGAACCGCCTGATCGATCTTCCAGTTCGAAAGCGGCTGAATGTCGGCAGCAAGGCCGCCGATGGCACTCCAGTCGCGGCGCGCGTCTTCGAGCAGACTCTCGTTCTTCGAT
>NZ_PNMA01000170.1 GCF_013823385.1 Hyphomonas sp.
CCACCCAGAAGCGCGCGGCCAGCGCATCGCGCCCAGCGATGTCATCGATCAGCAGCGCGCGCAGCCAGTCCATCCCCATCCGCTCGATCCACGGCGCGGTGCGCTCCAGATAGCGGGCATGTTCGCGGTAGAGCTGGACGAAAGCGGCGGCCATGTGGATCGCCTCGTCCTCGGTCGCCACCTTGCAGAGCAGATCGGTGCCGCGCAGGTGGATACCGCCATTTCCGCCCACATGCAGTTCATAACCGCTGTCGACGCAGATCACGCCGAAGTCCTTGATCGTCGCCTCGGCGCAATTGCGCGGGCACCCTGACACCGCCATCTTGAACTTGTGCGGCATCCAGCTGCCCCAGAACTTGCGTTCCAGCTTGACGCCCAGCCCGGTGGAATCCTGCGTGCCGAAACGGCACCATTCGCTGCCGACGCATGTTTTCACGGTGCGCAGCGCCTTGCCATAGGCATGGCCGGAGACCATCCCGGCGGCGCCCAAATCAGCCCAGACGGCGGGCAGATCCTCCTTCTTGATGCCGAAAATGTCGAGCCGTTGTCCGCCGGTCACCTTGACCATCGGCGCGTCGTATTTCTCAACGACATCGGCAATGGCGCGCAACTCTTTCGGGTTGGTAAGCCCGC
The DNA here is from genome assembly GCF_013823385.1 of Hyphomonas sp. Lineage (GTDB taxonomy): Bacteria > Pseudomonadota > Alphaproteobacteria > Caulobacterales > Hyphomonadaceae > Hyphomonas. The sequence goes on from NZ_PNMA01000170.1 coordinate 634, forward strand.
CCCACATGCGAGGAACTACCGAATAGGTGCCGTCCTTTTGGATATTGGCGTGCATCCGTTCGTTGACGAAGCGGCTCTGCTGGTCATCGACATATTCGCCGGGCCACGCACACAGCAGGTAATAATTGAGTGCCGGGCGGCAGGACGCGCAGCCATCGGGCGTGGCCCAATGCAGCTCCTGCATGACCTGCGGGATATGGCGGAAACCGCGTTCGACGATCAGCGCGCGCACCTCGTCATGGGTGAAGCTGGTGCATTTGCACATCGGCTTGGCGGTACGTTCGCCTGCGTATTCGTCACCCAGGCTGATAGCGAGCAGCGTCTCGACCAGCCCGGTGCAAGATCCGCAACTCGCCGATGCCTTGCAGGTGGCGCGCACCGCATCAAGCGTGCCTGCG
>NZ_PNMA01000171.1 GCF_013823385.1 Hyphomonas sp.
ACCGGCTGGGGCTGTTCCTGGCGCTGAGTGCGGTGTTCTGGAGTGCGGTGTGCATCATCATTTCCGGGCCGCTTTGGACACGCGGCTGGCCCGAATGGTGGACCTGGTGGCTCAACCTGCCGATCTGGGCATGAAGGGAAGGGCGTAAGTCATGGCAAGCTATCAAAATATCTTCACCCAGGTTCAGTTGCGCGCCGCCCCTGAAATGGGGCCGCCAATGGACGACGCCAGCGGCCCGCGCACCGCGGCCGGCGGGTTCAACTATTGGGCGGGCAAGATCGGCAATGCGCAGATCGGACCCATTTACCTCGGCTGGCTCGGCACGATTTCGCTGGTGTTTGGGCTGATCGCGTTTGAGATTATCGGGCTCAACATGTGGGCGTCGGTTAATTGGAGCCCGGTCGAATTCGTTCGTCAGCTCCCCTGGCTCGCGCTGGAGCCGCCGGGGCCGCAATATGGCCTGCGGGTGTTGCCGCCGCTGGCCGAGGGCGGCTGGTGGCTGATCGCGGGGTTCTTCTTCACCGCCTCGGTCATCCTGTGGTGGGCACGCACCTATCGCCGCGCGGTGACGCTCGGCATGGGCACGCACATCTCATGGGCATTTGCGTCCGCCATCTGGTTGATGCTGGTGCTCGGCTTTATCCGCCCGGTGCTGATGGGAAGCTGGTCCGAAGCGGTGCCGTTCGGGATTTTCCCGCACCTTGATTGGACGGCGGCGTTTTCGATCCGTTACGGCAATTTATTCTACAATCCGTTCCACGCGCTTTCGATTGTGTTCCTTTACGGATCGACTTTGTTGTTCGCGATGCACGGGGGCACTATCCTTGCGGTCGGACGTTATGGCGGCGAGCGCGAGATCGAGCAGATCACCGATCGCGGCACAGCCTCCGAACGTGCAGCGCTGTTCTGGCGCTGGACGATGGGGTTCAACGCCACGATGGAATCGATCCACCGCTGGGCGTGGTGGTTTGCGGTGCTGACCACGCTGACGGGTGGCATTGGCATCCTGCTGACCG
>NZ_PNMA01000172.1 GCF_013823385.1 Hyphomonas sp.
GAAATCTCGCCTAAGCTGCCCGTCCGGTTTTAGGAACGCGCCGCGCTGCCGGGAATGACTGAAACTGGGTGGTTAGCTGCCATCCCGGTTCCCGTGGCTTGGCTGGGGAGCCTACTACTGATAATTTCTTCATCTAATCATGCGATTGCTGCTGCGATCATGCGATGAGGCGGAGAAACGGTTTGGTGCGCGTCCTTCAAACGACATGGTTGGCGCTTGCCGCGCTTTTGGTCTCAGGCTGCGCGCTCGTGGAGGACAAGGCTCCGGACTACCGCTACCGCCTGACAGTCGAGGTCGAAACGCCCGAGGGAGTGAAAACCGGATCGAGTGTCATTCAGGTCGAGCAGTCGCTCGGAGGTGCGGCCTCAGCGGGCGGGCTTGCAGGCAGGCAGATTTACTACAAGTTTCGCGGCGAGGCCGTAGCGGTCGATCTGCCTGGCGGAAAGACGCTATTTGCGCTGCCTCGGTCAAGTAACGACGTCGACTGGGCGGCGCGGGTCATGCAGATGCTCGCGCCCAAGATTCAGGGTGAGCCGTGGGCCGAATCCTTCGACAATGTTCTGCTGATAAAGGGGGTGGTCGAGGTGCCGCGCATGTGGCCAGCAAACGCAACGCTTCCGGAGCGGTCAGCGTTTCCGCTGCTGGTAACCTTCGGCGACATCGCCGAGCCAGCGAGTGTAGAGTTGGTCGATCCCGATGACCTAGCCGCAACTTTCGGCGAAGGTGTGAAGCTAAGGCGGATTACGGTCGAGCTAACCGATGATCCTGTAACCACTGGTATTGAGCGTCGCCTCGTTTGGATGAGCGCTTATCGTGCAAAGTGGTTCAACCGCACCTCGACAATCTATGAAGATCTCACGACCGAAGATTTGTCTGCTCACCTTTCCGCTGGGAGCTTCAGCACGGATTATGCGAAATGAACCGTGACGTATTCTTGTCGCGCAACGCACTTGGCGCACTTAGTTGCGGCCACTTCCACAGAACCTAATGTCCGTTATGGGGTCG